>JBGARS010000031.1:0-48319 GCA_044230075.1 Planctomycetota bacterium | reverse complement strand
GCCGGTGGGTAGTTGCAGCACTGTCCACCAACGACATGGTCCTCGTGCTCGACACGGAAGTAACGCCCGAACTCGAAGCCGAAGGCACAGCGCGCGACTTCGTGCGCCTCGTGCAACAGGCGCGCAAGGACGCCGGCCTGCACGTCAGCGACCGCATCGCGCTCGCCGTCGAGACCGATGCAACGACCGCCGCCGCGCTGCAACAGCACCTCGCCTACGTGCAGGAACAGGTGCTCGCGACCGAGGTCGCGTTCGGCGCGCCGCCGAAGCACGCATTCGTCGCCGAGGGCAAGGTCGGCAGTGGCGACGGCGCGGCGGTGCGGCTTGCGATCGCGAAACGCTGACCCGACGCGCCACGAGTTGCCGCGGCCGGGCCGCGCCTGGACAATCCGCCCGTGGTCGACTTCGCCGTCGAGCGCGTGCTGAAGCGGGACACCCTGGGCAGGATCGAAGTGTTGCTCTGCCCGGAGTGTCGTGTCGTGCGGCGCGTAGCCGCGAGCACGCCGATCGTGGCGACTGCAGCCCGTCTGCTGCTGGCCCGCGAACGCGCGGCGCTGCGGGTGCTCGAGGACATTCCTGGTGTGCCAAGAGTGCTCGACGGGGCGCGGCGCGGTGAACTGATGCGGTCGTGGCTGCCGGGGGTGCCGTTGTCCACGGCGACGGAACTGCCGCTCGACTTCTTCGACCAGCTCGCCGAGCTGGTGTCGTTGCTGCACGAGCGCACCGTCTGCCACAACGACCTGCACAAGGAAGGCAACGTGCTCGTCGGCGACGACGGCTACCCGGCGCTCGTCGACTTCCAGCTGGCGAGCATCCACCGGCGCCGCGGCCGGACGTTCGCCACGCGCGCCGGCGAGGACATGCGGCAGGTGGCGAAGCACCGGGTTGCCTACCTGCGTGCGATCGGCGGCGGCGACGCGGCGATGCCCGAGGCCCGGCGGCGCTCGCGCACGGCGACGTTGTGGCGGCGGCTCGTGAAGCCGATCTACAACGACATCACGCGGTCCCGGCTGGTGCGGAACTGGCGTTCCGCGGGCGAACCACGCCGCTCTGCCGATGGTCCATGGCCGCGTTGGGTTGCGGCCGTCGGGCCGCGTGGCACCTAGAACGAACCCAGCGTCAGCTCGAGCCCGTTCGATCCTGCCAGATTGGTGATGTCGAGGCTGACGTCCAGTTCGGCGACCAGCATCTGATGGTAGATCTGCTGCAGCAGCAGGCTCGGATCATTGGGCACGGCGAACGTCGACTCGAGCACGCCTAGCGCCGGCAGTTGCAGCTGGACGAAGTCGGGCAGCGTCAGCAGGTCGCAGCCGGCGGCGGATGGGTGCACCGCAGCCAGCGGCGACAGCACCGGCGTCAGACCGTAGAGGTTGATGCCGATCGCGGTCGGCGACACGCCGTAACACGTCGCCCGGTAGGTGGCGCCGAGCCACGGCAGCTGCCCAGCTTCGAGTGTCAGCGGACCGGACACCCCGTTGCAGCCGGTGCCGTAGCCGGTCGCGAGCGCCGGCCAGCTCGTGCGCAGGCGCGCGAAGTGTGCGGCGTGGCCCAGGCCAGTGTGCGCGAAGGTGCCGCCGACCAGGATGTCGCCGTCGAAGGTCTGTGCCAACGCGAGCACGGTGCCGTCGACGCCGCCGTCGATGGCATGCCACGCCGTGCCGTCCCAGCGGGCGATACCGCGCGCCGGCCCGCCGCCCGCATAGAGGAAGTCGCCGCCGACGACGAGGTCGCCGTTCGGCAGCAGCAGCAGCGCCCGCACCGAAGCGCCCGGGTCGCCCGACAGTCCGGCACCGAGCGGTTGCCAGGCGGTGCCATCCCACCGCGCGATCAGGTTCAGCTGCTGCGTGAAGTCGCCGTTGTTGACGAAGTCGCCGGCCGCGATCAGGTCGCCGTCCGGCAGTTCGATCAGCGTGCGCACCGGTCCGTCGAGGCCAGGGCCGATCGGCTGCCACGCCGCGCCGTCCCAACGCGCGATGCGCGACAAAGGCGTCGATCCCGAGAACAGGAACTCACCGCCGGCGACCAGGTCGCCGTCGTGGCGCTCGAGCACGGCGCGCACGGCCCAGTCGAGACCCTGGCCGTACTGCACCCACTGCTGGCCGTTCCAGCTCGTGATGCGCGGTTCGTTGCCGTACGGGCCCGAGCAGCCGACGGTGACGCCATGGTTCGTGGTGACGGCGAGCGCAGAGACGAAACGGATCGCCGTGCCGATGGCCTGCCAGCCGGCGCCCGTCCAGCGGAAGACGTTGCCCGGTCCCGGCAGCGAGGTCACGTCGGTCGCCAGCCACACGTTGCCCAGCGCGTCGACGTCGCCGCACAGCGCGGACGTGCCGCTGGGTAGCCCGCCCCCTGCCATGGTGAACCAGGACTGGCTGCTGTGGCGTGCGATGCGGGCGGTCGCGGTGCCCTCGGCGAGCGCGAAGCGGCCGAACGCGACCACATCGCCATTCGGCATCGGCAGCAGGCCCTCGACCCGGTCGTCGAAACCGCGCGCCATCGCGTGCCATGCCGAGCCGTCCCATCGCGCCACCATCCGGATCGGTTCGCTGCTGGTGGCCTGCAGGTTGCCGACGACGAACAGGTCGCCGTTGGGCCGCCGCGTCATCGATCGCACGTCGCCGATGCTCGGCGCGAACGGCGTCCACTGGCTGCCGTCCCACAGCGCGACGCTGTTGCCCGGGCCCTGGTTGACGCTGAGCGACGCTGCGAGCAGCAGGCCTTGGCCCAGCGGCAGCAGGGCATACGGGGTGCCGTTGGCGCCCGCGGTGATCGACGACCAGGTCGTGCCGTCCCACCGGCTGATGCTGAACGGACCCACGGCGATGACGTCGCCGTTGTCCAGCGCTGCGATCGAGTAGGCCGGCATGCTGTAGCCGGGCGTGAATGTCGTCCAGCCGCTGCCGTCCCACTCGGCGACGTTGCCGGGGAAGGTGCCGCTGATGACGAGGTGGCCGTTCGCACGCAACGCCATGGCGGTCGTCTGCTGGACGTTGTTGGCGCCGAGCGGGTGCCAGAGGCTGCCGTCCCAGCGCGCGATGCCGCGTATGGCCGCGCCGCCGGCGGTGTCGAAGTAGCCACCGGCGACGAGGTCGCCATTGGGCATCGCTTGCAGGGCCTCGACGAACTGGTAGGTGCCGCTGCCGCTGAGGCCACCACCCGGGTTCGACCAGCTCGTGCCGTCCCAGATCGCCACGAACCCGACCTGCAGCGTGCCGACGGCGGTGAACGAGCCGCCGATCGCCAGCCGACCGTCGGTCAGCACCGCGACGGCGCGCACCAGTGCGTTCGGCTGGTCCGCGAACGAGCCCCACTCGCGCGCGTCCGGATCCCAGTAGGCGAGGTTCTGCGCGCCGATGCTCGGCAGATCGAACATGCCGCCGATCACGAGTACGTCGCCACGCGGGCCGCTGCCGTCGGGATCCCACCAGGCCGAGGCGTAGCCGTAGCCGTTGGCGATCGGTCCCGGCGCCGGTTCGCCCGCCTTCCAGCGCAGCTTGCCTTGGGCGGACAACCCGCTGGCGGCGAGCAACGCCAACGACACGGAGAGCGTGCTGTGCATGTGTGCGAACCGGGTCACAGGAAACCGATCGTCGAGGTGATGGCGTTGGAGCCGGTCAGGCTCTGCAACCCGAGCGCGTCGAACTCGGCGGCGAGCAGCTGCGAGTGGAACACCACGCCGACCAGGGCGGAGTCGGCGGGAATCACGACGTCCCACTGCGCCACGTTGCCGGTCGGCAGCAGCGCGGTGAGGATGTCGGGGCTCGTCAGCAGCGTGCAGTTGGCGCCGCCGGCCGGATGCACGCTGGCGAGCGGGATGGACTGCAGCGTGAAGCCGGTCAGGGCGATCGCGATGGCGGTGGCGGGTACGTGGTCCGCGACGAAGCGCGCGGTGCTCCCGCGCCACGCCAGGCGGGTGGCCGCGACGGTCAGCGTGCCGGCCGTCGTCGCACAGCCGGCGCCGTAGCTGGTCCCCTGGGCCGGGCAGGGTGGCACGCGGCGCGCGAAGCGCGCGGCGATGGTGTCGCCGACGGTCGTGAACTCGCCGCCGACCAGCAGCGTGCCGTCCGCGGCGACGTCCAGCGCGCTCGCGGGCGCATCGGGTCCGCTGACGAGCAGCGGCGCCCACGATGTGCCGTTCCAGCGCGCCAGGTTGTGGACCGGCGCGCCGGACAGCATCGCGAAGTCGCCGGCTGCGACCACGTCGCCGCCGGGCAGCGTGCGCAGGGCGCGGATCGAGCCGCTGCCGTTGAAGGTGGCGACCGTGGTCCAGGTGCTGCCGTTCCACGCCTTGGCGGCGTCGCCGGTCGCGCCGATGGAGCCGGCGACGATCGTGCCGTCGGGCCGTTCGGCGAGCGACGCGACGACGAAGCCGACGCCGCTGCCGAGGTTCGACCAGCTGCTGCCGTTCCAGCGCGCGACGTTCTGCGCCGGCACGCCGCCGGCCGACGCGAACTGACCGCCGACGACGAGGTCGCCGTTCGCCAGCACGAGCAGCGTGAGCACGCGGTTGTCGACGCCGCTGCCGAGCGGTGCCCAGCCGCTGCCGTTCCACCGCGCGATGCGGCTCGCGGCCACACCGCCCGCCGTGGTGAACTCGCCGCCGGCGACGACGCTGCCGTCCGGCAGCACGGCGAGCGCATTGACGAGCCAGTTGCAGCCGCTGCCGAGCTGGGTCCAGGCGGCGCCGTTCCAGCGCGCCACGTAGCGCACGAGCACACCGGAGGCCTGCTGGAAGTTGCCGCCGACGACGACGTCGCCGTTCGCCAGCACGACCGCCGCGCGCACGTCGCCGTCGACGCCGTTGCCGAGCGGATGCCAGACGTCGCCGATCTGGCGCCCGACGCGGTTGCAGGCGGTGCCGCCGAGCACCGAGAAGTCGCCGCCCGCGATGCGGCTGCTGTCGGGTGCCGCGGCGACGGCGAACACGTTGCCGGCCATGCCGCGCGACAGCGCCAGGTAGGTGGTGCCGACCAGCAGTGCACCGGAGTCGGTGCGCGCACCAGCTGCGTGGGTGAACTGGCCGCCGACGAACAGGCCGCCCCACGGCAACAGTGCCAGGCATGACGCGAAGCCCTGCAGCGAGCCGCCGAGCGGCTGCCAGGTGGTGCCGTTCCAGCGAAAGAGGCCGTGTGTCAGGCCGGGACCTGGCAGCGAGCCGTAGCCGGCGGCGACGAGGTCGCCGTTCGCGAGCAGCTGCAGCGCCACCATGTAGCCGCTCAGCGCCGTTGGACTCGTGCCTAGCGTGGTCCACGCGGTGCCGTCGAAGCGGCGTTGCGCACCGTTGTGCGAGACGACGAGGTCCCCGTTCGGCATCGCCGACATCGCGCTCGTGTAGGCGGAAGGCGGTGGGGTCCCCGGCGATGGCAGGGCGCTCCAGGTGACGCCGTTCCAACGGGCGATGCCCGGCACGGACACGCCGTCGATCGCGTAGACCGGGCCGGCGACGACGAGGTCGCCGTTGGCCATCACGACCGCGAGTTCGATCCAGCCGCCGTTGGTGATCGAGGCGGCGATCGGCTGCCAGGTGGTGCCGTTCCAACGCTGGGGAACGCCCATGCCGACGGTGATCAGGTTGCCGTTGGGCATCACGACGGCCGCGTAGACGGAGCTGACGCCGGTGCCGTACGGATGCCAGGTCGACCCATCCCAGCGGGCGACGCCCGTAGCCGCGACGCCGCCGATGGTGGTGAACGAACCCGCGACGATCAGGTCGCCGTTGGGCTGCGGCAGCAGCGAGGCGATGGCGCCATTTGGCGCGCCCGCGCCGATCCCGGACCATGTTCCCGTCACGAAGTCGAACGTCGCGAGCCCGTTCGCCGGGATGTTGCCCGCGACCTGGAAGTTGCCGGCGAACACCAGCACCTCGGAGCGCGGTCCCGGTCCGTCGGGATCCCAGGCACAGGCACTCGTGACGCTGGCGGTCGCGGTCGCCGACCAGAACCCCATGTTGCCGTTGCCGGGTGCGAACACCGGCGCACATTGGGCGACCATGGGTACCGCGGCCAGCACTGCACACAGGGTCGCCAGGAACTGCGCCGACGGTCTCGGGTGGTGGGCTGTGTTGTGCATGATCGGTCTTGGATCAGGGTCGACCGATGACCGCTTCGGCGGCGTCCGACACGACGAGGCCGGTCGCGTTCGCGGCGGGGTCGAAGACGATGGCCTGGTGGTAGAAGGTCGCGCCGACGAGGCTCGACGTGGCGGGGATCGGCAGCCAGTGCTTCGCCACGCCGGCTTGCCCGAGCAGCGGCGAGAACACGTCGAGCGTGATCTGCTGGTTGCAGCCCGGCATGCCGACGACGGCCAGCGGCACCGGCGGCACGCGGCTCCAGCCGAACACCATCCAGGCGAGATCGTGGGGCAGGTCGAACACCGTGACCTCGAACGTGCCGCCGATGTACGGCGTGTCGCGCGGCACCAGGCGGCTCGCCGGCAACGTGCCCGCGCAGCCGATCGCGAAGGTGACGTAGGTCCGGGTCGGACCGATGCGGCCGACGCCGGGCGCCACTTCGACGAACGACTCGCCCGGACGCGGCGCTGGCGGCATCGCCAGTGGGTCCTGCACGCCCGACGCCGCGCCGACGATACGACCGTCGGAGCGGCGGGCGGCGAGCGCGTCGTCGAAGCCCCGGATCGCGACGTAGACGATGCCGGGTGGCAACGGCGGCAGCGGGCTGTAGGGACTGCCGGTCACCTCGACCTGGCCATCGGAACGCAGCACCGCGCTGAACGTGCGCATCGCGGCGACGCCGACGTAGCGCACGCCCGCCGGCAGCGGCGGCAGGCTCAACGGGCTGCCGTTGCCGCCGAGGATCACACCATCCGAACGCCGCAGCAGGATGTTCTGGTAGTGGCAGCCGATCTCGACGTACTCGGTGCCGGTTGCAGGCGTGTACTGCGGCG
This sequence comes from Planctomycetota bacterium, assembly GCA_044230075.1. Classification (GTDB taxonomy): domain Bacteria; phylum Planctomycetota; class UBA1135; order UBA1135; family UBA2386; genus JAEUHS01. Next base: position 41,416 of record JBGARS010000031.1, on the reverse strand, counting down.
GATGGATGCCGCCGGCGCCGACCACGGCGCCGTCCGAACGCAGCAGCAGGGAGAGACCGTAGCTCGCCTCGACCGCGCGGTAGGTCATGCCGGGCGGCAGTGGCGGAATCGCGAGCTGGCCGGCGACGTTGCTGCCCCAGGCGACCGCGCGCCCGTCGGAGCGCAGCGCGACGACGTGGTCGCCGCCGGCAGCGGTCTGCGTCAGCGTCAGGCCCGGCGGCAGTGCTGGCGGCGTGCCGCTGCCGCCGAACTGCACGGTCCGACCGGCCGAGGTCTGGGCCACGATCGGATAGGTGCCGTCGACCGCCAGCCAGTGTTCGCCGTTCGGTGCCGGCAGCGTGGGCCCGGCGAACGCGGCGATGCCGACGCCGAGCACGCTGCCGTCCGTGAAGCGGATCGTCGAGTGCTGTTGACCGCCGGCGATCTGCGCGACGGTCTTGCCGGCCGGCAGCGGCGGCACGTCGCGTTGGCCCCAGTAGTTGTCGCCCCAGCCGACGACGGCGCCGTCGGAACGGGCCGCGAGCGTGTGGCCGGTGCCGAGCCCCATCGTGGTGTAGCTGACGCCGGTCGGCAGCGGCAGCACATCGCACTGGCCTTGGTTGTTGTCGCCCCAACCGACGACCACGCCGTCGGAGCGCTGCGCCATCGTGTGGTAGAGGCCGCCCCAGAGCCGCGTGTAGACGACGCCGGCCGGCAGCGCCGGCGCCGTGATGCGTGCCGGCGTGCCACCACAGCCGACGATCTGGCCATTCGACAGGCGCAGCAGGGAATGGCCGGCGCCCGCATGTACCTGCAGCACCGCGACACCGGCGGGCACGGTCGGCAGCGCGGTCTGCCCGTACTGGTTGTTGCCCCAGGCAACGGCGACCCCGTCGGAGCGGCGTGCCAACCCGTGCATGACGCCGGCCGAGACCTCGGTGTAGGTGGTGTTCGCGGGCAGCGGCGGTGCGGCCAGCGTCACGCCGCCGTTGGCCCAGGCGACGATGGTTCCGTCGCTGAGCAGGCCGAAGCCGTGGTCGGTGCCGAGCGTGATCTGCGTGTAGCTGGTGCCGGCCGGCGCCGGCGGCCCATCGGGCAGCTGCGTCTGGCCGTGCACGAAGATGCGGCCATCGGCGCGCAGCACGGCGCCCACGGTGTTGGCTGCGAAGACGTCGAGCGCCGGCAGCGCGTAGGCATCGGTGTCGAACCGGTTCTGACCCCAGCCGCGCAGCGCATCCTGGGCGGCCAGTGGTGCCGAGGCGAACGGGGCGAGCGCCAACAGGATGCCGAGGGCCAACGGAACGCTCTGGCAGACGCGCGGCTTCATGTTCGGATCCGGGGCACTCCAGCGGTGGCCTTCCCAACGCCGGGAGCGCAGAGGGTGCGAGGATAGCCGGGATCCGTGACCGCGTAACTGCGGCCTCCGGTGGCATGGGCGCAACTTCGTAGCCAGCCGCCGGCGCGGTCTCAGTCCACCAACCGCGGCGGCAGCGGCGCGTCGTCGCCGGCGAACAGCGGTGCTGGCCGGCACTGCATCAGCCGCGCGATCGCGACGCCGGGGAACTGCGCGACGCGGTCGTTCCATTCGGTGGCGATGTCGTTGTAGAGCTGGCGCGTGTGGGCGAGCTTCTCCTCGAGTGCCCACAGGCGTTCGTGCAGGTCGCGATACAGCGTGTCGGCACGCAGCTCGGGGTAGCGTTCGTGCAACAGCAGCACGCTGCGCGCCGCGGCTTCGGCCGCGTCGTTGCGCCCCGACCGCAGGGCCGTCAGCGCCTGCAGCAGCGACGCCTCGTGCGCCGCGTAGCCGCTCACGACCTCGGTGAGGTTCGGCACCAGGCCGGCGCGCACGGCGAGATCGACGTCGACCTGGCGGAACGCGGCCTTGACCTGTTGCCGCAGCCGCACGAGCCGGTTCCAGACCGCGATGCCCCAGAACGGCAGCATCACGCCGAGGCCGCTCGCCGCGGCGAGCAGCCACAGCCGCAGCGGCGAGCCGTCGAAGCGCACGTGCGACAGGTACCAGGCGACTGCGCTGCCGCCGCCGAGGAACGGCAGCAGGCACGCGAAGAAGAACAGCCAGCCCTCGCTGCGCGCGCTGCTGGCGACGCGCCGCTGGCGGGTCGCGCGGGTCCACAGGCATGGCACTTCGCGTTCGCCGGCGAAGCTGCCGTCGTCCTGCTTGACGCCGAGCACGCTGATGGTAGCCCCGACTTCGAGCACCCGCGCCGAGTGGCGCAACGACGTGGTCTCGTAGTCGATCGACAGGCTGCGCAGGGCCTCGTTGGTGGCGCGGGAGGCGCGCACGAGGATGCGGTCGCCGTCGTCGAGCTCGAAGTCGATCGTCTCGGCTTCGCTGCGCTCCGTGCGCCACTCGGAGTGGTGTTCGGTCTTGCCGTCCTTGTCGGTCGTCGTCCAGCTGTGTTCGCGTTCGCGCTGGTAGGTGTAGCTGACGCAGTCGACGTCGAAGTGGGGGCAGACGAGCGGCGCGTCGGTGACCACGTCGCCGCGCAGCCAGGCATCGTCACTGACCGACAGCGTGTGGATCGGCAGCGCCGGCGCACGCGCGAGCACCCAGGTGTGGTGGTCCTGGCGCGCGAGGGCGCGCACGAAGACCCAGCCGATCAGTGCGCCGACGGCGAGGCAGGCGATGGCGACGAGCAGGGAATCGGCTGCGACGGCGACGACCATGCGTTCACCGCGTGCGCGCCGGCGCGCGCAGTTCGATCCCGCCGATGCGCGGCGTGTCGCCCCAGGTGCAGACACCGATGCGGTCCCGCCCGGGGATCACCCGGATCGGCGCCTGGTCGAACAGCACCGCATCGCCGATGCGCACCGTCAGCCGCTGCGCGAACACCGTCACCACCAGCTCCGTCGGCTTCTTGCCGTCACTCGCGTACGGCACGAGGTCGCTCATGTAGATGCGGCGGTCATAGTGTTCCACGTACGCGCGCACCTTGTCGCCCTGCGGCTCGCACAACAACGTCCAGCCCGACAGTGCGTCGCGCAGTCCGTCGCCCTGGAAGATCACCGCGAGCTTCGGCGGTCCGCCGCCGGCGGCGAGGTCGAGCGTCAGTTCGAAGTCGTCGAGCTGGTCGGTCGCCTTCTCCGGCAGCCAGGCGAGGTTCGACGGCGAGTCCTTGGGAAAGCCGGGGCGCACGGTGTACTTGCGCCACTCGACCTGGCGGTCGTCGTGGGTGCCTTCCATCGCACCGTTGCGCGCGCGGAAGCCGCCGACCGTGGTCTGCAGCTTCTTCACGGCGCTGCTGTCGCTGCCCTTCGCCTTGTAGCGGGATGTCCAGCGCTCGAGATCGGGCGGCTCGACGGCTGCGAACTTCTTCACCGGTGGTTCGACGTCGCTCGACCAGCCGTCCAGCGGCAGGCCGTTCTGCTGCGCGATCGCGAGCACGAAGCCGGACGGGCCGCCGCCGTTGTGCACCTTCAGCAGCACCTTGTGGCGGCCCTTCGCCAGCGGCACCTGGAAGCGGATCGCGTCGGGCAGCAGCGAACGCCAGTCGGGGCGCCATGGGCCGAGCGGACCGGTCGCGTAGTCGTAATTGCCGACCAGCCGGTCGTCGACGAACAGCGTCAGGTCGTCGTCGGCGCGCACGTGGAACCACGCGTCGAGGTCGTGTCCGGCAGTCACGTGCGTCAGCGCATAGAACGCGCTGTCGTCCTGGTAGGCGAAGTCGAACTGCGCCCAGCCGGTGTCGGTGACCGTGACCGGCTTCGGCCCGGGCCGGCGCCAGGTCGGGTTGTTGGCGATGCTCTCGTAGCGCGCCTGCAGGTCGATCTCGAGTTCGGGCGGAAAGCGGAATGCGTCGGGGTCGACACCTTCGCGGCGGAACGGGCCGATGACCCACCAGTCCTGCACGATGCCGAGTGCCTTGGCATGCGCGTCGGTAGCCGCGCCGCGTCGCTCGAGGTCGCTGGCGACGCGGTCGCGCGGCACCGGCGAGCCCGGGAAGTCCTCGAAGTTCGGGCCGATCCCGCGCCCTGCCGCGGCGCGCTGCTCGAGCGCCACCGCCTGCAGGTCGCTGTCGAGCAGCGGCCAGCGGAAGCGCTGCAGGTCCGCGAACGCCGCTTCGCCGAATGCGGCCACCAGGTGGAACGCGAATGCGCGCGCGATGTCGGGCGTGCGCGCGTCGTCGACCTTGCACGCCGCGTAGTCGCGGAAGAAGCGGCGGTAGAGATCCCAGCGATAGCCTGTGTCGCTCTTGTAGGTGGTGACGAAGTGCAGCAGGAAGCCGGCGCTCGGCCCGTAGTTGGGGATGCGCCAGTATTCGAGGTCGCGCTCGAGGTAGTCCTGCAGGAACGCGCGCTGCGCGATGCCGATCGACGCGCGGCCGCCGGCGACCTGGCCGAGTTCCATCTGCGCGAACGCCGCGCCGAAGTCGGCGAAGCCCTCCTTGAAGCCCGCGTAGACCGGCCGCGTGTCTTCGACGCAGTGCGTCAGTTCGTGGTAGTAGAGGCCGGTGTCGACGCGCAGCGCCTTGTGGTCCGGATCGGCGTTGCCGACGTTGATCGCCTTGCCGCCGCCGGTGGCGCCGCCGAAGTCCCACAGCTCCTTCCAGTAGACGGTGACACGATCGCCTTCCGGGTTCGGCACGCGGCCGAACAGGTCGGTCAGATACAGATACGCGAGGTCGAAGCGCAGCAGGCTGTCGGCGGGGATGCCGTCGACCAGCTGCTTTGGCCCGATCAGCACGAAGCGGTGGCTGTTGCGGGTCGCCGTGCGCGCCCAGCAGGGGTGCTGCAGCGCCGCGTCGGCCTCGGCGCGTTCGTCCGCCGGCACAGAGGCGAGCCACGCCTGCTCGATCTTCTCGCGCGCGGCCTTCGCCTCGCTGCGCAGTTCGGGCGTGAACTCGAGCGTGCGCACCAGTTCGCGGCCGACGGCGCGCTGCTGCGGGTTCTTCGCCAGCTTGATGCCCGCCGCCAACCGCTTGCTGCCCACGGCGTACTGCTCGACCAGCTGCGCGACCTCGGCTTCCTGTGCCTTGCTCAGCGCGAACACCTTGGCGGCGATCGCCGAGCGATCCTGCGTCGCACGCTGCGCCGAGGCGAGTGCGCCCAGCACCGCGCGATCGGCCTGCTCCTGCAGCGCACCGCCGACGGCGTCGAGCAGCAGCAGCGCGCCGAGCAGCTTGCCGCGATCGAACATGCGGCCGGCGATCAGCCGCAGGTAGCGCGCGCGTTCGTCGGCGATGCGTTCGTGCACGATGTCGCGCTCCTCGAACGTCGTCGCCGCCGGCGCCATGCGGCCGACGACCAGCAGCGCCTTCTGCAGCTGCTGCTTCTGCGGGTAGCTGTCGATGCGACGGAATGCGAACTCGAGCTGGTCCCAGGTCGCTTGCGGATCCTTGCCGGCGAGGGCGTTCGCCGCCGCGATCACCGCGTCGACGTCGGTGACCTGGGCCGGCACGAACTGGAACTGCGCCACCTGCACGAGCCCGCTGCGATCGCTCGCGGCCGGCAGCGGAGCTGGTTCACCGGTCGCCGGATCGAGCAGGCCGACGAAGACCTCGATCGTGCCGTCGCCGTCCGGCGGTGGTCCGAGCGGGAACGTCAGCGGCAGCCCATACGCGATCGTCGCGCCCGGTTGCCAACCGGTGGTCGGCTGTGGCGGCGCGTGGTCGCGGCGTTGCAGCAGGCGCCGCGCGGCGCGCAGTTCGACGCGCACCGAGAATGCGTGCGCGAGCGCTTCGTCGGCGACGAACGCGAGCTGCAGCGTCGCGCGGCCCGCGGTCGGCAGCAACGCGGTGTCGACGGTCGCGGTGACGCGCACCGGCAGCGGCACCTGTGCGGCCGTCGGCGCGGCGACGCCGCCGGCAGCCACGGTCAGCAGGAGCAGGGCGCGGGATAGGAGCATGCGACGCTGGTCGCAGAGTCTGCCGCCAACACGCGCCCGTGTCGCCGTCTCTACGGCTGCTTCGGCGCGGCGTCCGGCACGCAGGCGCCGCAGCAGCCTTCGCCACAACCGTCGGCCTTCTTCTCTGCCTTGGCGGCCATCGCACCGGCCTTCGTCGGCGCATCGCAGCAGGAGCCGCCGGTCGTGGCTTCGTCGGCGCAGCAGCTTGCGTCGGCGCCGGTGACCTTCGCCGCCGGGTCGTTCGAGTTCTTGGCGAGGCCGGTCTGCGTGCTGCAGCCGGCGAGCAGGGCCAGCGAGATCAGGGCGGTGCGGATGCGCTTCATGGGCAATGATTCTGCCGGCCTGGCCGCGGGCCGCAAGTGGCCTCACTGCCCATGCATCGTCATCGTTCGCGCTGGACCGTCGATGACGACACGCACCGCGGACAGTACGTCGATGCCGAGGGCCCCGTCGTGGCGGGGCATGCCGGGCGGGGGCGGCTTCTGGTCGTAGGCCGGCAGGCCGCCGAGCATCAGCCTGGTGGGGCCGCACTGTAGGGTCAGTTGCGTCACGAGGTCGGGGTCGATCTTGCTCTCGCCGCCGATGCCGGTCAGCGTCTCATGACCGCCGGGGCGCGTCGCCAGCGTCAGGCGCTGCACCAGGCTGCGCGTGACCAGCGTGAACGTGCAGCCGGTGTCGATCAGCAGCAGCGCCGATGCGTCGTTGCACTGCAGCCGCACCAGTGGTTCGGTCAGCAGCACCAGGTTGGGTTCGCCATCGTCGTCCGCGCCGGTGTGGCTGCGGTCGAACACGATCTCGCGCCGCTTGGCCGACAACTCGAGCCGCACGTGCTGCAGGACCTCCCAGCCGACCAGCGCCGGCAGGTCGTGGCCGTTCACCCGCAGGTTCTCGGGCGGGACCACCGCGGCCGGCACGTCGCGCAGGATCCACGTGCCGAGCTGCAGTTCGGCGAGCACGGCGGCCCGCGCCACGCTGGTCTGGCCGGCGATGCCGAACACCGGCAGTGGCTGTTCGCTGACGAACCGCACGCCGAGCTGCTCGGCGAGCGTATCGGTGATCACGCAGATGCCCGCGCCGGTGTCGAGCACGATCGGCGTCGCCACACCGCCGCGCGCGCCGGTGAGGCGCGCACCGACGATCGGCAGGCCCGAATCGTGTTCGAGCCAGTGCAGCCGGCAGGCCGCGGCCGGCGGCGGGATCCGCGCGCGTGGGAATGCCGTCATCGCCGCGGGGATCGCATTCGCCGCCAATTCGAGCTCGGGGTGCAGCTGGCGCAGCGCTGCCAGGCCGGGCCAGTCGCCTTCGTGCTGCAACAGCGACAACAACAGCCGCCGCGCCCAGTCGCGCTGTTGGCTGTCCTCCCCGTGCGCGCCGATCGCGATCAACTCGGCGGTGGCCTCTGCCGAGCCGCCGGCGAGCGCGGTCCCCAATGCGTTGGCGCAGCGTCGCTGACCGTCGCCGGTGGCAGCGAGGCGTGCCGCGGCGGGATCGGCCTCGGCCATTGCCGCCCAGAACGCGCGCGGGTCGGATCCGGCGCAGGCGGCGAGCAGCGCCAGCGCGCAGGCGCCGGGGAGGGCACGGTGCGACACGGGCGGCACGATACCCGGGGGGTGCATGCCAGGAGCGCCGCGATTCGCTATGAAGTGCCGCATGCCGATCCCTGAACTGATGGCCGGCTGGCAGCGCTTCCGCGCCGGGCGGTTCCGCGACCAGCGGGCGTTGTTCGAGCGCATTGCCCGCGAAGGGCAGAGCCCCAACGTGGCGATGGTCGCCTGCTCCGACTCACGCGTCGATCCGGCGATCGTGTTCGACTGTGATCCGGGCGACCTGTTCCTGGTGCGCAACGTGGCCAACCTGGTGCCACCCTACGAAGAGACCGGTCGCTACCACGGCACCAGCGCGGCGCTCGAGTTCGCGGTCAACATCCTCGAGGTGCGCGACATCGTCGTGCTCGGCCACAGCCAGTGCGGCGGCATCCGGGCGCTGCTGCAGGGCACCAGGTCGGCCGGCGTGGCGATGCCGTTCCTGAGTTCGTGGATGAGTCTGGCGCAGGAGGCGCGCACGGCGGCGACGACGGCGTCGCGGCTGCCGCCGGCCGAACGGGCGACCCTGTGCGAACGGCTGGCGATCCGGTTGTCGGTGCGCAACCTGCTGACCTTCCCGGCGATTCGCGAGCGGGTGGAGGCGGGCAATTTGCGGCTGAACGGTTGGCACTTCGACCTCGTCGACGGCGTGCTCACGGTGCTGGACGAGGCGGCGAACCGATTCGTGCCCGTCGACGGCGATTCCGCGCCAGAAGCCGCCACCTGAGCCACGTGCCGCGGCCGCTGGGGCATTCGCGCGCTTCCCGCCGGCGACCGCGATTGGTATGGTGCCGCCGAATCGTCTGCACTGGAACGGTCAAAGGAACGGTCATGTCTCACGCGTCGTCTTCCACCCTGTCCCTCGTCGCGCTGCTGTCCCTCACCGCCGCGTGCCAGACGACCAATCCGGTGCTCGTCGAGGCGACGTTCGCGCCGACGCCGGCGTTCTCGACCCACAGTCCCGCCGATGTCGCGGTGCTGCCCATCGAGGACGGCACCGGCGACGGCACCGTGCAGCGGCACCTGGTCTTCATCCGCCAGGAGATCATGCGGCAGCTGCCGGACCGCCTGTTCTCGCCGTTGGCGACCACGGTCGTCGATGCCGGTCTGCGAACGGCGCCGGCCGCACCGGGCGGCGAGTCGATCCTGGCGCCGACGGTGCTGAAGGGCCTCGTCGGCCACAGTGCCGAAGATGCGGTGTTCGCGCTGCGCGTCGAGCGCTGGGACGAGTCGCTGTTGCTGGTCGATCGGCGGCTGCGCTTCCAGTTCCAGGCCGCGTTCGTCGCCCGTGACGGCCAGCCGCTGTGGAACGGGACGATCCATGGCGAGGTGAAGGCGGGTGGGCTCGGTGCCGCGCCCCGCGATCGTGACGGAATGGCAAGGAGCTGCGGCGAGCTGGCCATCCGCGAGATGCTGCAGCGCCTGCCGCAGCGGCTGCTCTGATCGCTGTCCCGGACCCGAGGTCTGCCCGCTCGACGGGCAGCAGGCTGGCGACCGTCGGGCCGGCTTTGTCGGACGATCGTTGCACCGGATGGCTGCAGGTCGCTATCCTGCCGCCCTTTTCCACGACGCCCCACTTTCGAGCGGGGTTGACCGCGCGGCTGGAAGCCCTGTTCTGGCGCGCTGGTGTCGAGCAACGCAAGAGGAACCAGGGATGACCATCGCCGCCGAGACCAGGAAGCAGATCATCGTCGAGAACAAGCGCCACGAGAAGGACAGCGGATCGCCCGAAGTGCAGATCGCGGTCCTCACGGCGGAGATCATCGACCTGACGGCGCACATGAAGCGCCACCCCAAGGACTATCACAGCCGGCACGGCCTGCTGATGAAGGTCAACCGCCGCAACCGTCTGGGCGTCTACATGCGCCGGACGGACCCGGCCAAGTTCGCCCAGCTCGCCGAGAAACTCGGCCTGCGCAAGTGATTCGCCGCGGGCCAACGCCCGCGTTCCGAGGAGGACATCGACAACTATCCGAGAGCGGCGCACGCAGGATGCGTGCCGCCGACAGGCGGTGGTGCACCACGCGTGCATGCCCGCCAACCTGAGGCGGACCGCGATCGCGCTCCGCACGCCGGCATTGGCCCGGCACACCCTGACACGCAGCTGCCTCGCCGGCACGGCGCGGCGGCAACAGGGAACGGCGGGTCCGCCCGTCACCACGCTGCACGCCAGGGCCCCATGTAGGGGCAGCGCGCAGGCCTGACAGCGGCGACCCGTTCGCTGCGCAACGAAACGAAGAGAGAACAATGGCAAGCAAGAAGAAGGCAGACAGTGAGACCCCGACGCGGAGCCGGCAGCCCCGCACCAAATCCACCACTTCCCCTACTGGCGCATCGCGCCGCGGCGCCAAGGCCAAGGACGATGGCGTCGAGAGCCCGCAGGCCACAGCGCCGCGCAGCAGTGGGCCGCGCAGCAGTGGCACGACCACGCCGCTGGGCAACGGCCGCGTCGTCGTCGAACGTGAGATCGGCGGTCGCACGCTGAGCCTCGAGACCGGCCGCATGGCCAAGCTGTCCGACGGCGCGTGTGTCGTGCGCTACGGCGACACGATGGTGCTGGCTGCGGTCAACAGCAGCAAGTCACCCGATGGCATCGACTTCTTCCCGCTGACGGTCGACTACCGCGAGAAGACCGCCGCGGCCGGCATCATCCCGGGCGGCTTCTTCAAGCGCGAAGGCCGGCCGGCGACGAAGGAGATCCTGACCTGCCGACTGATCGACCGTTCGATCCGGCCGATGTTCCCGGACGGCTTCCGCCGCGACGTGCAGGTGCTGTCGCAGGTGCTGTCGACCGACCGCGAGAACGACCCCGACGTCGTCGCCGCGATCGCGTCGTTCGCCGCGTTGGCGCTGAGCTCGCTGCCGCACGGCCGTTCGCTCGGCATGGTCCGCATCGGCCTCGAGCACGGCAAGATGATCGTCAACCCGCTGTGGAGCACGCTCCAGGGCGTCGACTGCAAGCTGAACCTGACGGTCGCCGGCCACGACGAGGCGATCATGATGGTCGAGGCGGGCGCCAAGGAAGTCTCCGAGCAGGAGATGATCGATGCGCTCGAGCTCGCGCACGGCGTCATCCAGGAGATCTGCGGCATGGTAGACGAGCTGGTCGCCAAGGCCGGCAAGCCGAAGATGGCGTTCACGCCGCCCGAGATCGACAAGAAGCTGGTCGCGGCGATCGAGGCCGAGTTCGGCGCCGACCTGCGTAGTGCACCGGTCACGCCGGGGAACAAGCAGACGCGCAGCGCTGCGATCAAGGCCGCCAAGGAGAAGGCGTCCGCCAAGTTCCACGCGCCGCACACCGCGACCGAATCCGAGCAGAAGGCCTGGAACACCAAGGTCGCCGGCATCCTGAGCGACATCGTCAAGGGCGCCGAACGCGAGGCGATCCTGCGCGGCCGGCGCGCCGACGGCCGCGACACCAAGACCGTGCGGCCGATCACGATCGAAGTCGGTGTGCTGCCTCGCGTGCACGGCTCGGTGCTGTTCACGCGCGGCGAGACGCAGGCGCTCGGCGTCGTCACGCTCGGTGGCACCGACGACCAGCAGATCATCGACGGGCTGATGCCGGAGCCGCGCAAGCGCTTCCTGCTGCACTACAGCTTCCCGCCGTTCTCGGTCGGCGAGACCAAGCGCATGCTGGCGCCCGGTCGCCGCGAGATCGGTCACGGCGCGCTCGCCGAGCGTGGCCTCGAGCCGATCCTGCCGGCCAAGGACGCCTTCCCCTACACGATCCGCATCACCAGCGAGATCCTGGAGTCGAACGGCAGTTCGTCGATGGCGACCGCCTGCGCCGGCACGCTGGCGATGATGGACGCGGGTGTGCCGATCCAGCAGCCGGTCGCGGGCATCGCGATGGGCCTGGTGATGGAAGGCAAGCGCTACTCGGTCCTGTCCGACATCCTCGGCAGCGAGGACGGCTGCGGCGACATGGACTTCAAGGTCGTCGGCACCGGCCGCGGCATCACCGCGCTGCAGATGGACATCAAGTGCGATGGCCTGACGCGCGCGATCATGGCCGAGGCCCTGGAGCAGGCGAAGGAAGGCCGGCTGCACATCCTGCGCGAGATGCTGAAGGCGCTGCGCGCGCCGCGTGCGACGATCAGCCCGAACGCACCGCGGCTCGAGTCCGTGCAGGTGCCGAGCGACAAGATCGGCCTGATCATCGGCCCGGGTGGCAAGAACATCCGCGGCATGCAGGAGCAGTTCGACTGCAAGATCTCGGTCGAGGACGGCGGCATGTGCACCGTCACCGGCGTCAACTCCGAGAAGGTGATGGCCTGCATCGCGCACATCCGCTCGATGACGGCGGAGATCGAGCTGGGCACGATCTACGAAGGCCGCGTCACCGCGATCAAGGAGTTCGGCGCGTTCGTCGAGATCCTGCCGGGCCAGGAAGGCCTGGTGCACGTCTCCGAGCTGTCGGACGAGTTCATCCGCACCGTGACCGACGTCGTGCGCATCGGCGACACGCTGAAGGTCAAGGTCATCGCCATCGACGACTTCGGCAAGGTCAAGCTGAGCCGCAAGGCCGTGTTGCTGGCCGAGCGCGGTGGTGCGCCGGCGCCGGCTGGTGCGGCGCCGGTCGATCGTCCCGAGCGCCCGGATCGTCCGGAGCGTCAGGATCGCCCGGATCGTCCGGACCGCCCCGAGCGTGGCTTCGATCGCCCGGATCGCCCCGAGCGACCCGATCGCCCTGATCGTCCCGACCGCCCCGCGCGCGGGGAACGGCCGGAGCGCGGCTTCGATCGTCCCCGCGACGACCGCGGGGACCGCGGCCCGCGCCACGACCGTGGTCCGCGCCGCGACGAGCCGGCTGGCGGCGCGCCGCCGGAGCGTGGCGAGCGCTTCGATCGTCCGGAGCGCCCCGATCGCCCGGAGCGAGTGGATCGTCCCGAGCGCATGGATCGTCCTGACCGGCCGGACCGTCCCGATCGCGGCGACCGCTGGGATCGCCCGGAGCGCACCGACCGCCCCGCGCGCGTCGAACGTCCGGCTCCCGTCGATCGCCCGGACCGCGTCGAGCCGCCGGTTCGCGCCGATCGCCCGGACCGTGTCGAGCCGCCAGTTCGTGCCGAACGGCCGGATCGTGGTGGTGGGCGGGATCGTTTCGATGCGCCGCGCCGCGACGAAGGCCGTGCACCGCGTGGCGATGGGCCGCGTGGCGATGGGCCGCGTGGCGACGCTCCGCGCGGAGATGCCCCGTTCCGGCCGGCGCGCGAGGAGCGCGACGATCGCCGCGAAGGGCGTGGCCGCGACGAGCAGCGCCCGAGCCATGGCCGTCGCGACGAGCCGGCCCGCGAGGAGCGCTTCGAACGCTTCGACCGCGGCCCGCGTCCGGCGCCGCGTCAGGACGACGCTGCCTTCCCGCGCTTCGATGGCGGCGAGGGTGCGGATCGTCCGGCCCGCGGCGCGCGCAGTGGCCCGCCCGATCGCGACCGTCCGGATCGTCCGGCCCGCCCGGATCGTGAGCGCGAACACGGCCGCGACCGCGACCGCGATCGTGAGCCGGTGCGCCCGGAGGCCGCGCGGCCGCCGCGTCCCGATGCGGCACCCGCCGATCGTGACGTGCGCGAACCGCGCGACGACCGCGGTCGTGGTCGCGGGCGCGGTGAGCGCCCGGATCCGCGCGGCCGTGCACCGATGCCGATGAGCGAGTTCGGCGACGCCGATGCCGATCTGGATCGGCCGACCCCGGCCAGCGCACCGGATCGCAAGGTCGGTGAACTCGAGTCGATCGAGAACGTGCTCGGCGACGAGTCGCCGCGGGACCGCGGCGATCGCCCGCGCGGTGGCCGTCGGCGCCGCTGAGCCGCAACTTCGTGAAGCGAGCCCCAGCAGCATGGGGCTCGGCTTCTCGGTTGCGTGTTGACCCGGGCCCTGTGGAGGGTCCGGGCCGGCATGTCCCGCTGTTGTGGCTCTTGGCTCTTGCAGGGGGATTGACGGGCCGGCGCGCAAGGAGGAAAGTCCGGCGTCGCTGGGACGCGCGTCGAAGGAAAGTCAGGATGCACTCCGAATGTCGGGGTGCGTTGCAGACGGAAAAGGCGCAGATCCGAGCCAAGGACGACCATGAGATTGCGTAGCCCGCTCTCCGCTCTCCGCTCTCCGCTCTCCGCTCTCCGCTCTCCGCGTCTCCTGCGCCCGTAGCGCCGGCGCGCTGCGGATCGTCTGCCTGATGGTGCTGCTCGTTGCTGCTGCGATGGCGCAGGTGCAGCGTCCCTACTCGACCCACGACTCGACCGCGAGCAGCATCAGCCCCGAGCCGATCGACCAGTTCCGTGAGGGCTGGGCCGATGTGAAGACGCCCGGCGATGGCAATGTGCTGCCGGGCATCGGCAGGCAGTATTCGGTTGGCACGGTCGAGGTGCGCACGACCCAGAATGCGATCTTCTCCGGCGCTTCGGCGGAGCCGGTCACGCTGGTGCCAGCAATGGTGCAGTTGCTGCCCTTCAGTCTCCTTGCAGGGCAGAAGCGGCAGGTCGTGATGATCCAGTGCACGAACGCCGAGCCGTTCGATGCGGCGAACCCGACGGACTTCCAGTCGATCAAGTGGCAGAAGTACTTCTACGGCAGCAGCGCGTTTGCGGGCGCGTCGGATCGTGCCAGCAACGCGCGGGCGATCGCTGTCTGGCCCACATCCGACGCCAGCACCACGCGCATCGCCATCTGCGGTGAGACCTACGACGAGCAGTTGCCGGGCACGAGCCAGTCGTTCACGGCCGCGACAGCATCCGCACCAACCGGTTTCATCGCCGTACTGGACGGCAACGGTGATCTGAGGTGGACGCACCACTTCTTCGGCAGCGATCCGGCGCACTCGTGCGCGATCACCGACGTCAGCATCCGCGTCGAGTCGGACGGACGCGAGGTCGTGACGTACTGTGGAATCAGCTCGCATGGCGATCCGGGGGCGGGCACGTCGCTCACGTTTCTGCGGGCCGCTGCTGCCTGCCTTGCCGGGCCGAGTGGTCAGTGGGATGGCATCGTCGGTCGCGTGTCGAGGTCGGCGGCCGGCGTGGCTCCCGAGTTCCATTCACCGACGAGTCTGTCGAGCTTCCTGCTCGATGGCGCGCTCGGTCTGGCGGAGGTCGAGGTCGACTACGCCGCGCAGCCCGCCATCGACCTGTTCGCTGTCGTGGGGGGCGCCGCCAATGCGGGCAACGCCGGCACCTTCGGCACGATCATCCTGTTCGACGCCGCACCGACGAGGCAGGCGACGCCGGGGGACCTCTCCCGAGAAGACATCGAGTTCCTCGGCACAGGTTTCGAGGAGGAGCGGCACACGCTCGCGCGCGATGTCGTGCTGTTGCGGGACGGGTTCTTCGATGCCGCCGCTGGCGTGCCGCGGAACTGTCTGGCAGTCGTGGGCTCGACGGACGACTCGCAATTGTTCACAGGCCTCCCCGTGTCTTTCCCGTTCGCTGGCGGGACCGACGGCTTCCTGTTCCTGGCCAGCATCACCCCTGCAGACCCACTCGGTCCACCGCCGACGCTTGCTTCGGCGGAACTCCGGGGCGGCGCGTTCTTCGGTGGGCCCGGAGACGACGGTTTCACGGGCGTGCAAAGCTGGAACGAGTATCCGGACCAGATCGTCGGCGCAGGGTTCACCCAGGGTCCGACCGGGGGGGCCGACTTCGACATCGGCGTCGCGAGCTACTACCTGATCTCCGACGTGATCGGCGCGTCGCCCAGCGGCGTCCGGCAACTGCGGCAGGAGCAGATCGGCGGCTCCATGGTGCCGGCGATGGGGTTCTCCGCCAACGAACGGCCGGCGGCCATGGGCCTGCTCAACGCCACGACGGTCGGGCTGTCGTTCCCGACGTTCGGGTTGGACGACCCGGCCGGCGGCGGCGTAGCCGTGGACCAGAGGGCGCGAGTCAACGTCGTCGGCTACACGGAAGCTGCGGACTACCCGGCGCCGTTGCCTGGTCGGCCGAGGGACGCCGGTGTGCCGGCGGATGCGGTGCGCTCGGTGTTCGACATGTTGCCGCCGAAGATCGGCACGCAGACGTTCGGCATCGGTCGCACGGACCGCTCGGGTGACCAGGGACCGTTCGTGCTGCCGGCGGGGCTGACGGGCGGGTCCACGCCGGCCTGCGCGCTGTCGCCGTTCGGCCGTCGCATCGGCGACCCGCCGCCGGTCCTGTCGCGCATGCTGTTGGAGTACGAGGGCGATGCGCCTGCCGCCAACGTCGTGATGAATGGTGCACTCATCGTCAGCCGTCCGTCGAGCCTCGTCTTCACGGCCTGGCAGTGGGACATTCCTGGCGTCGGCGGCACGCCTCCCGCCGTGTTGCTGATGGCCCCTCCCGTCATCAACGGGGTCGAGGTCTTCGTGCCCCAGGCTGTCCTGACCGGAGGGCCGATCATCTTCGCGGGCGTCGGCATGCCTGGGCACTCGATTCGTGTGCTCATCAACTTCGTGGTCGCGCTGCCCCTTCCCGCACCGGCTATGACCGTGCAAGTGATCTGCTGGTTCCCAGGCAACCCGCAGCCGGGTGGTCTGACGTGCACCGGCAGCGATACCACCGAGATGGTGGGCAGCGCGGGTATGTGGCTTCCCCTGTAGGTGCAACCTGCCCGCCGGAGGTCGGCCTCCGGCGGGCTCTATCGGAGGCTCCGATGTGCGACGACCCGAAATCAGCATCCCCGCTCACGACCTGGAGTGCCTTGGTGCTGGGTGTGCTGGCGCCGCACCTCGCGGCGCAGGCGCCGACGGTCTGGCCCAGCTCGGTTCGGACCTGGGGCCGGTACAACAGCGACACCGAAGGTCGCGAGGGGCGTTTCGTCAGTGTGGCCGCGGGATGGGATCTGACCGGTGTCGTGCGGGCCGACGGGCGCGTGTTCCTCAACGGTCAGGACGCGTATCGGACCTTCGAGGTGCCGGCTGCGGCAGCCGGCACGCACTACGTCGACATCGCGGTCATGACCTACGGCATGGGCTTGCTTTCCGATGGGTCCATCGTGCTGTGGGGTCTCAGCTCCATGATTCCACCCGCGGCGCCGCCTCTGCCGGTCGGAGTGAAGTACATCAGCATGGCGGCGGGCTCTGCCCATGCGCTTGCCATCCGCTCCGATGGAGTCCTGGTTGCGTGGGGGCAGCCTGCCTACAACATCTACGGGCAACAGACGGTTCCGCCTCAGGTCACGCAGGGCACGGTGCGCAAGTGCAGGGCTGGAGGCAGCCCGTTCTCGTTGGCGCTGCTCGCCAATGGCACGATCGTCGCCTGGGGCGACAACTCGTATGGCCAATGTTCGGTACCGCTGCTTCCGTCGGGTGTCACCTACGTGGACATGTATGCGGGCGTGCGCCACTCCGTCGCCGTCCGGTCCGACGGTCAGGCCGTTGCGTGGGGTGAGAACATCTGGGGACAGTGCAACGTGCCGCCGTTGCCGCCGGGGTGCTCGTATCTCATGGCATCTGCGGGACTCGGGCACAGCCATGCGGTCCGGTCGGATGGAGTGTTTGTGACGTGGGGGAACCAGTCGCTGCATCAGGGTGACGTGGCGCCAATTCCAACGGGTGATCGGTGTGTGCAGATGGCCAGTGGCATGAATCACACGGTGGCCCTTCTGGCGAGCGGTCGGGTGCTCGCCTGGGGCGCCAACGAGTGGTTGCAGGCCTACACACCGTCGCTGCCCGACCGGTCGCCACGGTCCCGCTGGGTCGCGGCTGCCGCCGGTGCCAACCACAACCTGGCTCTGACGGCGGCGGGCGAGCTGATCGGCTGGGGCCGGGTCGACTGGGGCATCACGCAGGTGCCGGCGGCCTTGCAGGGCATGTCGTGGCAGACGTTCGGCTGTGGCTACCTGCACAACGTCGCGTTGGCACGCGACGGAACCCTGCACGCGTGGGGGGACAACACCTCGGGCCAATGCAACGTGCCGCCTCTGCCGCCAGGCGTGCTCTACACACCGAACTTCTCGGTCGGGCCGGGGCACAATGTCGCCTTGCGATCGGATGGTGCCGCCGTGGCATTCGGCGACAACTCCTGGGGCTGTTCTCAATTGCCGACGCCACCGCTTGGCAAGCACTACGTCGACGCGGACTGCAACTACGGCAAGACGGTCCTGCTGCGCTCCGACAACACGATCATCGACATCGGCAACCCCTATTGGCTCAGTCCGCCGCCTCCTGTGGCGCCAGCGGGGTTGGCCTTCGTGGAGGTTGCTGCGGCCGAAGACTTCGGGGCCGCGCTGTTGTCGGACGGCTCCGTGGCCCTGTGGGGTCAGACGTCCCTGCCGGCCCCACTACCATCGTTGCCTTTTGGCGTTGGATATGTGGAGCTGGATGCCGGCCTCGACCACGTCGTGCTGAGGCGCTCGGACGGCAATGTGGACGTGATCGGATTCTATGCGCCGCAAGGCCCGCCACTGGAGCCCGGCACCTCCTACGTGAAGGTCTCAGCCTCGGACAACACGATCACTGCCCGCGTCGGCCCGACCTGCACCTACGTCTCCTTGGCACCGGGCTGTGCCGGCTCGCTTCCAGCCACCCGCCTGATCCCGCGCGACACCCCGCGCATCGGCAAGACCCTCGAAGTCACCCTGTTCGACCTGCCGCAGAACATCGCCTTCCTGGTGTTCGGCTGGCAGCGGATCCCGACCGTCGACCTCGGCTTCGTCGGCATGCCGGGCTGCAACCTGCACATCTCCCTCGACGCGATCGTGCCACTCGTCGGCACCAACCAGCAGGCGAAGTGGGAGCTGCCGATCCCGAACAGCGCGATCTGGGTCGGCACCCGGTTCTACAACCAGGCCCTCGTGCTCGACCCTGCGGCCGGCAACGGTTTTGGCGCCGTGGTCAGCGACGCGGCGGAGGCGGTGATCGGCAGCTGGTGATCGCACCCTCAGCCAGCACCAGCCACAGGCCGGGGCTGTCGAAGGCGCGCCGGGGCAGCTAGCATCGCGCCCCCATGCCCACTCGTCACGGTCTGCTGCCGGCGCTTCTTGCCAGCGCGATCGCGATCGCCGGCCTCGGCGCCCAGGCGCCGACCGCACCGGCAGAATTGGCCATCGGCAGAGCGACGCCAGTCACCGACGGCGACCTGTCGGACTGGCCACCGGAAGCGGCCACGATCCATCTCGATGGCGCTGCCCAAGTAGAGTCGGGAAAGGAGGTTTGGAGTGGTCCATCCGACGCCTCCGCCGAGTTTCTGGTCAGCTGCGACGCGAGCCACCTCTACCTCGCCGGCTTGATCCGCGACGACCAGATTCGCACCGAGCAGAATCTGGCCAGCCTCGACCAGGTCGACCGAATCGAGGTGCGGCTGTTCCCGCGCGCCGAGGGCGACAGCGCGGCGGCGCGCGGCGACGAGCAGCAACTGCAGCTGATGCCACTGTCGTCCCGCCGACCCTGGAACTGGGTCGGCGCCGCGTCGCCCGGCGGCTCGCGGCAGACCGGACTGCAGCTGACCGGCGTGCGGGTCGCGGCCAAGCGGCTCGACGACGTCTCGTTCCAGTTCGAGGCGGCGATCCCGTTCCACCAGTGGCCTTCGCTGCGTCCGGGCAGCACCCGGATCGGCTTCGACATCGCGCTGGTCGACGTCGATGCGCGCGACGGCGAACACACCGCTGTGCTGCGCTGGCAGGGTTCGCCCGGCGTGCCGGGCCAGGGCAGCTTGCTGCTGCCGGCGCCCGGCATCCTGGTCTCGACCACGGAACGGCCGGCGCTGTTCACCGGCGAACTGCTCGAAGACGCGCCGTACCTGTTGGTGCCGTTGGCGACGGTGGTGCTGCTGGTGTTGTTGCTGCGCGGTTGGAAGCGGCTGCGGGTCCGGGCCAGGTGGCTGCGCCCGACGTTGGTCTGCGGCGGCGTGCTGCTGCTCGTGGTCGGCCTGTTGCTCCCCGGGCAGCTCGCGGACTGGCGGGCCGCGCAGCAGCGCGCGCACCTCGACGCGGCGCTCGACGTGCTGCGCGACACCGTGGGCAAGCTCGAGCAGGGCACGCTCGCCAGCTATCGCGGTGCCAGCCGCGACCGCGCGCTGATCGATCTGCTGTCGGGGCGGTCGATCGCGCGGCAGCGCTACACCAGCTACCGGTCGCTGGCGCAGTTGGTGCCCGAGCAGTTCGGGCCGGCGCTGCGCACCTTCGACGACCTGCCGATCCGGCCCTACTGGTTGCCGCTGTCGACCGATCGCCCGGAGAGTTTCCCGTTCGACCCGCCGCTGCGGGGCACACTGCACCTCGTCGTCGGCCGCCCGTTCGTGCCGACCTTTCCCTTCGCCGCGCGCAGTGTCGCCGGCCCGCGGCTGCGGCTGGAACTCGACCACGGCAACGGCGACCGCCGCACGCGCGAGATCGATCTCGACCGCCCGTTCGCCGATGGTGCGTCGCTCGGCCGCGACTTCTGGGAGGTCTGCGTCGTGCCGGTGCCGCTGGAACGCGACCTGCGCGGGCTGTCCGTCGTCGCCGAGCGCGGCGCCGACCTGAGCCTGGTCGGCCTCTCGCTGGAGAGCCAACTGCAGGGTCAGGTCGTACCGCTGCTGCTCGGCGCACCGTCGCTCGGCGGCGTGCTGACCGATTTGCGCGGGCCGTATCCGGCCGACGCCGGCGTCGAGCTGGCGCCGGGTGCGACGACCCGGGTGTCGCTACCGCGTCTCGACGAGCCGCCGCAGAAGTTGTGGCTGTTCTATCGCGGCGTCTATCCGGGTCTGCCGACCGCGAACCCGGGCGCGAAGGTCGCCGAGGTCGTGCTGCACTTCACCGACCCCGCGCTGCGCCGCACGGTCGTGCTCGAGCACCAGATCAGCATGTTCTACGAGTTGGCGGTGCACAACACGCGCGACGAGCCGCCGGAGGGTTCGCCGGCCGCGATCGCACTGCGCTGGGCCGACGAAGGGCAGGAGAAGCACGTCAACCTGGTCTACCCGGTGCTCGACCTGCCTGCGGGCAGTGCGCTCGAGGCGATCGAATTCCGCAACCTGGCCGACTATCGGGTGCGCTTCCGTTCCGTGGTGCTGGGCAACGAACGGGCGGCGGCGCCGCAGGACCCGGTCGATGCGCCGCTGGTGCGCGAAGGCCAGGAACGGCGCCTGCGTGCCGACGTGCTGGCGCAGCTCACCGGGGCTTCGGTCGCCGTGTATCGCAACGGGCGGCTCAGCGAGGCGACGCTGCCGGCCGACGCGCGCGGAGACCAGCTGGCACTGCCGCGCGCGGTGACGGGCGCCGAAGTCGTGGCGGCATCGGCGCTGTCGCGCGACGGCAGCCGCCGGCTGGGTGTCTACGCGCCGCTCGGTGGCGAGGGCTGGGACGGCGCGGTGCTCGGCGTGACCTCGACCGACCGGCAATGGGCCCACACCGCCGAAGCGGACAACCGGCTCGGCTTCTTCCTGTGTCTGCTCGGCACGCCGTTCGTGTTGGTGCTGCTCAGCGAGCTGCTGTCGATCGCGACCAACCTGCGCTTCCGGTTGATGGCGGTGATGTCGGTCGCCGCCCTGCTGCCGCTCGGCGTGCTGTCGCTGGTGCTCGTGCGCGTGCTCGAGGACGGTCACGCGTCGAACGTGCAGGAGAGCGTGCTGGCGCGCGTGCGCGGCGCGATGGGGCAACTCGAGGAGCAGAAGGAGAAGGTCAAGACCTCGGCGCGGCAGTGGCTGCGCGACCTGGTCGGCAACTCCGTCGATCGCCTGGTGCACGTCGCCGACGGCGAGCCCCTGCCGACCCCGGCTGTGGCCAGCGCGGAACTGCAGAAGCTGCTCGCCGGGCAACTGCCGCCGGAGTGGGGCGGTGGCTTCCTGCGGCTCGAGTGGCAGCCGACGGCGGGCAAGGCCGCCGTCGAGCCGTTGATCGTCGTCGCCGGCGACGAGCGCATGGCGAACATCGAGACGCCGGCGCGACTCGAGCCGGGTGTCTACATGCAGTGGGGCATGCTGATGCTGGGCGTGCGCGCCGAGGAGACCGTTCCCGGCGGCACGTTGACGCTCACCGCGGGGCGGCCACTCGACGGCAATCTGCTCGGCGCGATGGCGCCGGGGCAGGTGGTGATCCTGACCGACGTGCGGGGCTATCCGGTCGCCGCCAGCAGCGGGCATCCGGAGGCCGAAGTGATGCTGCGCGAGGCGCTCGACCCGCAGGTGATGGCGCAGCGCGAGCGCACGCTGGCCGCTGGCGTCGAGCAACGCAAGCCGATGGTCGAACGCATGGGGTCGCCGAGCGGCCGCCACGTCCTAGGCAGTGAGGTGCTGCGCGATCTGCAGGACACTCCGCGTGGTCTGCTCGTCGTCGCGCAACCGGATCAGCGTGCGACCCTGGACCTCGCGATCGGCCGGGTGCCGGTGCGCGCGTTCTTCCTGCTGGTGGCCGGCAGCCTGGTCGTGTTGGCTGCGTTCCTGTCGTTCGTGGTCAGCGGTCGCATCAGTCGACCGATCGAACGCCTGGAGCTGGGCGCCCAGGCGCTGTCGCGCGGCGCCTTCGAGACCCGCGTGCCGGCCGGCGAGAGCGGCCAGATCGGACGGCTGACGCGCACGTTCAATCGCATGGCCGCCGACCTGCAGGCCCGCATGCTGGATCTGCAGGCGTTGAATCGCGCGATGCGCGAACTGTCGACGCCGCACGACGAGCCGACCATGCTCGACGTGTTGCGTCGCTTCTGCGCCAGCCATTCGGCGGCCGATGCGGTGCGCGTCCTGCTGCTGGACGCGGAGACCAACACGCTGGTGCTGCACGCCGGCGGTGTCGGCGAGGTCGCATCGGTGCCGCCGAGCCTGTCGCTGCTGCGCTGCGTCGGCGTCTTCTCGTGCGTGTCGGGTCGCGGTGCGGCCGTGGATCCCCTGACGGCGCTGCTGCCGGGTTGCCGCTCGGCGATCGGGCTGCCGATCGCGTTCGGCGGACAGACGCGCGGCCTCGTGCTGCTCGGCTTCGAACGCACGGAACCACTCGCCGTCGATCTCGAACTGCTGAGCACCGTCGTCGCGCAGGCCGCCGTGGCGCTCGAACGCTCGCAACTGCATCGCCTCGCGGTGCAGGATCCGATCACCGGGCTGTTCACGCCGGAGTACTTCCGGCGGCTCGTCGCGGACGCGGTGTCGCTGGCGCAGCAGCGCGGTCAGCCGGTGTCGATGGTGGCGATGCAACTCGGCGATGGCGATCGCCGGCCGCGCGGTCTGCGGCGCTTCGCCGCCATGCTGCAGGATCGCAAGCCGCCGGCGGCGGTGTTGTGCCATGTCGGCGCCGGGCGCTTCCACGCGCTGTTGCCGGGCGAGGGCCGGCCGGCGGCCGAGGCCCTTGTCGCGGCCGTGGCAGCGGCGTGGGCCGAGCTGGCGCAGCAGCTGCCCGAGAACGAGGTGGAGGAGCGCCGGCCGGTTGGCGTCGTCGTGCAGTTCCCAGGCGAGGCGCCGTCGGCCGAGTTCCTGTTCGAAGCGCTGCGCGCGCGCCTCGATGCGCTGCAGACGCCCGGTGCCGCGGCGATGGAGTCGGACGAGAGCCTGCAGCGTGCCGGCGTCACCGCGATCAGTCCGGCGATGCGCGACGTGTACGGGACGCTGCGTCGGGTCGCGCCGACCGACATGCCGATCCTGCTCGAAGGCGAGACCGGCGTCGGCAAGGAAGTGCTGACGAACCTGGTGCACCGGTGGAGCCGCCGCACGACGGGACCGCTGATCAAGGTGCACTGCGCCGCGCTGTCGGAGACGCTGCTCGCCAGCGAGTTGTTCGGCCACGAGCGCGGTGCGTTCACCGGCGCCGATCGGCGCAAGATCGGTCGCTTCGAGCAGGCGGACGGCGGCACGTTGTTCCTCGACGAGGTCGGCGACATCCCGCTCGACGTGCAGGTGAAGCTGTTGCGCGTGCTGCAGGAGGGCGAAGTCGACCGCGTCGGCGGCACCGAACCCGTGCGCGTCGACGTACGGGTGATCGCCGCCACCAACCGCGACATCGCGCGGCTGGTCGCCGCCGGTCAGTTCCGCGAAGACCTCTACTACCGGCTGCAGGGCGTGGTCGTGCGGGTGCCGCCGCTGCGGGAACGGCGCCAGGAGCTGGCGCACCTGGTCGAGCACTTCCGCCGCGAGGTCCTGGCCACCGGCCAGAGCCAGGCGAAGTCGCTGTCGACGGACGCGATGGACGAACTCTACCGGCAGGACTGGCCCGGCAACGTGCGCGAGCTGCGCAACACCGTGGTGCGCGCCATGGTGCTCGCCCGCGGCGAGGTCGTGCAGCGCCGGGACGTGCTGGCCGCGCTCGCCGGCCGGTCCAGCATCGGCGGCTGGCAGCAGCCCGTTCCTGCCCCGGGGCGGCCGCCGGCCGATCCCCCGCAGGACGAGGGAGCGACTGCGAAGGATGCATCGGCCCACGCCGTGGAGACTGCCGTCGTAGCTGCGGGGCCCGCGGCCGAGCTGGTTTCTGCCGGCCCGGAGCCGACCGTGGTGCTGCCGCGCGCATCCGAGGCAGCGGAGTCGGACATGCCAGCGCCCTCGCTCGAGACCTTGCCGCCGCGGCTGCGCCAGTTGCTGGCGCGCATCGTCGCCCGCGGAACCTACTCGACTCAGGACCACATGCAGGCCTCGGGCGTGTCCCACCGCACCGGCTTGCGGGACCTGCAGTTGCTGGTGCAGGCGGGACTTGTGCAGCGGGTCGGCAGCCGTCGCGGGGCGTTTTATCGGCCAGTCAGGCCTGGCGAAATCCGGCAGGGACGTGGCGGATAATCGGGGAAAACTGGCCGCTCGACCGGGCGTGCTGTGGCCATTTTCTTTCTGAGACGATCCAACTACTTGCCAGCAAGGCCTCTAAAGGAGCAGATCTGCGTGTGACCGATAGCTCGGACCGGTGCTTGCTTTGGGGATTGCCCCGCTCGCATCCATTCTGTCTCCGTCGGTTGCTCCATCTGCTCGGTTGTCATGCCATGAGTTCCTCGCTCGCACCGGTTCTTCGTTCGGCCCTGCTCGGCCTCTGGCTGGTTTCCTCCGTGGCGTGCCAGGTGACCCTGAAACGGGGAGCGGTGGTGTTCCATGGCAGTGCGAGCAACACCAGCGCGCCGGCGACGATCCAGGAGGCGAAGGTCCGCGAGGCGACGCATGAGTGGCAGAAGATCCAAGCGGACGGCGTCGACCCCGACTCCGCGCAAGGCAAGCAGCTGATCGCGCAGATGAATGGCAAGATCCGGGACGCGGTGCGGGCGGCGGCGTCGGCGGAGAGCCGCGACATGGTCGCCCGCAAGGGCGACATCAGCGATGCCCAGGGGCACGACGTCGTCGATCTCACCGACAAGGTGATCGCCCAGCTGTGACGCGCGCGCCAGCCGGCGTGCGCACGTTCGGGTTGGCTTCGTCACCCGCCGCCCAACAAAGTCATCGCTACCCGCCACGTCCCGGCGCAGAATCCCTCTCGTGCCACCCGCAGTAGGTCGTGTCTGGTGCACCGCCCAGTTCGTGATGCTTGCTGCCGCTGGCGCGGCGTGCGTCGCCACGGGCGAGCCGCGACGCGCGGATCCGCGGTTGGTCGAAGCCTCGGTGGCCGGCTCCTCGGCGCCGGGCGCCGCGACGCGCGGCCCGTTGACCTGGGGCCTCGGGGTGGATGCCAGCGCCGACCGCGTCGTCGCCGACTCGCCGCAGGATCCCGCGGAGACGCCCGAGCAGCGTGACGCCCGCCTGCGGGTGCAGTTCGGCAGCAGCGTGCTGATCGGGGCCGATGGACGGCTGACGAAGCAGTACTTCCTCGCCGGCGAACTCGGCTCGACGTTCCTCAAGCTGATCGCCGAGATCTCCCCGGAACGGCGGCCCGCGCCGCGTGGTCCGGCACCGGCGCCGGAGCTGATTCCCCTGCCCGGCACGAAGATCGGCGGCCCCGAGGCGCGCAGCATCCTCGGTCGCATGCTCGGCCATCACGAGGTGGAGATCACCTACGTGCCCGACTTCGAGGTCCTGACCGGCGCGATCCTGGCCGATCCGCCGGCGCCGAATCAGCCCGGTGCCGTGCGCGGTGCACCGCTGCCGGTCGATCTCAACACGGCGCCGACGGTCGCGCTCGCGCTGGTGACGGCCCAGCCGGCAGCACTGGCGGCGTTCGAAGCGGCGCTCGACCTGTTCTACAGCAGCATCCCGCAGATCGAGATCACCGTGCAGGTGGTCGAGTACCAGACCGCCGATGCGTTGGCGTTCGGCGTGTCGGGTGTCTCGGCTGGCAATGCGACCCTGCCGGTGCTGAACAACCTCAGCAGCGGCCAGCTGGTGCGCTCCTACACGTCGATCTTCCCGCTGAGGCAGCCGACGGTCGGCGCGTCGCCGGTCACCGACGTCGGCCTGTTCACGCTCGGTGGCATCCACGACAGCTGGGAGCTGAACATGGTGCTGGAGGCGCTGGAGGCCAACAACCTCGCCGACATCACCAGTTCGCCGAAGCTCGTCGTGCGCAACGGCGGCGTCGCCTCGATCTCGACGCTGACGAACTTCCCGTTCCCGCGCGCGAAGATCAACCAGCTCGGCACCGAGGTCGCGACCGACATCGAGTTCAAGCCGGTCGGCGTGAAGATGAACATCATCCCGGTGATCGCCGGCACCGACTCGGTGATCCTGCAGATCTACGCCGACGTGTCCGCGATCACCGGCTTTGCCGATACCAAGCCGGTCAGCACGCCGATCACCAGCACGCGCACGGCGGTCACCACGGTCTACCTCAAGGACGACCACACGCTGGTGATCGGTGGCCTGAAGTCCGAGACGAAGTTCGAGAGCGAGACCAAGGTGCCGCTGCTCGGCGACATCCCGCTGCTCGGCTTCCTGTTCCGCTCGACGTCGACGACGCGCAACGAGACGACGGTCGAGTTCCACATCCGCCCGCGCATCGTCACCGACCGCGGCTCGCCGGCGTCGTTCTGACGGCGGCGGGCAGGCGTCAGCTCGACTGGCGCAGCGCCTGCTCGATCACCGTGCGCAGCTCGGCGGCGTCCGGCGCGGTGCGGGAGCCGAAGAACTGGATCGGTTGGCCATCCTTGCCGACGACGTACTTGCAGAAGTTCCAGCTGGGCAGTGACCCGGTCGCCTTGCCGAGCAGTTCGTAGACCGGGCTCTGGCCGTCACCGGCCTTGGTGTGGACCTTTGCGAACAGCGGGAAGCCGACGCTGTACTTCGTGGTGCAGAAGCTCTGGATCTGCTCCGGCGTGCCCGGCTCCTGGCCACCGAAGTCGTTGCTCGGGAAGCCGAGCACTGCGAAGCCGCGAGTGGCGAACTCCTGGTGCAGCTTCTGCAGGCCGGCGTACTGCGGCGTGAAGCCGCATTCGCTGGCGACGTTGACGACCAGCGTCACCTTGCCGCGGTAGCTGGCGAGGTCGACCGTGCGGCCATCGAGGGCATGCGTCTGCAGGGAATAGAGGTCCATCGGTGGCAGTTTGGGATCGGTGGGGGAAGTGGGCGGAGACGCACCGCCGGTGCAGGCGGTGCATGCGAGCAGGAGCGCGGCAGCGATGCGATGGGTCTTGGGCATGGGCGTCACGGTGGCAGCGGCCGGGGGTTTCGCCCGGGGGAACGGAGTGGATGCGTTGCATGGTCGCCGAACTGGGGCAGGATGGCGAGAATCACCGGTCGCCGGTCCCCCGCCGGGGCACGGGCGGCAACTCCCGAGTCGAACCCATGCAAGCGAATCGCTCCCTCGGCCTGGTCGTCCTGCTCGTGGTGGTCGCCGCCGCCACCGTCTGGTTCGTGTCGCGCGGCGATGCCAGGGTGGGGCTGCCGCCAGCGGCCGGCGCGACGGTCGGTGAAGTGGCGCCTGCCGCCGCGGATGCCGTCGGTGGCCCGCTGGCGGCGCCGGTCACGCCCGAACTCGTCGTCGACGCGACGTCGCGCGTCGAGGCGGCGAGCGCCACGGACGTGGCCGAGGACGGAACGGCGGTGCTCGGGCAGGTCGTCGACGACCAGGGTCGTCCGGTCGCCGACGCTGTGGTGCGCAACTCGCGCGGCTTCTCGTTCGACCCCGAGGCGTTCGACGGCGACGCGCTCGAGGCGATGGCGAACGACCCCGAGGCGGCGATGGCGCGGGTGCGCGAGGCGCGCGGCGAGGGACGCACCACGACGACCGATGCCGAAGGCAGGTTCCGGTTGTCGGCGCCCAAGAACGGCCGCAGCATCTCGTTGCGGGTCGAAGCGCGCGGCCAGCAGGTGCTCGAGCGCAGCGGCACGCGCCCGACGACGGGCGACCTCGATTTCGGCGTGCTGCAGCTGGAGCGCGGCGCCGTCGTCAGTGGCCGCGTCGTCGATCGTGCCGGCAGCGGCATCGCCGGCGCGATCGTGCTGCGCGAACCCGGCAGCGGCGGCGGCGCGGAGTGGATGGGAGGCCTCGACATCGAGTTCCCGGGCGACACCGACATGACCAGCTTCCCCGGGGACCGGGCCCAGACCGACGCGGAGGGGCGGTTCGAACTGCCGCACATGGCGCCGCGCGAGTTCACGCTGCGTGCGCGTCACCCGGACCATCCGTCCACCCGTCAGGCCGGACTCACGGTTGCCGCGGGCGCCGTACTGGGCGACCTGCTGTTGGTGCTCGAGCCCGGCGCCGTGATCCGGGGCCGTGTCGTCGGCAGGCCCGAAGACGCACCTTCGTTGCGGGTCGCGGTGAGATCGCGCCGCGACGAGCCGACCACGCCGGCACAGGAAGGGCCGCTCGCGTTCCTCGGTGGCGCCGACTTCTTCGACGACATGGGCGGCTTCGGCGAGCGGTCGGCGAAGGTCGAAGCCGATGGTGGTTTCGTGCTGCGTGGCCTGCACATCGGCCGCGCTTACCAGGTCTGGGCGACGCAGGCGGGGCGCGGCATGCTCGGCAACGCCGCGTGCACGCAGCGGCTCGAGGTCACGACGCCGATCGAAGGCATCGAACTGCGCTACGACCCCGGCATCACGGTGACGTTCCAGGTGGTCGGGAGCGCCGACGGCACGCCGATCGAGCGGCTGTGGGTGGGCCACTCGCTCAGCGGGGGCGGCGGCATGGAGGAGCTGATGGGCCAGGCGATGGGGCGCCGCGGGCGCGCGACTTCGTATCCCGATGGTCGCGTGACCATCGCGAACCTGCGGCCGAAGGAGAAGCAGACCCTGCGCCTCTCGGTCGATGCGGTCGGCTTCGCCCAGTTCGAGCGCAAGGACATCAACCTGCCGCGCAGTGGCCAGATCGACCTCGGTGTCGTGCGGCTCGCGGCGGCGCCCGTGCTGCGGGTGCGCGTATTGGCGCAGGCCGATGGTGCCCCGGTCGTGGGGGCATCGGTGCGGGTCCGCGAGACCAAGGCCGACGAGCCGGTCAGCGTGTCGTTCGAGATGTGGGGTGGCCGCATGGGTGGTGGCTCGAGTACGCAGTCGGCGCGCACCGGCGACGATGGCCGTTGCATCGTCAACGCTCCGGCCGACACACCGTTCACGGTCGAGGTGACGAGCAAGGAGCACGCGTCGCACGCGAGTGCATCGCTGACCCTGGCGGCGCTCCACGGCGACGAACTCACGGTCACGCTGGTGCGTGGTGGCGTCGTCGAGGTGACCGCGGTCGATGCCGAGGGGGCGCTGGCGACGGGTCAGCGCATCGAACACCTGGCACCCGATGGCTCGCGGGACAGCAAGCCGAGCAGCGACAAGGGTGTCGCCCTGTTCGAACGGCTGGTACCCGGCGAGCACCAGTTCCGGATCGGCGATCGCGCGGGTGGCCCGGCGTTCGTCGCGATGACGCTGGAAGCGGCTTCCGGTCAGGCGGGCAAGCCCGATGCGGACTGGCAGCGCGTGGAGGTCGCGGACGGCGCGACCGCGACGCTGAAGTTGACGAAGGCCGCCAGCGCCGAGCTGCGCGGCGTCGTGCGTGAGAACGGCCTGCCGCTGGCGGGCGCTCGCATCACGTTCCTGAAGGGCAGCGACAGCGGTGCCGGCGGCGAACTCGCCGAGATGATGGCGGACTTCGGCGGCGGCGGCGGCGGTCGCTCGGCGCGCGCCGGCGACGATGGCAGCTACGTGCTGCGCGACCTGCCGGAGGGATCGCATCGGCTGCGCATCACCGCGAGCGGCCGCACCATGCCGAGCATCGTCGCCGTCGAGCTGCGTTCGGCCGAGAACGTGTTCGACATCGATCTCGACGTGGCCAGCGTGCGGGGCAGCGTGCGCGACGCCGACGGCAAGCCGCTGGATGGCGCCTCGGTGCGCATCTCGCCGGTGCGGTCGGCGACCGAGGGCGCGCAGGATCCGATGGGGATGGTCGAGGACGTGATGCCAGGTGGCATGGAGATGTTCGGTGTCGGTCTCGGCGGCAAGTCGACGAAGACCGACGCCAGCGGTCGCTACGAGCTGCGCGGCGTGCAGGCGGGTACCAGCCTGCAGGTGCGCGTCACCGCCAAGGGGCACGCGCCGGCGGTGTCGGCGCCGTTCGAGGTGGCGGCCGGTGGCACCAGGGACGGCGTCGATCTGCAGTTGCCGCGCGCCGGTCGCATCAAGGTGACGGCGGAGAAGGCGCCGTTCCTGTTCGCCAGCGCGAACCGGCTCGACGCGACGGGCCAACCCGTCAAGGACGTGACGCCGGTCGTGCAGATGCTGCGCAACGGTACCGGCACGCTCGATGGTCTGCTGCCGGGGCGCTGGCGCGTGTCGCTGCGCACGCCGAACGGCGACAAGCAGCAGCCCCGAGACGTCGACGTCGTCGCCGGCGAGACCGTCACGGTCGCTTTCTGACAGGCGCGTTGCGCCGGGCCGGCCGGGCGTCAGAATCGCGGCGGGCCATGAAGCGACGCATCCTGGTTGTGATCGGCACACGGCCCGAAGCCGTCAAGCTGGCTCCCGTCGTGCGGGCCCTGCGTGCCGCACCGTGGGCCGAGTGCAGGGTGTTGGCGACGGCGCAACATCGCGAACTGCTCGATCGCACGCTGGCGTTCTTCGGGGTGGTCCCGGATCGCGACCTCGACCTGATGCGGCAGTCGCAGTCGCTGGTGGACCTGACCGCCCGTTCGGTCGCCGCGATCGACCCGGTGCTCGCCGAGTAACGGCCGGACCTGGTGGTGGTCGAGGGCGACACGACGACCGTCTTCGCCGCCGCGCTCGGCGCCTTCTACCAGGGCATCTCCGTCGCCCACGTCGAGGCCGGACTGCGCACGAGCGACCGCGGCAACCCGTTCCCCGAGGAAGCGAACCGCCGTCTGGTCGCGCAACTCGCCGACCTGCACTTCGCGCCGACCACGATGGCGCGGGCGAACCTGCTGCGCGAGGGCATCGCCGCCGAGACCGTGCATGTGGTCGGCAACACCGGTATCGACGCGCTGCAGTGGGCGACGGCGCGCGTCGACCCGGCGCAGTATCGGCCGGCCGCCGGTCGGCGCCTGCTGCTGGTCACGGCCCATCGCCGCGAGAACCTGGGGGCGCCGCTGTCGGGCATCTGCGACGGCGTGGCGCAGCTGGCGGCGCGGGACGACGTCGAGGTCCTGTGGCCGCTGCACCCCAACCCCGAGGTGCGCCGCGTGGTCGAGCAGTGGCTCGCCGGCCGTGCGAACGTGCGCCTGTGCGGTCCCCTCGACTATCCGGACATGGTGGCGGCGATGCAGGCCAGCAGCCTGCTGCTGACCGATTCGGGCGGCGTGCAGGAGGAAGGCCCGGCGCTGGGCCGGCCCGTGCTGGTCTTGCGCGAAGCCACCGAGCGGCCCGAGGGCATCGCCGCCGGCGTGGCGCAGCTGGTCGGCACGGCGGGGCCGGGCATCGCGGCGGCGGCGGCGCGGCTGCTCGACGACCCGGCGGCGCACCGGTTGATGGCGCGCGTGGCGCACCCGTACGGCGCCGGCGGTAGCGCCGATGCGATCGCCGCTGTGCTGCGGCCTCACGACGCGACGGGAAGAAGTGGCTAGCATGGCGGTCCAAGGCCCCCGCCCGATGTCGTTGCCCGCATCCGATCCGTTCCCCGAGTCCACCCCTGGCCGCCGTGCCGACGAGGGCGGTGTGGCGCTGGTGTTGGCGCTGATCTTCTCGATCCTGCTCTACATCCTGGTCGCCGAACTGGTCGTGGCCGGCCGCATGGTGCGCGCGACGGGCGAGAACGACGCGCTGCTGGCGCGCATGCGCAACCAGATGCTCTACCAGCTCGGCGAGACCGACGACCAGCTGCTGGCAGACCTGGCCGGGCAGGCGGCGGCAGCGGATGCCGGCGGCGGTGGGCTCGGCGGACTTGGCGGCGCGCTGTCGGGTGCCGCGGGGGGCGCTGGCGGCAAGGCTGGCGCTGGCGGCGCTGGTGCACTTGGCGCCGCTGGTGCACCCGGTGCGGAGGGCGAGGAACAGGCGGATCCGGCGGCGGACTGCGACAGCAGCCGCGACAGCTGGTTCCAGCCGATCGGGCACGCCGACAACGACCTCACGACCTACGTCTGGGTCGAAGACGAGAACCGGAAGTTCAACATCCTCGCGCTGTGGAGTCCCGACGAGAAGTTCGCCGAGTTCTCGCGCGACCGGCTGGTGCGGTTGATCGACACGCTGCGCGAGGACACCGAGTTCGACGTCCCGATCGGCGACGCCGAGCGCATCGTGCAGGAGCTGCGCGACTGGGTGCAGCGGCCGGACACGGACTCGATCCCGCGCCCGCTGCTGAAGTCCGACGACGACAAGCACCGCGATCGCACGGCGATCATGCATCTCGACGAGTTGCTGATGTTGCCGTCGGTGACGGAGGACCTGTTCTTCGACAAGGTGCTCGACGGCAAGGTCTACCTGGGGCTCGAGTCGGTGCTGACGATCTGGACGTCGCTGAAGGTCGACCCGGGCGATCCGGAGAAGGTCGCGCGGCAGCGCGCCGTCGCCGCCGCGCGCGGCGAATCCACGGCCGCGCCCGCGACCGGCGGCGAGTCCGCGACCCCGGCGGGCTCCACCCCGAGCCCGGGCGACGCAGCTGCCGACGACACGCCGCAGCAGCCGGACGGCCTCGGCATCCGCATCAACGTCAACACGGCGTCGCGGCCGGTGCTGCGTGCACTGTTCCCGCCGGACAAGATCCCCGACCGGGTGATCGACGCGATCATCCGCTACCGCAACGAAGAGGACGAAGAGGAGATGGCGAAGGCCGCCGACGCGGCGCCGACGACCGACGTCTCCGACTTCGGCGACCTGCGGCTCGGCAGCGAGAAGAAGCTGAAGTTCTTCGCCACGATCGCGGACCTCGAGAAGGTCGAGGAGTTCGCCAACCTGCCCGATCCGGAGATGAAGGCCGACTTCCAGAAGGCGCTGACCACGAAGTCGGAGGTGTTCTCGATCCACCTCGCGACGCTGTACAAGCGCAACGACGAGAACCGCGTCTACCTGCTGCGCCGCGCGCGTTCGATCGTGTTGCGCGTCGACGACGGCGCCGACG
The DNA here is from genome assembly GCA_044230075.1 of Planctomycetota bacterium. Lineage (GTDB taxonomy): Bacteria > Planctomycetota > UBA1135 > UBA1135 > UBA2386 > JAEUHS01. The sequence goes on along the minus strand of JBGARS010000031.1, from coordinate 8,725 downwards.
GCCAGATCGTGCCGCTGGTGCCGTTCGAAGAGCGCACCGGACTGCGGGTGCAGCCGATCGACCTGCAGGACGAGTTCCTCGACCTGACGACCCTGTATCTGGACATGGACCAGTTCGCGCAGGAGGAGCGGGCGTGGAATCCGTTCCTGATCGACTTCTACCTGCCGAAGCACCAGCGCCAGGAGTTCTACGCGCCGCGGTGACGCGAGCGCCGTCCGGATGCCCCGGCCCGCGGATCCGCACCTGCGCGCGCGCCTGATCGAGGCGGCGACCGGTGAGTTCGCCGAGTCCGGCTACGGCGGGGCCACGCTCGAGTCCATTGCTGCCCGCGCCGACGTGACCAAGGGCGGGCTCTACTTCCACTTCGCGGGCAAGGAAGAGCTGTTCTTCGCCGTGCTGGACCACTGGCGCGAACGGCGCCGCCGGGTGCTGCGGGTTCCGGTCGCCGGCGCGGAGACCGCGGCGGTGACGTTGCGGACCTTCCTCGCGGCCTACGTGGCGTTCCACTTCCGCGAGCCGGCGGCAGCGCGGCTGCAGCGGGTGCTGTCGACGGAGTTGCGCGGCGGGTTCACAGCCCGTCTGCGCGAGGACGATCGCCAGGAACGGCGCTGGCTGCGAGCGAACGTGCGGGAACTGCTGGTGCACGGCGCACAGGATGGTTCGCTGTCGGCGGCCGATCCGGCGCTGGCGGCGTTCCTGCTGACGGCGGCAGTGATCGGCGTCATCGAGCAATGGCAGACGGCGGCCGCCGACGTCGAAGTCCACTGTGACGAGGGGCACCTCGCGGCGGCACTGGTCGCTCCGTTCGCGACCGGCACCCCGACCGATCGGGCAGCGGCCGGCGGTGCCACCGCGTTCCGCGACCTGCCCGAGGCGTGAGTCGGGAGGGCGCTGCATTGTGTCGCCCGCCAGCGGCCGGCACACTCGCCGCCCGTGCCCCTCGATCTGCCGCCGGACTTCCTGCTGAGCGTCGTGATGCCGGTCTACAACGAGCAGGCCACGCTGCGCGACATCACGGCTGCGGTGCTGGCCGTGCCGGTGCCGAAGGAGCTGATCCTGGTCGACGATGGCAGCAAGGACCAGAGCCGTGCGATCCTGCAGGAGCTGGCGCAGCGGCATCCGGAAGTGCGCGTGATCGAGCACGCCAACAACATGGGCAAGGGAGCGGCGTTGCGCACCGGCTTCGAACAGGCCCGCGGTGCTGTCGTCGTCGTGCAGGATGCCGACCTCGAGTACGACCCCCGCGACTACCCGCGACTGCTCGCCCCGATCCTGCGCGGCGAGGCCGATGTCGTCTACGGCTCGCGCTACCTGTTCGACGAGGACGATCCGCTGCGGCCGCGAGACCACCTGTACCACTACCTCGGCAACCGCGTGCTCACCTTCGTCAGCAACCTGTTCACCGGGCTGAACCTGACGGACATGGAGACCTGCTACAAGTGCTTCCGCCGCGAAGTGCTGCGCGACATCGTGATCAAGAGCCGGCGGTTCACTGTCGAGCCCGAGTTCACCGCCAAGGTCGCGCGGCTGCCGGTGCGCGTGTTCGAGGTGCCGATCCGCTACCGCGGCAGGAAGTACAGCGAAGGCAAGAAGATCGGCTGGCGCGATGCGGTCGCGGCGATCTGGGCGATCGTGCGCTACCGCTTCGCCGGCTGAAGCACGGTCAGAACAGCGCGCTGGCGGAGATCAGCAGGCCCTGGAAGTGGGCGTCGTAGCCGAGCACGACCAACCCGTTCTCCGGATCGCTCTCGTCCATCGCCTGGCCGCGGAGCACGTAGGCGACGCTGAGTTCGAGCGGGCCGGTGCGCAGGCGGGTGCCGAGTTCGACGCCGTAGGCGACGGTCGTGGAGTAGTAGTCGTTGCTGTCGTTGTCGACGTCGATGCCGGTGCCGGCGACGCCACCGCCGAGTTGGCCGTAGAGCGACCACCCGAACCTGCGCTCGTCCACCAGCCGGAACTCGGGCGTCAGTTCCAGATAGGGGCCGATCGAGCCGTAGCTCACCTCGTCGCCGAGCACCCTGTCTTCGAGCACGTAGCCGTTCAGCCACAGGCCGATGCGCACCGGCATCGTGAAGTGCCGCGCCGTGGCGCGGTAGGTGAAGTGCAGGTAGAGGGACGACATGCGCGCCTCGCTGGCGTTGAAGCCGGCGTCGGCGAACAGGTCGTCGTCGGAGACGACGCCTTCGTAGCGCAGCCCGCCGCCGAAGCCGCGCCGACTGATGCCTTCGAACTCGAAGCGGAACATGCCCGCCTTGGTCTGGTCGTCGAGCAGCGAGTTGTCGGTGTGGTGCTGGAATTCGCCGCCGGCCCCCGCGAACTGGACGCGGAAGCGCGACACGAAGGGCGCCTCCTGCTGTGCGGCGAGAGGCAGGGCGAGCGTGAGAACAGCGAGCAGGGTGGATCGCATGGGCTGGATCGTAGTGCCAGGCGCGCCGCGGGGCGCGCCTGGCGTGGTCGGCGATCGCCCGCCTCAGAGGATGTCGAGGATCCCCGTGCCCTGGTTGGTCAGCGTCTCGACAGCTGCGCGGTAGTTCGTATTGCCACGCAACTTCGCGTTCCATGGCAACGCACCACGATCGGCGATGCCACCCAGGGCGACGGCGGCGAAGGCGCGCGACAGGGCGCCCAGTCGGGTGTCGAACAGCATCGACTGCAACGGCGCGATCGAGCGTTGGTCGCCGATGAAGCCGAGCGCCGAGGAGATCGCGGCCAGCTTCGCGAGGTTGGTGCCCGCTTCGGCGGCGAGCATCTTCTGCAGGTCTTCGGCGACGCGCTTGTCACCGAGCTTGCCGAGTGCGATCGCCGCCTGCTGCAGCAGCGTGTCGCGTCGAGCCGACTCGGCGACCACGGAGCGGATGGCCTCGACCGAGAGGGTGTCGTTCATCAGCGCGAGGCCGACGCACAGATAGCCGGCCATCTCCTGCTTGGCGACGTTGGCGACCATCAGGTTCCGCATGCGATCGGCGGCGCCCGTGGCGCGCGACAGGCCGAGACCGATCGCGAGTGCGCCGATCAGGCTGGGGTCCTTGTTGGCCTCCAGTGCGTCGGTCAGCGTGTCGCCGATCAGTGCATCGGGCGCTTCGTGGCCGTTGGCCGCGTAGCGCGTGAACGAGTAGATGCCCAGCGCCAGCGCACACCACGGCTTGTCCTGGTTCTTGCGGCCCTTGTCGAACTCCCGCAGCAGGATGTCGCGGTTGACGTCGCCGCCGATCTGGCCCAGCCCGAGCACGGCGAAGTTGCGCGTCTGCGCGTCCTGGTGGTCGTGATAGGTGTCCAGCAGCAGCTTGCTGTACTTGGCATCGGGGCACTCCTTCTCGTCCGCGTTGTCGTACGGCCGGGCCATCATGCCGATCGCCATCGTGCAGGAACGGGAGATGTCGTTGCTGGCGCGTCGGGCCCGGCCCTTCTGCAGGTCGTCGGCGAACAACTGCTTGAAGTGGTCCGACTGCTCGTGATCGCGGCCGATCAGCTTGGCGATCGCGGTCGGGCAGTGCGACTGGATCAGCTGCTCACCGACGCCCAGGCTCTTCGTGTAGTAGCCCTCGAGGCATTGCAGCGCCTCGTCGAGCAACACCCTGTCGGCCGCCGTCGAGGTGCCGATGTCGAGGATGCCGATCGCGTTGATCGCGGCGACCTTGGTGTTGCGCTCGCTGATCTTGTCGTCGTTCACCAGTTGCTTCAGCGCTGCGAACGCCTGCGCCTTGATCGCGGTATGGCTGTGTTCGTGGGCCAGCAGACCGAGGCCGTAGGTTGCGAAGGAACGGGTGCGGTAGTCGACACTGCCGCCGGTGGCAGCCCGTCCCCTGCCCTGTGGGGTGTCGAGCGCGAGGTCGACCAGCAGGTTCAGTTCCTGTTCGCCGGCGATCGCGGCGATGCCGATCGCCAGCGCGGCCGTCTCGCGGATCTCCTGGTCTGGACTGGCGAGGCGTGGCCCGAAGACGTCGAGCAGCCGGAAGTCGGGATGGTCGGCGCCGATCTTCGCCATCGCGACCATGCACGACGAGTTGATGTCGCGTTGCCCGGTCGAGTCGATGGCCTTCTTCAGCGCCGGCAGGAGCTCGTTCTGGATCTGTGCCGTCGTCGGCTTCAGCGAGTCCCGGCTCAGCCGTCGCCGCGTGGCGCCGGTGTAGAACTCCAGGCTGCCGGTCTCGGGGCTGTCCTGGTGCACGGCGTCCTTCAGCCGCAGGAAGGCGTCCTTGTTGAACTCCCACCAGAACGTCCACTCGGTCAGGTCGGGATCGAGTTGCACGCCGCGGCCCGTCGTGCCGCCTGTCTGGCCGGGGCTCGGTGGCGTCGTTCCACCGGTGGACCCACCCGTGCCGCCGCCAGTCCTGCCGCCCGGCGCCGGTGCGCGGGGGCCGGTGGGAACGCCGGTCGTCGGATCGGGCGGGCCAGGGGGCGTGCTACCACCGTGGCCACCGCCGCCGCCCGGCGGGACCACGTCGCCGGGGCCGATGTACTGACCGCCATGGGCGTGGCAGAAGCTGCTGAGCGTGACGAGAACTCCTGCCGTGAGCAGGCCGTCGAGAGCGCGTGTTCGCATGTTGTCCTTGTGGGTCGACACGCGGGCGACAGCGTGTGCGCGCGGCAAGGCAACAGGTGTGCCCGAAGGCCAGGGACCGTCTCGGCGGCGGTTCGGTGGCGGATCGCTACGGCAGCGGAACGAGAGGCGCCGCCGCGTCAGGCCTGCACGTAGGTGCCGGCGATCGGCAGCAGCTTCGCCAGCGCGTTGCGCGAGTCGACGACGAGCTGCGCGTGCTGCGCGATCGCCTGCCAGTCGATCACCGAGTGGTTGGTGACGATCAGCACGCAGTCGGCGGCGGCTACGTTCGCCTGCGTCAGCGGCACGGAGTGCATGCGGTACTCCATGTACTTGCGCATGCCCGCGAACAGCGGCACGTGCGGGTCGTGGTAGCTGACGTCGGCGCCGTGCTCGAACAGCAGCTTGATGATCTCGGCGGCCGGCGTCTCACGCACGTCGTCGACGTCGGGCTTGTAGGCGAGTCCGACCACCAGCACCTTGGCGCCGCGCATCGGCTTGCCGTGCCCGTTGAGGCCCTCGCTGGTGCGCTGGATCACATAGTGCGGCATCGAGTTGTTGATCTCGCCCGCCAGCTCGATGAAGCGCGTGTGGTGGCCGAACTCGCGCGCCTTCCAGGTCAGGTAGAACGGGTCGATCGGGATGCAGTGGCCGCCGAGGCCGGGGCCCGGATAGAAGGCCTGGAAGCCGAATGGCTTGGTCGCCGCCGCGTCGACGACCTTCCAGATGTCGATGCCCATCGCTGCCAGCACGGGCTTCAGTTCGTTGACCAGCGCGATGTTGACGCAGCGGTAGATGTTCTCGAGCAGCTTCGCCGCCTCGGCGATCTCGGCGTTCTCGACCGGCACGACCTTCTTGATCGCCGCCTCGTACAGCATCGTCGCCAGCCTGCCGCTGGTCTCGTCGATGCCGCCGACCAGCTTCGGGATCGTCTGCGTGCTGTGGTCCTTGCGACCTGGATCCTCGCGCTCGGGACTGAACGCGACGAAGAAGTCGGTGCCCGACGACAGCCCGCTCTTCTGCAGGATCGGCAGGCAGTCGCCGCGTGTCGTGCCCGGATACGTGGTCGACTCGAGCGACACGAGCTGGCCCTTGCGCAGGACCTTGGCCACCATCTCGGTAGACTGCTCGATGTAGCTCATGTCCGGCTCGCCGTGGCGGCCCAGCGGCGTCGGCACGCACAGGATGATCGCGTCGGCCTTCGCGAGGTCGGCCGGGTTCGCCGTCGGCAGGAACTTCGGCGACTTCGACAGTTCGGCGACGAAGTCACTGCCCAGGTGTTTCAGGTACGACTCGCCGCGCTTCAGCATGCCGATCTTCGTCGGATCGACGTCGAAGCCGACGACCGGGAACCCGGCCTGGAAGAATGCGCGCAGCAGGGGGAGACCGACGTAGCCGAGCCCGACGACGCCCACGTGCGCGGTACGGTTGCGGATCTTCGCTTCGAGCTGGGCAGCGGGAGTGGAGGCTTCGACCATGGTGTGAAGGGCCATAGACGTAGCGGAGCATCGACATCGGGGCCAGTGTGAGTGGAGCTTCCTGCGCCGGCAGGCATCGCTACGATCGCCGCGCGTGATCGTCCGACTCTCGTATGCGTGGTGGCGTGTCGCCGAAGGCGACGGCGCGGGGCTCTGGAGCTGGCTGCGCGACAACCAGGCGCTGCTGCTGTGGCTGTTCGTGCTGTCGATCGGATCGTTGGTCGTCACCGCGCTGCTGCTGCCGGTCGTGGTGCTGCGCCTGCCCGCGGACTACTTCACGGCCACCCGCCAGGACCTCGCTGCCGAGCGCAGTCCGCTGCAGTGGGCCGGCCACGTCGCCAAGAACGTGCTCGGCGGCGTGTTCGTGCTCGCCGGCATCGCCATGCTCGTGCTGCCCGGACAGGGCCTGCTGACGATCCTGATCGGCCTGCTCCTGGTCGACTTCCCCGGCAAGCGCGCCCTCGAACGCCGGTTCGTGCGCCGCCGCGGTGTGCTCGAGTTCCTGAACCGCCTGCGCGCCCGGCACGGGCGGCCGCCGTTGCAGGTCGAGTGAGTCGGCGTCAGCGCAGCAGCTTGTCACCGGCGACGGTGACGGTCTTCATGCGCACGAGCCCGAGCGTCAGGTGGGTCACCAGCCAGTCGTGGAACGACGCGCCGGCGGTGGCGCGGAAGTTGGCGACGCCGGCGCATTCGCCGCACGCGTCCCGCACGAGTGCCGCGACGTCGGGCTGGCTGTCGCCGAACAGGCCGTGCACCCACAGCACCGACTTGCCGGCGGTCGTGAACGACTGCGTGGCGACACCTAGAGGCGCGGGGGATGCGCTGACCGGGAACGGCACCGAGGCGAGGTCGTAGCGGAGCGAGCTGCAGGCTGCGGTCAGCAGCAGCGCGAACAGGGCACAACGAGGGCCGGGCATCGGCGCATGTTCGCCGGTGGCGGGTGCCGGAAGCCAGTCCGGAAACGAACGCGGCCCCGCCGAAGCGGAGCCGCACCGTGTCGGATCAGGCTGTCGGGATCAGAGCGAGCCGATCACGCAGGCAACGCTGTTCGTCGCGTAGGTGCCCACCCAGCCGGCGCTGAAGTCGAGCTCGGCGATCTGCACGTAGAACGCCAGGCCGGGCAGCGTCGGATCGACCTGGGCGCTCGGCAACGGCAGCGCGTAGACGGCCGTGCCGGCGATCGGGATCAGGCCAGCGGTGATGTCGAGGCTCGCGACACCGAGTTCGCAGCCGAGGCCCGGGCCCGGCAGGGGCAGCAGGGGCAGCGGCACGCCGGGGTCCAGCTGGCCGAGGCTCACCATCGCGAAGCCGAACGAGAACGGGCCGAGGCCGGTCGCGGTCGCCGTGAAGGTGCGCTCGGTCCAGGGTGCCTCGGCGGTCAGCGACAGCAGGCCACCGGGGCCCGTGCAGCTCACGCCGTAGGGTGTGGCCGAGGCGATCGGGTTGGCCTGGTACTGGTAGGCGTTCAAGGTCGGCTTGCTACCGGCGCCGGCTTGGTTCTGGCCGCAGAGCTTGTAGACCTTGCCGGTCGACGGGATGAAGCCCGTGTAGTGGCGGCTGATCTTGCCGATCACCGCGTCATTGGTGTTCCACGACGGGGAGACCAGGCTGGAGGAGTAGATCGACCAGCTGTTGGTCACGCAGTCGAACTCGCTGGTGTAGTTGCTCGGCGAACCGCCGCAGAGCGTGGTGTTGAACAGGTAGGTCGTGTTGGCCGCCGTGTTGGCCGCGATGCCGTTGTTGCCCTGCATGACGACGCGCTTGCGCAGCGGGTCATAGGCAGCCTGGCCCTGGCAGCTCGTCGGGAACGTGCCGGTCGCAAGCGCCCAGTCCCAATCGCTGATCTTGGTCCAGTTGCCACCGTTCCAGGTCCAGACGTCGAGATGCCGGTAGAGGTCGGCACCGTAGGGACCGGTCAGCGAGTTGTCCTCGCCGCCCATCATCAGTACGTCGTTGAACTCGGGGTTCGTGCGCGTCATCAGCGAGTGCTGGCGACGGGCCGGCGGCGTCGTCGCCGGGGTGATCAGGGTCCAGACCCCGCCGAGGAGCAACCAGGTCTCCGAGCTGACCGCATTGCTGCCGAGGTCACCGCCGAACAGCAACATGCCGCCGGTCGCCGGCTCGTAGGTCATCGCCGCCCAGCGACGGGGCGATGGGTTGACGCCGCCCGGGGTCACGTCGGTCCAGGTGTTGGTGCCGGGATTGTATTCCCATGTGTCGTTCAGCAGCGTGTCCGCCGGCAGCGGGCCGGTGGCGCGGTTGTCACCGCCGAATACCACGAGCCTGCCCGTGGCGTTGTTCCAAGCCACCGCAGCGCGGCCGCGCGCGTGCGGGGCGATGCCGGTGCCGTCGTGGACCTGCGTGAAGCTGGGAACCGCCGGGTCGAACACCCAAAGGTCGTTGACCGTGGTCGTCGTGTTGTTGTTGAGGCAGCCGCCGAACACGTACAGCTTGTCACTGCTGGCTGCGCCGGGGTTGTCGCAGCGGAACGACGAACCGGTGAGGTTCGTGCCGGCGGCCGAGATGGATGCCCAGGTGGCGCGGGGAGCGACACGTTGGGTCAGGGTCGGCGCCGGCAGGGGGGCGGTCACGACCGGCGCCGGCACCAGGGCCTGGGCGCCAGCCTTTTCCAGCGTCACCTGACCGTTGGCCAGATGGATGCGTCGGGTCTCCGGCGGATAGTAGAGGCCGGCATCGGCGCAACCTT
>JBGARS010000030.1:0-49150 GCA_044230075.1 Planctomycetota bacterium | reverse complement strand
CGGTCAGCGGCGTGCGCAGTTCGTGGCTCATCGAAGTCAGGAACGCGTCCTTGGCCCGGTTGCCGGCCTCGGCGCGCGCCGCCTTGTCGGTGACCTCGCGCACCAGCGTCTGCACCGTCGCGGCCATCACGTTGAACGACTGCGCCAGCTGGCGGAACTCGGCGTCGAGGCCCGCGTCGTCGACGCGCGTCGCCAGGTCGCCGCGGCCCATGCGATCCGACGTGTTGGTGAGGCGACGCAACGGTCGCGACAGGCGCTCGGCGATGCGCGCGGCGAACGCGATGCCGAGCAGGGCCAGGATCGCGCCGGCCAGCAGCAGCCACGCGTAGGCCTGCCGACGCAGCGCGTGCACTTCCTGCAGGTCGTGCGACAGCCAGGCGACGCCGGCGTCGGCGTGCAGGCGCACCGCGAGGCCGTCCCGGGGCAGGTTGTCCACCGTCGGCGTCGCCGTCAGGCCGCTGATCGGCACGCCGTCGTGGCGCAGGTGCCGCAACGAGGTGAAGTCGGTGTGCTGCGGCCGCGGGCCGCGCCAGCTGGCGCCGAGCAGATTGCCGTCGCGCAGGAACAGCACGTCGCGCCCCGCGATCGCGCCGATGCTGGCGGCCAGGGTGTCGTCGACCCGTTCGCCGCGCACCAGCAGGCCGAGCACCCGGTCGCCCTGCTCGAGCCGCGCGACCGCGACCAGCGCCAGCCCCTTGCCGAGCTTCCACGCGCGGTCGCTGTCGGTGCCGGCGAGGCCCTCGGCGACGCCGGGCATCGCGTGCAGGTCGCTGCCGGGCGGCCAGCAGCCGCGACTGGCGAGCACACGACCGTTCGTGTCGAGCACGACGACCAGCGGCGCGCGCAAGTCGTCGAGGCAGTCCGCGGCCGTCTTCTCGTCGACGTCCGGGATCGCCGCCATCGCCAGCAGCAACGGCGTGCGGGCCATCGCCTCGGTCGAACTGCGCCACGCCGCCAGCCGGTTCTCCATCTGGCGGCGGAAGCCGTCGCGGCACTCCTCCACCTGCCGCTGCGCCTGGCGGGCGACGAACTGGCCGGTCAGCACGCTGAGCACCGAGACGGCGGCGCCGGCGAACGCGACGACCAGCGTCGTCACGCCCAGCACCAGTCGTCCACGGAAGCCCAGTCGCATCGTCGGGCTCAGTACTTCGCGTCGTAGCGACGCCCGTTCTTGTCGGTGTGTTGCACGCGGGGCTTGGTCTCGCGCACGGCCAGGGGCACGGTCACGGCTGCACCGTCGTCGACGTGCAGCGGCTGCCGCTGTTCGTCGGCGAGCGGGTGCCAGACCCGCAGCGTGTAGTCGCCGGGTGCCACGTCCGGGATCGCCCAGAAGCCGTTCGCGCGGGACACCGCCGTGTAGGGCGTCGTCAGCACCAGCACGTCGGCCGCCATGTCGGGGTGGATGTTGCAGTGCACCTTGACCAGGCCCGGTTGCACGAGCACGCGTTCGTGCTCGACGCCCTTGCCGTAGATGCCGAGGTCGAACGCGTTGCCGCGCGACAGCGAGAACACGTTGTGGAACACGATGTCGTCGTTGGGGAAACGCACCGTGGTGCCGGGCGTGACGGTCAGCACCGCGGGCGCGAACCGGCGGCCCTGCTGCGAGATCGTGGGCTTGCGTGGCAGCGGCGGCGCCTGCAGGCCGTCGGCTTCGAGGAACACGACGACGCCGCTGCGGTCGCTGCGCGCGGTGCCGTCCTGTTCCGCCAGTTCCAGGCTGCCGGTCACGAGGCCGCCGTGGTTCGGGAACAGGCCGCGGTCGACGTTCTCGCTCCGGTTCTGCAGGTGGCAGGCCGTGCACGCGCCGCGCAGGGCCGCCAGGTCCCAGGCATCGCTGGTGCTGCCGTCGCCGACCGGCGCCCGCAGATCGGCGATGGCGGTCTCGAGGTCCGTGATGGCGGCGGCTGCGGCTGCGGCCTCGGGCAACGTCGCGTCGCGCAGGCGCGGCAGCGTCGCCGTCAGGGCGTCGAGCGGCGCCGCGAACGATGGGCGATCGCCGGCGGCCAGGGCGTGTTCCAGCGCGGTCACGGCCGCCGACATCTCCTTCATGTGCCTCATCAGCACCGGTGGTACGGCGGCCTCCTGGGCGCCGGCGGCGATCGACAACAGGAACACGGGCAGTGCGCGCATGGGGTTCAGAAGGTCAGCACGACTTCGGCCGCCGTGAACATCCGGGTGTCGTTGCGCAGTCCGCTGACGTCGGTGGCGACGAAGTGGTCGACGCCGACTTCGACCTTGGCGGTCAGGTTCTGGTGCAGGTGCTGGCGCAGCCCGAGCGCCGCGCGCTGCAGGCTCGACAGGTCGAAGCCGTAGCTGGCGGCGCCGTTGCCGTAGGGGCGCGCTTCGAGCTGGAAGCCCTTGCTGCCGTCGAACGTGCCGCCGCCGCTCCAACGCAGCGTCGCGTCGAGGTTCGCGGCCAGCTGCACGGTCGGCTCGAACATCCACCACAGGATCGTGCGATCGAACGTGTTCACCGCGTCGTCGATGCGGCCGCCGCCGAACGACGCCTGCAGGTGCAGCGCCGTGGCGAGCTGCCACGAGAGGTCGATGCTGCCGAGCAGCGAACGCACTTCGGTGCTCGGGCTCGACCCGGTGGCCGAACCGGTGACCGGCGTGATCACCGAGCCGCCGAAGCACAACGCGCTCGCGGATGCGGCGTGCACGTAGTGGCCGCTGGCGCTGAGGTAGAGCGAGTCGGTGGGGCGGGCGTGCAGGCGGACCGTCGCCGCCGGCGCGATGCCGGACTGCGAGTTCCGGCTGTAGGTGCCGTCGGTAACGGCGGCCGCGAAGCCCCAGCTGCCGCGGTCCGCGAACGCCATCACGCCCTCGTCCCAGCGATACGGGATCACCGCCGGGAAGCCGATCAGCCGGTTCTGGTCGGGGTCCTCGTTCAGGTAGTACTCGCCGAACGGCAGGTCGAAGCGGCCGAGGCGCAGCTGCACGCGGTCCTCGGCCCCGAGCCCGAACAGATCGTCGATGGTGAAGTACGCTTCGCCGAGGCCGCTGTTGTTCTGGCCGGCTTCCTGGAAGTAGTCGAGCCGCAACTCGAGGAACGCGGAGCCCAAGTCCTTGACGTCAGCGGCGACGAACAGGCTCGCCGCCTGGATGCCGATCGCGCCGTCGGGCGCCGCGCCGCGCGCTTCGGTGTCGAACGCGCGCAGTGCCACGAAGCCCGACAGGTCGAAGCGGTCGATCCAGTCGTCGAGCGTGCGGGCCGTCGAGCCGAGCGCCTCGCGCATCGAGCTGTGCTCGTGTTCGCCGAGGTCGGTGCCTGCCGGCGGTACCTGGGCGATCGCTGCCGTGGCGAGCGCGAGCGGGATCCAAGGTCGTGGAAGCGATGGCATCGTCGCATCCCATCGGCCCGGCGCGGAACCCGACTTGACTCACGGCACCGCTGCCAACGGCACAATCTACAAAGCCAAACCGGGCCATCGTGCCATCGCGGGCGTCACCGCCGGGGCCGCAGGCGTGCGCGGCGTGCGGTTTCGGCATGTGGTGGCGTGGCATGGCCATTGCGCAGGGCGCCCTGCGGCGAGTGCACACGATCGTGCGGCTCGCCTCATACACCCCACGGAACACAGAAACATGATGAACCCCACCACCCATTCGATCCGCTCGACGCACCAGGTGCTGCTCGGCGCGATCGCGTTCGCCACCATGGCGACCGTTGCTGCGACGGCGCAGGACGCCTCGGAATCCGCCAAGACCGGCACGCCGACGCATGTGCTCCGGCAGCAGGAGCCGACCGGCACCTACACCAGCACCGGCCGCATCCTCGGCGCCAAGATCAAGCTGTCGCCGGACGCCGAGGCCAAGGCCGCAGCCGCCCGCAAGGGCGAAAAGGCCGAGCCGCCGACGGCCACCGCGACGGAATGGCTGATCGACGTACACGACGGCACGCTCCAGTACGCCGTCGTCAGCATCGGCGGCTTCCTCGGCATGGGTGACAAGACCATGCTGGTGCCGGCTGGCGACCTGCAATGGAACCAGGCGACCGAGCAGTTCCAGCTCGACTGGACGCCGCAGCAGCTCGAGGCGCGCACGCCGTTCGACCTGAGCAAGGCCTCCGAGACGGGCCTCGATGGCGCGGCCAAGGCGGCGATCTCGGCGTCGAAGGGTGGCGAGCCCGCGACCAAGGACGGCGTGGGCACGGCCGACGCATCGACCAAGACCTCCACGATCGTGGGCACGCAGTTCCTGACTGTGACCAATCGCCTGTGCAAGGCGAGCGACCTGTCGGCGCTGCCGGTGCGCTCCAGCAACGAGGAGTTCGGCAAGGTCGCAGACCTGATCATCGATCGCGGCCAGCGCCGGGTCGTGCTCGCGGTCGTCAACCACGGCACGACGCTGGGCATGGGCGGCACGTCCTACCTGGTTCCGTTCGCCAAGCTGACGCCGTGCGCCAAGAGCGGTGAAGCAGTTGGCAACCCGACGCTGCTGCTCGCCGCGACCACGACCACGGACCAGCTGTCGAAGAGCGTGGTCTACGAGCAGCCGAAGAACGGCGTCGTCGACCCCGCCGCCGCCAAGCAGGCGCTGTCGAAGACGACCGCGCGCGACTGAGCCTGTCGGGCGCAGGCCAAGCCCTGGCCGCGGCGTTCCGCAAGGACGCCGCGGCCATTGTCGTTGTCGGACCGGTGCAGGTACGTCACCTGTGCATTCCGCGTCGCGTGCTTCGGCGCGCCAACGGAGGATCCTCATGCGAAGCATGTTCAGTCTCGTCTTGCTGGTCGTCGCCGGGGTGCTGCTCTACTTCGGCTTCCAGGCGTCGGACTCGTTGGCATCCACGGTCGAGCGCGCGGTGTCCGGCACCCCGACCGATCGCAGTCTCTGGCTGTTCGTCGGCGCTGCTGCCTGCGGCTTGCTGGGACTTGCTGGCCTCGTCACGCGCGGTCCGAGCCGAGCCCGATGAACGGCGGGCGCGGCACGTGCATTGCATTCGCGTCGATCGCGCCTCGGCATCGCCGCGCAGCGCGGATCAACCCGAAACACCCCGTATCGAAAGGACCGAAGTGATGAACACCGACGTGATCAAGGGCAAGTGGAACCAGTTCAAGGGTCGTGCGAAGCAGCAGTGGGGCAAGCTGACCGACGACGACCTGCAGCAGATCGATGGCAGCCTCGATGTCGCGGCAGGCAAGCTGCAGGAGCGCTATGGCATCGCCAAAGAGCAGGCCGAGCGCGAGTGGCGCGAGTTCTGCAATCGCTGCGGCCGGGAAGACGGATCCAACCAAGCCTGAACCAGGAGACAACATGCGACTCGAACGAATCAGTGGCCAGGTCGATGACCTGAAGCGCCAGTTGCGGCATCAGTGGTCGAAGCTCACCGCGGCCGATCTCGAGCGCCTGGACTTCGACGTGGGACGCCTGTCCCAGGTCGTCGCCAAGCGCTACGCCATTCCGGCGAAGCAGGCGCGGGAACAGGTCGACGCATTCGTCGAGCGGTTCGGCACCACCTTCCGCGAAGCCTCGCAGTCGGTCGGCGATGCCGCCAAGGACCTGTGGCGCAACGGCAAGAGCCAGGTCGCCGACGCCCTGCACAACGGTTCGGACAAGGCCAGTGAACTGTGGACGAACAGCCGCGAGCAGCTGACCGAGTTGGGCCAGCGGGCCAGCCGGACCGTGCAGTCGCGGCCGTGGACCTCGGTTGCCGTCGCCACCGGCGTCGGCCTGCTGCTCGGCCTGCTGCTGCGCCGTCGCGCCTGAGACGGGACCCATGCACGGCAACGGTCAGCTCCACCAGAACGGCACCGCACCTCGCGCACCGCGACCGCAGCGTCGGCTGGCCGCGGCGCGCGTGGCGGCGGGCGACCTGCGGGTCGATGCCGGCACCTGGTTGCAGCTGCGTGGCGAACGGTTCGGCAACGCGCTGCGCCGGGCCGCTTGGCGCCTGCTCGGCTGGGTGCTGTTGGCGTTCGTGCTGGTGGTCGCCGTGGGCACCGCGACCGTGCTGCTGCTGGCCGGTGCGGCCGGTGCACTCGCCGATACCGTCGGGTGCAGTGCGGCCAGCGGCGCGATGATCGTCGCTGCGGCGACCTTCGTGTCGCTCGGCGCCGTGCTCGCGCTCGGTCGGCGCGGTGTCGCGCGCGAGGAGTTCGACCAGCGCGAGCAGCGACTGCGGAGTTCGATGCGGGACTCGGCCCGACGTCTGAGCCGCAGCCTCTACACTGTGCCGGGTCTGCTGCTGGTGGGCATCGGCGGCTTCGTGTCGGCGCGCGCGTTGCGCGATCGACGGTTGCGTCGCCTGCTGCTCGTCGGCTGGAGCACCATGCGCAGCGCCCGGCGCTTCCTCGCGACGGAGCCGACGCCGTTGCGGCCGGGATCCGGTGACGCGGCCGCCTGAACGCCCGGCTCTACCCGTCCTGTGCGGCATAGACCTGGAGGCGCGTGTAGAGCGTCTTCAAGCTGATGCCGAGCTGTTGCGCCGCCACCTTCTTGTTGCCGTCGGTCTGTGCCAGTGTCGCTTCGATCAGCAGTCGCTCGGCGGTGGCGATCGTCATGCCGGCGCGCACCGGCAGCATTGCCTCCGGGTCGCGCGGCTCCGGCTGGCGGTCCGGGCGGGTTCGGCTGACGGCGCCGATTGGCTCGTGCTCATCCGGAGACCCGTCCGTCGCGGCCGATGCGTTCGACTCCGGCAGCAGCAGGTGCGCGGGCGCGATCTCGTCGACGGCCATGATGTAGGCGCGCCGCAGCGTGTTGTACAGCTCGCGCACGTTGCCCGGCCAGTCGTGTGCCTCGAGCCGCCGCAGAGCCGCTGCCGACAGTGTGCGCCGGCTCTCGTTCTCGGCGTCGAGCTGGTCGAGGAAGTACTCCGCCAGCAGTTCGATGTCGCCCTCGCGGTCCTTCAGCGCCGGCATGTGGATCGGGAACACGAGCAGGCGGTAGAGCAGGTCGTGGCGCAGCTTGCCGTCGACGACCGCCTGGTCCGGCGAACGGTTGGTGGCGGCGATGATGCGCACGTCGACGGTGATCTCCTCCTGGCCGCCGACCCGCGTGAACTTGCCGGTCTCGAGCACGCGCAGCAGGCGCACCTGCAGGTCGATCGGCATCTCCGTCACCTCGTCGAGGAACAGGGTGCCCTGGTCGGCCTGCTCGAACAGTCCCTTGCGGCGTCGGTCGGCGCCGGTGAAAGCGCCGCGTTCGTGGCCGAACAGCTCCGACTCGATCAGGCTCGCGGAGATGGCGCCGCAGTTGACGGTGACGAACGGTCTGTCGCGCCGGCGGCCGAGCTTCTGCAGCGTCGCCGCTGCCACTTCCTTGCCGGTTCCCGAGGGGCCGATGATCATCACCGTTTCGTTGGTCGGTGCGACGCGTTCGATGCACTCGTAGACGCGTTGCATCGCCGACGAAGCACCGACCATGCTGCCGAAGCGACCGAGGTCGAGCAGCTGGTGCCGCAGCTCGGAAACCTGCCCGCGCAGTTCCGCACGGCGGTGCAGGTTGGCGAGGATCGCCTCCAGCCGCGCCATGTCGATCGGCTTCGGCAGGAAGTCGAGTGCGCCGAGGCGCAGTGCGGCGATGGCGTCGTCGAGTGTGGACTGGCCGGAGACCATGACCACGTCGGACACGTTCTTCAGCTCCGGCAGCAGCTCCGTGCCGCTGCCGTCCGGCAGCCGCACGTCCAGCAGCACGAGGTCGAAGCGCGCTCCGGCGAGCGCTTCGCGCGCCGCCTGAAGTGTGGTCGCGGTGCGCGCGGTCAGGCCGCGGGCGCCGAGGTATTGGGCCAGGGCATCGCCGCTCGCGGCGTCGTCTTCGATGACCAGCGTCGTCAGCACGAGGCACTCCGTTCGGTGGGTTGCAGGCTCGGCAAGGGCAGACGGATGCAGACCGAGAAGACGTTTGTTGCGGTCGTCGCCAGGTCGAGTTCGCCAGCGACCCCGGCACAGCGGCTTGCCAACGCGAACCAGTCGGCGGGGCCGGGATCGTCGGGCGTCAGTCGCGCGACCGCCAGCGCGGTCGGCGGCTTCGTGACCGGTCCGGTGCCGGTCACCTCGACGAGCGTGTGGGTAGGGGTGGCGCGGGCGGCGACGCGGAGCTGGCCACCGGCCGGCAGCGCCTGGCAACTGCAGCGCAGCAGCAGTCCCAGCAGCAGCGGCAACCGCTCGGCGCAGCTGCCGGCGGCGAGATCGTCGGGCTCGGCACCGTCGCAGCGTACGTCGATGCCAGCCGGCACTTCCGAGGCGGCGACGGCGGCATCCAGGAACGGGCCGATCGGCAGTGGCTGCCAGTGGGTGGCGAGGCTGTCGGCCACACCGCGCAGCCGCTCCAGCATGCGGTCGAGGTTGCGCACGACCCTGCCAGCTGAAGCGAGCGCCTGGTGTTGTTCGACTGCGTCGGCGGGTGCCTGCGTGCGCAGGATCTCGTGCAGGATCGCCAGTGTGTTCAAGGGGCTGCGCAAGTCGTGGATTGCATTGCGCAGGCAGTCTGCTGCGAGTCCGGATCGAGGCGTGAATCTCTCCGCACGCGCTCCGGTGCGTGGATCATCGGCGGGCAAGGTCGCTGCATGCTACGCGCGCGCCCTGGGACCGGCCAGTGACTGCTGCGCGGAGGCGGCTGCGGCGCCCGGTCGAACCGTGACAGCTGCCAGTCACGCGCCTACCATTCCCGCCTCGATCGGCGGGTCGAGGTCGATCCCATGTTGCGCAATCTGCCGATCAAGAAGAAGGGGCTGATCATCGTCTCGATGCCCCTGCTGATGGTCGTCGCCCTGCTGGCGACCCTCAACAGCATCAGTGAATCCCTGGAGCGTGCAGCGTCGAGGGCGCTGCATTCGCAGGAGGTCCTGAACAAGATCGAGACGGCGGCATCGGGCCTGGTGGCCATCCACGGCGAGAACCTGCAGCTGGCCCTGCTGGGCAGCGGCGAATCGGCCTTTGCCACCGAGGACCGGCGCCAGGGTGTGCGCGAGGCCGCGCGGCTGCTGCAGGCGATGACGGCCGACGACGAGCGCCAGTCGCGCGTGGTGACCCGCTTCGTACCCCTGACCGAGGAACTGCTGTTGGACCTGGGCAAGACCAACGAGGTCCTGCGCCGCGGCGATCGAGCCACCGGTTCGGTTCGGGCCGCCGCCGACGACCGCAAGCTGCAGCAGGCGCTCGACCTCACCGACGAACTCAAGGTCGAGGAGCGCAGGCTTGCCGTCGACCGCCTCGAGCAGACCAATCAGCTCGGCCGTGACCGGCGCTGGGCGTTGCTCGTCGGTGGTGCGCTGACGCTGTTGCTGGCCTGTGTCGTCGGCGGGTGGGCGATGGCGAGCATGGTGCGACGGTTGTTGGTGGTGCGCGTCAACGTCACGCGGATGGCAGCCGACCTGCCCCTGGAGCCGCCGACGGGCGGGCGCGACGAGATCGGCCAGATCGACGTCGCCGTGCACGACCTGGTGCGCTCGCTGCGCGCGCAGCGGAACGACAACGAGATGTTCATCTACAGCGTCTCGCACGATCTGCGTTCGCCGCTGGTGAACCTGCAGGGCTTCGGCAAGGAGCTGGGGCTGGCGGCGCAGTCGCTGCGTGAGACCGTCGATGCGGCAGGCGTGCCCGACGCCGTGCGCGCCGCCGCCCGGGAAGTGCTCGACCTGGACGTCGACGTCGCCCTGCGCTACATCGATCTCGCCGTACAGCGGCAGTCGCGCATCATCGACTCCCTGCTGAGTCTCTCGCGTGCCGGCCGCGTCGAATACGTCTGGCGAGATGTCGAACTGGGTTCGACCATCGCCGAGATCGTCGCCGGGCTGCGCAATCAGTCGGCGCACGCGGGCGTCGAGTTCGTGGTGGGTGACCTGCTGCCGGTGCACGGGGACCGCGACGCACTCGAGCGGGTTTTCGACAACCTGATCGGCAACGCGGTGAAGTACCTGTCCCCGCAGCGGCCGGGCCGCATCGAGATCGGCGCCCAGCCCGATGTCGACGGCATGGTGCGGCTGTTCGTGCGCGACAACGGCATCGGCATCGATCCGGCGCACGTCGAACGGGCGTTCCTGCCCTTTGCGCGCTTCGCCGGCGGCGCCGGCGAGGGTATCGGCCTGTCCCTGGTGCGACGTGTCGTCGATCGCCACCATGGCCGCGTATGGCTCGAATCCGAGCCCGGGGTCGGCAGCACGATCTTCGTCTGTCTGCGAGCTGCTGCCGCCCCGCCCGCTGGCGGGTAACCTGATCGGTCCTCCGTCCGCCCCACCCCATGCCACCGAACCCGAACCATCTCACCGTCGTGCTGGCCGAGGACGACGACGGCCACGCGCTCCTGGTCAGCAAGAACATCGAGCGCGCCGGTCACGTTGGTCGCATCGTACGCCTGCGCGACGGTTGCGAAGTGATCGACTACTTCCACGGGCCGCGGCGGGGTGGCGAACGGCCGACCTCACATTCGATCCTGCTGCTCGACATCAACATGCCGCGTCTGAGCGGCATCGATGCATTGCAGCAGCTGAAGCAGGATGCCGCGACGGCGAACCTGCCGGTCATCATGTTGACGACCACCGATGACCCGCAGGAAGTGGCGCGTTGCTACAGCCTCGGCTGCAACATCTACGTGCGGAAACCAGTGGTCTACGAGCAGTTCGTCGACGCGATCGGCAAGCTGGGCATGTTCCTGCAGGTCATCCAGGTGCCCACCGATGTCGCCGCCGGACAATGAGCCCGGGCTGCTGATCGTCGTCGAGGACGACGCCGGTCTGGGCCACCTCGAACGCCGGGAGCTCATGCGTCGCGGCTACCGCGTGCTGGTGTTCGAGTCCGTCGACGCCGTGCTCGCTGCGCCCGAACGTTTCGTCGCCGACTGCTGGTTGATCGACCAGGTGCTGCCGCCGCAGCACACCGGGATCGAGCTGGTCGGCGTGCTACGGCAGCAGGGGATCCACACGCCGGTCGTCCTGGTCACCGGCACCGACGATCCGGACGTCGTGCTGCAGGCCTTGCGCGCGGGCGTCGGCGACTTCGTGCGCAAGGGGGAGGGCTTCCTCGAACTGTTGGTGACGCGAGTCGACGCGGCGATCACGATGGCGCGCGCCGCGCGCGAGCTGCAGCAGTCGCGCGCGCGGGCCGAGTTCGAGGTGGTGCGGCGGCGCGAGGTCGAGGCGGAGATCAAGGAGCGACGGCGCGCCGAGGCGCAGGCCCATGCGGCCCTCTCGCAGCTGCGCGAAGCCGACCGGCGCAAGGACGAGTTCCTGGCCATGCTCGGCCACGAACTGCGCAATCCGTTGGCGCCCATCGCCAGCGCCGTTGCCGTGCTGCAAGGCCAGCCCGGTGACCGCCAGCAGGTGGTGGAGGCCGCCGCCATCATCGGCCGTCAGGTGGACCAGCTGCGTCGCCTCGTCGACGACCTGCTCGACGTCGCGCGCATCATGAACGGCCGCCTGAAGCTGCGCCGTGAGATCGTCGACCTGCGAGACGTCGCCGCGCGCGCGACGGAGCGGGTGATGCCGTCGATCCTGGCCCGCAGGCACTCGCTGCATGTCGAGCCTGTCGCCGCGCCGATCGTCGTCGACGGCGACCCCGTGCGCCTGACCCAGGTGTTGGCGAACCTGCTCGACAACGCGGCCAAGTACACGCCGACGTGTGGCACGATCCGGCTGACGATGTCCAGCGCGAATGGCACAGCCGAGGTCGCCGTCGTCGACAACGGCTTCGGCATGCACCACGACGAGATCGATGCCCTGTTCGGTCTGTTCGTGCAGGGCGAGCGCACGCCGGACCGGACCGAAGGTGGGCTCGGCCTGGGGCTCTCCCTGGTGCAGCGCATCGTCACCATGCACGGCGGGGAGGCCGGCGCCACCAGCGAAGGTGTCGGCCACGGCAGCAGGTTCTTCCTGCGCCTGCCGTTGGCCGCCGGACAGCCGGTGGCGCGGCCAACCGACTCCGCCGCGTTGGCCGCCGCGCCGCTGGCTGCGGCCGTGCGGGTGCTGGTCGTCGACGACAACGTCGATGCCGCCACGGCGACGGCGATGCTGCTGCGGCTGTGGGGTGTCGAGGTAGCGGTCGAGTACGATGGCGTCGCAGCCCTCGAACGAATCCGCGAGTTCGATCCGCACGTGGTGCTGCTCGACCTCGGCCTGCCACGTCTCGACGGTTGTGCCGTACTCACGGCGGCACGCGCGCAGACACCGTCGCGTTCGCGTGTGTGGATCGCCGTCACCGGCTATGGACAGGACGCCGATCGCGAACGCACTCGCGCCGCCGGTTTCGACGCCCATCTGGTGAAGCCCGTGGACGTCGGAGCGCTGCGCGCGACCCTGGCGGCGATCCTGCCGGGCTGACACGGGTCAGCCCATGTTCAGGAAGCCGTCGCGCACGGCGTCGCCGATCGCCGAGCCGGAGCTGGGCGGGTGTTCGTGCAGGTCGGGTCGGTGCGGGTGGGGCTGGTGCTCGAGCTGGTCGTGCATCGCGTCGATGCGGCGGATGCTGTCGCGGTACCGCGCGTCGATGTGTTGCAGCGCTTCGGCCGAAGCGCGGTCGTTCGTGATCGCCTGCTCGGCCACGGTCACCTGGCGCAGCAGGGTGCGGCCCAACACCAGCGGTGCAGCAGCGGCCGGCGCGTCGGCCTGGCCTTGTTCGAGCCGCGCAACGAGTTGCGCCAGCTGGTCGCGGATGTGGGCGAGATGGTTGGTGGGTTCCAGGGTGTTCATGTTCGGACTCCGCTGGGCAGCGTTGGCAGCACAGGGGGGCTCGTTCTGGCCGGAAGGCGGATGGCTTCGGCGCCGGCAATGCTGGCGACGCGCCCATCGAGCAAGATCTGCAGCGGCTGCATCGCCGGCACGTAGTCGCTGGTGATGCGGACGACGACCAAGAGGGGCACCGCGAGCACGAGGCCCGCCACACCCCACACGAACCCCATCACGGTCAGGGTGACGAAGATCGCCACGGGACTCAGCGACAGCCATCGCCCGAGCAGGCATGGCGTCGCCAGGGTGCTTTCGACCAGGTGCAGCGCCACGTACGCCAGGGGCACGACGACGGCGATGCCCGTGGCCGGGAACGTGGTCACCGCGACGAGGGACAGCAGGGCGGTGACGGCCAGTGGTCCGACGAACGGGATCGCATTGCCGATCGCAGCCACGGCGCCCCACAGCCATGGGCTGGGCATGCCCCAGGCCCAGCAGAACAGGCCGAACGTGATCCCGAGACAGGTCTGCACGAGCAACAGCGACCGCACGTAGAGGCCCATGCGCCGTTCGATCGCAGACAACGCGTCGAGCCAGCGCGGTGCGTTCGCGGCACCGCCGGCCTGCAACTTCGCCAGCACCATGCCGTCGCCGAGCAGCAGCAGGAACAGCATGCCCACGGTCAGGAACAGCTCGATGGCCAGGCGCTGCAGGGCGCCGAACGCGGTCGCGAACCAGGTCGGCTGCTCGATGCGCACCACGGTCGGCGCTTCGCTGGGCTTGCTGTCGGCGCTCGCGGCCGCAGCCAGGTCGTCGACCTTCTCACCGACCCGGGTCGTCACGTCGGTGATCGCCGCGACGGGTTGGCTCAGGGCCAACGCCTTGCCTTCGAGTCGGTGCAGGCGTTCGGGCAGCTCTTGTGTCCAATGCGCGGCCGCCGGCGCCACGACCGCGACCACCGCGACACAGCCGACCACGCCACCGACAACCAGGAGAAGGGACGTGATGGCAATGGGCACGCCGCGGCGGCGGAACGCGCGCACGGCCGGGCTCAGCAGGAACTTCAGCAGCACGGCAAACACGAACGGCACCGCGATCGGTTGCACGAAGTAGGCGGTCCAGAGCACGGCGAGGCTCGTCAACAGCCACAGGCTGGTGCGGGCTCCGCCGGGACCGACCGGCGAGTGAGATGCTGCCGTCATGCGGGCGCCCGGTGGGCTTCGGTCACACCGCTGCCGGGCGGCGCCCGAAGATCAGCGACACGACGAACAACACCAGGAACAACAGGAACAGCACCTGGGCGATCCACGCGGCGGTGCCGGCGATGCCGGCGAAGCCGAAGAACCCGGCGATCAGGGCGAACACGAAGAACAGCAGGGACCAGGACAACACGGTGGGCTCCTTGGATGCGGGTAGGGGCGACGGCCATGCCGTCCGCGTCCACTCGGCAACCTGTGTGCCGCCGTCGACGATGCCCTGCCGCGATCCGGGACAACGGCGTCGCGCCCAGATTTGCCGCTACCGGTGGCCCGTTTGTAGAAACGGCGCGGCAGGATGGGCCCCGCCGGCCGGAGCGCCTCGCTCAGGCGTAGTACTTGCCGAAGCGATTCTGCAGGAACGCCTCGTAGTCGACGGTCTCCATCTTCAACAGTCCGTTCGACGGCAGCTTGCCTTCGCGCAGCATGTCGACGATCGCGGTCACGCCAGCGGCCGTGGTGACCTGGATGCCGCTCCAGTTCTCGCCGTCGATCTTCTGGTGGTAGATCGTCTTCGCGTAGATGCGCTCGGTCAGCTTGCCGAGGTACTTGCCGGTCGCGCTGACGAAGATCACGATCTGGTCCTGGAAGGTCGCCGGCAGCGCCTTCTCGAAGATGTCGCGCAGCAGGCCCTGCTGGCCGAGCATCTGCAGATCCTGCAGCAGGAACTTCATCAGCTCGCAGTGGCCGGGGAAGCGGATCGTCTTGTAGTTGACGTTCCTGACCCGGTCCTTCAGCGTGATCGCCAGCGTGCCGAGGCCGCCCGAGGTGTTGAACGCCTCGTATTCGACGCCGTCGATGGTCAGGCGCTCGAGCTGCTCGAGCGGCGGCACCGACGTCAGCTCGCCGTTCAGCACCGACTCGCACGGATTGCAGTACTCGTTGATCAGGCCTTCCGTGCTCCAGGTCAGGTTGTACTTCAGCCGGTTGCTCGGGAAGCGCGGCAGGGCGCCGACGCGCAGCCGCAGGTCGGTGACCTCGGTCATCGACTTCATCAGGTGGTTGGCCACGATCGTGATGAAGCCCGGCGCGAGGCCGCATTGCGGCGCGAACAGCGTCTTGCTGCCCTCGGCCAGTTCCTTGACCTGCTGCGTGACGCCGACGTCCTCGGTCAGGTCGAAGTAGTGCACGCCGTGCGCCTTCGCCCGCTCCGCGATCAGCGGGTTGCAGTGGAAAGGGGCGCAGCTGATCACCGCCCAGGCGCCCTTGAGCAGTGCGTCCAGGCTCTGGGCGTTGCCGAAGTCGACGACCTGGCCGTGCACGTCGGGGTAGCGGCGGGCGATGTTGTCGATCGCACCTTGTGCGGCATCACCGATGCGGACCGAGTAGTCACCGGACTTGGTCGTCAGGTGGCAGACCATGCGGCCGATCTTGCCGGCGCCGAGGATTGCGAGGGTTTTCATGTGCGAGAACAGTCGGTCATGGCCGCAGCGGTCGATCGACCCGGGCCGAAGGAAGCAAGGGGCGGGGCATTGTTGGGATCGTGCCGCGCGCGCGCAAGCGTTGTCGAGTGCGCGGGGCTCGCGGCGCCGAAACGACGCTGCCGGTGGCCGTTCGCTCTACCGCTTGCGACCGACCACGATGCTGATCCAGGCCTCGTCCATGTCGCCGCGTTCCTTGCGGCGGAAGATGCCGTTGCCGCCGCCGGTCTTGTGGTTGGTGCCTTCCCACAGCACGTGCACGTCTTCGAAGCCGGCTTCGACGAACAGCTCGCGCAGCTCGGCCAGCGTCCACAGGCGCCAGTCGTAGACGAACGCGTCGCGCATCTTGGTGCCGTCCGCGAACTCGAAGTGGATCGCGCAGGTGATCTCGTGGCTGATCGGGTCGTAGCGCCGCTGTTCCCACAGGTAGGTGAAACCGCGCTGGCGCGTGCGGTCGGTCACCTGCCGCAGCACGTCGGGTCCGCCCCAGGCATCGGCGAACAGCACGCCGCCGGGCGCGAGCGATCGGTGGCAGTTGCGGATGTAGGCGCCGAGCTGTGCGCGCGTCTTGAACACCGAGTAGCTGAAGTTCAGCGCCAGGATCGTGTCCGCCTTCGGCGACTGCACGTCGAGCACGTTCTTCTGCAGCAGCAGCAACCGACGCTGCTGCTCGTCGTCGAGCAGTCGGGCGACGTTGTGCTGCCTGCCCCAGGCGAGCGTCGGGCCGTCGAGGTCGACGCCGATCGCGCGGTTCTCCGGGTGGCGTTTCACGTGGTGGCTGGCGAGCAGCGCGGTGCCGCAGAAGTCCTCGCGCAGCACGCGCAGCTCGCGGCCGCTGTACTTCTTGAACCAGCGGGCATAGAACGCCGCGTCGGTCTCCGGCGCCTGCACGCTGCGCTGGTAGAGGTCGTGCCGGTCGGCGGTGCGGGCGGTCAGTGGCTTTCCGGCCACGGTGCGGGCCGGCTTCGAGGAGCTGCGAGTCACCATGCGGATGTGTTAGCGGGCGGCGGGGCGCGACTCCACCGTGCAGTGGGCGGTTCCGATGCGTGTGGCGTGGGCATGGTGCGGCGACGAGTCCGCGGTCCAGGGGCCGAAGTCGGCGTCGACGTGCAGCAGTAGCAGTGTGTCGGCATCGGGCCGGTGCCGGGCGGGCGGCGCGAACGTCGCGCCGGCGTAGCGCGCGACCTGCGACAGCCGCACCTCGTCGATGCAGCCCGCGAAGTGGGACGTTGGCTTGCCCTTGCCGTCCGGATCGGCGCCGATGAACAGCGGCAGCGTGTTGGTCTTGCGCGCACCGTGGGCCGGCGCGGCCGCGACCAGCCTGCCGTCGACGTAGCATCGCACCTCGCTGCCGTCGAACACGCCGGCGACATGGTGCCACTGACCCGGCTGAAGCGTGCCTTCGGGGGCCGTGGCCCGCGCGTAGCTCGACCCGAGCCAGAGCGAGAACTCGGCCTTGCCCTCGCTGGCGAACAGCGCGTAGTCGCTGTTGTCGGTCTTGGCGACCAGCGCGCAGCGCGCGCCGTAGTCTTCGCCGCGCACCCAGGCTTCGAGCGTCATCGGCCCGTCGGGCACGGTGACGGCGCCGGCCGCGACCTGCAGGCACGCGGCCTTGCCGTCGAGCACCAGCACGCCTTCGCGCGGTGCATCGGTGTCGCCGAGGTCCGCCGGCGGTGGCAATGGCAGCGGGAACGCGAGCGGCGGTACCGGCACGCGCCGGTGTTCGGCCAGGTAGTCGCAGCGCACCTGCAGCGCCGGCAGCACGAACCCCGCCACGGGATCGGCGGCACGGCGCACAGCGAACGTCACGGCGCCGTCGGTGCCGGGCGCGATCACCAGGTGCTGGTGGTCGGGTGAGAACACGAAGCCGGCGTCGGGCGCCGGGATCACTTCGAGTTCGATCGCGCGGGTGGCCGGGTTGTGGAACTGGACCGCGACCACGGCATCGACCGAGCCTTCGCTGGTGATCGCGGGGCCGGTGCCGGCGGCGAGGCACTGTGCCACCGTGGGCCGCAGCTCCGTGTGCAGCAGGTCGACGTCTTCGCTGAGCTGGCCGGTGATCTGCTGCGCGTCGAGCACGGTGCCGACCGGCAGCGCTGCGACCGTGATGCCCTCGGGCCGGACCGTGACGACGTGGAACTGGTGCAGGTAGCCGGCGTCGGGCGCCTCCAACTCCAGGTAGGCCCCGACCGACGCGACGGTGTAGTACTGGATGCCGTCCTTGCTGCCGTCGAAGCGCATGCGATGGATGTGCCCGGCGAACACCGCGGTCACGTTGCCGTTCGCCGCCAGCAGCGTGTGCACCCGGTCCCAGTCGGTGCCGTACTGCGCCAGCCAGCGCGGATGGTGCAGGAACACGAACACGTGCCGCGCAGCCTTGGCCTGCTGCAACGTCTGCGCGAGCCAGGTGAACTGCGCTTCGCTGATGCGCTGGCACTCGGGGTCGGTGAAGTCCTTCTTGCCGGTCTGGGCGTTGCCCTCGTCGGCGTAGAGCACGACGAACCAGCACTGCTTGTGGCGGAAGGCGTACCACAGCGGTCCGAAGACTGCTTCGAAGTCGCGTTCGTGTTCTCCTTCGGGCTTGCCGGGACCGCGCCAGTAGACGTCGTGGTTGCCGGCGACCGGGAACCACGGCATGTGCAGCTTTGCCATCGCCGCCTTGAACTCCGCGGCCTGCGCGTGCCACTCGTCGTGGCCGTTGTAGCCGTTGACCAGGTCGCCGACCGTCAGCACGAGATCGGGGTCGAGCAAGTTGGTGTCGGCGACCGCCTGCTCGAGCACATGGATGCCCTCCTTCGGGCCGCCGGTGCGGTCGCCGAACACCACGAAGCCGAACGCGTCGTCTTCCTTCGGCAGCGTCAGCAGCGGTCGCCCGGCTTCGCGGCTGGTGACGAGGCGCGGGTCTGCCTGGGCGGGCAGCACGGTGAGCGACACGAGCAACAGCAGCAGACTTTGCAGCATGCCGCCGAGTGTCGCCCGCGGCGCAGCGGTGGAACAGCGTGGACGCCGAGAAGGGCGCGCGGCGCCCGCGGGGCCGAGTGGCCCATTGTGCAGCAGTGTCGGCGGCCACTAGCATCCGGCATCCATCGCGACAGGATCGTCCTGCGCGTGCCCGTGCCAAATTCCGTATCCCCCAGAGGAACGAGCATGAACCCGTTGTCCCTCCTCGCCGTCGGCTGCGGCTTCGCCCTGCTGCCGTTGCTGGTCACCACCCAACCCGAGAACCCGCCGCCGGCGGGTGGCCGCTACATCGGCGCCGCGATGTGCAAGAACTGCCACAACGGCGCCGACAAGGGCAACGCCTACGACATCTGGCACGAGACGCCGCATGCCAAGGCCTACGAGAACCTGGGTTCCGACAAGGCCAAGGAGGTCGGCAAGAAGCTCGGTATCGACGACCCGCAGAAGAGCGAGAAGTGCCTGAAGTGCCACGTCACGGCCTATGGCGTCGACAAGAAGGAGCTGAAGGCCAGCTTCAAGATGGAGCTCGGCGTGCAGTGCGAGACGTGCCACGGTCCCGGTGAGGACCACCAGAAGAAGCGTTTCGCCGAGGCGATGAAGAAGGACGAGCCGGCGTCGCCGATCACGGCCGACGAGATCCACGCCGGCCGCACGATCGAGCTGTGCAAGAAGTGCCACAACGAGGAGAGCCCGACCTACAAGCCGTTCTGCCTCAAGGAGCGCATGAAGAAGATCGAGCACCTCGACCCGCGCAAGAAGCGCAGCGACGAGGATCTCGCCAAGCTCCGCGACATTGACGACCCCAACTGCGCGGTGTGCGCCGAGAAGAAGCACGGCGACAAGAAGGACGGCGAGAAGAAGGACGCCGACAAGTAGTCGCGGGGCACGGCGGCAGCTACGGAGCCGCCGCCGCGCCGGGATCACCTCCGCTGGGCATCACTTCCGTTCGACGCCGAACTGCAGCAGCACCGCCGGGTCGGTGGCCTTCTCGGCCAGCACCGAGTGGCACAGGCTGCAGTCGAACGAGATCGCCTCGCCGTCGCTGTCCATGTGGTTGCCGTCGTGGCAGCGCATGCAGCCGCCATGGCCGATGAAGTTCGGGTAGGTGCCCCAGGTGACGTTCATGTCGGGGTGCACGTTGCGCAGCCAGATGTCGGCGACTGTTGCCGCCGCAAGCGCCAGCTGCGGCTGCAGCGCGGCGTCGAGCCCGCCGTCGGTGGCATAGGCCTGTTCCAGGTCCCGCTGGATCTCCACCCGGGCGGTGTCGCGCTGCCAGGGCTTCTTCAGCGCGGCGAGGGCGAACTTCCGGATGCTCGGCAGTTGCTGCGCGATCCGGCCCAGTGCGAGTGCCTCGTCGATGGCCGCGTCGGGCTCCTGTTGGTGGTGGCCCGGCTGGTTGTGGCAGTCGAGGCAGTCCATGCGGCGCAGTTCCCCTTCCGGCCGCTTGCCCGGATCTTCGCCGTCGAGCGTGAAGATGCGCTCCTTGCCGTCCGGCGTCACGTGTCGGATCCAGTCGATCTTCTGCCGCCGGTCCGAGCTGATGAACGTGATGTCGGTGGTCTTGTCGGCGTGCCAGTGGATGCCATGCGCCTTGCCGTCGCTGGACCGCCCCGACTTCATCAGCACCACGTTGGTCGAGCGCGTCACCTGCGGGTCGTCGGCGAAGTGATCGCGTACGACGAGGCGGTCGAAGTTGACCCGACTCGCCCAGTGGCAGCTCTCGCAGATCTCGTTCGCCGGCCGCAGCGTGTGCACCGGAGTCGGAATCGGGCGCGCGTAGCTGTCGAAGGCCACTCCGGCGACCTGCCGCAGACCGGACAGCTTGGCCTTCACGAACGAGCCGATGCCCGAGCCGATGTGGCACTCGATGCAGGCGATCTTCGAGTGCGGTGAGTCCAGCGAGGTCACGTAGGTGGGGTACATCACCGTGTGACAGACGGTGCCGCAGAACTGCTGGCTGTCCATGTAGTGCACCGCCTCGTAGCCCGCCGTGCCCATGGTCGCGAGGTTGGCCAGTGTCAGCACGCCGAGCACCGGCAGCAGTCTGGTCGTCTTGCCCTGCAGCGCAGCGAGGCGCTGCTTGAACTGGGTGCGGTAGACCAGCAAACCGAACGGCACCAGCACGATGCCCAACACGAACACCGCCGGCAGCAGCAGGAACGCGAACAGGCCCAGGTACGCAGTGTGCGCGCCTCCGTACAACATCACCCAGATCAACGTGGTGACGAAGCCCATGAAGGACAATGTGGTGATCACGGCGCCGGTGGCAGTGATCCAGTTCGATCGGAGGATCCGCAGGAAGTGTTGCATGGGGAGCGACGGGGGACTCGGCGTGGTGCACGCGGGGCGTGCGAGGACGTGACGATGGGGTTGCGCCTGACGCCGCGCAATGCAGGTCTCACTGATACCTGTCGCACGCCGACGCGCGCATACGTCGTTCGGCGTAGTGTCAATGGCGCCGCGCCTGCTGTCCGCTAGCAGCCATCGCGGGGATCGTCCGCGGCCGATCCTGGCAGACCGTCGCCCACGCTGCTCGAGACGCCGCCGACGGGACCTCGCGATGACCGCTGTGCTGGCGTGGGTCCGACCCGCCGAGTCACCGACAGTCACATCGGCCACGCGTTGTGCGTCCCCGTGGCAGGCGACGGCGGGTGGGAGCCAGCGGCCATGACCTCCGAACACACGAAGGGCGTGCAGGTCGACGCACTCGCGCGACAGGTGCGGGAACTCGAGGGTTGGCTCGGGCGACTCGACCGCCGGGTTCGTGCCATCGAGGCCGGATCCGCACCATCGATCCCGATCAGCGAATCGCCGCCCGACGTCGAACTCGTTGCCGCCGGTCCGTCGTGGCTCGGCCACTCGGCCGCGCTGCGCCGCGTCGCCACGATCTCGTTCGTGCTCGTGGTCGCGTTGGTGCTGCGTACGCTGACCGACGCGAGCATCGTCGACCAGTCGCTCGGTGTCTGGCTGGGCGTCGGCTACGCCGCGCTGTTGATGGCCGTCGGCTGGCGCCGCCTCGCGCAGAATCGGCCGGGCAAGCGCGTCCTGACCTGTTGCGGCGCGCTGCTGCTCTGCTCACTGGTGCTCGAGACCCACGCGCGCTTCGAGTACCTCGACGCCGGCACGGCCCATGGTCTGCTGGTCGCGACGCTGCTCACCTCGGCGCTGCTCGGCTACCGATACCGGGCGCCCGTGGCCGCCGAGATCGGCGTGCTGGCGGCCGCGACGACCGCGCTGGCGATCCGGTTCCCGGTGCCGGAGTTCCCGGTCGTCGCGCTGTGCCTGGTGCTCGCCATGTTGACGGCGGTCGCGATCGAGTCCCTGCGCCCGGCGGCCTGGCTGCAGTGGATCGTGCTGGTGCTGCAGGCGTTCTTCTGGCTGCTGTGGGCCGTCAAGCTGCACGCGCCGTTGGCGCGGGGCGAGGTCCTGCCGGCGAACCTGCGACTCGGCTGGTACCTGCCGGCGCTCGCGGCCACGTTCGTGGTCCTGCTCGCGGTCGCCTGGCGGGAGCACCGCGGCCGGTCGGGACCGTATGCGTTGGTGCTGCCGACCTGGAACGTGCTCCAAGCCTGCGCCGCCGCCGCCGCCGTGATGCCGTGGCTGGTGGCGCCGCGCTGGTTCGGTGCGCTCGCGCTCCTGCTCGCCGGGGTGCACGTCGTGTTGGCGCGCCGGTTCGCCGCCGTCTCGGCGACCTCGTCGGCGAGTCTTGCGGTCGCCGCCGCGCTGTGCTTCGTGCCAGGCGCCTGGCTGGTGAGCGAACGCCTGGCGCTGACGCTGCCGGCCTGGTCCGTGGCAGCGTTCGGCCTCGCGTGGTGGTCCGGCAGGCTGCCCAGCGCGGGCCTGCGCGTCATGGCGCTGACGCTGCAGGTGGGCACGCTGCTCGTCGCCGTGGCGGCCGGCGTGTTCGCCGCGGGCACCGATGCGCCGTGGCGGGCGGCGGCCCTGGCGGCCGCGCTCGCGGTCGCGTCCGGCCTGCACTACCGCTGGACTCGCCGGCAGGCGCCGCCGACCGGTTCCTGGTACGAACGTCTGTCGCCCGCCGACCGACCGGGCGTGCTGGCCCTGTGGGCCTGTGTCGGCGCGGTGTTCTGCAGCCTGCGGATCGTCCTGCATCCGCTGCTGGCACTGCTGCCGACCGACGTCGACAACACGTTCGCCGGCGCGCAGTCGGTGCTCGGCAACACGATCGGCATCACGTTGCTGGTGCTCGCCCGTCGCCGCGGCAGTCGGCCCGTGCTCGCCACGGCGGCGCTGGTCGTCGCCGTCGCCGGCGCGAAGATCTTCGTGTCGGACTTCTTCGGCGTGCGCGGACTGCCGCTGGTGCTCAGCGTGTTCTCGTTCGGGCTCGCCGCCGCCGTCGCGTCGTTGGTGCTCGGTCGCTGGCAACGCGCTGGCGCGGCTCAGTGAGCCATCGCGGCTTCGCTCGCCGCGAGGTCGAAGGTCGGCACGCCGTGGCTGCGGAACTCGCCGAGCATGATCGGGGTCGCGACCTTGACCATCAGCGTGAACAGCAGGAAGCCGACCGAGAAGATGGCCGCCGAGATCCAGAGCTCCGAGTGCGTCGGGAAGTACTCGTAGATCTCGCCGAGGGTGTCCGGTGTCAGGCCCGGGATCACGAGGCCCATGCCCTTCTCGAGGTAGACGCCGGTGTAGATCAGGACGCAGCCGAGGTTCAGCGTGACGACGTTGCGGCGCGTGGCGGGGATCAGGAACAGCACGAACGCCACGATCGAGCATGCGACCGAGAGCCACATGTAGGGCACGATCGCCGTGTGTTCGCCGATGCCGGCGAACATGTAGCGCATGTAGACGAGGTGCTCGGTGTTGGAGTAGACGTCCTTGAAGACCTCGGCGCCGAGCAGGAACAGGTTGATGAACATCGCGTACGCCATCAGCTCGGCGACCTTCCAGATCGCGCGGTCGTCGATCTCGAAGCGCGTGAACCGGCGCAGGATCTGCATCAGGATCAGCAGCACCGCTGGCCCGGAGCACAGCGCCGAGGCGATGAATCGCGGCGCCAGGATCGCCGCGTTCCAGAACGGGCGACCGGGCAGGCCCATGTAGAGGAACGCCGTGACCGTGTGGATCGCGATGGCGGCCGGAATCGAGACCAGCACGAGCGGCAGGAAGATGCCCTTCCTGGGATGCCGGCCGCGATACAGCGAGAACAACATGTACGTGACGATGACGACGTTGAGCAGCAGATAGCCGTTCAGGGCGACCACGTCCCAGGCCAGCATCGATTGCGGCAGGTTGAGGCGGCCGACGAACGGGATCAGGTGCCAGAAGCGCTCGGGGTGGCCGATGTCGACGGTGACGAACAGCCCGCACATCACCAACGCGGCGACCGCCAGCAGCTCGCCGAGGATCACGACCTCCTTGATCGGCTTCCAGTTGTAGACGTAGGCCGGGATCACCAGCAGCACGGCGGCGGCGGCGACGCCGACGAGGAACGTGAAGTTGCCGATGTAGAAGGCCCACGAGACCTGATCGCGCATGTTGGTCGTGATCAGGCCCACCTGCAGCTGGT
Organism: Planctomycetota bacterium; assembly: GCA_044230075.1. Lineage (GTDB taxonomy): Bacteria > Planctomycetota > UBA1135 > UBA1135 > UBA2386 > JAEUHS01. The sequence goes on along the minus strand of JBGARS010000030.1, from coordinate 25,387 downwards.
GCACGTAGTTGGTGGCGCCGATCCCGATCGTGACGAGCAGCGCGCTGATCCAGGTCCAGTACCAGACGTTGCCGCGCAGGACGATGCGGAGGCTGCCGGCCGCGAATTGCAGGAAGTGGCGGACGTTGGTCACGGTTGCCTCACACGCCGTAGAAGTAGAAGAACCTCGGCTGAGTGTTCAGCTCGGCCTTGAGCACGAACACGCGCTTGTGCTCGATGACCTGGCGCACCTCCGAGTCAGGGTCGAGCAGGTTGCCGAACTTGCGGGCGCCGACCGGGCAGACCTCGACGCAGGCCGGATAGCGGCCGTTGCGCACCCGTTGGATGCAGAACGTGCACTTCTCGACGACGCCCTTCGGTCGCGGCCGGTTGCCGAGGTAATGCGTCTTCGGGTTGAGTTCCTCGGCCGGGATCCTGGGCTCGGCGAAGTTGAAGTGGCGCGCGCCGTACGGGCAGGCCGACATGCAGCAGCGACAGCCGATGCACCAGTCGTAGTCGATGACCACGATGCCGTCCTTCTCCCGCCAGGTGGCGCCGACCGGGCACGACTTCACGCACGGTGGGTTCTTGCACTGCTGGCACTGCACCGGCAGGTAGAAGTGGCCGTCGCGCGGCACCTCCTCGCCGTCGTAGTAGGGATTGGCTTCGGCGAAGTCGATGCCCTTCTCCTTGTCCATCTCGAGCACCCGGATCCACTGGATCTGTGGATCGCGGCTCTGGTTGTTCTCCTCGACGCAGGCGTAGACGCAGCGGCGGCAGCCGACGCAGCGCGAGATGTCGAGCGCGTAGCCGAACTCGACGCCCTCCATCGGCCCCTCGGTGCCGACCGCGACGTCCTTGCCGAACTTCGCCTTGTAGCCCTTCTCGAGATCGGCGACGACCTCACGCTTCTCCTCGGCGGTCATCTCGCGGAACTGCGACTGGAACCAGCTCGTGTGGGTGAGATCCGAACAGCCGGCGGCCGTGGCGGCGGCGACGCAGCCACCGACGGCACACAGGAACTCGCGCCGCGACGGCAGGGCCTGGGGTGACTTCATCGTTGGTTCTCCTCGAGCTTCTTGCGCAGGTCGCCGGGGCGCACGGGCGCCGGCTTGGGTTCCAGTGGCTTGAACTTCGGGTCGTGTGCCCAGTGGCAGTTCACGCACAGCAGATACTGCTTCTTGCCGTTCCACTCGCCGGTCCGGCGGCCGTGCACGCCGACTCGCCAGTCGCGGTACTTGTCGCCGTGGCACTGACCGCAGAGCCGATAGGACTCGGTGAAATCGATCAGTTCGCCGCTCGCGAGGTGGAGTTTGTCGAAGTTGGTGGCCGAGTGGCAGTCGTGGCACCAGCGATGCGTCTCGTCGTGGTGCAGCACGATCTCCGTGTGTGCGGCTTCGAGCGTGCGCCGCTCGGTGTTGGCCGGGACCTCGGGATCGTGGCAGTCGGTGCAGGGGAACTGGCCTTCGGTGAAGGGCGGCGGCGGGACTTCGATCCTCTCCCCGGGGCCAAGGGGGAGCACTGCGGACGGCGTTCCTGGGAAGTGCTCGTACTGTGGATCGAGATCACAGCCGGCGAACAGCAGCGCCAAGACGGCGGGGAGCAGGACCTTCAACGCACCCTCCATCGGTAGCAGGCTCGCCGGCAAAGTGCCTGGCGAGGCACGGGCCAGTAGAGCCGAACTGCGCGGCGCTGCCGCTACGTCGATGTGCGCAAGCTCGCGCGCCAGACGACGCAGGTGGGGACGCGGGTCGCCGCCGCGGTCAGCGATGGCAGGCGTTGCAGTCGCTGCCGTTGTCGGCGTGCGGCAGCGGCTGGCCGATGCCGTGGCACTGGCGGCAGTTCATGCCTGGCGTGTGGTTGGCGGGCTTCGGCATGGCCATGGCGTGGCTCGGCGTGTCCTTGTGGCACGTCGAACACTCGGTGGTGCTCACCGGCAGGTGGCAGCCGACGCAGTGGTTGCTGGTGCTGCCGCCGAATGCGCCGAAGTGACCGACCGGCCGCGTGTCGCGGTGGCACTCGTCACACGAGTCCGAACGGTGGCACGCGGCGCAGTTCTGCCGGTCCATGCGCGCGTAGAGGCCGTGGCCGCGGCGGCGGAAGTAGTTGCCGTGGTTCTCGGGCGCCTCGGCCTGGTGGCAGTTCCGACAGCTGGATTCCTCGTGGCAGAGCGTGCAGTCGTCGGCCGTCGCGGTGCCGTGGGCGCGCGCCGTCGGGCCGTGCAGCTGGTGCCACTGCTGGTCGTGCGAGTCGGGTGCGACGTCGGGGCGCAGCCGGTGGTGGCAGGTCGCGCAGTCGTTGGCGACGTTCTGCTGCTGGTGGCAGCGTTCGCAGCCCTGCATGTCGAGGGCGACGCTGGCGTCGATGTGCTCACTCGTCTCGATGCCGGCATGACAGGCCTTGCACTCGATCGGCTTGGCCGCGTGCCGGCGGTGCGAGAACACGATCTCGTCGTCCAGTCGACTGACGCGCTGGGCCTTGTAGGCGTCGCCGTCGAACAGCACGTCGATGCGGCGCTCGGGCGGCTTCTCCTTGTCGATCTCGTCGTGGCACAGAGCACAGCCGCCGCGCAGCGGCATGCCGGGCGAGTCGTCGCTCTCCCAGGTGGTGTGGCAGTCGCCGCACTCGAGTCCCTCGGTGGCGTGCACCTTGTGGTTGAAACCGAACGCCGGTGCCGGCCGGAACACGTTGACCAGCGCGCAGGCAGTGGCCATGCAGCCGAGGAACGCGAGCAGCAACGGCGAGGACTTGCGTCGCGCGGACGGGTTGGTCAGAAACGCCATGTGGCCCCCAGGCGGATTCGTTGGTAGGTGTCGAAGTCGTCGTCCTCGAACTCGTAGTCGCCGTCGAGGGTCAGCCGGTCGCTCGTCTTGTGCCGCAGCCGCGCGTAGTAGGTCCGCACGTGGTCGCGTTCGGAGTTGGTGAACAGATCGTACTTGAACAGCGAGTAGTAGCTGCCGGCCGACACCGAACTGCGATCGATGTCGTAGGTGGCGTCGGCTCCCCAGCTGCGCACGAGCTGATCGCCGCTGTCCCAGAGGTCCAGCGTGGCGCTCAACGTGAGCCCGGCGGTGCCGACGTCCGTCAACGTCGCGGTGCCGTAGTAGTGGTCGTAGTCACGGTTGTAGAAGCCGATGTCGCCGGCGTCGCGCACGCGGCGCAGGTCCGCGGCACCCTGCAGGCGCAGGTGCTTGTCCAGCTCCTTGGCGATCAGCAGCGACCACTGGTCGTAGGGGTGCAGTTCGTTCAGAGCGTTGAAGAATGGATCGGCCTCGAGCACGAGCTCGCCCTGCGCCGTCAGCAGCGTGAAGTAGGAGCCCTGCACGAGCAGACCCATCTGCGGCACGCGGAGCACGGCCCGGCCCTTCGCGTCGCGGTCGCGGTCGCCGAGCCGGGAATACTGCGCATCCAGCTGCAGGTAGCGGCCCAGCGACTGCCAGAACCCGGCGCCGTACAGGTCGTCGGTGTGGCCGAGCAACCTGGTGTCGTCCTCGAGGTGCATGTAGTCGACGCGCAGCCGGCCATCGCGCCACGGTCGCGTCTGCAGGTAGGCACCCGCCACCAGGTCACCGGCCTTCGAGCTCTCGTACAGGTGCGTCGAGGAACCGACGTAGCCGCCGGCCTGCAGCGCGAGGTCGCCGAACTCCGCCGATGTCACGTGGGCACCGTCGAACCAGGCGACCTCCGGGGTTTCGAGCACCGACTGCCGGCCGAGGCGGGCCTGCGACAGGCCGCTGACGCGGTGGAAGTCGACGTAGGCGTCGTAGAGCAACGTGTCGAAACGGCCGCCGTAGGAGTCGTTGATGCTCGCGAACGTCGGGTCGACGCCGTCGAAGTCGTAGGTCGCGCGGCCCATCAGGTGGCCGGTGACGGCGTCGCGCTCGGCGTTGCCGACGTCGACCGACAGGGTCTCGACCAGGTCGTTGTCGGCGTCGTCGCCGGTCCAGCGCAGGATGTAGCGCGACTTCAGCTGGCCGCGGATCGGCGCTGGCGGCGGCGTGTTCGCCGCCAGCGCCGGTTCCTTGCCCTGGGGGGGTGGGGACTGCTGGCGGCAAGGTGCCGCGGCGTGGGCGAGGCCCGACGTGAGCAGGCCCGCCAACAGCAGACTCGGGACATGCGGCTGGTGGTTCATCGTGCCAGGTGCACTCGCTGCACGGACAGGTCCTTGGTGAGGTCGTGGCACACCGCGCAGGCTTCGGCGCCGAACGCCGATGTGTTCGAGTCGATGTGTGCGCGCGCCGCGTTGGAATCGTGGCACGCGCCGCACACCGGGGCCCAGGTCTTCACCAGCAGGGTCGCGGACAGGTGCACCCGTTCGGCCGGCATCTTCCAGGCGTCGTTGCCGTGGCAGCGCATGCACTGCCGCACGCCGCCCGGCATCGCCGGGAAGCCGACTTCCTCGTAGGTGCTCGGGTTGCCGCCGTTGCCGACGACCGTGTAGGTCGCGGCATTGGCCAGGAACTTGCCCTTGTGGATCTTGTGCAGCATCTGCCGGAACTCGATCGCGACGCCGGTGGTGAGCGCGGTCGGGGTCGAGGTGCCGGAGACCGTCGGCGTGTCCCAGCGCGGCTTGTCCTCGTTGCCGCTGACGCTGTGGCACGTCAGGCAGGCATCGAGGCCGCGTCGACCGCCACCGTGGAAGATCACGTCGTCGTGGCACGTGTAGCAGTTGGCGCTGGCCGAGATGATCGCGTGCGGCACGATCGTGGTGGCGGCGCCGTAGAGGAAGTCCTTGGTGCCGGCGTTCGACGTGCTGCGGTAGGTCTGCAGTTCGTTCTGCCGGCCGAGGTCGATGTTCTTGTAGATCCACAGGTCGGCGGTGTAGGTGCCGTCGAGGTAGGGCAGCCCGTGCCAGTCGCCCTGTTCCTGGCCGATGTCGGTCGAGTCGTTGGCGGGCGGCACGTAGACCGCCTGCACCGCGTCGCCGCTGTGGCGCCGGTAGCCGAAGCGTGCGTCGCTGCGGTAGGACATGACGATGGCGCGGTTCGCGGTGAAGGCGCCGACCGACGTCACGACGCCGGTGGCCGGGTTCAGCGTGTAGGCGGCGCCTTCCTGCTTGAAGGTGAGCGTCACCTTGGTGACCGTGACCCCGCCGGCATGGGCGTAGCGCAGCGGCGTCTTGAAGTGGAGCCGTGTCGTCGTGTCGCCCGCGGCGGCGATCACGGCGTCGGCGCGCGCCGGCGCGATCTGCACGTACTCGCGTGTGCCGACGCCGGCCGCCGGTTCGATGACGACCGTGTCGCCGTTCGCCCAGCCCGTGCTCGCGTTCACGTCGACGCTGCGGTCGAGCGCTGCCACCGCGGCGCCGGTCATCGTCGTCGTCGCGGTCGCAACGGCTTCCCAGAGCTGTTGGCGGCCGTAGTACACCGGCAGGTTGCCGGCCGGTGGCAACGCCGTCGCCGGCGCCGGCATGGCGCCGGTGTCGTCGAGGAACTCGAACACGAGGTCCATCGGCATCTTCACCGTGTAGCTGGCCGCGTCGGGAATCTCCTCGCAGTAGAAGCGGTCGCCGGTGGCGAACGCCGTGCGACCCGCGACGATCGCGAACAGCACCGGGTTGGCGCCGGAGCCGCGGAACAGTCCCGTGTGGATCGTATTGCCGGGGGCGAATGCGGTGGTGCCGACACTGAGGTTGAACGACACGTCACCCGACGTGAAGCGCGTCGAGGCGCTGGTGCTGGCAGGCAGGTCGCCGGAACCGCCGACGCTGCCGGTGACGTCGAAGTGGGTCGCCGAGGTGAACGTGACCTGGAACGTGCCACCTGCGAGTGCCGGGTTCAGTTCCAGCGCGCTCAGCGACGAGCCCGACGGGTTCGTGCTGGCCGCGCCCGGCAGCGAGCCGGTGCCGAGCGAGCCGTTGCTGCCGCCGGTGGCGGGGTCGACGCGTGTGACGCCGAATGCCGTCGACGACGTGAACTGCACGACCAGCGTCTCGGCCAGCGCCGGGCTGCCCTGCACGACCTTGCTCATCGAACCCTTGTTCGTCGTGCTGCTCGCCTGCAGGCGGCCGGCGAAGTCGAACGGGTTCAGGCTCATGCCGTTCGGCGATGGATATGGCATCACCAGCTGGCGGTTGGTGGTCGGGCCGAAGAAGAACGCGCTGGCCGAGTCCATCGTCGACAGCCCGATGTCGGCGCCGGCGTCGTTCTTCAGGGTGAAGGTCATCGTCGGCGTGTCGCCGACCTGGAAGTTGCCGCCAGGCCCGGTGCCGCCGGTGATCGCGGTGATCACCGAGTTGACGCCCGGATCGATCGCCGGATCGAGCAGCGGGTGCAGGTGCGCCTCGTACACCGACAGTGGCTTCAGGCTCGCGTCCGGTTGGTTGGCGGCGAAGTTGCTGTGGCACTCGATGCAGCGACTGTCGTCCAGTTGCGCGGCCATCGTCATGCCGTTGGCGATGTACGGCTTCGTCCAGTCGACGTCGTCGTGGCACGAGCCACAGGCGCGGCGCGTCGGCTGCGTCAGCGCGAGCAGGCCCTGCGCGGGCGCCGCGAGCGGACCGCTGGCGTCCGGGTCACCATGGCACTTGTTGCACGCCGCGGCCCCGGTGCGGATCTGGTCTTCGCAGGCCCTCGCGCTCAGCAGCGGGCCGCTGCCGTCCGGATCGGTGCTCGACAACAGCGAGTAGCCGCCGTCGCGCGGCAAGGCGACGTTCAGGTTCGGCCAGACCGGGAAGGTGATCTCGGAGAAGTCCTCGACAGCACCTGCTTCGTCGACGTACTCCAGTGGCTGTGCCGCGATGGCGCTGGACTGCCCGGGATAGACGCGGTTGCCGTTGGCGTCGGTCGACATGCCGAGCACCGATGGCAGGTGGGCGCCGTTGTGGAGCCGGTGGACCATCACCGCGAGTTCGATCGTATTGCCGGGCGTGGCACCGTTCTCGTTGCTGTCCTCGGCGCCGGCGGTGTGGCAGAGCACGCAGAGCTGCACATCCTTGCGGCGGCCGTCGTGCACGCGCAGGCTGCTGTGGCAGGCGTTGCAGTTGTCGTTCTGGGTCACCGCGCGTGGCGTCAGCGTGTCGGCGTCGCCGAGCAGGATGCTGCCGATGGCGTTGCCCGCGTCGACGAACGTGCGCCCCTTGCTGTCGGTGTAGGTGGCGTCGAGTTCGATGCCGACGGTGTAGGTGCCCGCGAGCAGTTGCTGGCCGGTCAGTTCGCCGTCGGTGAGGTCGGTCGAGTCGTTGAGCGGCGCCAGGTAGGTCGCGGGGATCGGCGTCGCGAACCGGTAGCGCCACACGCCGTCGCCTTCGTAGACCGCCGCCGAACGCAGATCCGCCTGCTCGCCGATCACGCGCTGGTAGTGGAACGTCGGCCCGGACAGGTAGATGGCGCCGCCGTCCAGCGAGCCGACGTCGAGCGCGGCGCCGGCGGCGGTCTTCGCCGTGAAGCGAACCGTCGGCAGGTCGCCCGCGCGGAAGTTGCCACCGTTGCCGCTGCCGCCCGTGACCCCGGTCACCACGATCTGCAGGCCCGGCAGTGGGTCAGCGGCACCGATCGCACGCGCCGGGTTGTCCGGCGGTGGCACCGCCGGCGCGTCGGACGAATTGCCGTGACAGCCGAACAGGGCGAACGCGGTCGAGACGACGCACAGCTGCAGGCTCAGGCGACGAAGTGGGTGGCGGGTCGGTTCGGAGGCAGTGGACGGGGCCATGGGACCTCGAGAGGGAGATGGGAGTTGGCTCGCGGCGCGATCGGCAGCGGCATCCGGATGCTCGCTCACGCGCGGCGGATGCCGCTCGACGACCGACGCATTGTGGGCACCGGCGCGTGCGACTCGCCTGGGCTGCAGTGCGTAACGGCGGCTGGACTAGGGAGAAGGCTTGATCGGATGCGCGGTGCGATGGTGCGCGACGAGTGCGCCTTCACGGCGGCGGCGCCGATCGTCGACGAGAACTCGAACGCAAGCCGTCGTGCTCACCGCGCAACATGGTAGGATGACCGCCGTCTGGCCTTCGTCGGGCGGCGTCAGGTTCGTCGTTCTGCTTGGGCGCAAGGCAGAGCCCCGCATCGCTCGCCCTGTTCCACGCCTGCGCGAGCCTTCATGCGCGACTCCAAAGAGATCATCCGCAACAGTCTGACCTACGCCCACGAACAACGCAGCCGCAGCTGGTGGCATCTGGTGTCGACCCTCGGCGTCGTGTTCGGCCTCGCCGCCGTGGTGTGTCTGGTACCCACCTGGATGATCCGGTTGCCCGCCAGCCTGTTGCTCGGGCTGGTGCTGGTGCGCCTGTTCATCATCTACCACGACTACCAGCACGGTACGATCCTGAAGGGATCCAAGACCGCCGGTGCGCTGATGTACTGCTATGGCCTGCTGGTGCTCAATCCGCCGAGCATCTGGAGCCGCTCGCACGAACACCACCACCGCAACGTCGGCAAGCTGTATGGCAGCAGCATCGGCTCGTACCCGCTGATGACGAAGGAGAGCTGGGCCAAGGCCGGCCGCATGGAGCGGTTCCGCTACAGCCTGCAGCGGCACCCGATCACGATCGCGCTCGGCTACGTGACGATCTTCCTGTACGGGATGTGCGTGCGCTCGTTCCTGGTCGACAGCCGCCAGCACTTCGACTCCGCGCTGGCGATCGGCATGCACGCGGCGCTGATCACGCTGCTGGCGGTGTTCGCGCCGGCGCTGATGCTGTTCCTGCTGATCGTGCCGATGACCGTCGCCTGTGCAGTCGGTGCCTATCTGTTCTACGCCCAGCACAACTACCCGAAGGCGCACGTGATGGCGGGCAAGGACTGGACCTACCTCGGGGCCGCGCTGCGCTCGTCGAGCTTCATCCGCATGGGACCGGTGATGAACTGGTTCACCGGCAACATCGGCTACCACCACGTGCACCACGTCAACGCGCGCATCCCGTTCTATCGCCTGCCCGAGGCGATGGCCGGCATCGAGGAGTTCCAGTCGCCCGGCGCGACGTCGCTGAGCCCGCGCCAGATCTGGCAGTGCCTGCGGCTGAAGCTGTGGGACAGCAAGCTCGGCCGCATGACCCGCTGACCGCCGCGGCCGGCGTCACTGCACGATGCCCGAGACCGGATTGCTGGCCAGCACCGCGCCGGCAGGGGTCAGCGAAGCGGAGGTCGCTTCGAGCACGAGACCGAGCAGGCTCTGGTCGTTCGGGATCGCGACCGGCGCGAACGTCGCCTCACCGGCGCTGCCGATGACGTCGAAGCCGACGATCCAGGCGATCGGGACGTCCATCAGCACCGGCAGCCCGAGCACACGCCCGGCATGGCTCGACGTCGACGCCAACAGGATGACGATGTCGTTCTGTTCGCTGTGGCCGGTGCAGACGAAGGCGCCGCCGAGTGGTGCCGTCGAAGCGCGCAGGCTCGGCACCGTCTGCAGGCTGGTGGCGAGTCCGGCGCCGAAGATCGGGCCGAGCGGGGTCGGTACCAGCACGACGCTCGGCTCGTAGTCGAAGTTCGACGGCAGCGGCCACCACGGCTGGTAGTTGCGCACCACGAACGGTGCCGGCCACAGCGGGTTCGGCGACTGGTCGGCGCGCAGCGTGCTGGTGCCCGCCACGTGCACGCGCGACGTCAACGTGTAGCTGCTCTCGGTGAAGCCGAGGCAGGACGCCGGCGAACCGTAGACGAGGTGGCTGCTGCCCGCCTGCAGCGTCGAGTCGACGATCCAGACCTCCGAGTTCAGCACGTCCAGCGCCGTTTGCGCCGGCTGCGAGAAGGGGCCGCTGAGGCTCTGGTCGAGGCCGACGATCGTGCACTCGACGAACGTGGCGAGGCAGGAGTCGACCTGCGACGTGTTCATCGTGCAGCGCTGGGCCGTCACGCCCACGGCCACGGCCAACAGGCCCACACGATCGGCCTGTGGCGACAGCGACAGGAACTGGCAGTCCTCGAGGTGCACGGTCGGCGCCGGCCAGAAGTTGTAGTTGGTGCCCACCTTCAGCGCCCATTGGCCGGTCGTCTGGCTGTGGCACACGAGACCGCGCAGCGCGACCCGCTGGTACTGCGAGCCGTTCAGCGTGATCTGCAGCGCGGCGCCCGCGGCGACGGCGGGTTCGATCACGGGGTTGCCTTCGCCCAGCATCACGAAGGACTTCGGCGTGGTCACGCTGGTGCCGGTGTAGGTGCCGGCGCGCACGATCAGCACGTCGCCTTCGAGCAACGCCGCGAAGGCGCTGGCCAGCGTCGTGTGGTCGGTGCCGGGGCCGTTGTTGACGTCGACGACGACGACGCGCTGGGCGGCCAATGTGGTGGTGAGCAGGAGCGAGAGCGCCGCGATGGGGGTGTTCATGGGGATCGGTGATGGCCGCACGACGCGACCCACCCTGGGAACGAGATCTGCTGCCCTCGGCCGTCAGGGATTCGCCGTCAGTCGACCGGCCGTCGGTTGGCGCCCTTGGTGGCACGCACAATCCGCGCTCGAACCCCGCGGCCGGGTCGATACTCTGCGACCCGTGACCCGCAGTGGACAACCTGCCACCACGCCGCGCCCGAACGACGGCAACCGACCGCGCATCGGCATCGTCGGCGCCGGCCGCACGCAGCAGGGCCTCGGTCCCTACCTCGCGGCGGCGTTCGAGGCGGCGGGCTGCCGCGTCACCGCGGTGTCGGGCCGCGACGGCAACAGTGCGCTGCGGGCCGCCAAGGCGCTGACGGCTGCGTTGGGCCATCCGGTCGATGCCGCGATCGACGCGGCGGTCCTGGCGCGGCGGGTCGATGCGCTGGTGATCGCCTCGCCGGTGCCGAGCCACTCGGCGGCGCTCGACGCCGCGCTGGCGGCCGGCATCCCATGCCTGTGCGAGAAGCCGCTGGTCGGCTGGCGCGAGGCCGCGGGTGGCCGCGACCGTGTGGCCGCGTTCGCCGCACGCGAACTGCTGCTCGACGAGAACTGCCAATGGCCGTTCGTGCTGCCGGCGCTGTTCGAGCTGCATCCGCAGCTGGTGGGCGCGCCGGTGCACCGCGTGGTGATGGGGCTGTCGCCGGTCGGCCACGGATCCTCGATGGTCGAGGACTCGCTGTCGCACGTGCTCAGCGTCGTGCAGGCGCTGGTGCCGGGTGTCGCCGAGGCCGAGGTCGCGGTGGTCGAACAGAGCGACGGCGGGCCGGCCGCCGAACACGACGTCGTTCAGTTCGACCTGCGCAACCGCGCCGGCGGGCAGGGTGTGGCCGTGACGCTGCACCTCGACCGCTGCCCAGAACCGCCGCGGCCGGCATGGCTCGAGGTCGACGGTTGCCGCATGGACCGCCGCATCGGTGCCGGGTATGCGATCTCGTTCGCCGCGGGCGAACGTGAGGTGAAGATGCCTGATCCGCTCGCACAGCTCGTGTATCGTTTCGCCGCACTCCTGACCCAGCCATCCCGTGACCGAACCACAGCCCTCGCTGCCATCGTCGAACACCGCCTCCGTCTCTACGGGGAAGTCCTCCAGCGGCTCTTCGCGGCCCGGTGAGCAGCAACCCGGTGGCCAGCAGCCGGGTGGACAGAAGGGGGTCGAACAGGTCCACGACTTCGCGCGCAAGCTGCAGCAGCCGAGCATGTGGCCCAAGGTCGTCGACTACGTGCGCTGGCAGCGTGCCGCCCGCGCCGCGCGACAGGCCGGCCAGGCCGTGCCGGACCTGCCCGACATCGCGCCGCTGTCGATCAACCTCGACCTGACGACGGCGTGCAACTACGCCTGCGACCACTGCATCGACTGGGACATCCTCAACAGCAAGGTGCGGCACGAGGACCAGGAGCTGCGCGACTCGATCGAACGCATGGCCGAACGCGGCCTGCGCAGCGTGATCCTGATCGGCGGCGGTGAGCCGACGCTGTATCCGGGCTTCGCCGCGTTCGTCGAGTTCCTGAAGGGACTCGAGCTGTCGGTCTCCGTGGTCAGCAACGGCAGCCGCGGCGATCGCCTGCTCGCCGCCGCGCCGTTCTTCACCGAGGGCGACTGGGTGCGCCTGTCGCTCGACTCGGGCAGCAACGACATCTTCCGCCGCATGCACAACCCGTCGAGCAAGACGCTGACGCTCGACGAGATCTGCAGCTGGATGCCGAAGATCAAGGCCAGCAACCCGGCGCTGCAGCTCGGCTTCTCGTTCGTGATCACCTGGAAGGGCGGCAGCCGCGGCGAGGTCAAGATCATCGAGAACATCCACGAGATGGTGCTGGCCGCCAAGCGCGCCTCGGACGCGCAGTTCGACTACATCTCGTTCAAGCCGTTCCTCGAGCGGCAGGAAGACGGCGCCGAGGTCATGGATCCAGCCAAGACCGAAGCCGAGCTGAAGGCCGTGGTCGCGCGCATCCAGCAGAACCTCGAGGAGGCACGCGGTGCGGTGCGCGAGGGCTTCCGGGTGCTGGCGAGCACGAACCTGCGCGTGTTGATGTCGGGCACCTGGCGCGACTACACGAAGCAGCCGAAGACCTGCCACATGCAGATGCTGCGCCAGGTCGTGACGCCGCTGGGCTCGTTCAACTGCCCGGCGCACCGCGGCGTCGAGAAGGCCAAGCTCGGCGACAAGGATCTCTGGCAGGTGCCGGCCGCCGGCCAGCACGCGACCGTGAAGTTGCTCGACACGTTCGACGCCAGCCACGAGTGCCGCGAGGTCACGTGCCTCTACAACAGCACGAACTGGTGGCTCGAGGAGTTGGTGAACGCGAGCGCGCCGCTGCCCGACGAAGCGCCGGCACCCGAGCAGCGCGACTGGTTCCTGTAGGGATCTCGCGCTGCCGGCGAGAACTCTCACGGTCGATGCGACACCGCCAGCTTCGCGGTGGCAATGGCGATCGTGGACCCGGCCAAGGTCCTTCGCGCAGCGTCACGAACGCAAGGAGCCCGCGGCCTCGTGGAGACCGCGGGCTCGTCGGAGCGCAGGCGCCGTTCGTCGGGGCCGGCGCGCCACGCGTCGCCGCTAGAACGGGGCGACGAGGCTCTCGATCGCGTTGCTCGTCACCATGCCGAAGGCGTTCTGGCCGTTGGGCAGCGGGTGATTGGCGTCGAACAACCCCACCGACTGCGCATAGACCCTCAGCCCGCTCGGCGTGCCCGGCGGGTAGAAGATCGGCGTCATGTGGGTCGGCATGAAGTTGATCATGTCGGTGAGGATGTCGGTCGACATGATGTGCGCGAAGCAGCCGGGTGCACCGATGATGCCGAGGTCGAACGGCGGCACCTTGCCGAAGCTCAGGACGTGCAGGCCGATGAAGACGTTCGTGCCCGGGGCGAACTCGGGCATGTTGGTCGTCGTGTACATCACGGTCGTGCCGCTGGTCGGCGTGCAAATCGGCGGCACGTCGGCGACCAGTGCCAGCGGCAGCAGGTTGTTCTCGGTCGTCAGCGGCAGGTTCGCCGCCAGATCGATCGGCGTCGGGGTCGGCGAGGCCGCCGGACCCGTGTAGCCGACCAGCCAGGCGCTGCCGGTGTTCGCCGTCGTGTTGTTGTCGACGGCCACCCAGATGCAGGTGACCACGCCCGTCGCGAGATCGAGCTGCCACTGCATGGTGCCGGGGTTGGCCAACTCCGGCGTCGCATAGCTCTCGACACCGTCCCAGGTGACGTAGAGCACGTCGCCGATCTCTTCGGTCTTGATGCGACCGCTGGCAGCTTCGGCGTCGTTGAAATCGTGCCAGCTGTAGAAGCCGGCGAGCGGCGCAAGGCTCATCTCGGAGCCCGACGGCGTCCAGTCGAAGGCGTGGTTCGCGGTGCCGCCGACGATGATGTTGCCGTTGTGCTCGATCGTCAGCTGCGGCGCGCTGCCACCGGGCACCGGCAACGGTGCCGAGGGTGCGATCACGGTGTAGCCGTCGTCGGTGATCGGCAGCAGCGTGGCGCTACCGGTCGGGCTGACGTAGGCCGTGGCGCCTCCCGGCACCCAGGTCGCCGTGTAGCCGGTCCCAGTCGGAGTCAGCACCATGCGGTTGCCCTGCAGCTTCGCCGCGGCGAGTGCCGCATCGGTGAACAGTTGGTAGAACGACTGGTTCGGGTTGGCGTAGGCGTAGCAGCCGAGGCCGTAGCTGGTGTTCGAGGCCGACTGACAGGTCACGGCCTCGGTCCAGCCGCCGGTGCCATCTGGCGCGAAGTCGATCGACTTGCCGCCAAGATCGAACATGGCGAGCGGGAACGTCTGGTACATCAGCCCTTCGACGTTGGCGGTCGGGCCGGGAGCGAAGTCGCTGATGGCCGGCAGCGTGACGCCGTTGCGCCGCGACACGGCCACGTACTTCGTGCCGCCGGCGTCGACGTTCATGCCGACCGAGTACGCGAAACGCACTTCGCCGGTGGCGAACAACTCCGCCTGGAAGCTCTTCAGCGTGGCGAGGTTGTAGTCGTACATCCGGACCCACGAGATCCGGCAGCTGACGCCCGGATTGCTCGTGTTGTCGAGGTAGATGCCGCCCGTGGTGTCGACGACCAGGTCGCCCCAGTACGGCGCCAGCAGCGGATGGTAACCCGTGCTGCCACGCAGGCCCTCGTTGGTGATGCTCGTGCTGCCGTAGCTGTTGTCGTTCGGCATGCCGAGCGTGCTCACGCCGTCGGTGAGGAAGATCCAGCCGTTGGTGCTGACACGGCAGTGGGTGTAGCCGGCCGTCGCCGCTCCCGTGACCGGGAACTTGAAGCCGAGCGGCAGGAACGCGGCGCTGATGGCGTCGTCGCCGGGGATGCTGCCGGCGGTCGGGATCAGGGTGCCGGGGGAGGTTCCGTCATAGCACTGCGCCGCGACGGTGGTGGCCAGCAGCGCGCTGGCAGAGAGAGTCACGAGGATCCGATTCACGATGTCCTCCAGGGGTTCTGCTGACGCGGCGGAGACCGCCGCGAACGACTCGCAATCGTCAGCAGCATGGTCGGGGAATGCGTCGTTCGCGGCCATTCGCCACAGAGCAAGTGTCGAAGTCGAACAGTGGGTAGAACGTGCGGGAAGACCGTCGGCGGCGTACGTGCCACACCGCCGCTCGATCCAATGAGCCGCGGCGGCGGCATGTGTTCGCGTCGTTCGTGTTGCCCTCGGTGGCGCTCGCTGCAGACGCGGTCGTGTCACTCCGCGAACGCCGCCTCGACCTTCTTCTTCGCTCGCTTGCCCGCCTTCGTCGCGATCAGCGCCTGCTCGAAGTCGCGCATCGAGTAGTAGCGTACGCGGTTGACGAGCAGGTGCTTGTGCTTCGCATCGAGCGCGTTCAACGCCTCGCCGATCGCCTTCGGGCCGACGGTGTCGTGCAGCTCGACGAAGCGCGCCATCACCGCGTCGACGTGCTTGCCGCCGGGCACCACCTTCTTCGCGGCGAGCTGCTTGCGTTCGAATTCGAGCGAACGCCAGCGCACGTCGTGCACGTCTTTCAGCGCCGGCGCGTCCGGCTGCGTCTTGGCGAGGTGTTCGACCAGCACGACGCCGGTGTAGTGGGCCCACGCGTGCCGATCCTCCTCGTTCTGCCGGTCGCCCCACATCGCGATCACGTGGCCGAGCTCGTGGCAGAGCCCATAGAACAGGAACTGGCCCTGCTGGGTCGGCGACGTGAAGCCCTTCGCATCGATCACCGGGAAGTCGATCTCGCTGTGGAACGGGAACTCGGGCGCGAAGTGCGGCGGTCGCGTGATCTTGTCGACGAGGTGCACACGCAGGCGCAGCTTCTTGCCGGGCACCTTGCTGAAGTCGGTGAGCCCGAACACTTCGGCGTAGCCGTCGAGCACCAGGTCGAATGCCGCGGCGACCGCGGTGAGACCTTCGGCTTGCATGCCGTCTTCGCCGCGCGCCAGGAAGCGCGGCCGCGACAAGGCGATGCCGAGCTCGGCGGCGCGCACCGCATCGAGTGCGGTGAGGCGTGCCCGCAGGCGTTCGAAGTCGTCGACGCGGTCGAGGTCGAGCGCGGCGCGGCCGGCGGCGAGCAGTGCATCGCGCGTTGCCGGTGCGTCCTCGGCGGCGACCAGCTTGTCGACCAGCTGCGCGGTGGCTTCGGGCAGCCGTGCCGCGAGCTCGGTTTCGTCCTTGGCGAGCGACTTCTTCGCGTGCGCCTCGTTGATCTCGGCGATCGCCCCGGCGTAGTCGCGGGCGAGCCGCTCCGGGGCTTGCGGCAACAGCGTCGCCAGCGTGCTCATCAGCATCGATACGAACATGCGGTCACCTGCTCATGGTTGGCAGCCACGTACGCCGCCGCCAGAGGCCCTGTCGCCGGCGCGGGCCGCTTGGTGTCGACGGGATCGCCAGAGGAGAACGGGTGGTGCCCGCCGCCGCAATGTCGCGATCCGCGCCCGCAACCGGCTTTTTGCTGGCCGCGGGGCCGGCCGACGCGGTATCCGACGACGCCCAGATGTCGCACCCGCAGGTCGTCCGCGTCTACAGCACCTACCAGGATCCCGACTACGAGAGCCCGTGGCAGAACGTCGCGCCGCGCGGTAGCACCGGCTCGGGTGTGATCGTCGGTCCGCACCGCGTGCTGACCGGCGCGCACGTGGTCGCGAACGCGACGTTCGTGCAGGTGCAGAAGCAGAGTGATCCGACCAAGGTCACCGCGCGCGTCGAAGCGATCAGCCACGACAGCGACCTGGCGCTGCTGCACGTCGACGACAAGGCGTTCTCCCGCGGCATCCGCCCGGCGGTGATCGGCGACCTGCCGCACCTGCGCGACGCCGTGCAGGTGGTCGGCTACCCGATCGGCGGCGAGGAGGTCTCGATCACCGAAGGCGTGGTGTCGCGCATCGAGGTGCAGCGCTACGAACACAGCCAGCGGCATCTGCTGGCGGCGACCGTCGACGCGGCGATCAACGAAGGCAACAGCGGCGGACCGGTGTTCGCGCGCGGCAAGGTGGTCGGCATCGCGTTCCAGGCGATCGTCGACGCCGAGAACATCGGCGAGATGGTGCCGGCGCCGATCCTGCAGCGGTTCCTCGACGGCGTGAAGCAGGGCAAGGACGCGCGCGTGCCCGGCCTCGGCATCGCGACGCAGCCGCTCGAGAACCCGGCGCTGCGCGCGCACTTCGGCATGCGGCCGCAGCACAGCGGCGTGCTGGTGACGGCGGTGCAGTACGGCTCGAGCGCATGGGGCAACCTCCAGGTCGGCGACGTGCTGATGCAGCTCGGCGGGCTGCGCATCGCCGACAACGGCACCGTGCGCTACCGCGGCCGCTTCCGCTGCCAGTTCGATGCCGTCGTCGGCGACTACCACATCGGCGACCACATCGCGGCCCGCATCCTGCGCGCGGGCAAGGTGCACGCGGTGTCGATGCGCATGGAGTCGATGGCGTGGCTGGTGCCGCGCACCGAGTTCGACCGGCGGCCGATGTGGTTCCTCTACGGCGGCCTGGTGTTCCAGCGGCTGACCGCCGAGTTCCTGCGCATCTGGGGCGAACACTGGTGGGACAAGGCGCCGAAGGAACTGCTGCACCTGTTCTACGCCGGCAACCGCAAGCCCGAGCGGCAGGAGGTCGTGGTGCTGGCGCAGGTGCTCGCCGACGCCGTCAACGTCGGCTACGAGCCGTTCCACAACGACGTCGTCGAGCAGATCAACGGCCACGCGCCGGTCGACATGGCCGACTTCGTGCGCCGCATGGATCAGGCGACCGGCGAGGTCGTGCTGCAGCTGTCGAGCGGCGCGAAGGTGCTGCTCGACGCCGCTGCCGCGCGGGCGGCGATGCCGCGCATCCTGTCGCGCTATCACGTGCCGGGCGATCGTTCGGCGGATCTGCCGCAGGCCAGCGTGTCGCCGCGCCGCCCGACAAAGGCCAGGAAGGGCAAGTAGGCGGCGTTCAGGCCTCGTCGTGTACCACGGTCTCGCTGCGTGAGGTGACCGCGCCGAGCAGGTCGGCCGGCGCCGGCGCGCTCGCCGGCTGCGGCGCCACGGCCTCGGCCAGGTCCACGTGCAGCGCCGCCGCGCGTAGCCAGAAGCGCGCCATCAGTTGCGCCAGGTCCAGCTCCGGCGTGCGCACGAGGTCGCCGAGCGGGGCGCAGGCGATACCGTTCGCCTCGTGTGGCAGCGCCGCGCGCGCGGCCAGCGGTCGCGCACCGAACGCGACCCCGGGCGCCGCCGTGAACTGCAGCTGGCCGTTGCCCAACGTGCGCACGCGGCCGTGCGGTGCGAACGGCGCGCGCCGCAGCAGGTCGGCGGCGATGTCGAGCGCGCGCTGGTTGTCGCCGTGCACGGTCGCCGCGGCCGGCGTGCCGTGCAGGCGCAGGTCGTTCGTGAGCGGCGGCAGCACGTGCCGGTGCCATGCGGCCGCGAGGTCGAAGGTCGTGCGCACGGCCACCGGCGAACCGAGGCCTGTGCACCAGATCTCCGGTGCATCGCCGCGTCGCAGCAATGCCACGAGTCGGTCGAGCAGCGCCGCCAGTTGCTGCGTCGCCGCGGCCGCGGCCACCGGGCCACCGGCCATCGCCTGCAGCAGCACATCGGTCGCTTCGAACACCGTCACGTCCGCCGGCCCGGTCGCGCGCCGGGCCAGCAGTTCGGCCGCGGTTGCGTCGGTGCGGCCCGCCGGTCGCAGCAGCAGCGGGCTCAGGTCGACGGCGACGCCGAGGTCGCGCAGTTCGGCCGCGGCCCCGGCCTGCAGCACGCTCGTCACCGGGGCATCGGGCAGGCGCACCGGTGCTTTGGGCAGGGTGCCGCTCCAGGACCCGGCGTTGCGCAACTGGGTCAGTTCGGGTTCGCCGATGCCGTGGGCGAGCACGAGCAGCAGGGGGTGTGCGGCGTCGCCGGAAGTCACAGCGCTCTCTTCGGTCGCGGCGGGCCAAGCGCTGCAGCGCGTGGCGGCAGATCGTCCGGGCGCGCGCCCGAGCGGGGCGGATGCGGGCAGAGGCCAACGGCGCCGGGCGCCGCTTGAGCTGGACGCTGGCGCCGGCCAAGCTGCGGCGATGCACCACGAATGCACCGTGCCCGCCGGCCTCCGCATCGCCGAGATCGCCGGTCGCGGCCGCGGAGTCACGGCGGCGCTGCCGTTCGCAGCCGGCGAAGTGATCGAGCTCGCGCCGGTGCTGGTCGTGCCGCGCGCGGATGCCGCGCTGCTGCAGGGGCGGCTGCTCGACAGCTACTGGTTCTGGTGGGACGCGGGGCACAATGCGCTCGGGCTCGGCTGCGCGTCGCTGTACAACCACGCCTGCCCCGCGAACGCGCGTTTCGAACGCGACCTCGCCGGGCCAGCCTTGACGTTCACGGCGGTGCGGGACATCGCCGTCGGCGAGGAGATCACGATCAACTACCACGGCGAACCCGATGACCCGTCGTCGGTGTGGTTCGACCTGGCCTGAGCTCTCGCACCGGCCGAACCGGCCTGCAACGCGCGGACGAATCGCTACGGTAGGCGGGGTGTTCGCCGGCATCGCCTTCCTCTGTCTGTCCCTCGCCCCGCAGTCGCCGGCCGGCACCGACCTCGACGCGCACCTCGCGCGCGCCGTCGACCAGCCGACCGCGGCGGCAAGGCGGGAAGCGGCGGACCGGCTGGCGCGGCAACCGGGTGCGTCGCTCGACGACTGGCTCGCTGTGTGCGCGGCGTTCGGGCGCTTCGAACCGCGCGAAGACGGACCGACGCGCCAGCCCGGTTCGTGGCGCAGGGGCGGGCCGTGAAGTCGTTCGCGCTGTCGCTCGCAGCCGAGCAGCTCGGCAGTGGATCCGGGCGCGACGGTGCCGTCGAGGTGCGCTGGCAGAACCGCACAGAGAAACAGAAGGTCACGCCGGACGCCGCGGTGCTGCTGCGCGACTTCGTCGAACGCTTCGACCGCACGTTCCTGCCGGTTGCGCGCGTCGAGGTGCGGTGAATGGCCGACCGCTTCACCGCCGCGGCCGAAGGCGCGCTGTTCGACCAGCTGGTGTTGCACTTCCCGAACTGGAGCCGCAACACGCTGCGGCAACGCCTGCGCCTCGGGTGCATCGAGGTGAACGGGGCCGCCGCCACGCGCCACGACCAGGCACTTGCGCCCGGGGACGTCGTGCTCGTGCACGGCACAACGAAGGCGCGCGCGGTGCACTCGCCCGGGCCGGCGTTGCCGGTGCTGCTCGCCGACGACGACCTGCTGGCGATCGACAAGCCCGCGGGGCTGCTGTCGGTGTCGACCGACGACGAACGCGCGCGCACGGCGCTGGCGATCCTGCAGGAGCGCAGCGGCGGCGACCTGTGGCCTGTGCATCGTCTCGACCGCGAGACCTCGGGCGTGCTGCTGTTCGCGAAGTCGCGCGAGGTCTGCGAGCAGGTGCGCGGCGACTGGGCCAGCGTGCAGAAGGTCTATCGCGCGGTCGTCGATGGTCGGCCCGAGCCGGCACAAGGCACGATCGAGCTGCCGCTGTGGGAGGACCGCAACCTGCGCGTGCGCGCCGGCGACCATGCCGAGGCGCGGCCGGCGCGCACGCGCTACGTGACCGGCGACCACCGGAACGGCCGCAGCCTGCTCGAGGTCGAGCTCGACACCGGCCGAAAGCACCAGATCCGCGTGCACCTGGCCGCGATCGGCTGCCCCGTGGTCGGCGACGACCGTTACGGCACGCGCGCGTCGCGGTTGTGCCTGCATGCCTTCCGCCTGTCGCTGCCGCATCCGCGCGACGGCCACAGACTCGAACTGACGGCGCCGGTGCCGCGCGACCTGCTGGCCGAGTTCGACCGCGGGCCAGCTACTCGAGCGTGACGAACAGCGAGTCGTGCGCGAACAGCAGCACGGCGAGTTCGCGCAGTTCGCCCGCCGACCGTTCGTGCGCCGGCAGGTCCGGATGGTCGCGCAGCAGCGCGCGCACGGCACCGAGCTGGGCCTGGTCGTCGCGCAGCTTCACGTCGTCGAAGCCCGCCGCAGTCGGCAGGTCGCCGCGCGCGAGGTGGTCCAACACGTTGACCCGATAGTGTTGGCAGGTGCCGTACGGCGTCAGCCCGAAGCAGAGCGGGCGTTCTTCGAGCGGATCGGCCCACGGCAGCCAGCGGCCGAGCTGGGTTTCGAGATCGGGCAGGGCCAGCTCTGGATGCCGCGCCGCCAGCTCGAACGCCGCGAACAGGTGCGCGTAGAGCGGGTTCGGCGCGCGGCGGCCGACGCGCAGGCTCGTCGTGTGCTGCAGGAAGTCGGCTTCGCCGGCGAAGTCGACGTGGCTGGCCAGCTGCGGCCCATGGTCGTGGCCGCCGAGCACGAGGCCGGCGTCGTGCAGCGCGGCAGTGGGTCTCCCGCGGGTGAGCGTGCGCACGTCGGCGGCGCGCAGCACGACGTCGCCGTCCTGCGTGCGGGTCGGCACGCGGCCGCCGAGCAGGCGGAGCCGCGACAGCCGCAACCGGTGGCGCAGCGCGTGGCCATCGCCGGCGAACAGCGGGTGCACCGTCGCCGGCTGCACTTCGCGTGCGGGCGCATCGCCGCGGCGCGCGCAGACGACGAAGTTGCCCCGCAGCTCCTGCCACAGGTCCAGGTAGCCGAGCACGAAGCTCTGGTCGCGATCGGCGAACTGCAGCCGCTGCGCCATCGTGTCGGGTTGCGCCCACGGCCGGTGGAACCAGTAGCCCGGCACGAGCGCTGCATCGCGCAGCAGCACGCCAAGTTGGTGGCCGGTGAAGCCGCGGTCGCCCTGGTGCAGGAAGCCGTCGACGACGCCGGCGTCGTTGCGACTGTCGGCATAGGTCAGGAACGCGTAGCGCAGCGGATGCGCCTTCGGCAGCGCGCGCACGAAGCCGCGCAGCAGCGCCGGGTGGTGGCGTTCGTGCGCGGTGAGGCCGAGCAGGCGCGCCAGCCGCTGCAGCTGGAACACACGCTGTCGCGACCAGTGCGGGTAGACCATCAGGCGCAGCACACCGCGCGGCGTCAGGCGTTGGCGCAGTCCGCGCAGCACGGCGAGCGGGTCGGCGAGGTTCATCAGCACGCCGTAGCACTCGATCAGGTCGAACTGCCCGTCGGGCCACGTCGATTCGTCGCTGAGGTCGACCGGCGCGAACCGCACGTTGCTCTGCCGGTGCACGGCACAGCGCCGGCGCGCGATGCGCAGGCTGCTCTCGCTGAGGTCGGTGGCCGTGATCTCGGCGCGCGGATTGCCGACCGCGAACGCATACGGCTGGAACGTGCCGCAGCCGGCGATCCAGATGCGCGGTTGCGCCGGTGCGGGACCGCTGCCGCATCGGTCCCACAACCACGCGACGTTCAGCTCGAACGGATGCGTGCTCGGCAGCGACGCCAGCAGCGGCACCTGTGGGTACGGCCATGCTTCGTACTGCGCGCGCAGCACTTGGGACTTCGTCGGGTTCGCCATTCTCGCCACCGGGCTATCGGCAACCGGGAGCGGGGGACCGCAGGCATTGACGCCAGCTGCCCATGGCCGATGATCGCCCCCCGGTTTGGAAGGAGTCCCGCTGACCGAGGGCATCGCGCCCTGGCTTTCCATGTTGCCGATGCGCACCCGTCGCCCTCTCGTCGCCGCGTTCGTCGCCGCGTTCGTCGCCGTTACGTCCGTGTCGGCGCAGTGTGGCACGCAGTGGTTGCCCGTCGGCGGCCTCGGCGCGGCGGTGCGTGCACTCGTCGGGCACGATGGCGCACCGGTGGCCGCCTTCGGCAACCAGGTTGCGCGTTGGAACGGCACGGCCTGGACGCCGATGGGGTCGCCGTTCGCCAGTGTACGGCGGGCCCTCGCCGTGCTCGCCAATGGCGATCTCGTCGTCGCCGGCGGGCCGGACATCCCGCCGCCGTCGACGCCGCCGAGCGGCGACGTGTGGCGCTGGACCGGTTCGGCGTGGGTGCCGTTCGGTCCGGTGCTGTATGGACCGGTGCGGGCGATGGCGGCGCTGCCGGACGGCACCCTCGCGGTCGTCGGCGGCTGGGAGTTTGCCTGGGTCGGCACGCCGACTGGCGGCTACGTCCGGATTGGCGACGGCACCGTGTGGTCGCCGGTCGGCACGCTGTGGTCGTTCTATCCGGTCCGATGTGCGGCGGTGGTGGCGAACGGCGGCCTGGTCGTCGGTGGGCAACTTCAACTCGGCGGCAACAACCTGACGCTCGCCCGGTGGGACGGAGTCGACTGGAGCGCGTTGGGCGCCGGCACCAGCAGCGTTGCTTCGGCCCTGCTCGGGCTGGCGAACGGCGACCTCGTCGCTGGCGGCCTGTTCACCAGTGCGGGAGGCGTCGGCGCCGCCCACGTCGCTCGCTGGAACGGCAGCACGTGGGCCGGCCTCGGCTTCGGCGTCGACGATCAGGTCACCGCGCTCGCGCAGCTGCCCGATGGCGACCTGATCGCGGGCGGAGCGTTCACGCATGCCGGTGGCGCCAGCGCCAACCGCATCGCGCGGTGGGATGGCAGCAGCTGGACGGCGTTCGGCGCGGGCCTCGACGATCTGCCCTACGCGCTCGGGCTCACAGCGGACGGGGCGATGTTCGTCGGCGGTGCGTTCACGACGGCCGGAGGGGTGCCGAGTGCTCAGGTGGCCGCAATCCTCTCCACCTGCCCGGCATCGTCGTCGCCGCACGGCCTCGGTTGCCCGAGCTCCGGCGGCAGCAACACGCTGGCCGCGGCGACACTGCCGTGGGTCGACGCGACGTTCCATGCCGACGGCACCGGCCTGCCTTCGCTGGCGATCGTCGCCGTGCTGACCAGCTTCACGTCGGTGCCGCAGGGCACGCTGCCGCTGGCGTCGGTGTTCGCGCAGGGTGTGCCGGGCTGCGACGTGCTGGTCGCACCCGACATCGTCGAGCTGCTGGTGACGACGACCGGCACCGCGCAGTCGACGCTGTATCTGCCGAGCACGCCGCCGCTGGTCGGACTGACGTTCTTCCACCAGATGGTGCCGATCGAACTCGACGCACTGGGCAACTTCGTCGCGATCACCGCGACCAATGCGCTTTCGCTGACGGCGGGCGTGTTCTGATCGCGCGCTACGCGTCGTCGCCGTCGCCGCCGTCGTACATGTCGGCGATCTCTTCGCGCGCCGCGTGCAGGTCTTCGGGCGTTTTCACCGGCAGGAAGCGCGTGCGGCTGCCGCTGCGGCGCACCTGCAGGAAGTTGGTCGACAGGAACGCGGTCAGTTCGCCGATCAGGTGTTCGACCTGCACGGCGCGGCGGCCCTCGACCTCCTTCTCGACGTAGTACCAGCCGAGGTCGAAGTCGCGGTCCAGCGCCTTCGCCGTGAACCAGAACGTGTTGGTGTTGAACACGTCGACGATGTTCGGGTCGAAGCCCTTGCGGTAGCGCACCTGCTCGATCAGCTGCGTGCGGCCGAGGTAGGCGAACGGCGAGCCGCCGACGTCCTCGGGCCACTTCGGCGCCAGTTCGACGGTGGTCTCGCGCTGCTGCTGGATGTGGTGGCCGAGGATCACCGGGTCGATGCGTGCACCGAGGTTGTCGACGTTGCGCACCAGCAGGTAGCGGCCGCCGCCGTCGAGGAAGCGCTGCAGCGCGCCGCACCTGCGGAACGCCGACGGGAAGTCGCCGTGGCCGGGGCCGTACGGCGACAGTTCGCCGTTCTCGAGCTGGAACAGGGAGCCCTTCTTGTCCATGCGCAGCGCGATGAACTGCGTGAAGTGCTCGATCTGCGCCGGGTCCAGGCCGAAGTGCTCGTGCAGCGCGAAGTGCTGCTGCGTCGCCACGTGCGTCGCGAAGCTGTTCATCAGGAACAGCGGCACGCGGCCACCGGCGAGCCGTTCGGCGGCCTGGATGTCCTCGACGACGAGGCCCAGGAACGACCGCGTCTCGCCGAGCACCGGCACCACGCCCTTGACGACGCCGCCGAAGCGCGTCGCCATGCCGCCGTTCAGCACCACGACGCCGAGCTCGCCGCGCGCGATCGCCTCGCGGCCCAGGCGCTCCAGGTCGCGCAGCCCCTTGCTGCCGGTGCCGGGCAGCTTCTGGATCGTGCCCGGTGGCGGTGCCAGCAGGTCGCCGGTGACGGCGTTGGTCTCGACCGACAGACGCCCGGCGGCGACGTCGTCCTGGCACCTCTGCTGCAGCTCCTGGTCGAACCCGAATTGCTGCAGGAAGGCGAGTTGCTGCTCGGACGGTCCACTCACGGCGCGCCGAGGCTACCGTGCGGATGGTTCCGTGGCGAGCGTGCTCGGGCTACACCTGCGCACATGCAGGCCCGTACCGACACCGCCGCCCTGCGGCTCGATCCCGCCGCGCCGCTGACGGTGCTCGCTGGCATCGGGCCTGGCACCGCCGCGCGGCTCGGCGCCGTCGGCCTGCACAAGGTGCAGGATCTCGTCGGCTGGCTGCCGCGCCGCTACCGCTCGCTGCGCGAACTGGCGGCGCCCGACGAGGCTGCGGTCGGCGAACTGGTGCGGCTGCGCGGCGCCGTCCGTTCGTGCCGCAGCGCCTGGCTGCCGGGGCGCCGGTCGATGGTGACGGTCGCGTTCGCGTGCGCGGAGGGCGGTGCGTTCGAGGTGCAGTTCTTCAACCAGCCGTGGCTGAAGAAAGCCTACCCGGTCGGCCAGAAGCGGCAGGTCGAAGGCACGCTGCAGCTGAAGGGGCGGCGCTTCGTCGTGCAGGGCGCACGCGGCCGCTACGAGGTCTGCGCGGGTGGTCGCCGGCT
>JBGARS010000002.1:0-147689 GCA_044230075.1 Planctomycetota bacterium | reverse complement strand
GCGAACGTCGTCGCCACCGCCCCGTCGCCGGCGAGCCCCTGCGCCTGCAGGCTCGCGAACAGCACCTCGCCGAACGCGGAGCCGAGCTTCTGCAGCGACTTCGGCGGCAGTTCTTCGACGAACAGTTCGACCAGCAGGCTCTTCGTGCTCATGGCGTGCGTCGGATCCTAAGGGCGTGACGCGACGAGGCCAGCGTCGAGCAGCGTGGCTGGCATGCCGGAGTGTGCGGCTGCCGGGCGGGGTGTGTGTGCAAGTTGGGCGTTCCTGACCGCTGGCGTGCGTGGCCCGGCGCGTGCTCCAGGGGTGGGCACGGTGATGGCGCTTCGCCGATCACCCGGTCCCGACCCATCAGGAATGGCCATGAAGATCCTTGTCCTCGTTGCAGCTGCCCTCACCACCACCGTCGCGTCGCTGGGCGCCCAGGCTGCAGTCACCGTGCGCTGCACCCCGACCGACGGCAGCGCTGCCGGCTGCTACTACTGCCCCGGCTTCGAGCACGTCATCAAGTGGGTCGGGATCCAGATGCACAGCGCGTCGGTCAACCTGCTCGCCTACCACGACCAGGACGTCGTGATCACAGGCACCTGGAACGGCAGTGTCATCGAGGTGGCGTCGGTCGCGCTGGACACCGAGAGCTTCTCGATCAGCGGCAACGGCTCGGTCGGCAACCACTTCGACTTCGACACGACCGGGCCGTCGGGTGGCCTCGCGGTCAACTTCGCCGCGCTCGGCAACGCCTTCTTCGTGCCCTTCGGCGACATCGCGGTGCAGATCGACCCCAACTCGGCCTTCGTGCTCAGCGGCGGCGCTCTCGGCACCGCCGGCCAGTTCAAGTCGCGCCTGGACCTGCCCGACGACGCCAGCCTGATCGGTCTACGTGTGTATGGCCAGGGTCTCGTGGTGACGCCGGTGGGCGACTTCTACACCACCAACGTCGACACCAAGGTCATCGGCTGAGTCGTCGACCGCCGTCGGAGCCCAGGCGGACCCGGGCTTCACGGCAGACCGAGGTACAGGCCCAGGGCGTTGCTCGTCAGCAGGCCGAAGGGATTGCTGCCTGGCGCCCACGCGTAGACCTGCGCGAAGATCTCCGTGCCGACGAAGACCGGCTGGTTCTGCAGTGGCAGCGAGTTGCTCCACGCGCCGCCCGCGGGTGTGCAGCCATATCCGAGCGCCAGCAGGTCGTGATAGAGGTAGCACCCGGTCATGCCCAGCGGCGTGAGGTCGATCGGCAGCGGCACGCTGCCGGCGAAGGTGTCGGACACGCCGTAGGCCAGGAACGGCAGCCCGCCGGCTGGCACCGCGGTGACCACGCTCTCGAACGATTGCCCGAGCACCGGTTGGCTGCCGGGCACCGCGGCGAGGGTCAACGGCGGCACGCCGCAGCCGACGCCGAAGCTGCGCACCGATGCGAGTTCGCCGCAACGCCAGGTCGACGCGGTGACGCCGACCAGGTCCTCGCCGCCGAACATCACCACATGACGGCCGGTCGGACCGGTCGCCATCGCCGCCAGCGCATGCACGCCGGGCTGCTCGGGACCGTTGATGGCGAGCCAGGTGCTGCCGTTCCACTCCCACGTGTCGACGAGATCGGTGCCGTCGGTGCCGCCGAACATCACGACGCGGCCGCGTGCACGGTCGGTCGCCATCGCCTGGTTCGCGCGCGGCGACGGCGAGATTGCTGGCGTCAGCTGCGTCCAGTCGGTGCCGTTCCAGGTCCAGGTGTCGTTCAGGAACGGGCTGCCGAGCTGCAGGCCGCCGAACAGGACCACCTGGCCGAGGCTGGAGTCGAACGCCATCGAGTGGCCCATGCGGTTGCTCGGCGCGTGCACCGGCGCGAACGGCGTCCAGTCGGTGCCGTCCCATTCCCAGGTGTCCTGCAGGAAGATCGTGCCGGCATTGGTGCGGCCGCCGAACATCACCGCACGGCCGCGTACGGCGTCGTAGGCCATCGCATGGCCGAATCGCCGCGGCGGGAACAGCGTACTCGGGCGCTGGCTCCAGAGTCCGTTCGCCAGCTCCCAGGTGCCGGCCAGGTAGTTGTTGACGCCGGCGCCGTTGACGCCGCCGTACATCACGAACGTCGCCCGATTCTCGTCGTAGGCCATCGCCGCGCGCATGCGCCCGGCCGGCGCGACGCCCGGCAGCTGTGCCCAGTTGGTGCCGTCGAACAGCCAGGAGTCGCCGAGGTAGCTGGCGCCGACGTAGCCGCCGAACAGCACCACCTGCCCGTTGGCGAGATCGGTGGCCATCGCCTGGCCGGCGCGCGCCGGCGGCGACGTCAGCGGCGCCGCGAGCTGCCACTTCTGGGCGGTGAGGCCGCCGGCGACGAGCACGGCGATGGAGATGGAAAGGACCGAACGGGTGTCGTGGTGCAGCATGACCTTCGCGGAGGTGTGAGGGTGACGCGACGGATGTGCGACGGGTGCAAAGGTTGGACCGGCATCCGCGACGGCACCATGCGCAGGAGGGCGGTGGTCGCGCGCGCCGATCGGCGGGTAGGAATTGCACCACGCCAGCGCGGATGTGCCGTCGCGACGCCTCAGCCCTTCGCCGCAGCAGCCTCGGCGAGCTTCGCCAGCACCTCGTCGGCCCACGCTTTCGGCGCCATCGGGAAACCCAGTCGCGCGCGGCTCTCGAGGTAGCTCTGGGCGACGGCGCGCGCGAGGTTGCGGATGCGGCCGATGTAGGCGGCGCGTTCGGTCACCGAGATCGCAGAGCGCGCGTCGAGCAGGTTGAACGTGTGGCCGGCCTTCAGCAGCTGCTCGTAGGCGGGCAGCGCGAGTTGCCGCTGCATCAGGTGCTGGCTCTGCTTCTCGTGCGCTGCGAACGCAGTCAGCAGGAACTCGACGTCACTGTGCTCGAAGTTGTAGGCGCTCTGCTCGACCTCGTTCTGGTGGAACACGGAGCCGTACGTGAGGCCCGGCGCGTACTCGAGGTCGAACACGTTCTCCTTGCCCTGCAGGTACATGCACAGCCGTTCGAGGCCATACGTGATCTCGCCGGTGATCGGCCGGCAGTCGATGCCGCCGACCTGCTGGAAGTAGGTGAACTGCGTCACCTCCATGCCATTGAGCCACACCTCCCAGCCGAGGCCCCAGCAGCCGAGCGTCGGGTTCTCCCAGTCGTCCTCGACGAAGCGCACGTCGTTCTGCGTCAGGTCGAAGCCGACCGCCTGCAGCGAGCCCAGATAGAGGTCGAGGATGTTCGCCGGCGACGGCTTCAGCACGACCTGGAACTGGTAGTAGTGCTGCAGCCGGTTGGGATTCTGGCCGTAGCGGCCATCCTTCGGCCGGCGGCTCGGCTGCACGTAGGCGGCCTGCCACGGTTCCGGGCCGAGCGCGCGCAGGAACGTCGCCGTGTGGCTGGTGCCGGCGCCGACCTCCATGTCGTAGGGCTGCAGCAGCGCGCAGCCCTGCTTGTCCCAGTAGTCCTGGAGGCGGAGGATCAGCTGCTGGAACGTCGGCATCGGCGGCGCGCGATCCTACGGGCCGCGACGCGGATTTTCCGGCGCACGTTCCGGCGTGGCGACGAGTAGTGGCATGCGATCCGAACCTGATGCCCTGACCCCCGAACAGGCGTTCGCCGCGTTCCGGCGCCGTGGTGACGTGCGCGCGCTCGCCGCCGCGTTCGATGCGACTGCGCCCGAACTGCTGCGCGTGGCCGCCTTCCTGGTGCCGCGCGACGACGTCGAGGACCTGCTGCACGAGACCTTCGGCGCGGCGATGGCGCGCGGTGCCGCCTACGACGCCAGCCGGCCGCTGCTGCCGTGGCTGCTCGGCATCCTGGCCAACGAGGCGCGCACGTTGCGCCGCCGTGCGCGCATGCGCCGCCGCGACCGCGAGGCGCCGGCGCCGACGGCCGAACGCGATCCGGTGGCGGCGGCGAGCGATCGCGAGACCGAGGCGGCGTTTGCCACGGCGCTGCAGCAACTCGGCCACGACGATGCGGTGCTGCTGCGGCAACATCTGCTCGACGACCAGAGCTGCCGCGAGATCGCCGAGCGCGCGCACAAGCCCGCGGGCACCGTGCGCACGCAGGTCGCCCGCGCGATGGGCGAACTGCGCCGCCGCCTGCCGGTCGGGCTCGCGGTCGCACCGGGTTTCGCCGACGTCGCGCCGCGCGCGTTGGCGAACGTGCGCGCGCGGGTGCTCGCGGGGGCGCCGGTGATCGCGGTCGCCGGTGGGCTGTGGCTGCGCATGCGCTGGTGGTTTGCCGGTGTCGGGGCGGCGGCCTCGCTGGTGGCGGCGGTGCTGTTCGCGCAGCGCACCGAACCGAATGCGACCTCGCCGTTGGTCGCCGCCATCCGCGAGTGCGCGGTGCCGGCACACGGCGACGAGGCCGCGCCAGAACCGACGGTGTCTGCGGCCGCACTGCCGACGCAGCGCGAGCCCGTGCCCATCGCCGCGGCGGCGTGGCTGCTGCGCGGCGTCGTGCGCACGAGCACCGGCGAGCCCCTGCCGGGCGCCGTCGTGCGTTGCCATCTGCTGGAGATGGGGCCGGTGCTGACGGAGTCGACGACCGACGCCGAAGGCCGGTACGAACTCGACCTCGGCTTCTGGCGGGATCGGCCGCCGCTCGACCGCAGCGGCCACAGCGTCGTCGCCGTCGCCGAGGCGCCGGGCCGCAACACCGTCACGCACTTCGCGGACCTGCCGTCGGTGGCGGTCGAAGGCCCGTTGCTGCTCGTGCACGACTTCGTGCTGCATCCGTACCTGACGCTGCGTGGCCGCACGGTCGACCGGTTCGGGCGACCGGTGCCAGCCAAGATCCTCGGCGTTGGCACGACGCCGGACGAACCGCTGCACGCGATCGCGACGGCCGACGAGCAGGGTCGCTTCCGGCTCGTGCTCACCGACGGCGTGCCGCGCCTGCGCGTCGTCGCGATGCACGCGGTCGCAGGCCGCAGCAAGGTCGAGGTCGACCTGCCGGCCAGCGGCGAAGGCGATGCAGGCGATGTCGTGCTGGCGCCCGGCCACGCGATCGCGGGCCGTGTCGCGCTGCTGGACGGCACGCCGGTGCCGGGCATCGAGGTCTACGTGCGCGGCGGCTTGCGCCTCGACGGCGATCTGCCGCAGGTCGGGCCGGACTACTGGTACTTCGACATGCGCACCGATGCCGAGGGTCGCTTCGCCACGAACCGCTCGATCCTCGATCGCTGGGCCGTTCGCGTGGGCGGCACGCTGGGCCTGCGCGAGGACTTCGTCGCCCGCAACGGCGAACGGTGGCTCGCGGCCGAGGTGGACACCGTCGACCTCGTGCTCGACGGGGTGCGCCTGGACCTGACCTGGTCGGATCCCGAGGGGCGGCTGTTGCTGCCGTGCGCGACCCACATCGTGGTGTTCGCCGCCGATGCCGGCGATGCGGCTTTGGCGGCGCGCGGTGGTGATGCGGCGGCGCTGCGGCGCGCGCTCGCCGACGAAACGATGCGTGCGCCGCATGTCGTCGTGCCGCGCGGTGCCTTCGTCTGGCTGCGCGCCGATGCCTCGAGCAGCTTCGGCGTCGACGAACTGGTGCAGATGCCGATGCGGAACGGCCCGTTCGCCGTCGACCTGCGCCTCGCCGAGGCGCCGGCGACGTTGCTGACGGTGCGCGCGCGCTTCGCCGATGGTGGCGTGCCCGAGCACTTCACCTGTTCGGTGCAGCCGCAGGCCGGCGCCAGCCTGCGCGCATTCGACGTGCTGCGCAGCGGCCCCGGCGAGGTGCATGGCAGGTGTGCGGTCGGTCCGGTGCGCGTCGAGATCGCGGCCTACCCGGACACGTTCGACGAAGTCGTCGAGTCGCGCGCGCTGGTGACCGAGGCGGGGCGCGAGAACGAACTCGACCTCGTGCTGCTGCGACGCGGCCGCATCCGCTTCGTGCTGCGCGATGCCAGCGCGCCCGATCGGGCGACCGACGACGGCCTCGACGGCGAGGTCACGATCGGCGCGGTGCGTGCGGGACGGTTCTTCTGGCTGACCGACACGATGGAGTATTGGGGCAGCCCGCCGCTCGGCCATCCGGTCGAGTCGATGGCCATGGTCCCGGTCGGCCGCCACGACGTGCGCTTCGAGTTCTTGGGCTATCAGCCGGTGACGATGGCGTTCGACGTGACCGAGCAGGCGCCCGAGGTCGTGCCGGTCTGGCTGCAGCCGCGCTGACCGCGGCTCACTCGCCGCGGCGGCGCAATTCGGCAGCGAAGCGCCGCGCGTAGTCGGCCGACAGTTCGTCGCGCAGCTTCTGCGTGCGCGACCGCACCTGGAACGGCAACGGTGGTCGGCCGCCGTCGGTCAGGTAGGACACGATGCCGCGCAGCACGGGTTCGGGGTCGCGGTCGAGTTGCTCGTAGGCGATGCGGTGGTGGGGGCCCGGCAGATGGGCGACGAACTGCTCGAGCCATGCTTCCTGCTGCTGCAGCTCCTGCCAGTCGGACCGGATCTCGCCGAAGTCGTAGGGCGGTCGCGCGGGCAGGGGTTGCCCGGCCGAGGCGTTCCAGACGCCGGTGCGCCGCGCGAAGTAGTTCGACACGGCCTGCGCGGCCTTGTCCTCGCGGGCCAGGTAGAGCACCCGCAGCCGGTGTTGCCGCAGCCAGGCGAGGAAGGCGGCGGCGGGCAGTCCGGAATCGAACGCGGCGAACAGCACGTGCGAGATCAGCTTGGTGCCGAACCAGCCGTTGGCGACCGCGACGTCGTGCAGGGTGTCGAGGTAGGCGCGCAGGCGCAGGCGCCCCTCGCGCGCGGCGGTGCACAGCCCCTGGTCGAGGTGCTCGTCCGGCGTGCCGAAACCGAGCCCGGCGAGCAGGGCGCAGAGATGGTAGCTGCCGCTCCTCGGCGTGCAGAGCAGCACGTAGCCATGGGGGGGCGGTGTGGCGGCGGTGTCGGCTGGGCGGCCTGCGGCGAGACGTGGCAGCACATCGGTCTTGAGCCCGCGCACCCGGCCCGATGGAAACCGGCGTCGCGTGGCCACGACGTGCCTCTCTTCGGCCAGACGCGTCCAGACGAGGATGGACGCAGCGGTCGCCAGCGCGTCCGCATCGGCCGTCTGCACGTTGGCGATGCGGCAGCTCAGGGCGTCGTCCGGCAGTTCCACCAGTTCGCGCACCGTGTCGCGGTCGCCGAGCAGCAGGTCGTCGGCAGTGAGCGACCGCAGGTATTCCCGCACGCCATGCTCGGCGAAGCTGTCGAGCAGTGGCTCTGTTCGTTCGTCCATCGGGCCGGTCCGGAGGTTGGCCTTGTTTGCAGGATGCGCGGTCCAGAGACCCGACAAATCCGCTGCGCAGGAGAAAAGGTCCGGTGGCCTGACCCGGTGGCAAGCCGCGATCGGTGTGCGCCCTGATGCCGACCTGGCTCGCGCCGCCCGTGCCAGCGCCACGTCCGCGTCACGCGCGATCGCGGCACGCAGCCTCAGCCCATCCCGCGTGCGTTCAGCCGGAATCGAGCTCAGGATCTAGTCGGCAAGAGTGCGCCCGGTGGGGATCCACGGATGAGCAGATGGGGGGCGGGTTGATCACCCGGGGAGCTGGGGTAGTCTGGCCCAGCCTGCCCAGCCTGGATGCCCCACCCATGTCCAGGTTCGTGCTCCCCCCTCCGTCTGTTCGCAGAGGTATCCGTGCGCTTTCCGACCTCCCTCCTCGCTGCAGCCTCGGCTGCGGCCGTTGCCGTCTCGTTGCCCGCCCAGTGGGTGACCTTCCACGATCAGACATCTACCCGCCTTGTTGCCGCAGCTGGCCTCGGCGCAATGGACCCTCAGGAGAAGGACTATGCCTGGGCCGACTTCGATCAGGACGGTGACACCGACCTGTTCGTCGCCCGCAAGCAGCCGTTCACGACGCCGGGCAAGTTCCCGAACGTGCTCCTGATGAACGAGGATGGCGTGCTGACCGATCGCACGTCGACGCTCGGCAGCGCCACGACGGTACCGCTGAGCCAGGGCATGCTCGACTCGACGAACGATCGCGACGTGGTCGCCGTCGACGTCAACGGCGACGGCTGGGTCGATCTCGTCACCTGCACGACGCTGTCCGACACGGTCGCCCAGTACCTGCGCGTGCCGCGTGTCTACATCAACCGCGGCGACGACATCGGCGGCAACTGGCAGGGCTTCCTCTACGACGATCCGTTGCGCATCAGTGACACGGCCTGGGGCGGCTTCCAGCGCTTCTGCTCGGTCGCGGCGGGCGACATCGACCACGACGGCGACATGGACCTGTACTTCGGTGACTACCAGCAGGGTGGCACCCGACCGGTCGACCTCAACGACCGTCTGCTGTTGAACAACGGCAACGGCTACTTCACCGACGTGTCGTCGACGCGCATGACGGTCGAGATGCTCGAATCGTCGTTCGGCATGAAGGTCGCCATGGTCGACATGAACGGCGACGGCTGGGTCGACATCCTGAAGGACGACGCGCTGAACGCGCCGCAGGCCGTGTCGATCAGCTACAACGCGGGCACCGCCAATCCCGGCAACTTCAACGTCTACCAGCTCGCCTACGGCAACGCGCCGTACCACTTCGCGGTCGGCGACCTGAACAACGACACGTTGCCCGACATGATCTTCAGCGACGACGGTCAGGACCGGTACAAGCTGATGACGGGCATCACCGGCGGCCAGGCCGTGTTCGGTGGCGAGGTTGCGTTCTCCTACAGCGGTGGTGGCTCCGATGACGGGTTCGGTGGCAACAACCTGATCGTCGATCTGAACAACGACGGCTTCAACGACGCGATCGTCTGTGACGTCGACGTCGACATCTCGGGCTGCGGCCGCCGCGCCCACATCTTCCGCAACCTCGGCAACGTGCCGAACGTGACGCTGCAGGAAGAGCAGATCTCCGGCGTGATCTGCGGCATCCCGGTCGCCATGCTGGTCGGCTCGTTCGACGCGGCGGTGTTCGACATCAACGGCGACGGTTGGAAGGACATCGTGCTCGGCCGCTGCGGTGGCACGACCGTGTGGATCAACCAGCCGCCGGTCGGGGTCGCGTTCTCCTATCCGAATGGCCTGCCCTCGATGCTGTCGCCGGGCGCGATCCACTCCTTCGCCGTGCACGCGACCGGCATCGGCGGCGTCGTGCCGCAGGCCGGTTCGGGCGTGCTGCACTACTCGGTCGCCGGTGCCCCGTACCAGACCAGCCCGATGAGCGACGAGGGCCCGGGCA
Organism: Planctomycetota bacterium; assembly: GCA_044230075.1. Taxonomy (GTDB): domain Bacteria; phylum Planctomycetota; class UBA1135; order UBA1135; family UBA2386; genus JAEUHS01. The sequence goes on along the minus strand of JBGARS010000002.1, from coordinate 138,553 downwards.
ACTACCGCGCGGCGTTGCCGCCGATGCCGGCGTGCACCGAGCAGGTCACCTTCTACGTCACCGTGCAGGATGCCGGCGCGGTCGTCTACAAGGACCCGCCGACGGCCCCGACGGCGTCGAACAAGGTCGTCTCCGCCGTGGGCACCAGCGTGCTCTACGAGAACAACATGGAAGGCTCGGTCGCCGGCTGGACCGTGGTCAACACGGCGCTGACGTCGGGTGCCTGGGGAGTGGCGGTGCCGAACGGCACCACGAACGTGGGGCAGTTCGCGGCGCCGCCGGAGGACGCCGAGGCCAGCACGTCGAACACCAAGTGCTGGGTCACGGAGAATGGCCTCCCGGGCGCGGCAGCCGGCACGAACGACGTCGATGGTGGGCCGACGGATCTGATCTCGCCGCCGATCGACATGGCGGGCACCGACGGCTTCATCTCCTACCGGCGCTGGTTCTACACCAGCGGCACCGACGGCCTGGATGTGATGCAGGTCAGCGTCTCGGGTGACACCCTGAACTGGGTGCCGGTCGAGACCGTGGGTGGTCCCAACGACAACGACTGGATCTCGCACTCGTTCCGCGTCGGCGACTTCATCGTGCCGACGAACGTCGTGCAGGTGCGGTTCCGCGTGCAGGACGTCAATCCGGGCCACATCGTCGAGGGTGGTGTCGACCTGTTCCGGGTCGAGGCGTTCGCTTGCACGATGTGCCAGCAGAACGTCGGACTGATGGGCCCGGGCACGGCGACGTTCTCGCTCTGCGGCGGCGACCTGTCGTTCGGCACGAGCGCCACGCTCGCGGTCGAGGGCACGCCGCCCTTCGCAACGGGTGTGTTGATCGCGAGCCTGTTCAACTTCGGCTCGCCGCTGTTCGGCGGTCTGCTGATCGACAGCGTGCCGCCGCTGATCCTCGGCATCGGCATGGATGGCGCCGGCAACCTGATCGTCCCGGGCTTCCCCGGTGGTCTCGGTGACTTCGCGATCTACGCGCAGGTGGTCTACGCGGACCTCGCCCAGGCGCAGGGCTGGGGCATCACGAACGCGCTGCGGCTGCAGTTCAAGCCGTAGTCGCGCCGACGCAGTCCGATTCCGCGCTGCGTAACAGCGAAGCTGCGGCCTGGGACCTTCGGGTCCCGGGCCGCGGTTGTTCTGGTATCCTTCCCCGCCCGTCGATCTCGATGGCCAGCCGTTCCTGCCCGCGGCCCGGCTCTGTCCCCTTGCGACCCAAAGACATGCGTTTCCTCGGCACCTCCGTTCTCTTCCTCACCCTCGGTGCGCCCGCAGTCGTGGCGCAGACACCGCAACCGAAGATGGGGGCTCCTCTCTCGGGCTTGACGACCACGGAACTGCAGCGCTTCGACGCCGGCAAGACCGACTTCACGCACACCTTCCAGGTCGGTGAGGGTCTCGGCCCGATCTTCAACCAGGCGAGCTGCGCGAGTTGCCACAACAATCCGGTCGGCGGCCCTGGCAGCATCAAGGTGTTCCGCTTCGGTTTCTACGACGCCAAGGGCGTGGGCTGGGATCCGCTGACCAGCCTCGGTGGTTCGCTGCAGCAGCTGAACACGATCAACGTCGCCTACCAGGAGGTCATCCCGCCAGAGGCCAACGTGACGGCGCAGCGCGTGACGCCATCCATCTTGGGCGACGGCCTGATCGAGGCGATCGCCGATGCCGACATCCAGGCGCGTGAGACCACCCCGCCGAGCGCGAACGTCAGCGGCCGCGCCCGCATGGTGGTACCGCTCGAGACACCGGCTGGCACACCGCGGGTCGGGCGCTTCGGTTGGAAGGCGGAAGTCGCGACGCTGTTGTCGTTCTCGGGCGATGCGTCGCTGAACGAGATCGGCTTCACCAACCGCCTGCTCGGCACCGAGAGTGCGGCCAACGGCGTGCCGCCCGGCGCCTACGACACCGTGCCGGATCCCGAGGACGGCCCGGACGGCCAGGGTCTGCACTTCATCGATCGCATCACCAACTTCCAGCGTTACCTGTCGCAGCCGCCGCAGACGCCGCGCTCGGGCATGAGCGGCGAGACGATCTTCGACAACGTCGGTTGCGCCGACTGCCATGTCGCCTCGTTCACGACCCGCAACGATCCCGCGCTCGAGGTGGCGATCCGCAACAAGGTCATCAAGCCGTACTCGGACTTCCTGTTGCACGACATGGGCACTGCGGCCGACTTCATCGGCGACGGCACGGCCGACATCCAGGAACTGCGCACGCCGCCGCTGTGGGGCGTGCGGTCGCGCGATCCTCTGTGGCACGACGGTCGCGTGATCGGCGGCACTTTCGAGCAGCGCATCCTCGGCCCGGCCGGGGTGGTCGCCTTGCACGCGGCGTTCGGCAGCGAGGCCCGCCCGTCGGCGTTCGCCCTGCAGGCGCTGCCGCTGGCCGATCAGCAGAAGGTCGTGGCGTTCCTCGATTCGCTCGGCCGTCGCGAGTTCGACTCGAACGGCGACAACGTGCTGAACCAGATCGACCTCGTGGCCTTCCGGTTGGCGCGCAACGGTGGTCCTTACACCGCCGACAGCCCCGAAGCCGTGTTCGACTTCGACCAGGACGGCGACGTCGACACGGTCGACCTGCAGGTGTTCCGCGGCGTCTACGAGGCCGACTGCAACAACAACGGCATCAACGACCTCGAGGACGTGCTCAGCGGCTCGGTCGCCGATGCGAACGGCAACCTGATCCCGGACTCGTGCGAGTTCTGCCAGACCGACCTGGGCTTCGCTGGCGGCGGCACGCTGTCGATCTCGATCTGCGGCGACGACCTCACCCAGCCGAACTCGATCGCGACCTGGCAGATGGTCGGCGCGCCGCCGAGCTCACCGGTGTTGGTGGCGTTCTCGTTCGCGGCGGATCCCTACCAGTACGTGCCGGGCGAGTTCCTGGTGCCCGACGAGCCGTTCCTGTTCTTGGTCGACTTCCTGGTGTCTGATGCGACCGGCGGCATGCAGCTCCCGTTCTTCGGCACCGGCAACACGCCGACGCTGACCTTCATCATCCAGGCGGCGGCGTTCAACGGCGCCAACATCGACCTGTCGAACGCCCTGTCGATGACGGTCGGCCCCTTCTAGGCGGAACGAGGCCGCGCCTCTTGGCGCAGCCTCGTCATGGACAGCTCCCAGTGCTCCTGCCGGGCACTGGCATGCGGTTGCGAGGTGGGATCTGCGCGCCCGTTCGAGGTTCTGGCGCGGGCGGGGTGATTCGGCATACTGCCCGGCCTTGCTCTCGTGCGGCCGTGGCTTCGGCTGCCAGGGGTCGTCCAGCGCGCCACCTGGCGGCCACGCGCCATGGTCTTCACCTCGTTCGCCTTCCTGTTCCTGTTCCTGCCGCTGTTCCTCGGCGTGTACTTCCTGGTACCCCGAGGGCTGCGCAACCTCTGGCTGTTGCTGGCCAGCATGGTCTTCTACGGGTGGGAGCGGCCGTCGTGGATCCTGATCATGCTGTTCAGCACGCTGGTCGACTACACGTTGGCGCAGTGCATGGGGGCGAAGGACGACGGGCGCCGGTATCGCAGGTTCTGGTTGCTGCTGTCGATCGTCGTGAACCTCGGCCTGTTGGCGTGGTTCAAGTACGCGAACCTGGTCGTGCACACGGCGGAGTCCTGGCTCGGCGCACAATGGACCTGGCGGGACGTCATCCTGCCGGTCGGGATCTCGTTCTACACGTTCCAGTCGATGAGCTACACGATCGACGTGTACCGCGGCGAGATCCGTCCGACCCGGTCGCTGATCGACTTCGCCTGCTACGTCAGCATGTTCCCGCAGCTCGTCGCGGGGCCGATCGTGCGCTACCGCGACGTGCACCGGCAGATCGTCGAGCGCCGACATTCGCTGGTGATGGTCGGCGCGGGTGCGCTGTGCTTCGCGATCGGCTTCGTCAAGAAGGTGCTGATCGCCGACGCGATGGCGCCGCTGGCGACCACGGGTTTCGCGCTGCAGTCGCCGGGCCTCTTCGAATCGTGGACCGCGTTGGTCGCCTACTCGGTGCAGATCTACTTCGACTTCTCGGGCTACTCCGACATGGCGATCGGGCTCGGGTTGATGCTGGGCTTCCACTTCCCGCGCAACTTCGACTCACCCTACAAGTCGCAGAGCATCACCGAGGTCTGGCGCCGCTGGCACATCAGCCTGTCGACCTGGCTGCGCGACTACCTCTACATCCCACTCGGCGGCAACCGCGGCGGTGAGGCGCGGACCTACGCCAATCTGTCGACCACGATGTTGCTCGGTGGCCTGTGGCACGGGGCCAATTGGCCATTCCTGCTCTGGGGTGCCTACCAGGGTCTGTGGCTGTCGCTCGAACGCATGAACGGTCGTCGCGCGTTCCACGCCCCGCTGCCGCCCTGGCTGCGGGTGCTGTGCACCTACGTGATCTTCACGTTCGGGTGGTCGATGTTCGTCGCCCGTGACTTCGGCCACTTGTGGACGCTCTGGTGCGGGTTGTTCGGCACCGCCGGTCTCGGTGGTGCGCTGCACCTGGAGCAGTACGAGTCGTACGCCTACGCGATGTTGCCGTGTGCACTCGGCATCGCGTTGCTGCTGCCGAATTCGTCGCAGCTGATGCGGCGTGCGCATCCCGCGACCATCGTCGTGTTCGCGCTGCTGTTCCTGGTCGCGCTCGGCCGCATGCTGTCTTCGAGCAACCTGCCGTTCCTCTACTTCCAGTTCTGACACCCATGTCCACCGCAACAGACTCCGCGACCGGCGAGTGGTTCGACGGCATGGCCGCCTGGGGGCGCGCGCAGCGGCTGCTGTTCGTGTGCTTCGGCATCGGCTTCGTGTTGCTGGTCGCGGCCGGTCCGGTGACGTGGTGGCTGTTGCGACCCGCGTTGACGGCGTCGAGCGTGCCGCTGCCGGCGTGGCAGTTCGAGACCTTCCGGCGCGGTGAGTACGCGGATCAGCTCGAGCGGTACCTGCGGGAGTCGTCCTGGGTGACGTTCGAGCTGCGCGGACTGTTCAACGAGTCGCTGTGGCGCCTCGGTGTGTTGGAGACCGATCGGGTCGTGTTCGGCCGCGATGGCTGGATGTTCCTCCCCGAGACCCTGAAGTGGCGGCCGGCGGTGCTCGAGTCGACGCGGGCCAGACGGCTGGCGATGCTCGGGCAAGCGAAGCAGTTCGCTGCTGACCATGGCATGCACCTGCTCGTGCTGCCGGTGCCGAACAAGGTCACGATCTACGCTGACTACCTGCAGGCCGGCACGCCGGTTCCCGCTGGCCGCGAGCGGTTGTATGGGGAGATTCTCGCGGACCTCGATGCGGCCGGCATCCCGCGCCTCGATCTGCGCGCGCTCTTGTCGGAGCATCGCGCGGCGCATCCCGACGAACTGCTCTACGACCAGCGTGGCACCCATTGGCAACTGGCCGGTGAACTGCTGGTCGCCAGCGCGGTGCAGCGACGCCTCGAGCAGGAGGGATGGCTGGACCTCGTGCGATCGGATCCCGACATCGTCGTGAAAGCGCCGCGCAGCCGGCTCTGCGTGCCCGGGCTGGTGCACCAGCTCGGTTTCCGCTGTGAGGCGGCCGACGATGCGTCCCCCAGCTCGGCCGTCGTCGAGCAGCTGATGGAGACCGTCTCGTGGCGGCCGACGATGTTGCGCAATGCCGCCGGGGGCCTGGTAGAGATCCCGCGCCGCCAGCCGACAGCCGCGATCGTGTTGTGCGGCACGAGTTTCTCCCAGGCATGGGGCTGGACCCTGGTCGGCACCCTGAAGGCCCCCGTCGACCAGCGGTGCGTGATTGCCGGTGGTGGCTCCTTCCGTGGCATCCGGACCCTGCACGGCGAACTGGGCAAGGACGGCTTCGCGCCGAAGATCCTGCTGTGGGAGTTCGTCGAGCGCGACTACCAGATCAATTGGACCGTGGAGCACGATCTGTTCCCGCCGCCGAAGTGAAACCCAGATGAGTGAAGCCACACCAGCCGCCGAGATCTCCAGGCATCTCGAAACCGCGATCGCCGCCGCCGAACAGGCCGGGAGGCGCCTGCGGACGTTGCGCGACAGCGGCCGTTGGACCGACGAGGCGGTGCTGGGGGACGTCGGCGACCAGGCTGCGGATGGGTTCCTGCAGGGGTTCCTGCGCGGCCGCGATCCGGGCGCGACCATCCTGTCCGAGGAGACCAAGGACGCGCCCGAGCGACTGGCGCAGCGTGTGGTCTGGATCGTCGATCCACTCGACGGCACCAAGGAGTACCGCTCCGGGCGCCAGGACTGGGCGGTGCACATAGGCCTCGCGATCGATGGCGAGGTGGTGCTCGGCGCCGTCGCGCTGCCGGCGATCGACACCCTGCTGGCGGCCGTGTGCCTGCCGGGGCAGACGCGGCTCGAAGTGAGAAGCAGCCGCAAGCTGGGTCCCGACCACGCTGCGGCTGGCAGCGGTCCGCTGCGTCTCGCGGTCAGCCGCAGCCATACCCCGGAGTGGATCCAGCGCTTCGCGACCACGTTGGGCAAGACCGAATTCGTGCCGTCCGGCAGCGTCGGCTTCAAGGTGTCACTGCTGCTGTTCGGGCAGGCGGACATCTACGTGCACAAGCCCGGCCTCAAGGAGTGGGACACCTGCGCACCCGAGGCCGTCGCGCGTGCCGCCGGATGGCACGTGTGCCGCATCGACGGCAGCCGCCAGCGCTACAACCAACGCGACCCGCGCAACGACGAGATCGTCGTCTGTCGGCCGCAGTTGCGCGACCGCGTGCTGGCGGCGCTCGCCGCGCATCCGCCGGCGGGTCGCTGATCGCGCGCCGCGCGTCGTCCCCGGCCTTGACTCCGGCGGCGACCGTGCTTCCCTCGTCTCGTTGCCCCAAGCCCCTGGAGTCCCATGCCCTGGTCCACGCGCCGCTCGTTCCTGAAGCAGACCGCCACGGCGGCCGCCGCCGCACCACTGATGTCGCTGCGCCTGCATGCGGGGGGCAGCGACGAACTGAAGATCGGCCTGATCGGCTGCGGCGGCCGCGGCACCGGTGCCGCGTTCCAGGCCCTGCACACTGCGGGGCCGGTGCGGCTGGTGGCGATGGCGGACGCGTTCGCCGACCGCCTGGAGGGCAGTTTGGCGGAGCTGACCGGGGATGCGGCGATCGCCGCGCGGGTCTCTGTGCCCGAGGCGCGCCGGTTCGTCGGCTTCGACGGCTGGCAGCACCTCCTGGCCAGCGACGTCGACGTGGTGCTGCTGGCGACGCCGCCGCACTTCCGGCCGGCGATGTTCGAGGCCGCGATCCAGGCCGGCAAGCACGTATTCCTGGAGAAGCCGGTGGCCGTGGACGGTCCGGGCATTCGCAGGGTCTTGGCCGCGGCCGAACTGGCGCAGCAGAAGAAGCTCGCGGTGGTCAGCGGCCTGCAGCGCCACCACCAGGCCGCCTACGTCGAGGCGATGCAGCGCATCCATCGCGGTGACCTCGGCCGGATCCTGTTCGCGCGCTGTGCCTGGAACATGGGCGGCCTGTGGATGCACCCGCGCAAGCCGGAGTGGAGCGACATGGAGTGGCAGCTGCGCAACTGGCTCTACTTCACCTGGCTCAGCGGCGACCACATCGTCGAGCAGCACGTGCACAACCTCGACGTGATCAACTGGGCGCTGCAGGGCCATCCGCTGCGGGCGCGTGGCATGGGCGGGCGCCAGGTGCGCACCGATCCCGCCTACGGCCACATCTTCGACCACCACGCGGTGCAGTACGAGTACGCGGGCGGCGTCTGGCTGTTCTCGGAGTGCCGACAGATCGACGGCTGCCAGAACGACGTCTCCGAGCATCTCTACGGCGCCGACGGCGAGGCGCACCTGGGTGGTCGGGCGCAGATCACCGGCAGGCACGCATGGGCCTTCGACGGGCCCGAGGACGATCCGTACCAGGTCGAACACGACGACCTGTTCGCCAGCATCCGCTCGGGTGAGGTGCGCAACGAGGGCCGCTACGTCGCTGAGAGCACGCTGACCGCCATCATGGGCCGCATGGCCACCTACAGCGGCCGCCCGGTCAGCTGGGAGGAGGCCCTGCAGTCCGAGGAACGGCTCGGCCCGCAGAGCTACGAGTTCGGGCCGCTGGCCGTCGACCCGGTGCCGATGCCGGGGCAGAAGGGCAAGCGGTAGGCCGGCCCGGCCCCTTCGCCCCAGCGGATTGCTGCGACCGGCAGCCGGCGTTCACAACCGCGCAGCCCGTGCTTCATCCACCGCTGGACGCCGGCTATCGTGCTCGCCCCCATGACCGAGCCCGGAAAGGTGCTCGCCACGTTCTCGGTGAACGGCGAGCCGCACGAAGTGGCCTTTGTGCCGCACAAGACCCTGCTGGAAGTGCTGCGCGAGGAGCTGAACCTCACCGGCACCAAACACGGCTGTGAACTCGGCGAGTGCGGCGCCTGCACCGTGCAGGTCGACGGCACGCCGATCCTCAGCTGCCTGATGCTCGCGGTCGACGCGGTCGGCAAGCAGGTGCGCACCGTCGAGGGGCTCGCCGACGGCCCTGAGCTGAACGAGCTGCAGCACGCGTTCGCGGACCTGGGCGCCGCGCAGTGCGGCTACTGCACGCCGGGCATCCTGATGACGGCCGATGCGCTGCTGCGCGACAACCCGCAGCCGACCCGCGAGGAGGTCAAGCAGTGCCTCGCCGGCAACCTCTGTCGCTGCACGGGCTACGTGAAGATCTTCGAAGCGGTCGAGCTGGCGGCGGCGCGCTGTCGCGGTGAGAAGGCCGAGCCGAGCAAGGAGTCGATCTATGGTTCTTGACGATCCGACGACCCGCGGCAAGCCGGGCGCGCGCACCGACGCGCCGTGGCAGCACGACAAGAAGCCCGAGGACCTGAAGCACATCGGCAGGCCGATCCGCAAGGTCGACGCTCGCAGCAAGGTCAGCGGCCTGACGAAGTTCGCCGACGACCTGACGTTGCCGCGCATGCTGCACATGAAGCTGCTGCGCAGCACCGTGGCGCACGCCGAGATCGTGCACATCGACACCAAGCAGGCGGCGGCGCTGCCCGGCGTGAAGGGGGTGCTCACCGGCCGGGACCTGCCGATCCCGTTCGGCATCCTGCCGGTCAGCCAGGACGAGCACGCACTGTGCCCGGACCGCGTGCGCTTCGTCGGCGATCCGGTCGTCGCGATCGCCGCGACCGAAGAGGAGATCGCCTGGAACGCGTGCCGCCTGGTCGAGGTCGAATACCGCGAGCTGCGCACGATCGGCGGCATCCACGAGGCCGCCGCGAACGACGAGCCGCGGCTGCACGACTACGGCGTGCACGGCAACATCCACCGCCTCGAGAACCTCGAGTTCGGCGACCTGCAGGACGGCTTCGCCAAGGCCGCGCACGTGCGGCAGGACACGTTCTTCTTCGAGGGCAACACCCACCTGCCGATGGAGCAGCACGCGACGCTCGCGCACTTCGACAAGGACGGCAAACTGACCGTCTGGTCGTCGACGCAGACGCCGCACTACCTGCACAAGGCACTGGCGCGCACGCTGCACCCGCTGCCGGCGCACCACATCCGCGTCATCGCCTGTCCGAACGGCGGCGGTTTCGGCGGCAAGAGCGATCCGTTCAACCACGAGATCGCCGCGGCGAAGATGTCGATGCTGACCGGCCGCCCGGTCAAGATCGCGCTGACACGCGAGGAAGTGTTCTGGTGCCACCGCGGTCGGCATCCGGTGCTGATGCGCGCCAAGATCGGCGTCAACAAGACGGGCCGCATCACCGCGCTCGACTTCCACAGCTACCTCGATGGCGGCGCCTACGGCAGCTATGGCACCGCGAGCACGTTCTACACCGGCGCTTTGCAGACGGTGACCTACGCGGTCGACAACTACCACTTCCGCGGCGCGCGCTTCTTCACCAACAAGGCGCCGTGTGGGCCCAAGCGTGGTCACGGCACGCCGCAGCCGCGCTTCGCCCTCGAGGTGCAGCTCGACAAGATCGCCTGCGACCTCGGCCTCGACCCGGCGCAGATCCGGCTCGACAACCTGGCCCCGCGGGACTCGCTGACCGCGAACTACCTGCGCATCGGTTCGATGGGCCTCGGCACCTGCATCGAGAAGGTCGTCGAAGGCTCCGGCTGGAAGACTCGCCGCGGCAAGCTCGGCAAGCAAACGAACGGCAAGTACCGCGGCCTCGGCCTCGCCTGCAGCAGCTACCTCAGCGGTGCGGGCCTGCCGATCTACTGGAACGGCATGCCGCACTCGGGTGTGCAGCTGAAGCTCGATCGCTCAGGCCTCGTGACCGCGTTCTGCGGCAGCACCGACATCGGCCAGGGCAGCGACAGCGTGCTCGGCTGGATCATCGGCGAGGTGCTCGGCATCCATCCGCTCGGCATCAAGGTGGTCACCAGCGACACCGACCTCACGCCGGTCGACCTCGGCTCGTACAGTTCGCGCGTCACGGTGATGACCGGCAACGCGGCGATGCAGGCGGCCGAGCGCGCGCGCGACATCGTCGCCAACGGTGTCGCCGCCAAGCTCGGTGTGCCGGTCGGGCGGTTGGTGTTCGCCGACGAGCGCGTGTTCGACAGCGAGGAGCCACAGAAGGGCATGACCTGGCAGGAGGCCGTCTGTGCTGCCGAGGCGAAGTTCGGCACCATCGGCACGGTCGGCAGCTACTCGCCACCACCGTCGGCGGCGAAGTTCCGCGGTGGCGGCGTCGGTCCGAGTCCGAGCTACAGCTACTCGGCCGCGGTCGTCGAGGTCGAGGTCGACATCGACACCGGCATCTACACGGTGCCCAAGGTCTGGATGGCGCACGACATCGGCCGCGCGCTGAACGCCGCCGTCGCGATGGGCCAGATCGAAGGCTCGGTCTACATGGGCCTCGGCGAAGCGATGATGGAGGAGATGGCCTACCGCGATCGCACGCACAAAGGCAACCGCATCTTCGTGCACAAGATCCCGTCACTGCTCGAGTACAAGAGCCCGACGACGCTCGAGATGCCCGAAGTCGTCACCTACGTCGTCGAGGATCCGGACAAGAACGGCCCGTTCGGCGCCAAAGAGGTCGGCCAGGGCCCGCTGCTGCCGATGATGCCGGCGGTCGCCAACGCGATCTTCGATGCGGTCTCTGTGCGCGTCGACGAGGTGCCGGTGTCGTTCGACAAGGTGTTCGCGGCGCTGCAGGACAAGAAAGCCGGCAAGGAGCCGCGCTTCGGCCCGGCCAACGATGCGACCGGCGTGCCCGAGGTCGACTTCGGCGATTCGCTGAAGGTCAAGACGCCCTGGCAGGGTGGTGACGGCACCGCCTGGAACGAACCCAAGCGCGAGAAGAAGGCGGCCAAGTAGGCGGCGAGGAACGACGATGCTGCGACTCCCCACGTTCACCTACCACCGGCCGAAGACCGCCGAGCAAGCCGTTCGCCTCGCGAGCGAGCACGGCAAGGAGGCGATGTACGTCGCCGGCGGCACGGACCTGTATCCGAACATGAAGCGGCGCCACCAGGTGCCGACGCAGGTGATCTCGCTGCAGGACGTGCCGGGCCTGCACGACGTCGAGGTGCATCCAAGCGGCGGCGTGCGCATCGGCGCGATGTGCAAGCTCGCGACGCTCGAGCACCATGCGCACCTGAAGCAGCACTACCCCGGCTTCGCCCACGCCGTGCGCGAGATCAGCACGCCGCTCTTGCGCAACATGGGCACGATCGGCGGCAACCTGCTGCTCGACACGCGCTGCACCTACTACGACCAGAGCCACGAGTGGCGCGAGTCGATCGACTTCTGCATGAAGAAGGACGGCGCCATCTGCTGGGTCGCGCCGGGCAGCCCGCGTTGCTGGGCCGTGCAGAGCAGTGACAGTGTGCCGGTGCTGTGCGCGATGGAGGCCGAGGTCGAGCTCGTCGGCAAGGACGGTGTGCGCCGCATCCGGTGCGACGACCTCTACCGCGACGATGGCATCGTCTACCTGACGAAGCAGCCCGAAGAGCTGCTGACGAAGCTGTTCCTGCCGCCGCCCGGCGCCTGGAAGGCCAGCTACCTGAAGCTGCGTCGCCGCGACACGTTCGACTTCCCGATCCTCGGCGTCGGCGCCTGCCTGTGGTTCGACGGCGACGGCGTGATCACCAAGGCCAACGTGCGGCTCGGTGGTGCCGGCTCGTACGCGATCCCCGCGGTCGAGACCGAGAAGCTGCTGGTCGGCAACAAGCTGACCGACGAACTGATCGCCGCCGCCGGCACCGCCGCGATGAAGCCCGCGCGCACGATGGACAACACCGACCAGGACGTCTACTGGCGCAAGAAGGTCGCGCCGGTGTTCGTCGCGCGCGCGTTGGCTGCGTGTCGGTGAGCGGGCGTGCTTGGTGGCGCCGGGGCTGACCGGGTCGCCAGCCCGGACCTCCGGACGACACTGCGTCCCCAGAAGACCATTTTCGCGACCATCGCAAGTTGGTCCGGACCGTTTTGCGGGACGCACGAAAATGGTCCTGCTCGACGCCGAGGGGGCTCGAACTTCTGCGCAGCGGGTGGGCACTCGCGTGTTCGACGAACTGCACAAGCGCCGCACGTGGAAGCAGTTCTTGAAGGGCTCCCCGCGCGATCACTTCGCCGGCTTGCCCTTGTTGCCGAAGTACTGCTCCATCAACTTCGCGAAACGAGGGTCGCTGCGCAGGCTGTTGGTGTCGTGGTCCTCGTCCAGCATCGCCTTCGACAGCTGGCGCGACTTGGATCCGTACTGCAGCGCCTTCTCGAGGAAGGTGAACGCCTCGTCGGGCTTGCCGGCGAGCGCCAGCGAGCAGGAGGTGTTGTAGCTGGTCGAGGCGATGGCCTCGGGCGGTTGCCCCGCCTTCTCCTGCAGTTCGACGACCGCTTGGAAGTAGGTCGCGGCCGCGTCGAACCGGCGCAGCTGGTAGTACAGGTCCGCGAGCGTGCTCGTGGCGGTGAGCTTCTGCTGCGGGTCCTCGGTGTTCGCCTGCTCCTCGATGCTCTTCTCGAGCTTGTCGAACAGGCTCGCATCCCCGAACTGGTGCAGTGCACACACGGCGGTCAGGAACAGCGAGTCGTCGTTGGCGCGCTGGGCCTGTTGGGCGATCGTGCGCAGGTCGCGGCGCAGTTCGTCGGTTGCCTTGTCCGCCGGCTCGACATCGCGCAGTGCGCGCAAGCAGGCGGCGCGGAACGATCCTGGCGGTGACGCTTCCTTCGGCGGGGTCTTCGCCCAGGCGAGCAGGGTCTCGCCTGCCTCGGGCATGAAGTCCTTCAGCTCGTCGAACTGGCCGGCATAGAGCGCATTCGTCGTCATCTTGGCGCGCACGTACGATTGCAGGCAGCGCTGCAGGATCGTCGTACCGCGGGCCTGCAGCTGCGCGATGGCGGGACCGCCGGTTTCCGGCTGAGCGCTGAGCTTCGCGAGCGCCGCTTCGCGCGGCGGTGCCGGGCCGACGACGACGTCGGTCATCAGGCTACGCACTTCGTCGGCGATCTCCGTGGGCTTGTCACCGGCCGACGCGGACTCGTCGAGCTTCGCCGCTGCCACCGCGATGGCGTGCAGGGTCGCCATGAACCGCGCGCGACCTTCGGCGTCGCTCTTCTGCACGTGGTTCGCGGCGGCATAGATCAGCGATCGATCCGCGGTGGCGTCGACGAACGCGCGGCGCAGCACTTCGGACTCCTGCCCGCCCGTCGCGGGCGGGGTCACGGGCTGTTGGGCGGCGAGGGCGACGGACAGGGCGAGGACGAGGAACGTGGGCTTGGACATGGCGGCTCCGCAGCGCGGTGGGTGGCGCGTGCAGGATAGCCGGCGCCCGACCTCAATGGCGATCCCGATCGTGCCGCCCGGGATGGCAGGGATCTTCGCCGTGCCCTGGTGGTGGCCGACGGCTCACTTGGAGGTCACGGAACGAAACTGCCCGCCGCACGCGAGGACGCGTACGGCGGGCAGGCGGAGCCGGCGGACCGGCACGGGATCACTTGATCTGGTGCACGGTGCGCACGTCGAGGTCGTCGCCCTCGCCGTGGCAGATGGCGCAGGCCTCGAAGCCGCTCAGGCTGGTGTTGGCGTCCATGTGCGCCTTCTGCGCGGTCGAGTCATGGCACGAGGCGCAGGCGATGTACCAGCTGCGCGTCGGCACCGCCTGCTGCGGGTGCAGTCGCTCGGCAGGCAGGGCCCACGCGGTGTTGGCACCGTGGCACTTGGCGCAGTCCTGCACGCCGCCAGGCATGCCGGGGAAGACGCCATCGTGCAGCTCGTGCACGATGCGGCGGAACTCGACGGGCGTGCCGAACGGGTTGCCGTTGGTCGGGTTCTCGTAGCGCTGCGTGTTCTCGGCGCCGGCCGTGCCGTGGCACTGCAGGCACGCTTGCACGCTGCGGCGGCTACCGCCGTGGAACTGCAGGTTCTGGTGGCAGCCGTAGCAGGCGTTCGGGTCGATGCGGACGACGTCCTCCACCTTGGTGGCGGCGCCGAACAGCAACTTGGCGATCGCCCCGTCGGCACCCTCCGTGTAGGTCGTGGTCTCGCCGTAGCGGATCACGTCGTGCCGGATCGCGCCGTGCAGGTCGAAGGTGTAGGTGCCGTCGAGCAGCGGCAGGCTGGTCCAGTCGCCCCAATTCTGGCCGTCGGCTGGCGAGTCGTTGAGCGCGCCGGGATACACGGACGGGATCACGAAGTCCGTCGAGTAGGTGCACAGCAGTTGGCCGTCGACGAACCCGGCCAGCTTCGTGAAGACGCCCGTCTGGGCGTTGAGGCTGTAGGTGCCGGCGCTCACCGAGGCCGTCGTCATCACTTCGACCGGGGCGTTGATCGCATGGGCGACCTTCAGGTTTGGCTTGTAGTTCTGCCGGAACTGGGAGCTGAACCAAAGGCGATCCCCGTCGACCCACTGGATCTTCATGACCTCACGCAACCCGGGGGTGGCGTCGTCGATGACGATGTAGTTGTCCTTCACGAACATCGCCCCGGCTCCCATCTGGACGTCGATGTAGTTCTGTGTCCGCGGTGCGGTGGCCGCCAACGTCGAGGTGTTGCCGGTGCCGGTGATGCGCAGCAGCGATGTCGTTGCGTCGGTGACGTTCCAGTGCGGTGCGCGCATGGTGGCGAAGGTCGTGCCCATGCTCGCGTCGATCGGCTCGTAGAAGACGATCTCCGGCATGTTGAACGTGTAGGGACCGTTGCCGGTGAAGTACGTCTGGCCGATGCGCTGGAAGTTGACCATCTGCGGGTTGCTGGTCGGGCCGGTCAGGATCGCTTCGAGGCGAAACAAGCTGCCCGCCGGCACCAATGCGCCGCTGTCGTTCTTGGCCTGGAACGTGATCGCGATCTTCTCGCCCGGTTCGAAGCGGCCGTTGTTGTTGCCGACGTCGTTGATCGCCAGGAACTCGAACTTCAGGCCGGGGGAGATGCTGGGGTCGACCAGCGGATGGCGGTGGGCGTCGACGACGTCGAGCGCCGTGCCGCTGATGCGGTGGCATTCGGTGCAGGCCTCGTTGTCGCGCTGGATCGGCATCGTCTGGCCGTTCGCGGTGTAGAGGTGATCCGGCACCCAGTCGTCGTGGCACGACGAACAGGCGGCGATCGACGGTTGCGACCAGATCCGGTCGCTCTGCCGTGGCGCGGCCAGCGGGCCAGCGCCGTCCGGGTCGCCGTGGCACTTGTCGCACCCGACGGGCATGCTGCGCATCGAGTTCTCGAGGCCCTGGCGGCGCGAACCCTCCGTCGAGGGCGGCGTGTTCAGAGCGGTGTAGCCCTGGTCGCGCGGCGTCGACGTGTAGAAGCTCGGCCACGCCGGGAAGGCGATCTCGGAGAAGTCGATCACGGAGTTGCCGTAGCCGACCAGCTCGTACGGCTTTGGATCGGCGTTGTAGTTGCGCGAGCCGTCGGGGTTGGTGGTCACGCCGAGTACCGAGGGCAGGTGCTGGCCGGCGTGGATCTTGTGGATCATGACCTTGAAGTCGATCGCGATGCCGGGAGTGCCGCCCGCGGCGGTGGCGACGTTCTTGTCCTCGGCACCACTGGTGTGGCACAGCAGGCAGTTGGTGATCTTGTTGCGGTTGTCGCCATGGGCGCGCAGCTCGGTGTGGCACTGGTTGCAGTTGGCCAGCGTCACGACTTCGCGGGGCTCCAGCGTGCTCGCGTCACCGAACAGGAAATCGAGCGACGCGTTGCCAGGATCACGGTAGGTGACGTCGCGCACGGTGTAATCCTTGCGCAGTTCGATGCCGACCGTGTAGGTGCCGGCGAGCAGGCCCTGCCCGGTCAGTTCCCCCTCGGTGATCGCGGCCGTGTCGTTGAGTGGCGCGATGTAGGTTGCGGGGATCGGCGCCGAGAACGTGTAGCTGTACTTGCCGAGCCCGGTCTTCTTCGCGTTCGCGATCAGGTCGCCTTGCGACTCGATGACGCGTTGGTAGTTCGAGGTCGGTCCCGACACCATGATCGCGCCGCGCGTCAGGTTGGCGAGTTCGAGCGGTTGGCCGTCGTTTCGCTTCACAGCGAAGTCGACGGTCAGGTGGTCGCCGACCCGGGCGGCACCCTTCGGGCCGCTGCCGCCGGTCACGGACTGGATCTCGACGATGACGCCGGGCAAGGTGTCGTTGGCGCCCACGACCGGGTCGGGTGCGACACCGAACTCGGCCGGGCGGTTCTTGCTGTGGCAGGCGGTTGCAGCCAGCAGCAGGCTGAGGAACAGCACGCGGGCGGGGGGACGGGAGGAGACGGGAGGGCGTTGCGACATGGACAGCTCCGAAGGACCCCGCGAATGACGTGGGGATGACAGAGAGCATGCAGATGCCCGGGTCGGTTGGGCATGGGCTGAAGGGGGTCTTCCCATGGCCGATGGTTCGTAGTCGGGCCCACCGGCCCTCGGCCTTGTGAGGGGGTGGGCGTGGATCGGCCATGGCATGGGGAGTCGGCGCCCTTGTCCGGCGCCGGCCGGGCGCAATCATGTGCCGATGCCCGAAGTCGGTCGTCTTGCTCCCTCGTTCTCGCTGCCGGATCAGCACGGCGGCATCCAGTCCCTGGCCGACCAGCGCGGTCGTTGGGTCGTGCTCTACTTCTACCCCAAGGACGACACGCCCGGCTGCACGGTCGAAGCGTGTGAGTTCACGGCGAAGCTGCCGGACTTCCGCCGCGTCGATGCCGAAGTGTTCGGTTGCAGCGCCGACAGCGCTGCGGCGCACACGAAGTTCATCGCCAAGCATCGCCTCGGCATCACCCTGCTGACCGATGCCGACCGGAAGGTGATGAAGGCTTACGGTGCCTTCGGCAAGAAGATGCTGTACGGCAAGCAGGTGCAGGGAGTGATCCGCTCGACGGCGTTGATCGCGCCCAACGGCCAGATCGCGCACCACTGGGCCAGTGTGCGCGCCGCCGGTCACGCCGAGCAGGTGCTGGCCAAGATCGCCGAATTGAGCGGGGCACCGACGGCCGCACGGAAGGAGAAGACCGCGAAGGCACAGCAGGAGACGCCCAAGAAGAAGCTGGCGAAGAAGCCGGCGAAGAAGGCGGCCAAGAAGGTCGCGAAGAAGCCGGTGGCGGGCAAGTCGGCCCGCTGACCGGCCGCCGCTGCGTCCTGGCATTGGCGACGCCTCGTCGCCGCAGTAGGGGCGCGCAACATGGCTGGGGACGCGCTAGTGTCAGCAGCCCGATGACCAACGCCCGCAAGGCGATCTCTTCTGCGAAGAACCCCGTCGTCCAGCAGTTTCGCGATGCGGCTGCCGGCGGGGCCGACGGCGTGTTGCTGGCCGAAGGTCCGCGCCTCGTCACCGAGGCGCTCGACGCGGGCATGCAGGTCGTCGCCGCGGCCGTCTCGCCGCGCTGCGACGACACCGCACTGCGCGACCGGCTGCAGCAGGCGACGACGACGTTTCTCGACGTGTCGCCGGACGTCATGGCGCGCATGAGCGCGCTCGAGACAGCGCCTGGGGTCGCGGTGCTGCTGCGGCGTCCGGAGGTGGGCGAGGCGGACCTGCTGCGGCGCGACACGGTGCCGCTGGTCGTCGTCGCTGCGGGCGTGCGCGACCCCGGCAACCTCGGCTCGCTGCTGCGTGCGGCCGAGGCGGCAGGCGCGTCCGGCTGCATCACGATGCGCGGTGGCGCCGACCCGTTCCGCGACAAGGCCGTGCGCGGATCGATGGGATCGGTGTTCCGGCTGCCGGTGCTGCATGGGCTCGACGCGGCGGCCGTGATCGACTTCGCGCGTCGCCATCACCTGCAGCTCGTGGTGGCCGATGGCGGCGGTGATCGTACCTACACCGAGGTCGATTTCCGGCGGCCGCTGCTGCTGGTCGTCGGTGCCGAGGCCGCGGGCGTGCCGGCCGAACTCGTCCAGGCGGCATCGGCGCGCGCGTGCATTCCCCTGCGCGCCCCGGTCGAGAGCCTCAACGTCGCCGTCGCTGCGGGCGTGTTGTTGTTCGAGGTGCAGCGGCAGCGGCGATGAGGCTCTCTGCATGAGCCTGTTCGGCGATCTGCCCGACGAAGTGTCATCGGGCAATGGGCCACCGACGAAGGGGCCGCCGCCACCGCTGGCCGAACGCATGCGCCCGCGCACGTTGGCGGAGTTCCACGGCCAGGAGACGGTGGTCGGCGAGGGGCGCAGCCTGCGCGCGGCGATCGAACGGGGCAAGGCCGGCTCGCTGTTGTTGTGGGGGCCGCCGGGTGTCGGCAAGACCACGTTGGCGTTGTTGATCGCGCAACACGCGGACCTGCACTTCCAGCCGTTCTCGGCGGTGTTGGCGGGTGTTGCCCAGGTGCGGGAGGCAGTCGCGGATGCGCAGGCGCGACGGCGGCAACATGGTCGCGGCACGCTGCTGTTCGTCGACGAGATCCACCGCTTCAACAAGGCGCAACAGGATGCGTTCCTGCCGCACGTGGAGAAGGGCGACCTGGTGCTCGTCGGCGCGACCACCGAGAACCCGTCGTTCGCCGTCAATGGCGCCCTGCTGTCGCGCTGTCGCGTGGTGCCGCTGCAGCCGCTGCCGGTCGCCGCCGTGGCGCAACTGGTCCGCGCGGCGCTCGTGGACCGCGAGCGTGGCCTCGGTGTGCGCGAGCTGTCGATCGAGGATGCGGCGGTGGAACGCCTGATCGCGCTCGCCGGCGGCGATGCGCGGCGCGCGCTGGGCTGCATCGAGGCGTGCGCGGCGACCTGCGTCGACCGCGATGTCATCACACCGCCGATGGTCGTCGAGGCGTTCCAGCATCGCGCGTTGCAGCACGACAAGGCCGGCGACCTGCACTTCGACCTGCTGTCGGCGCTGCACAAGAGCCTGCGCAACTCCGACGTGCAGGCCGCGGTCTACTGGCTCGCGCGTGCGCTGGAGGCCGGCGCGGATCCGGTTCACGCGGCGCGGCGGCTTGTCGCGATGGCCGCCGAGGACGTGGGGCTGGCCGATCCGATGGCCTTGCAGGTCGCGGTGGCAGCGCTGCAGGCGGCGCAGTTCCTCGGCATGCCGGAAGCGCGCCTGCCGCTGGCGGAGGCCGTGATCTACCTCGCGGCCGCCCCGAAGAGCAACGCGGTCTACCGCGCGATCGACGCGGCGATGAGGCTGGCGCGGGACGGCGCCCAGCACCCGGTGCCGCTGCATCTGCGCAACGCCGCCACCGGACTCGCCGAAGCGTTCGGCCATGGCGAAGGCTACGTCTACGCGCACGAGACCGCGGCTGGCGTCGCGCGCATGCAGTGTCTGCCACCCGGACTGCAGGCGGAGCGCTTCTTCGTCCCCGGCGACCGCGGTTTCGAGCGCAAGGTGGCTGAGCGCATGGCCGACAACGACCGGCTGCGGCGCGGCGATGGCTGAACCGCGCGTGCTGTTCGGTGTCGCGGGCTGGTCGTATCACGACTGGAAGGACGTCGTCTATCCGCGCAACTGCAAGGACACGCTGCGTGCGGTGGCGCAGAAAGTTGGCCTGATCGAGATCAACAGCACCTTCTACCACCCGCCAACAGGGAAGAACTGCCGCTCCTGGGTCGAGCGCACGGCGGACCTCGGCACGCGGTTCACGGCCAAGCTGCCGCATCAGTTCACGCACGAGCGGCACTTCGATCGTGCGCTGGTCGCCGAGGTGCGCGAGGGTTTCGCGCCGCTGCGGGAATCTGGTCGCCTCGTGGGTCTGCTGGCCCAGTTCAACTACGAGTTCCCGTTCACGCCAGGTGCCGTCGAGCATGTGGCGGGGCTGGCAGCGGCCGTCGGCGACGACACGCAACTGTTCGTCGAGGTGCGACATCGCAGCTGGAACGAGCAACCGGCTCTGGACGCGCTGCAGGGTCTCGGGGTCGGCGTGCTCGAGCTCGACTACCCTGGCATGGCGACAGGGTTCGCGCGCGATGTCACCGGAGTTCATGGGCGCGGCATCGCCTACTTCCGGTTGCATGGCCGCAATCGGGCGTGGTTCCGCAAGGGTGCCGGCCGCGACGAGGTCTACGACTGGCACTACTCTGCCGCCGAGGTCGAGCAGGTCGGGCAACGGCTGCGTCGCCTCGAGGCGGTCAGCCAAACGACGCTGGTGGTCGCCAACAACCACTTCCATGGCAAGGCGATGCAGTTGATCGAGGACCTGCTCGCCTGGTACCGCGCGAACAGCGTCTGAGTCAGCCGTCGATCTGCGCAATCACGTCGGCGACAAGTCCGCGCAACATCGTCGTCGACAGGTCGAAGTCGACCTTGGCGGTGGCGAAGAGCTCCGGCAGCGGGCGAGTGCCACCTTGCGCGAGTGCCGCCCGGTAGGCTGCGATGGCGGCCTTGCGATCGTGCCGGTAGTTGCGCCACACCTGCAGCGCGGAGACCTGGGCGATGCCGTACTCGATGTAGTACAGCGGATGGCTGAACAGGTGCGACTGCGCGATCCACTGCATCGCCAGCGCATCGTCGAGCCCCTGCCAGTCGACGTCGCCGCCGAATCGTCGCCGGATGTCGAGCCAGGCGATGCGCCGTTCCTCGCGCGAGTGCTTCGGCTTGTCGTAGACCCAGAGCTGCAGCGCGTCGATCGACGCGATCCAGGTCAGCGTGCGCAGCAGGCCTTCGAGGTGTTTGCGGTAGACGCGGTGTGCGTCGGCGGCGGCGTAGACGACGCCGAGGTGCTCGAGGCCCAGCAGCTCCATCGACATGCTCGCGGTCTCGGCGATCTCGATCGGGTAGTCGCGGAAGGCGATCAGTTCGTGGTGGCGGCAGAGCAACGAGTGGAACGCGTGCCCGCACTCGTGCAGCAGCGTCTGCACGTCGTGGTGCACACCGACGCCGTTGGCGAAGATGAACGGCACCCGCTCGTCCTCGAGCTGGTACTGGTAGCCGCCCGGAGCCTTGCCCTTCCGGCTCATCAGGTCGAGCAGGTCGCGCCGGACCAGTTCGTCGAGTTCCCGTGCGAACCGCGGGTCGACTTCGCTCAGGATCCGGCGGCACAGTGCGATCAGTTCGTCCTGCGTCGCGAATGGACGCAGCGGCGGATGGCCTTCGGGGTTCACTTCGAGGTCCCACGGTCGCAGGCGATCCAGAGAGAGCCGTCGCGCGCGTTCGCGATCGAGTTTTCGCACCGCGGGGACGACGCAGTCCGCGATCGCGTCGTGGAAGCGGCGGCAGGTGGCTTCGGTGTAGTCGTAGCGTCCCAGTTCCTCGAAGCGGTATGGCGTGTAGGTCGTGAAGCCGGCGTTGCGCGCCATCGTCGTGCGCAGCGCGACCAGTCGATCGTAGATGTCCTCGAGCTCCGGCCAGCGCGCGCGGCGCGCCGCCAGTCCGGCACGAAATGCCCGCTCGCGCAGGTCGCGGTCCTGGCTCTCGTAGTAGGGACCCAGCTGCTGCAGTGTCAGGGAGCGGCCGTCGAACTCGACGGACATGCCGCCGAGGATCGCCTGCTGTTCCGTCTGCAGTTCGGCTTCTTGCCGCTGCAGCTCCGTGTTCTCGGGACGAAACAGGCGGCTCTGCGTCCGGCGGCGGCGGAGCAGCACCTCGTAGCGCGCCGGATCGAGCGTGACCACGGCCGGGCAGGCCAGCAGCTTCTTGTCGAGTGCGTCGCTGCGCACCTTGACCTCCGGCATCACCACCTGTTCCAGATCGAGGTAGGCGCGCTTGGCCCCGACGTCATCGGTGTTGCGCGTCATGCGCACGTAGCGCCGCGCCTGTTCGGCGCTGATCCGGCTCGACAGCTCGCTCTCATCACGCAGCCATCGTTCGATCGCCGCCGCGTCCGGCAGGGCGCGATGCGTCAGTTCGTCGAACAACGGAACGAGCTGGTCGAGCCGGCCGGCATCGAGTGTCGGCGGCACGAAAGCCCACTTGGGTGCGGCGAACAGGGGTGGCTGCGGCACTTTCGGTCGGCCAGGAGGGGGTTTCGGCGGCGGGTGGAACGCCCAGGTTATGCACCTCGTCGGGAGCGCGGAAGCAACTTCCACCGGCTGGGATGCGCTGTTTCGCCGCCGCGACAGCGCAGCACCCGGTGCCCCGCAGCGAGGACGTTCGCCTTCGGTGGCAGCGCACAGACCGCCCGCGTCGAGCGGGGCACGATCCTTGCCTTGCGGCGCGGCCCAACTCCCTGAATCCCATGCGCAATCCACGAGCCTTCCTGATCCTCTCGCTTGCCTTCACCGTCGCGTCGTGCCGCGGTGGCAATTCCCACGCGAGCGTGCGCAACGAGTCGCCGCGGCTCGTGTCGATCCTGGTCGAGGTCTACGACCCGACCACGGACCTGGTCTGGGAGAACGTGTCCGTGCGCGTCGTGGAGGCCGACCAGGAGTGGTCGCAGTGCACGTGCGCGAGCCCGTACGAGGACTGGTATCTGACCGATGCCAGCGGGCGGGTGTTGCTGGACGAATACGTGCTGGCGGACGCCGAGGTCGGGTTCGTCGAAGACGGGACGGGCAGGGCGGTCCTCGGGCCCCGGCGCGACGAGGACCAGGCGACCGTCGTCCTGCAGATCGACGCGTTGGGCTTCGTGCCCGTCATCGTCGAGGTGCCGCTGAGCTGGGATCAGCCCGACGTCTTCGTCGAGGTGCCGTTCGACTAGCCGCGGCTGGACGGCCGCCATGTCACGACCAGACCGCTCATCGCCGTGGGCTTGGCGGCGAGAAGCGTGAACGTGCGGCTGCGAGCGGGCAAACTGCCGCCGTGAGCCGCGATGCCCTCCTCGACCCTGCCCTGCACAGCGCCCGTCGCCAACGGATCCTGAACGCACTCGGCGACGGTCTCCTGCTCCTGCCCACGGCCATCGAGACGGTGCGCAATGGCGACGTGCTGCACGAGTATCGACCCGGCAGCGACTTCCACTTCCTGACCGGATTCCCCGAACCGGAAGCCCTGCTGCTCGCGTTCCGCACCGGCAAGGCGCAGCACCACAGCGTGTTGTTCGTGCGCGAACGCGACCCCGAGCGCGAGATCTGGGATGGCCGCCGTCAGGGCGTCGCTGGGGCCCGGCGTCGATTCGGCGTCGACGAGGCGTTCGAGTTCGGCACGCTCTGGCAGCAGTTGCCGCGGTTTCTGTCCACGCACCGACGCGTGTTCCATCGGCTGGGCGCTGATGCAGTGTTCGATCGCCGGCTGTTCGATTTGTTCGGTGCACAGGCGCGACGGGATCGGCGGCGGGCGCCGCCGGCCCACCCGGTGCTCGAGGATCCGTTCCCGGCGATCGCCGCCGCCCGACTGGTGAAGGACGTGGCGGAGATCGGGGCGCTGCGTGCGGCCGCCGATGTCACCGTCGCCGGGCACCGGGCAGCGATGGTCGCTGCCAGCGCCGGCATGCACGAGTTCGAGGTCCAGGCCGTGCTCGAGGCCGAGTTCCGCCGCAGCGGCAGTCCGCGCAATGGCTACCCCTCGATCGTCGCGAGCGGCGCCAACGCGTGTGTGCTGCACTACCACGAGAACGACCGCCGTATGCGCAAGGACGACCTGCTCTTGATCGACGCCGGCGCCGAGTTGCACGGCTCGACCGCCGATGTGACGCGCACGTTCCCGGTGTCGGGGCGGTTCACGGTGCCCCAGGCTGCGGTCTACCGCGCCGTGCTGCGAGCCCAGCTCGCTGGCATTGCCGCGTGCAAGGTCGGAGCGCCGTGGGACGCTGCCCACAAGACATGCCTGCGCTGGCTGACGCGGGGCCTCGTCGACCTCGGGGTCCTGCGCGGCGACGTGGGCAGGCTGGTCCGAGATCAGCGCTACAAGAGCTGGTACATGCACGGCACGAGCCACTGGCTGGGCCGCGATGTGCACGATGTCGGGGCCTACCTGGTGGAAGGGGGTGCGCCGCAGCGGTTGCAGGCCGGCATGGTGCTTACCGTCGAGCCTGGCCTCTACTTCGGCCGCACCGACCGCCGGGTGCCACGCGAGTTGCGCGGCATCGGCGTGCGCATCGAGGACGACGTGCTGGTGCGCCGCGGTTCGCCCCAGGTCTTGACGGCTGCGGCACCGAAGACGATCGCCGAGATCGAGCGTGCCTGTGCCGCCGTCTGAACGGCGGTGAGTCTCGGCTCGTGGTCCGGCTCACATGCCGGTGCCGCTCAAGACGACGCGCACGGTGTGCACGATCAGTTTGAGGTCGAGCCACAGCGACCAGTTGTCGATGTAGTACAGGTCCATCTCGACCCACCGCTTGAACGAAACGCGGTTGCGGCCCCAGACCTGCCAGATGCAGGTCAGGCCGGGCTTGACCGAGATCCGGCGGCGCTGCCACCAGGTGTACTTGTCGACCTCGGTTGGGATCGGCGGCCGCGGTCCGACCAGGCTCATGTCGCCGGTCAGCACGTTCAGCAGCTGGGGCAGTTCGTCGACGCTGAACTTGCGCAGGATGCGCCCCACGCGGGTGACGCGCGGATCCTTCGGGATCTTGAACGCCGGACCGTCCTGGGTGCTGGCGGCCCGCAGCCTCTCCTGTTCTGCGTGCGCGCCGACGACCATGGTGCGGAACTTCAGGCAGTCGAAGGTCTGACCGTTCTTGCCCACGCGGACCTGGCGGAAGAACACCGGACCCTTGCTGGTCAGCTTGACGGCGAGTGAGCACGCGACGAACACCGGCAGCATCGCCACGAGGCCGGCCGTCGCGCCCACCACATCGATCGCCCGCTTGGCCAGCTGCGAGAGCGACTGGTTGGGCGGGGTGCTCATCGACAGGCCAGGCCGGCGCTCGTTCCAGGCCAGGTCGACCCGCAGGTGTTCGAGGTCGAGGAACGACGGGAAGTACTGCACTCCGAGCCCCAGCTCGTCACAGCTGCGGAATACGCGATGCACGTCGCCGGTCACCGCCCGGTCGGACGGGCTGACCATGGCGAGATCGATCTGATGGTCACGCAGTGCCGATTGCAGGTCCTCGGTCGTGTTGGCGAGCCGCGGCAGGTGCGACATCTCCGCGGACTCCTCACCGGGGAAGGGCACGAAGCCGACGATCTCCATTGCGTCGCGCGCATCCTCGCCGGCGCTCAGCGAGCGTGCGCTGGCGCAGGCGCCGACGACCAGCGTGCGCGGCCGCGACACCGTGAGGCCGAGCGGGGTGGCGGCGAGGGCGAGGCGATACCCCGCGAGCAGTACGATGCCGGCGAACAGCACCGTCCACACGTTCATGTGCAGGTGCTCGAACAGGGAGACGGACACCAGGCCGCCGACGCCCCAGGTGGTGGCCCAGGACTCGATCACCCGGCGCAGGGCCAGGCCCTTGTTGCGCCGGACAGGAAGAACGTGCAGGCCAAGACGGTTGGCCACCAACTGCCAGACGGCGACGAACACCGCGGTGTGGATGGAAGCCTGGATCAGTCCCTGCAGGGGGGACGCAGCCTGAGCCGTGCGCCATACCCCACCGAGGGTCAGGGCGCCGAGGATGCAGGCGAGATCAAGCAGGAAACCAGCCACCCGGAAGTGGTTGGAGCGAGGCATGGTGCGGGACGAGTTGTGGTGAGTGTGCGAGCGGCGAGAAGGCCCATCCTAGTCGGCTCGGTGCACGCGGGATACATGTCCGGGTGGACAGATCACGCGGCGTCGTGTTCGACCGTCGGCTACATCGGAGAAAGCGACGCCGTGTGGCAAACGCACACGTTCTTTTCCGTTTTTTTTCGCCGACCTGTGGGGGCAGCCTGCGCGTGCGGCGGCGCGCTGGCAAGGGGCCTTCCCGGCCATGCCGACCTCGCCCGCACCCTTGGGACGTCAGATCTGGATCTGGCGCAGTTGGTCCTCGACGCGGGCTCCTGGCACCAGGGTCAGGGAGGATGTCACTGCGAGGGTCATGTACCACTCGGTGGTGATCTGCTCGAAGTAGCTGACGCCCAGGAAGTTCATGCAGTGCATGAAGATCGCCGTTCCGAGCGCCCATGAGGTGAGCTTGTAGGTGGTGTTTCCCGGCACCAGCCGCAAGCTGCGCGACACGCCCGCGAACGCGAGCCAGATCGCCAGCAGGAACAGGGCCAGTCGCCACACGCCCCCGGTGATGCCCTCGGCGACGAACTGGTTGGTGACGTCGTGCAGGCCCGGGCCCCAGTGGCCGGTGCGCAAGGTGCCGAACAACCACCACTCCGGGAAGAACTCGAAGAACTTGTCGACCAGATGGTAGCGGTGCCACCCGGTCGAGCCGCTCAGGATGTCGACGCGCGCGAGCAGGTGCCAGACCGGCATCTTCATCAAGTAGAAGTGCAGCACCAGGAGCCAGCCGAACCCCAGCCAGCGGAGCCAGCGCAGGCTGCCCCGGATCAGGTAGACGCTGCCGCCCGCGATGCCGAACAGGACCGCCATGATGGGCGTGCTGGATGCACAGAGCATGACGATGCCGAGGGCGGCCATCGTCGACGCCCAGAAGAAGACCCAACGGTCGTGCAGGGCGCGCGCGAAATAGAACGGAATCAGGCAGGCCCAGAAGCACCCGGCGAGGATCGAGTGCGCGAACGCACCCTGGCAGCGCAGGCGATCGCCGCGGATGTCGGTGAACTGCGGCACGCCACCCATCACCGAGAACATGTTCTGCGAGGTCCGGTTCTCGATGATGAAGAAGACCAGCACGACGAAGCCGCTGGCCATGAACACGTTCGCCAACTGGATCAGGTCGCGGTAGTCGCGGATCAGTTGACGGAAGAAGAAGTAGATCATCATCGCGTCGACCGACGCGCCGAGTCGGTTGATCAGCACCGAGACCGTCATGCCGAGCAACGTCCCCGTGACCACCGAGACGACGGACCAGGCAACCATCGCGCGGTCGAGGTGGTTCCAGAGGATCGGCTTGAGGTCGCCTCGGAGGATCAGCCGGGTCCAGAGCGCGCACATCAGCACGCGCATGAACGTGAAGTCGATCGAGGCGACGACGATGCGCTGCCCGGCCGGGATGAAGCAGAGCATCAGGATCACCGGCAGGCAGGTCCAACGCCGCGGCACCATCAGGCCCAGCATCACCATCAGGCTGAGCGCCGCGAGGCCGACCGGATGCACCATGGTCGTGCCGCCGAAGTCGGAGCCCGCCTGCGCGATCTCGGGATCCTGGAAGAAGGCCAGCACGGCGGTCATTTCGTCGTTCGCATGTCGGCAACTCGACTCCCGGGCCGCCAGAGTTGGTCGGGGCCGATGCCGGTCGCTGCGCGCCACCGCGAAGATCGCGTGCGGAGGCCCGATCGTCCAGTGCGGCCTGCGATCGCGGCGGTGCTGGCCCACAGGCTCTGGTTTCCGATGTGCCGCCTACCTACCCTCCGTGCCGTGACTTCGTCCGCCACCGCAGATCCATCACCGCGCCTCGTGCCAGGGATGCTCCGGGCCGTCGCCAGCGCCTGCCTCGTCTTCGTGATCGGCGCCTGTTCGTCGGCGCCGCCGTTCGACGCCAAGGCCGTTGCCCTGGAATGGGCGGCGTTCATGCAGCGCGACTACGTGCTGCGGGCGGGGGACCGCCTGTCGGTGCGTGTCGACCAGTTGCGCGGCGAAGGGGTTGCAGCCGACAGTGTGCAGGAGGTGCGGGTCTCGCCGACCGGTTCGATCGATCTGCGCGACCTGCCGGGCCCCTTGCACGTGGGGGGGCGTTCCGTCGGCGCGACGCGGACCGAGATCGTCGAGGCATACAAGGGCCTGTTCATCGGCGAGCCGCGTGTCAGCGTGAGCCTGCTGGAAGCCGCGGCGCAGTCGGTCTATGTCTGCGGGGAAGTGTTCCGCCCCGGTCCGGTGCCCTACCAGCCGGGTCTCACGATGACGCAGGCGGTCGCGTCGGCGGGCAGCTTCAACTACACGGTCAAGCACTCGGACGTGCGCGTCCTGCGGCTCGGCATGGATGGCGCCAATCGCACGTTCCGCATCAACATGGATGCGGTGCTGCTGGATCAGTCGCCGGACTTCCTGCTGCTGCCCGGCGACGTCGTCTACTGCCAGACGTCCGGCATCGCCGACGCTGGCAACTGGGTCGACCTCTGGTTCCGTCGCCTGCTGCCGTTCTCGATCGGCGGCCCCGCGCTCGGCACGATCCAGTAACACGGACCCGCCGTGATCGGCCGTTGCCCATGACCGATGCGCCTGCCACGCTGCGTGTGTGCATGGTCGTGCACGCCTACTACGAAGGCGATGCGCGCGTGCGCCGCTACGCCGAGACCCTGGCTTTGGCTGGCCATCGCGTCGACGTGCTGGCGTTGCGCGCGAAGGACAAGCCGCCGCGCGAGGACCTGCGTGGTGTCGCCGTGCATCGCCTGCCGCTGTCGCGCCGGCGCGGCGGTCTCTTGCGCTACCTGTTCGAATACGTCTGGTTCACGTTGCTCTGCGGCTGGACGCTGCTGTGGCGGGCGCGGCGCTACGACGTCGTGCACGTGCACAACATGCCGGACTTCCTGGTGTTCGCCGCGTTCTGGCCGCGCCTGTTCGGTCGCGTCGTGTTGCTCGACGTGCACGACCTGATGCCGGAGGTCTACTGCAGCAAGTTCAAGACCAGCGTGCGGCACCCGGGCATCTGGCCGATCCGGCTGCAGGAATGGCTGTCGCATCGCTTCGCGAGCGCGTGCATCTACGCCACCGAACGCTTCCGCCAGGGCGCGCTGGCGCGTGGCACCGTGCGCGCCGACCGCTCCATCGCCGTCATGAACGCCGCCGACACGACGCTGTTCGATCGACAGCGCCACCCGTGGCGCGGGCCGGAGCGCGCCGGTGAGTTCGTGATGCTCTATCTCGGCACGGTGTCGCACCGCCATGGTGTCGACCAGTGCGTGCGCGTGCTGCCGCTGGCGGCCGAACGGGTGCCCGGGCTGAAGCTGGTCATCCACGCCAAGCTCTCCGAGGGTGAGGGCAAACCCATGCAGGAACTGCGCGACCTGGCGCAGCAGCTCGGTGTCGCCGATCGCGTCGACATCCGCCCGCCGTTGCCGCTGCAAGACGTGCCGGCCGCGATGAGCCGAGCGTCGGTCGGCGTGTTCACGCCGCACCTCGACGTGCACATCGACATGGCGTTGTCGCTGAAGGTGCCGGAGTTCGTCGCCATGGACGTGCCGATGCTCGCCGTGCGCACGTCGATCATGACCTCGTTGTTCCACGAGGACGAGGTCGGCATGTTCGCCGACGGCGACCTGGTGGCGTTCGCGGACCTGCTGGCGCGGTTGCATGCCGAGCCGGCATTCGGACGGCAGATGGCCGAGCAGGCGCGGCGCTTCACGCGCGATCATGCCTGGGAGAACGAGTTCGCCGGCTACATCGGGCTGCTGGAGCGGTTGTTGGGCAGGCCGTTGGCGCGACCGGCCGCGCGGAGCTGAGGGCGTGCGCGCTGTCGTCCAGGTGCTGCTGCTGCCGCTCGCCGCACTGCTGATCCTGCCGGTGGCGTTCGTGCTAGCCGTGCTCGTGTTGCTGCTGCTGTCGGTCGTCGACCTCGTCTGGTGGCCGGTCGCCGCGCTGCGGCGCCGGCGTTGGCAGCCGCGCGCGCGCGACGTGTCGGCCGCGTCGATCATCACGGTCACCTGGAACGGCAAGCACCACCTCGAAGGCCTGCTGCCGTCGCTGCGGCGCGAGGTCCTGGCGCACGGCGGCGACCATCAGGTGATCGTCGTCGACAACGGCAGCACGGACGGCACCGTCGAGTGGCTGCAGCGCGAACACGCCTGGGTCCAGATCGTGGCCTTGCCCGAGAACCGCTACTTCGTGCGCGGCAATCGCGCCGGCGTCGACAGCGCGACGAAGGACGTGCTGCTGTTTCTGAACAACGACATGGTCGTGCAGCCGGGCTTCCTCGGCCCGCTGCTCGACGGCCTGCAGGATCCGCGCGTGTTCGCGGTCGCGGCCGAGGTGTTCTTCAAGGATCCGAACAAGCGCCGCGAGGAGACCGGTCGCACGCGCGGCGAACTGCGGCACGGCTGGCTCAAGCTCGCGCACGTGCTGCCGAGCCGCGACGAACGCGAACTCGACTACGTGCCGACCCTCTGGGCCGGTGGTGGCAGCGCGGCATTCGATCGCGCGATGTACGCGGCGATCGGCGGCTTCGACACGCTCTACGACCCGTTCTACATGGAGGACATGGGGCTCTCGTACGAGGCCTGGAAGCGCGGCTTCCGCGTGCTGTTCACGGCCCGCAGTTCGGTGCTGCACGAGCACCGCGGCACCAGCAGGAAGGCGTTCGGCGACGACTACGTCGACGCGATGATCCGCCGTAACCAGCACCTGTTCCTGTGGCGCAACCTGACCAGCTACGCGGCGATCGCCACCGTGCTGCTGTCGACGCCGTGGTCGATGCTGGTGCGCGGCAAGCGCCCCGGACGCAGTCGTGCCTACGGTCTGTGGTTCGAGTGCCGCGCGCTGCTGCGGGCGCTGCCGCGGCTGCCCGAGGCGGCGCTCGGTCGCTGCCGATCGCGTCTGCACCACGTGCGCCGCGACGCCGAGGTGTTCCCGCTGGCGAACTCGATCGCCGCGCACCGGCGCGGCGAGGACACGGCGCTAGGGCGCCTCGCGACCCCGGACCCGCAACGGGGCCGCCGCATGCTGGTGCTGAGCGCGCGGCTGCCGCGGCTCGGCTACGACGGCTCGTGGACGGTGTTCCGCCGGCTGGCGCTGCAAGCGAAGACGCATCGCATGACCTTGTTCGGCTTCGTCGAGGCAGGCGACGACGGTTCGGCCGCCGCGGCGCTGCGCGAGCACGGCATCGAAGTGGTGACCGCCGTGCGGGTCCGCAATCCGATGCCCGGCAACCTGCATCACTCGGTGCCGGCGCGGCTGTGGCGCGACTACAGCGCGCCGTCGATGCGCGACGCCGTCGTGCGCACGCTGGAGTCGGTCGACCACGACTTCGTGCAGATCGAGTACCTCGAGATGCTGCACCTGTTGCACGACGTGCCGAAGTTCGCGCCATGGATCTACACCTGCCACGAATCGTTCGGCTTCGCGGCGGCGCGCGCGGTGCCGCACGCGCACGGCGCAGGCAAGCT
Source organism: Planctomycetota bacterium (assembly GCA_044230075.1). Lineage (GTDB taxonomy): Bacteria > Planctomycetota > UBA1135 > UBA1135 > UBA2386 > JAEUHS01. The sequence continues at coordinate 107,358 of JBGARS010000002.1, read as the reverse complement.
GGCGGCGCGCTTCCGTGCCGTGCAGGGGGCTGCGCACGAACTGTGCCTGCTGCGGCGCGTCGATCACGTGGTCGCACTGTCGGCAGCGGACACGGCCTATCTCGGGCCGCGTGCGCCGGGGCTCACCTTCACCGTCGTGCCGTGCGGCGGAGAGGTGGACGTCGTGCCGGACGACGTGCAGGTGCCGGAGGCGGCGGCGACCGTGGTGTTCGTCGGCTACTTCCGCCATGGGCCGAACGTCGACGCCGCGATGTGGTTGTGCGACGAGATCCTGCCGCACCTGCGCCGCATCGTGCCGGGCGCGCTGGTGCGGCTGGTCGGCCGCGACGCACCGCCTCGGGTCGCGGCGCTAGCCGAGCGCCCCGGCGTCGAGGTGGCCGGCTACGTGCCGGACCTCGCGATCGAGATGGCGGCGGCGACGGCGATCGTGCTGCCGCTGCGCCAGGGTTCGGGTCTGCGCGGCAAGCTGCTCGAAGCATGGACCGCCGGCAAGGCAGTCGTCGCGACGCAGGTGGCATGCGAAGGCACCGCTGCGCGCGACGGCGAACACCTCCTGGTCGCCGACGAACCGGCGGCGTTCGCAGCGGCGATCGCGCGGTTGTTCGCCGATGCCGCGCTGCGCCGGCGGCTCGGCGCTGCCGGGCGCCAGCTCGCGCTGACCAGGCACGGCACGGCAGGCATCGTCGCCGAATACGAGCAGGTGTACCGGGCGTTGTGTGGAGGGTCACCGTGAAGGTCGCCGTGTTCCTGACGGCCGACCGGCAAGCCGCCGACCAGCTGCTGACGCGGGTGCGCTTCGACTGGCCGGATGCGGTGATCGTCGGCTTCGCCAACGACGAGGATCGGCAGTGGCTGGCCGCGCGACACGCCGGCGTCGAACTGCGGCGCGACAAGCCGCCCGGCGGCAAGCTGGCATTCGTCCAGGCGCTGCGCCGCGAGACCTTCGATCGGGTGGTGGTCGCCTGGTTCGGCGGTGAACGGTTCCAGCCGCTGCGGCTGGTCGCACTCGCACTCGGCTGTCCCGTGTCGGCGATCGACGACCGCGACCGGCAACGCGCCGTGACCTGGTGGCAGCCCTGGACCTGGGGGCCACACCTGCTGCGGCGCGGGTTGCGGGCCGATCCGCTGCATCTCGCCCGGCTCGCGGCGGCCTGCTACCGGGCGACGATCGGCCTCGTGCTGGCCCTCGTCTGGCTGCCGCTGCGGCTGCTGCTTCTGCGCGCGTCCGGCCGCGGACCGGGGGGAGCTGCGTAGGAGCAGTTCGCGCGGCATCGCTCTAGACTCTGCGGCCGAATGAAGATCGCCTGCATCGGTGGCGGCCCCGCGTCGCTCTACTTCGCCATCCTGCTGAAGCAGCGCCTGCCCGCCGTCGAGATCGACGTCTACGAGCAGAACAAGGCCGACGACACCTTTGGCTGGGGCGTGGTGTTCTCGGACGAGACGCTCGGCAACTTCGAGGCGGCGGATCCGGAGAGCTTCGCGCGCATCCAGGACAACTTCGCCTACTGGACCGACATCGACACCTTCCACAAGGGTGTGAAGGTGACGAGCACGGGCCACGGCTTCTGCGGTCTCGCGCGCAAGCGGCTGCTGCAGATCCTGCACGACCGCTGTCGAGAACTCGGCGTACGCCTGCACTTCCAGCATGTGATCACCGACCTCGACGCGATGGTCGCCGGCCACGACCTCGTCGTCGCTGCCGATGGCGTCAACAGCAGGGTCCGCGAGCGCTTCGCGACCGCGTTCCGACCGCAGCTCGACTGGCGCAAGTGCAAGTTCGCGTGGTTCGGCACCACGAAGCAGATGACGGCGTTCACGTTCGTGTTCCAGCCGACGCAGTGGGGCCTGTTCCAGGTGCACGCCTACCCGTTCGAGCAGGGCCGAGGCACGTGGATCGTCGAGTGCCGCGAGGAGACCTGGCAGAAGGCGGGGCTCGATCAGTTCGACGAGGCGCAGTCGGCGCAGTTCTGCGAGACCCTGTTCGCCGAGCACCTGCGCGGCGAGAAGCTGCTGACCAACCGTTCGATCTGGCGCACGTTCCCGACCGTGCGCTGCGAGTCGTGGCACCACGACAACGTCGTGCTGCTGGGCGACAGCGCCCACACGGCGCACTTCTCGATCGGTTCCGGCACCAAGCTGGCGATGGAGGACTCGATCGCGCTGGCCGATGCGGTCGCGGCGCACCCACGCTCGGTGCCGGCGGCGCTGCAGGCCTACGAAGAGGCGCGGCGGCTCGACGTGCTGAAGGTGCAGCGCGCCGCGCAGACCAGCCTCGAGTGGTTCGAGGACAGCGAACGCTACGTGGCGCAGAGCCCGGAGCGGTTCGTGTTCAACCTGATGTCGCGCAGCCACCGCATCACCTACGAGAACCTGCGCAAGCGCGATCCCGAGCTGATCGAACGCGTCGACCGGGTCGTCGCCCGCGAGGCAGGTGACACCGCGACGGCGCCGCCACCGCCGCCGGCGTTCCTGCCGTTCACGGTGCGTGGCCTGCGGTTGCACAATCGCGTCGTCGTCTCACCGATGTGCCAGTACTCCGCCCACGACGGTGTGCCGGGCGACTGGCATCTGGTGCACCTCGGCAGCCGCGCGGTCGGCGGCGCCGGCCTCGTGTTCACCGAGATGACCAACGTCTCCGCCGAAGGCCGCATCAGCGAGGGCTGCGCCGGCCTGTGGAACGAGGTGCAGATGTTGGCGTGGCGGCGCGTGGTCGAGTTCGTGCACGGCAACTCGGCGGCGAAGATCGGTCTGCAGCTCGCACACGCGGGTCGCAAGGGGTCGTGCAGCCGGCCGTGGGAAGGTGACGCGCCGCTGCAGCGCGGCGGCTGGCGCACGCTGGGCCCGACGTCGGTGCCGTTCCGCGACGGCTGGCCGGCGCCGAAGGCGATGGATGCCGCCGACATGGACCGGGTGCAGGCCGAGTTCGTGCGCGGCGCCGAGCTCGCGCATCGCGCCGGCTTCGACGTGCTCGAGCTGCACATGGCGCACGGCTACCTGCTGTCGAGCTTCCTGTCGCCGCTGTCGAACACGCGCACCGACGACCATGGCGGCAGCCTGCAGAACCGCGCGCGCTTCCCGCTGCGCGTGCTCGAGGCGGTGCGCGCCGTCTGGCCGCAGGAGAAGGCGCTGTTCGTGCGTATCTCGGCGACCGACTGGTTCGACGCCGAAGGCAAGGGCTTCACCGTCGACGAGGCGGTGCAGGTCGCACGGTGGCTGCACGAACGCGGCTGCGACGTCGTCGACGTGTCGTCGGCCGGCAACGTGCCGGAGTCGAAGCCGCAGTACGGGCGCATGTACCAGGTCCCGTTCGCCGAACGCATCCGCGCCGAAGCGGGCGTGCCGGTGATGGCGGTCGGCGGCATCCATGGCGTCGACCACGTGCACACGATCGTCGCCGCGGGTCGCGCCGACCTGTGTGCGATCGCGCGTGGCTTCCTTTCCGATCCCTACATGGTGCAGCGCGAGGCCGGTCTTCGGCAGGTCGCGGGCCACGCCTGGCCGCCGCAGTATCTGGCGGTGCGGCCCTGATCGGCGACCATCCGCGAATGGAGACGATCACTTGCCCCGAGTGTGAGGCGATCCAGCCGGTCGGCAGCGCGTTCTGCGAGCACTGTGGCGTGAAGCTGGTGGCGGCGCAGCAGGCGAGCGGGCGTGGTGCCGCCTACGAACGATCGCGCGCGCGGCACGAGTTCGGGCGCATCAAGCAGACCGTGCTGCGCGTGCGCTCGATGTTCTGGGCGATGTCGGCGTGCGCAGGCCTGTTGGTGGTGCTCTGGCAGCTGGCGTTCGACCAGCTCGCCGAACTGGGCGGTTCCTGGCGCCTCGCGCTGACCGTGCTGGTGTGGGGGCAGCTCGCCGTCACGATCGCCGGCGCGCTGCTGGTGACGCGCGCGCCGCTGGTCTGGACCACGATCGGCGCCTGTTGGTGGACCCTCGACACCGTGCTCAACGTCTGGCTAGGCGGGCTGGCGCCGATGAACATCTTCCGCCTCCTGCTGATGCTGTCGTTCTGGTTCGCGGTCGGTCAGGCGGCGCGCGTGCAGCGCCTGATGGCGGCGGATCCGAGCCTGCAGATCGTGCGCAAGCGGCTCGATCCCGACCGGCGTGTCGAGGGCGGCATCGCCGACGCCGCGCAGAGCCGACGGCGTGCCGAGGGTCGCCGGATCCTGCGGCGCCGCGTCGCGCTCGGCGGCATCGTGGTGGTGGGGCTCGTCGCCGTGGTGGCCGTGATCCGCCTGGCGACGCGGCCGCCGACGGTGGACGCGACCGTGCAGGCGTTCGCCGAACATTGGACGCGCGGCGACGTCGCGGCGCTCGGCGAACTGTTCGAGGAAGGGGCCGCGAGTCGCCGGGCGAATGCCCTGCGCGACGACCTGGAGCAGCGTGGCTGGAAGGGAGAACCGCCAAGGCTCGGCGAACCCGAGGTGTCACCGTCGAACGGCTCCGCGCTCGCTACCTTCCCGTGCGGCGACGGGCAGCTGTCGGTCGCGTTCCGCCGCCATGAGCGCATCGGTTGGAAGGTCACGCAGGTCTCGCTGCCGTCGTTCGTGGTGCCGGACGTCGCGCCTGGCATCGAAGCGTTCCGCCGCGCCTGGGCGACCGAGGGCACTGATGCGCTGGTCGCGTGCTTTCGGCCGGCGAGCCGTGAACGCCTCGGCGCCAGCCTGGTGCGCCTGCTCGAGAAGCGCGACTGGCAGCAGCGGCGACCGGCGCTCGGCGACCTGGATCCAGGCACGTCGGGCCGCGACCGCAGGAAGGTGCTGTTCGCGATGGGCCTCGACGAGCTCGGCGTCACCTTCGAGTTCTGGCACCCACAGTGGGTCGTCGTCGGCGTGCAGCTACCCCGCGAATGAGCATGCACTGCGCATCCTGCGGCGCCTTGCGTCCCGCCGCCGCCCGCTTCTGCGGTGCCTGCGGGACGCCGACGGTCGAACACCGCCGCACGTTGTTGGCCGGTGTCCGTGCCGAGCGTGGACGCTATCAGCGCGCGGCTTTGGCGCTCGGCGTGGCCTGCGCCGGCACGCTGTTCGGCCTGCTCGGCGGCAGCGACCTGGTCGCTGGCGCCGACGGTGAGTGGCCGTCGGTGCTGGTCGGTTCCGCCTCGGTGTTCGCGGCGGCGCTGGTGGCGTCGTTCGTGCTCGGCGAACTGCCTGCGGCGCTGCCGCTCGGGGTGTCGTGGCGCTGGTGCCTCGCCGCCGCGCCGACCGCGGTGCTGTCGCTCGCGGCGGCGTGGTTGCTGACGGCATACCTGGGCGATGGCGACGCCGAGGCGCCGACCGCCGCGCTCTGGATCGGCGCCGTGGCGCTGGCGCCGCTCGGCGAGGAGTGGCTCTGCCGTGGGGCCGCGTGGCGGGCTGCGCGCGTGCTGGCGGCGCCGCGCACGGCGCTGCTGCTGACCTCGATCCTGTTCGCGTTCCTGCACGGGCTCGGCGGCGGCTACCTGCTCGAACTGCCGCACCGTTTCGTCGCCGGACTGCTGTTCGGCTGGCTGCGCTGGCGCAGCGGCAGCCTGCTGCCCGGCGTGTTCGCGCATGCACTGCACAACCTCGGCGCCGTATGGCTGGCGGCCTGAGCCGCCGCGCGCCTTGGCACCAAGCGGGGAAGCGGGCCTTCGCTCGTGTCCTCAGGAATCGTTCGGGCTAGAGCCAGACCAGCCCGACGAGCGCCGCGCCGAACACGACCGGCAGCACGACGAAGCGGCTGTGCCAGCGGGCCAGGAGCGCGAGCGCGCCACCGGCGATCGCGAGGCGGACCGGCGACGTCAGGGTCGTGGCCATCTGCAGCGCCACCGCGACGATCAGCCCGACGACGGCCGCGGTGACGGCATCCAGCAGGGCGTGCATGCGCCGGTTCCGGGTCAGCCGTTCGAGCGCGTCGTGCAGCAACAGCGGGAACACGAACGCGGGCGCGAAGATGCCGACCGTCACCAGCAGGGCGCCGGGGAGGCCGCCGCCGGCCCAGCCGACCCAGGTGCCGAGGATCACCATCGGCGCCGGCAGCGCGCCGCCGACCGCGAGGCCCGACGTGAACTGCGACGCCGTCATCCATCCGTGTGGGCCGCAGGCGTCGGCCTGCAGCAGCGGGATCACGGGGTAGGCGCCGCCGAACGTCAGCAGGCCGGAACGCAGGCCGGTCCACAGCAACCCGACGTGGCCGGGTTCGACACGGCCGCCGCCGACCGCGTCGCCGGGCCCGCCGAACGTGACACCGATGGTCGCCAAGGTGGCGGCGACCAGGGCGATCGCGATCAGGACCAAGCTGCCGCGCGTCGAGGCGCGGAACAGCCGCCACGCCGCGCGCGCGACCAGGGCGACCACCGCCGCCTGCATGCCGGCGAATGAGGCTGCCAACAGCGGCGGCCAGGGATCGAGGCCGAGCAGCAGCCAGCTCGCCAGCAGCATCAGCGTCAGCCCCGGCAGCAGGAAGCCGAGCCCCGCGACCAGTCCGCCGAGCCGGCCGCGCGCGATCGTGCCGAACCAGATGCACAGCTCCGTGGCTTCGGGCCCCGGCAGCGCCTGGTAGACCGCCAGCACCTTGCGGAAGCGGGCCTCGTCGACCCACTGCTCGCGCTCGACCAGTTCGCGGTGCAGCGCGGCGATCTGCGCCACCGGCCCGCCCCACGCCAGCGCCCCGAAGCCAAGGAAGCGCCACGCGAGCGCCGCCAGCGAAGGCCGCGACGGCACCAAGCGTCAGCGTTCCATGGTCTTGAACAGCCGGAACAACTCGCTGTCGGTCGACAGCACAAGGTTGGTGTTGCCGTCGAGCACGCCGCGGTAGGTGTCCATCGTCTTCTGGAACGTGAACAGCTCCCGCGACGCCGGGCTCTGGTCGTAGGCCTCGGCGTAGATGCGCGTGGCTTCGGCATCGGCCTCGCCGCGCGTCTGCTGCACCTGCTTGTAGGCGATCGACTCGACCTCGCGCAGGTCGCGGTCCTTGCGACCCATGATGCGCGCGGCCTCGCCTTCGCCCTCGCTGCGGAAGCGCTGCGCGATCTGCTGGCGCTCGCTCTTCATGCGCTCGTAGATGCGCGGCAGCACGTCGGCATTGTAGTTGACACGCTTGACGCGCACGTCGAGCAATTCGATGCCGAGCGGCACCAACTTCGGCGCCGACGCGGCGAGGATGTCCTTCTCCAGCTCGATGCGGCCGCGCCGCGCGGTGCGCAGCACCGAGGTCATCGTGCCTTGCTCGGCTTCGGCCGAAGCGACGCGAGTCTTGTCGCTGCGGATGATCTCGATCAGCTCGTGGCCGGCCACCGCCGACCGCACCTCGCTGCCGATGATGTCCTCGAGCCGTGAGTCGGCGCTGCGCACGTCCGTCAGGGAAAGGTAGAACTTCAACGGATCGCCGATGCGCCAGCGCGCGAACGTGTCGACCTCGATGTAGGTCTTGTCCTTGGTCGGCATCTGCGTCACCGCGCCGTCGAACGCCATCAGCCGCTTCTCCAGCCGGTGCACGTCCTGCACGAACGGCGTCTTCCAGTGCAGGCCCGGTTCGGTGACCGGGTCGCCGATGACCTTGCCGAACTGGGTCAGGATCACGGTGTCGGTCTGGTGCACGGTGTAGAACGCACCGCCGAGCACGAGCACGAGCAGCAACGCGGCGATGCCGACGAGGATCGGGAGGAGCTTCACTTCGAAGCCTCCTTGCCCGCGGCGGCGGACAGCATCGGCAGCAGCTGTGTCACGCGTTCGTCGACGATCCACTTGCTGCCCAGCGCCGGCAGCACCTCGCGCATGGTCTCGAGGTAGAGGCGCGTCCTGGTGACCGCGGGCGCCTTGATGTACTCGGCCAGCACGGCCTGGAACGCACCGGCGTCGCCGAGTGCCTCGTTGACACGCTTGAGTTTGTAGCCCTCGGCCTCGCTGATCTTCTGCGCGGCCTCGCCCTGGGCGCGTGGCACCGCCTTGTTGTACTCGCCGTTGGCGACGTTGATCATGCTCTCGCGGTCCTGCTCGGCCTTGTTGACCTCGTTGAACGACGCCTGCACGTCGCGTGGCGGATTGACGTTCTTCAGCTGCACCTGGTCGATCGCGAAGCCGAGCTGGTAGGCCTTCGACACCGTGCGCAGCCGTTCGACGGCATGGGCCTCGATTTCGGCGCGGCCGACGGTGATCACCTCGTCGACGGTGCGGTCGCCGATCACCTCGCGCATCACGGCCTCGCTGAGGTCGCGCAGGGTGCGCGACGGCAGCAGCACCTGGAACAGGTAGAGCTTCGGGTCGTCGATGTGGTACTGCACGACCCATTCGACCAGCGCGGCGTTGAGATCGCCGGTGACCATGCTCTTCTCGCGCTCCGGATACGTCGGGTACTGGTCCGGGTTGGTCGCGTTGGGCGTCTGGAAACCGAACTCGAGCTTCAGCTGCCGCTTGGTCGACACGATCTCGACCGAGTCGATGCCGAGCGGGAACTTGAAGTGCAGCCCGGGTTCCTGGGTCGAGGAGTAGCGGCCGAAACGCAGCAGCACGCCGACGCCGTCGGCCGGCACCTGGTACATCGACGTCAGCAGAACGATCGGGACCAGCAGCAGCGGCAGCCAGCGCAGACGGCGCAACGGCGAGGGCCGGTCGCCGGGAAGGAGCGAGGGACGGGACATGCCACCGCTTGTACCCGCGTCGTCGCCAGCGGCCCAACGAATGCGGGCCCTCCCGCCGGATCACTTCGAGCGCTTCGCCGCCGCGAGTGCGGCCTTCTCGGCCTTCGCGCGCTGCTTCTCGCGCTGGGCGTTGCTGCGTTCCGCGCGCGGGAACGGTCGCCCTTTGTCGACCCACGCGTTGTTGTCGTAGTAGGCGCGCCCGTAGTCGACGAAGTGCTCGACGTCGAACTCGGCCAGCAGCGGGAACGGTTGCGCCAGCAGGCGATCGTGCACGAGGCGGCGGATCGGCTTGAGCTGCAGCTCGCCGCGCGGGCCGAGCATCGGCGCGCCATGGACGTCGCACAGCACCGTGTCGCGTGGCTGCTTGGCGGCGCGATCCAGTTCTTCGCTGGCGTCGAACGGCTGCCAGCCGTCGCGCGTCGTCGCGTCGTCGTGCGCGGCCGCCTCGTGCAGGGCGCGGAACATCGCCAGCGTCGCTTTCGGCGAGCGTTGGTCGTCAGCGCGCAGTTGGTGGAGTTCCAGCGCGAGCCGCAACTCGGCCACCAGCTCCTGCGGATGCCAGAAGCCGGGCAGCGCGTGCAGCACGGTCGTGTCGGCCGCGAGCACCAGCATCTGCACGTTGCGACCGCCGGCGCCGTTCGTGGTGCCGACCGCCGTCTGCGTGCACTTGTAGCCGTGCGACAGTCCGACGTGCTGCTCGCGCTCGATGTCGTGCGCACCGAGCACGAAGCGTTCGCGCAGCAGTTCGAGCACCTCTTCGTTCGGCAGGGTCACGCCCCGCAGGCTCTGCAAAGCGCTTCAAGCGAAGCCGTCGAGATCGCCCAGCGACTGCAGCCACAGGATCGGCTTGCCGGTGGCGGCCGACTCGAGGCGGGCCTCGCCGAGGTCGTCGAACCACTTCAGCGCCGTGACCTTGGCGATCGCGCGCGCCAGTTCCTTGCCCGCGAGCTTCGGGCCGTCCGTCGCCGGATCGCCGGGCGGCATGGCCTCGCACTGGGCCGCCTGCGCCGGCGCCGCGGCCGGCGGCGTCGAGGGCTGCGCCAGCAGGCCGGGGTGCGGCAGCACCGGCGGCACCATCGGCATGGCGCCGATGGGCCGGAAGCCCTGCGCGGTCATGGTCTCGACGGAGAGCAGCGTGAGAAGGCACGCCAGGAGCAGGGGTCGTTGCATCGCGGGCTCGTCGCTGGTTGGGACGCTGGGACCGGACTTGGATCCGGTCGCGCCGCCCGCGTAAGCGACCCGGGTGAAAATCGCCGGGTCGACCCGGCGCGGCAGCCGCGAGTAAGCTGCGCCACCCGTGCTGCGCCCCTGCTTTTCGCTCATCGTGTTCGCGTCCAGCTGTCTGCTGACGGGCTGTGGCGAGGCCTCGCCCTCGACCGCCACGTCCACGGCGCCTGCGCCCGCCGGGCCGCAACCGGGCCAGGGCGAGTTCATCGCCTACCGGCAGGCGATGCCCGGCAGCAATGTGGGGTTCGACATGGTGCCGATCGTCGGGGGCCGGTTCCGCATGGGCAGTCCGCCCGAGGAGGAGGGCCGCAACGCCGACGAGGGGCCGCAGGTCGACGTCGAGGTCGAGGCATTCTGGATGGGCCGCTGCGAGGTGACATGGGCCGAGTTCGAGCTGTGGAGCACCGACGGCGAACTGCGGCAGAGCAAGCGGCCCGACGGCGTGTCGCGCCCGACACCGCCGTACGTCGACATGACGTTCCAGATGGGGCGCGACGGCTATCCGGCGATCTGCATGTCGCACGTGGCGGCGCGCCAGTACTGCAAGTGGCTGTCGCAGAAGACCGGCCGCTTCCATCGCCTGCCGACCGAAGCGGAATGGGAATACGCCTGCCGGGCGGGCAGCACGACGGCGTGGTCGTTCGGCGGCGACGCGCAGCGGCTGGGCGAGTTCGCGTGGTTCGCCGACAACAGTGCGCGCGAACTCGAGCGCGGTGCTCTGCCGGTGCAGGCCTACCACCTGGTCGGCCACAAGGCCGCGAACGCCTGGGGGCTCTGCGACCTGCACGGCAACGTCGCCGAGTGGGTCGCGGATGGCTACTTCGCCGATGCGTATGCGCCCGCACACGGTGCAGGGCTGCGCCACGGGCCCTATCTGCCGCCCGGCCGCGACGCCGGCGACCGACCGCTGCGCTTTTCCCACGTGGTGCGCGGCGGCAGCTGGCGCGACCCGGCCACAGCGTTGCGATCGGCGGCGCGACAGGCATCCCGGCCGGAGTGGAATGCCCGCGACCCGCAGATCCCGAAGAGCTGGTGGTACCTGACCGAGGGTCAGCACGTCGGCTTCCGGGTCGTGCGGCCGTTCCGCGAGCCGTCGCCCGAGGAGCGGGCCCGGTTCGAGGCGCCCTGACGCGCGGCACGGGTTTCGGGTATCCTTCCCGGCCAGCCGCCCCCGCGACCGCACTGCGTTGCCAATGTCTCCATCCATGCTCGGCCGATTCTGCGCCACCTTCCTGTACTTCGCGCTGCCCCTGGCAGCACAGTCGACTGAGGCGCCGGCCGGCGCGGACTCCCGCCCGGCCCAGTCGCTCGATTGGGCCGAGGCGAACCGCCGCGCCGAACTGCCGCGCTGGCTGTCGTTGAAGTTCGCCGAGTTCGACACGTCGGGCCCCGCACCGGTGCTGCCGGCCGACCTGATCGCAGCGGCGGCGCCCGACGACGCGCGCGGCTACTTCCTGGTGCAGATGCGTGGCCCGGTGACCGAGGCCGCGAAGGACGCGCTGCGCAAGCTCCGCCTCGAGCTGCTCGACTACGTGCCGAACCACACGTTCATCGCGCGGGCGACGAACGCCGACGTGCAGCGCGCCCTGACTGCCGGCGCCGCGATCTGGTCGTCGCCGCTGCACCCCGCCTACCGCATCGAGCCCGAACTGCTGCAGCCGAACGCCCACGCGCGGCTGGCCGTGCTCGGCTTCCCCGGCATCAGCGCCGACCAGCTGCGTGCCCAGCTGGTGGCGGCTGGCGCGACGGTCGACGAAGAGGACGACGCGATCGATCGCCGTCTCGCGATCGTGCGGCCCGGCGCCGGCGGCGCCAAGGCGCTGGGGCGCTGCGCCGACGTGCAGTGGGTCGAACCAGAGAGCATCGTCACCGAGCGCAACGACACGATGACGTGGACCGTGCAGTCCGGCGTCACCAACAGCCGCACGATCTGGAATCACGGCCTGCACGGCGAAGGCCAGGTCATCGGCCACCAGGACGGCCGCATCGCGACGACGTCGTGCTACTTCAACGACACCTCGAATCCGATCGGTCCGAGCCACCGCAAGCTGGTCTACGTCTCGGGCTCGGGCAGTTCCGACAGCCACGGCACGCACACCGCCGGTACCGCCGCGGGGGATGCGTTCCCGATCAACGGTTCGACGGCGAACCGGGGCCTCGCCTACGCCGCGAAGATCGCGCACAGCAGCGACTACTCGGCCAGCGTCTGGGCCGCTCGTGCCACGACCCACGCCGCGAACGGCGCGCGCCTGCACACCAACTCGTGGGGCAACGACGCGACGACGGCCTACAACACGCACTGCAACGCGATCGATGCGTTCGCATGGACCAACGAGGACAACCTGGTCTTCTTCGCCGAGACCAACCTGTCGGCGCTGAAGAACCCGGAGAACGCGAAGAACCTGGTCGCGGTCGGCAACGGCCAGAATGGCGCCAGCGCCAACAACAAGTGCGGCGGCGGCGTCGGGCCGACGGCCGACGGCCGGCGCAAGCCCGACCTGTTCACGCCCGGCTGCAGCATCGTGTCGGCGAGCACCAGCTCGTGCGGCACCGCCACGCTGACCGGCACCAGCATGGCGTCTCCGTCGGCGACCGCCGCGGGCGCGCTGATCCGGCAGTACTTCGTCGATGGCTTCTACCCGTCGGGTGTCGCGACCCCCGCGGACTCGGTCACGCCGACCGGTGCGCTGATCAAGGCCGTGCTGGTCAACACCTGCCAGGACATGACCGGCGTCGCCGGCTACCCGAGCGACACCGAAGGCTGGGGCCACGTCGTGCTCGACGAGTCGTTGCACTTCACCGGCGACATCGGTCGCCTCTGGGTCGTCGACGTGCGCCGCGCGAACGGCCTGTCGACCAACGGCACGAAGACCTACACGATCGACGTCACCAATTCGCTGCGGCCGCTCGAGGTGACGCTGGCCTTCACCGATTACGCCGGCACGGTGAACTCGAGCAACCCGGTGGTCGACGACCTCGACCTGGTGGTGACCGCGCCCGGCGGCACGCAATACCGGGGCAACGTGTGGAGCGGCGGCTGGTCCGTGGTCGGCGGCGTCGCCGACGCCAAGAACAACGTCGAGCGCGTCGCCGTGGCGTCGCCGGCGCTCGGCACCTGGACGATCGAAGTGCGCGGCACCGCGGTGCCGATCGGCCCGTGTGGTTTCGGGCTGTGCGCCACCGGCATGCTCGACGGCTGCTTCGCCCTGGCTTCGGTCGTCAGCTACGGCGCCGGCAAGCCGGGCCAGAACGGCGTGCCGATCCTGCAGGCGACCCTGCCGATCGTGCCGTCGATTTGGGTCGTGCAACTCGGCAACGCCTACCCGAACTGGATCGCCGTGCTGATCTGGGGCCAGAACGAGGTGGCGATCCCGTTCGACGGCGGCATCGCCTGGGCGGAGCCGTTGGTGCTGAACCTGGTGACCACCAACTTCGGCGGCATCTCGATCGTCCCGTTCACCTTGCCCAACGACCCGACGCTGTGCGGCAGCTCGACATACTGGCAGGCGTGGGTCCCCGGGGATCCGGGTGCCGCGGGTGATGGTTGGGCGTCGTCGAATGCCTTCAAGATGACGATGGGCTATTGAGGGGCGCCTCCCGCGGCGATCCGGATGCGGGTCGCCGCGGTGGGAAGTGCGCCGGTCACACCCGGCAACGGTGCCTGCGTCCTTGGCTCGCGCGGCACCGACTCCTAGTCTGCGGTCTCCTCCTCCGACCGCGACGATCCGATGAGTTCCAAGCACCGCCACGGACTGCCGAAGAAGCGCCCCGACCGCCCCGCGAAAGACGAGATCGACGGGGACCTGCCCGAGCTGGTGCCGCTGGATGCGGAACTGCCCACGCTCGAACCGATCGAGGAGGAGGCTGTCGTCGACGGGCCCGTGCGGGTCGACAGCAAGGAGCTGGAGCCCGGCTTCCACGTCACCTTGACCGTGCACACCGCGGCGATGGACAAGGGCGCGGTGACCGAGGCCGTGACTGCCCCGCTGCAGCGCGCCATCTCGACCGCCGGCGTGCGCCACAAGCGTGTGCTCGTGCGATTCACCGGCGATGCGATCGTCGGCAGTGCGACCAAGTCCAAGGTCGCCGAGCTGCTGAAGCAGCACAAACCGCTGTTGGCGGTCGTGCGGCGCGGCTACGGCGACGAGACGGTGTTCGAAGGCACCCTGCCGACGGTCGACGTCAGTACCCGCACGGAAGCAGGCGTGCTGCACGTCGAGGTCGACACCGGCGTGACCGAAGCCGAGGACCTGGCGATGGCGATCACCCGCCATCTGGCCTCGGTCGCCTCGACGGCGCGCGACCGGCGGGTGGAGTTCACGTTCCGCGGTGCGTCGCCCGACGACGATGCGTGCGAGCAGATCGAAGCGACGCTGCGGGAAGCCGGCGCCACCAGGGTCGTGGTCGATGGCAGCGTGTTGTTCGACCATGAGTTGACCGACCGCGTGAAGGTCGAGGCGGCCGGCAGCGGCGCGACGATCCGGATCGACCCGGCCGACGACGAGGAGACGACACTCGAGATCGTCACGATGGTGCTGCCCGATCACAACGCGGTGCTCGCCGGCAAGTCGGTCGTCGTGCGCGGCACGAAGCCGCTGACCGCGGCGGTCGTCGACGCGGTCGTCGATCGCTGCCGCCGCGCCGGTGCCGAACAGGTCTCGGTGCATGGTGATGGCGGGCCCGAGATCGTCTGGCCGCCGCTGCTGACCTGCGCGGTCGGCACCGAGACCACGTTGCGCGTGCAGGCCGGCAGCCGGGACCGTACGGCCCTGCTGGCCGCCTTCCGGCGGGAGGCTCCTGCGCACATCGACGCAACCAAGGGCAAGGCCGTGGTCGTCGACTGGCCCGCCGGGTTCGCCGTCGACGGCGAGATCGAGTCGTTCTGCCGCGATGAACTCGGTGCCCTGCTGCAGCCGCACCAGCTCGCTTGCACGGTGGGCGGCGAACGGCGCGAGCCGATGCTGCCCGACCCGGCCGGACTCGCAGTCGATGGCGATCGCTTCACGCTGCGCCTCGACACCGATGCCGGCAAGCCGCTCGAACTGCAGCGCGCGGTGGACCGGCGTCTGGCCTCGCTCGCGGGTCGTCTGCGCGGCAAGTCCGTGCGGGTGCAGATCGCGGGCAGCGCACCGGTCTCGCGCACGCTGCTGCGTTCGTTGTGCACCTCGATCGAGACGGCCGGTGCGATGCGGCTCGAGGTCGAGGACCACGGTGCGATCGACGTGCTGTTGCCGCCGCTGCTGACGATCACCCGCACGGCGGACGAAGTGCACGTCGCGGCGGTGGCCGCCGGCCGCAACGAGACGCAGCAGGCGCAGGCGTTGCAGCGGGAACTCGACGCCGCATCGGTGCCGGCCGGTGCGACCGTGGTCGTGGCGCCGTCCGCCGTGGCCGACGCCGTCGCCGCGGCCGCGGTCGCACGCGGCGCCGCGAACGTGCTGCTCGATGGACCCGAGCCGCTGCGCGTGCATCCGCCGCTGTTCGGCGTGCCCGAGAAGACCGGGCTCAGCCGACGCCTGCCCGTGAACCCGTCGGCGGACGACACGATGGTCGCGCGCCTGGTCGACCGGGAACTGCCGGGCCTGCTCGCGGGCCTCGGCTCGGTCATGACGGCGACCATCACGGTTGCCTGGCCGGGCGCCGAGGCGACGTCGCCGCCAGTGGTGCGTCTGCTCCAGGGGCTGGTGGCGAAGAAGGCGGCGAAGGTGCTGCTCGACGATGGCTCCGGCACGCCGCATCAGCTGCATCCGCCCTTGCCCGGCGCGACCGCGATCACGCCGGTGGCCGTAGCCGCGCCGCGGGCACCCGCCGAAGTGGCGCCGCCGCCGGTCGTGCCTGCCGCCGCCGAAATGGCAGCGGTGGCAGCCGAACTGGATGCGGCCGAGCTGGACGCGCTGCCGCGCGTCACGATCCTCGGCCAGAAGGACACCGCGGCGCCGCCGTTGCTGATGCTGGGTGTCGAGTCCGGTACTGATGGGGCCCATCTGCGGCAGGTCGAAGTCGAACTGCAGCCGCTGCTGCCGACGTGCGATGGCCGTTGCGTGCTGCTGGTCCTGCGCCGCGGCGCCGAGGACGTGCCGGTGCGCCGCGAAGACGCGCTGGTCTCGACGCTGCGCCGCGTGCTGATCGGCACCGCTGGCGCGACGTTGGTGTTCCGCGGCCTCGATGCGCGCCAGCGGCCGTACTTCCAGGTGGCGGACTCGAAGCTGGCGAGCCTCGCTGTCGGTGCGGCGATCGCCGATCCACGGCCGCGCGCGTGACGCTCGCGCGCCGGGGTCGTAGGGTGCGCCGCCGCCGATGACCCCTCGCACCCTGTCGCCGATCACACGCCGGCTCGGCGTCACGCCGCGCATCCGTGCGCTGGCCGGGTGCGTGCCGCACGGCACGCGCGTGTTCGCCGACGTCGGCACCAACCACGCCATCCTGCCGATCGCGGTGTTGCGCGCGCAACGGGCGCAGCACTGCATAGCGACGGACGACTCGGAACCTGCGCTCGCCGACGCGCTGCGGCGGCTGCGGCGCGTAAGGTGCACCGAGCAGGTCGAGCTGCGGCACGGTGACGGTCTCGGGCCGCTCGGCGCCGACGACTTCGACGTGCTGTGCATCGCGGGCCTCGGCCCGCGCACCATGGTGGGGATCCTCGAACGTGGCTGGTCGCGCCTGCTGGACCGGCGCGTGCGGCTGGTGCTGAACCCGTTCGGCGGCAGCGAGGTGCCGCGCGCCTTCCTGGCCGCGAACGGGTGCACGCTGCACGCCGACCTCACCATCGCCGAGCGTGGCCGCAGCTACACGATCCTGGTTGCCGACACCCTGCGTGCTACGCCGGGCTGAAACCCTCGGGCAGCACGCGGCGCGGCTTGCGCGTGCTCTTCGCGGCGTCGACGGCGTCGGCCAGCACCGACTCCAGTACGGCGATGTAGTCGAGATAGCGCTTGCGGCCGGAGTCGGTCAGGCGGCACAGCGTCTGCGGCCGTCGACCGCGGTAGCCCTTGTGGATGTCGACGATGCCGGCCTCCTGCAACACGGTCAGATGGCGCGACAGGTTGCCGTCGGTCAGGTTGCAGAGTGTCTTCAGGTCGGTGAACAAGAGCCCGTCGGTGCGTGCGGCCAGCGAGGTCAGGATGCCGAGGCGCGCCTTCTCGTGCAGCACGCGGTCGAGCCCTTCGTAGGCGTAGCGGCCGTCGTCGCGTTCCTTCTTGCCGGTCACGGTCGTGCCTCCGCGCCGATCACGGCTCGTTCGTTCTGCCACCAGAGGATCGCCGCGAGCGCGAGCTGGCCGACGGCGAACGGCAAGCCCATCGCCCACGGATCGAGCGCGCGTTCGCCGAACCACAGGCAGCAGGTGCCGCTCGCAAGGTAGAGCACGCCGACGAACGCCGCCGGGCCGGGCAGCAGACGATGCGCCGCGAGGTTGCCGAGGCCGAACAGCAGTTGCCACATGCCCGGCAGCATCCACAGCTGGTACGGCAGGCGATCGACCACGAACCAGGTGACGATCGCGCCCACGAGCAGGCTCGGCGCGAACTGCATGACGGCGAGTCGTGCGTTGGCGATGCCGAGCGCGGAGTCGCTCTGCTGCAGGCGCCGCAGCACGACGACGCTGGCGGCGAGGCCGCCGACCACGGCGGTGGCGCACCACAGCAGCAGGTAGCGGCGCGTGTCGATCATCGGCGCGCCCAGCCACAGCGATTGGGTCACGGCGGCGAGCACCGCGAGCAGGCCGGAGAGCGCCACCGGGACCGCGCGCAGGCTGCGCAGCCGTTCGGTCGCGGCGAGTTGCGTGCGGATGGTCGAGATCTGGTCGATGGCGTCGCGAAGTTCCATGGCGTGGCTTTGCGATCGAAAGTAGGCGCCGGCAGGGAGTCGTCAAGCTCCCTGGTGACATCGTTGGCCGCCGCCCGCCTACGGTGGGGGCATGACGGCACCCGACCCTGGCCCGGCCAACCCGGACCACTTCACCTGCCCCAATTGCGGTGGCAACGATCTGTTCGTGACCGAGAAGGCGATCAGCTCCGGCGGCGGCTACGCCCCGAACCTGCTGCCCGGGCTCGGCCGGTTGTTCGCCACCGCGCGACTGCACGCCGTGTTGTGCGCCGACTGCGGGCTGCACCGCCAGTTCGCCGACGCGACCGCACGGGAACGGGTTCGCTCGTCCGGGAAGTGGCGGCGGTTGTGAGGTGACGGTGCCCCGCGGCGCCGTTCCGGACGGGCCTTACCCGCTGCTTACCCACGAAACGCCGACTCGCGCGTCTGATGTGCCGACGAGTGAGGTGACATGAGAACCGAGATCTGCACGGCGTTCCTGTTCGCGGCGGCCATCACGGTGCTGCCCGCCCAGTCTCACCGGCAACCGCAGTGGGTGGTGGGTGGCCACGCCGTGCTGGCGCCGACCAGCGAAGTGCCGGTGCAGGTCGCCGGCGTCACCGCCAGCATCCGGATCCTCGACCGCACCGCCGTGACGCAGCTCGAGATCGAACTGCACAACCCGGCTTCGCGCCCGCAGGAAGCCGTGCTGTTGCTGCCGGTGCCCGACGACGCCGCGGTGTCGTCGTTCGCGTTCGACGGCCCCGCACCCGAGGCCACGGCGCAGGTGCTGCCGCGCGACGAAGCGCGCCGCCTCTACGACCAGATCACGTCGCGCCTGCGCGACCCGGCGTTGCTGGAGTTCGTCGACTGGCGCTGCCTGCGCAGCAGCGTGTTCCCGGTGCCGGCGCACGGTCGCCAGCGGCTGCGCATCACCTACGAGCACGTGCTCGACATCGACGGTGACCGGGTCGACTACGTGCTGCCGCGCAGCGAACTGCTGACCCACCAGGCGCCGTGGGCGATCACCGTCGACCTGCAGGCCGCCGCGCCGATCGGCGTCGTCTACTCGCCGAGCCACGAACTGCAGCTCACGCGCCGCAGCGACCGCTCGCTGGTCGCCGAGGTGGCCGCGGCCAGCCGGCTCGATCCGGGCGCGTTCCGGCTCAGCTTCACGACCGCCGTCGATCCCGCGCGGCCGACCGCGACGTTGTTCGCCTGCCCCGACCCGAGCGTCGGCGGCGGCTACTTCCTGCTGCTGGCCGGTGCGCCGCGGCGCGAAGCCGGCCAGGTGCTGCGGCGCGAGGTGACGTTGGTGATCGACCGCTCGGGCAGCATGGCCGGGCGCAAGCTCGAGCAGGCCAAGGCGGCGGCGTTGCAGGTGCTCGAGGGGCTCGCGGACGGCGAAGGCATCCAGATCCTCGACTACGGCAACGCGGTCGCCTCGGCGTTCCCGCAGCCGGTCGCCAAGAACGCCGCGACGGCGCAGACCGCGCGCGACTACCTCGCCGGGGTGTCGCCGCACGGCGGCACCAACCTGCACGACGCGCTGCTCGAAGCGCTGCGCGCGCCGGTGCTGCCGGGCACGCTGCCGCTGGTGCTGTTCCTGACCGATGGGGTGCCGACGGTCGGCCCGGTGCGCGAGACCGATCTGCGCCGCCTCGTCGAGACCGGCAATGTGCATGGCCGCCGCGTGTTCTGCTTCGGCGTCGGCCACGACGTCAACGTGCCGCTGCTGGATCGCATCGCCGACCTGACGCGTGCGACGACGACCTATGTCGCGCCCGAAGAAGACGTCGAGCGGGCCGTCGCGCGCACGTTCGCCCGCCTCGATCACCCCGTGCTCGGTGAGCCGAGGCTCGCGACGTTCGACGCCGCGGGAGGATCGTCGCCGCGCCTGGTCGAAGTGCTGCCGGCACGGTTGCCCGACCTGTTCGCCGGCGACCAGTTGGTCGTGTTGGGGCAGTACCGCGGCGAAGACGACCTTCGGTTCACCTTGACCGGCACCTCGCCGGCGGGCGAGAAGAGCTACTCGTTCGTGCTGCCGGTCCGCACCGCGTCGACGCGCCATGCCTTCGTGCCGCGCCTGTGGGCGAGCCGGCAGATCGCGTTCCTGGTCGACGAACTGCGCCAGCGCGGCGGCGACCTCGGTGGCTCACCGCGGGTGGCCGGTGCCGACCCGTTCGCGGATCCGCGGCTGCGCGAGCTGCGCGACGAGGTCCTGCGGCTGTCGACGCGGTTCGGCGTGCTCGGTGAGTACACGGCGTTCCTCGCCACCGAAGGCAGCGACCTCGGCGACTGGCACGGCCTCGTGCGCCAGTGCCAGGGCGAACTCGGCACCCGCGCCCTTGCGGTGCGCAGCGGCATCGCCGCCGTCAACCAGGGCTGCAATCTCTGGCAGCAGAAGGGCCAGTCGCGTGCCAACTACAAGAACGGCTATCTCGACGCGAACATGCAGGAGGTCGAGACCACGACGATCCAGCAGATCTGCGATCGCGCGTTCTTCCGGCGCGGCGAGCGCTGGATCGACGGCTGCAGCGTCGTCAAAGGCAACGTCGCCGCCGATGCCACGGTCGAGTTCGGCAGCGCGCCGTTCTTCGCCCTGCTGCGCCGTCTGGAGACCCATGGTCGCGCCGGCGTGCTGTCGCTGCACGGCGAGATCCTGCTCGAACTCGACGGTCGGAACGTACTGGTGACGACGACGTCAGCAGCCGCCGCCCCGACCGACACCCTTGACCCGAAGGAGACCGTCCGATGATCCGTTCGCTTCGTGCCACCACTCTCGCAGCCCTCGGGCTGCACTGCGCGCTCGCCGCGCAAGCCACCTCGACCATGGTCGCCGCCTCGCCGCCGCGCCCGATCGATCTCGCCATCTGCCTCGACATCAGCGGCAGCATGGACGGTCTCTTGAACGCCGCCCGGCAGAACCTGTGGGCCGTCGTCAACGAGATGGCGACCCTGAAGCCGGCGCCGGCGTTGCGCGTGGCGTTGCTGACCTACGGTTGCAGCGCACACAGTGCCGACAGCGGCTGGGTCAAGCTCGAGACCGGCTTCACGACCGACCTCGACCTGGTGTCGCAGAAGCTGTTCGAGCTGACGACCAACGGCGGCGAAGAATACGTCGCCCGCGTCGTGCGCAGCGCGCTCGATCAGCTCGAGTGGTCACCGGATCAGAAGGCGCTGAAGCTGCTGTTCGTCGCCGGCAACGAGGCGGCGACGCAGGATCCGAAGCTCGACGTGCCGACCCAGTGTCGTGACGCGATCGCGCACGGCATCGTCGTCAACTCGATCTACTGCGGCAACCCGCAGGACGGTGAGGCGCCCGGCTGGCGTGAGGTGGCGAAGCTTGCCGACGGCCAGTTCGCGGCGATCGAGCAGGATGCGAACCTGGTCGTCGTGACGCCGTTCGACGAGCAACTCGCCGCGCTCAGCACGACGATCAACACGACCTACGTGCCGTACGGCAACGAGGGCGTCGTGATGGCCGAGAACCAGGTGCGGCAGGACGGCAACGTCGCCGGGCTGAACCCCGCCGCGGCGGCGCAGCGCTGCCAGACCAAGGCCAGCGGCCTCTACGCCAACTCCCACTGGGATCTCGTCGACGCCTGCAGCGACCCGAAGTTCGCGCTCGGCGATGTCGACAAGAAGCTGCTGCCCGAAGCGCTGCGTGGCCTCACGACCGAGCAGCTGCGGGCGCACGTCGATGCGCAGGCGAAGAAGCGCGGCGAGCTGAAGCAGCAGATCGAGAAGCTCGGCAAGCAGCGCGACGCACACGTGCAGCAGGAGCTGCAGCGGCGCGCGGCGACCGGCGAGAAGGTGTTCGAACAGGCCGTGCTCGAGGCCGTGCGGGAGCAGGCCGCGGCGAAGGGCTTCGAACGCCCGGCGCCGGCGCCCGTGTCGACCCCGGTGGTGCCGCCGGCGGAGGTTGGTGCCGGCGAACACCGGTCCGGGATACGCTGAGGTCGTGAGTTCACCGAAGACCGTGCTGGTGGTCGAAGACGACGCCGCGATCCGGCGCGGCCTCGTCGACGCGCTGCAGTTCGCCGGCTACTCGGTGATCGCGTGCGCCGATGGGCGCGAAGGCCTCGACAGCGCGCTGGCGGCGCAGCTCGACCTCGCGATCCTCGACGTGGTATTGCCGCACCACGACGGCTTCGAGATCCTGCGCGCGATCCGCACGGCGAGGCCCGGTCTGCCGGTCATCCTGGTCACGGCGCGCGGCGCCGAACACGATCGTGTGCACGGCCTGCAGTCGGGCGCCGACGACTACGTGGTGAAGCCGTTCTCGAGCCGCGAACTGCTGGCCCGTATCGAAGCGGTGCTGCGGCGCAGTGCCGAACGGCCGTCCGACGTCGGCCGCATCGAGCTCGCCGGCCGTGAGGTCGACTTCGAGCGCCGGGAGATCCGGCGGAGCGATGGCAGCCGCGTGCAGATGTCCGAGCGCGAGGCCGAACTGCTGCGCTACCTGGTCAAGAACCGCGGCCGGGCGATCGCCCGCAGCGAACTGCTGCAACGCGTGTGGGGCCTGTCGTCCGGGGACACGACGACGCGCGCGATCGACATGCACGTCGTCAACCTGCGCGACAAGCTCGCCGACCCGTCGGATCGCCCCGCGGTCGTGCTCACCGTGCGCGGCAAGGGCTACATGCTCGGCGATGGAGCCCAGGCGTGACCCGGCATCGCGCGCGAGCCTGGGTGTGGTTCGTGGCGACCGCGCTGCCGCTGCTCGGGGTGCTGGGGTGGCTGACGGCCACGCTGGTGCGGCTCGACCGGGACGAGGTGCATGCCAGGCAGCAGGCGGAACTGCACGAGAAGCTGCGGCTCGCGTTGTGGCGCATGGACAGTTGGCTGTCGCCACAACTGGCGCGCGAAGCGCGCCGGCCGCCGGCCGAATACCAGTGCTTCCCACCGACGGGTGGTGCGTGGACGCGCGGCTACAGCAAGCTGGCGCCGGACGAGGTGCTGGTGCAGTCGCCGCTGCTCGGATTCGAGTCGGAGTTGCTGCTGTTGCACTTCGAGTCGTTGCCCGATGGCTCGGTCGCGAGCCCGCAGGTGCCGACGGGCAATCAGCGCGACCTCGCCGAAGCGAACGGCATCGAGGCAGGTGTGCTGGCGCGGGCTGAACAGCGCCTGGGAGAGCTGCGGCCTCGCCTGCAACTGGCTTCGCTGACCCATCTGCTGGGCGATGCCGAGGCGCTGCTGCCGATGGTCGGCTGCAACGCGATGCCACCGGACAGCAGCAGCCAGACCCAGCAGAGCGTCGTCGAGTACGGCAATCGCCAGGTCAGCAACATGGCCCTGCAGAGCGAGCAGTGGCGCGGCCATGTCGCCGGCAGCGGCACGATGACGCCCACACCCGTTCGTTCCGTGCCCGAGCCCAGCGAGCAGTGGACGTTCCACGCGCCGGCAGAAGGCGCGGCGAACGCGGGGTCGGGCACGATCGGACCGATGGTGCCGATCTGGCTCGATGGGGATCCGCTGCTGCTGGCGATCGGTCGGCGCGTGCAGGATGCACGCGGCACGCGCCTGCAGGGCGTCGTGCTCGACTGGTCCGTCGTGTCGCAGCAGATGTGCGGCCTCGTCGGCGATCTGTTCACCGCGGACTGTGTGCGCTTGCTGCGCTGCGAAGTGCCGTCGCCCGCCGAGCAGGCGTCGATGCTGGCGGCGGTGCCCGCGCGGCTGGTCGTGACCCTGTCGACGCCGATCGCTGCCAGTGGCCTGCCGACCAACACCATCCTCGGCATCACCTGGAGCGTGACGTTGCTCGGGCTGCTGGTGCTGGCGTTCACGCTGCGCGCCGCGATCGGCTTCGGCGAACGCCGCGCGCGCTTCGCGTCGGCGGTCACGCACGAACTGCGTACGCCGCTGACGACGTTCCGCATGTACAGCGAGATGCTGGCCGACGGCGTCGTCACGGAGCCGAAGGCGCGGCAGGAATACCTGAGCACGCTGCAGCGCGAGTCGGATCGACTGGCGCGAGTGGTCGAGAACGTGCTGGCCTGGTCACGGCTCGAGGAGGGTCGCTTCACCAGTCGCCGCCTACCACATGCGGTCGGCGCCCTGGTGGCAGGCATCGAGCCGGTGCTGCGGCGGCGCCTCGTCGACGCGGGCATGGAGCTGCAGGTCAGGGTCGAGCCGGCGGTCGCGGACATGCGCGTGTCCACCGACGCGGACGCGGTCGGGCAGATCCTGTTCAATCTGATCGACAACGCGGCCAAGCACGCGCGAGGCGCCGCCGTGCGCCGCGTCGAGCTGCACGTGCACGGGGACGACGGCAGCGTGTGCTTCCGCGTGCGCGATCATGGGCCCGGTGTCCCGGCGGGGCATCGCCGCAGCATCTTCGCTCCCTTCGACCGCGGCGCTCTGCCGAACAGCAGCAACGAGGTGCCCGGTGTCGGCCTCGGCCTGCCGCTCGCGCGCGGCCTCGCCCACGACCTCGGCGGCGACCTCGTGCTCGGCGACGATGTGGCACCGGGTGCCTGCTTCGTGCTGACGTTGCCGCGAGCCTGACCGGATCAGCGCAGCGCCTCGAACTCGTCGCCGGGCGTCCAGGTCGGCGCCGCGTCGGCGTCGGCGCAGGTGCGCAGGCAGCCGAGCAACAGTTCGAGGTCCGCGACGGCGCCGGCGAGGTTCCACCAGGCGGCGATCTCGTCGCTGGGCTGGTGGTAGTGCACGGTCGTGTAGCTGGCCTTCATGCGGCGTCGGTCCTCGGGCCGGTCGACGAACTCGCGGCCGGCCTTGAAGTAGGCGGCCGGCACGCCGATGCGCGCGAAGTTGAAGTGGTCGCTGCGGTAGAACAGGCCGAGGTCGGGATTGCTGTCGGGGGCGATGTGACGGCCAAAGCCCGCCGCGACCGTCTCGGCGAGCGCGGTCAGGCTGTTCTTGCCGAAGCCGATGAACTCGAGGTCCTCGGTCCGGCCCCAGATGTTGAGGCCGTCGACGTTGAAGTTCGCGACCAGCTGCTGCTTCGGCACCGTCGGGTGCTCGGTGTAGAACTGCGAACCGAGCAGGCCGGACTCCTCGGCGGTGACGGCGAGGAACAGGATGCTGCGGCGCGGCGCGGTCTCCAGCCGGCTGCACGCGTGGGCCAGCGCCAGCAGTCCGGCGCAGCCCGAGGCGTTGTCGACGGCGCCGTTGTAGATCGAGTCGCCGTTCTTCGGTTTGCCGATGCCGAGGTGGTCGAAGTGCGCGGTGACGACGACGTACTGGTCGCGCAGCTTCGCATCGCTGCCCGGCAACACGCCGAGCACGTTCGCCGAGGCCATCTCGCGCGGCGTGTTGCGCAGGCCGAGGCCGAGCGTCACGCCGAGCGGCGTCGGCGGCTGGTTGCCCTTCTCCGCGGCGGCGCGCAGCTCGTCGAGGTCGTGGCCGCCGAGCGCGCACAGCTTGCGCGCGGCGTCTTCGGAGCACCACGACCGCACCTCCAGCGCCGGCTGGCCGGCGAACGGCAGCCAGAAGTTCTCGCGGCCGTGGCTGGCCTGGATCACCTGGAAGGGGTAGCCGGCGGACTCGTTGGTGTGGATGACGATCGCACCCAGTGCACCGCGGCGCGCGGCCTCTTCGAACTTGTAGCTCCAGCGGCCGTAGTAGAGCCGCGTCTTGCCGGCGAAGCGCTCGGGGTCGTCGGCCGGGTCGTTGTTCATCACCAGCAGCACCTTGCCGCGCACGTCGACGTTGCCGAAGTCGTCCCAGTGCTGCTCGGGTGCGGTGATGCCGTAGCCGACGAACACCAGCTCGGCGCCGCGCCACGCGACTTCGGCGGTGGGACTCCCGGCCACGGCGGTGTAGTCGTCGGGCGCCGTGAAGCTCGCTTCGCCGCCCTTGCCGCGCGCGGTCAGCGGTGCAGTCACCTCGGACGTGATGCCGAGGATTGGCACCGGCTGCTCCCACGCGTCGCCGTTGCCGGGCAACAACCCGAACGACTGCAGCTGCGTCGCCAGGTAGAGGCGCGCCAGTTCGTCGCCGCGCGTGCCTGTGCCGCGGCCCTCGAGCAGATCGCTCGACAGGAAGCGGACGTGCGCGGCGAGTTCGTGCTCGGTGATGGACGGCGCCTGGGCCGACGCGCCGGTGAGGAACAGGATGGTCGGCAGCAGGTGCTTCATGCTTGGTCGGGTTGCAGCAGGGACGACAGGTCGCACGGCGGCGTGAACTCCACGGGCGCGCTGCCGCGCTGGAACAGCCGTGCCGCGGTCGTGCCGCGCAGCTCCATGCGTTCGCCTTCGACACGCAGCATGCAGCCCTCGCGCAGGCCGAGCACCGGTGTGGCGTGCTCTTCGTGGAACTGGCGGATGCGCTCCTCGCGTGTCTCTCCCATGTGCCGGCTGTCAGGGTCCGGGTCGAGGTAGTGCGCGTTGATCTGGAACGGCACCAGCTGCAGCGCCGTGAACGACGGCGGCTGCACGATCGGCATGTCGTTGGTCGTGCGGATCGACAGCGTGGCGACGTTGGTGCCCGCACTGCTGCCCAGGTACGGCATGCCGGTCACTGCCTTTGCCTGGATCGCGCTGAGCAGTTCGTAGTGGTAGAGCGCGGCCAGCAGCCGGAAGGTGTTGCCGCCGCCGATGAACACTGCGTCGGCGTCGTCGAGCGCCTGTGGGGCGTGGTTGCGTTCGTGCACCGAGAACAGTTCGTGGCCGAGTGCCAGGAATGCGTTCCTCGCGCGCGCCGTGTAGCCGTCGTGGTCGTGCAGCGCGTACGGCACGAACAGCACCCGCCTGCGCGGGCCGAGGAAGTCGCGGATCTCGGCGCTGCAGTGCTCGAGGTAGGCGCCGCCGTGCATCGTCGAGTTGCTGATCAGCAGCAGGCGTGCGCGCGAGCGCTCGGCCATCGGGATCGTGCCCTGCACCGCGGCGCGCAGGGTGTCCAGGTCGATTCCGAGCCGGGCCAACACCTGTGCCGGCAGGCTGCCGGGCACGTGCAGGAGGCCCAGCACGAGGTGTTGGCTGCCGATGTAGGTGTGGCCCAACTGGGAAGCTTCCTCGAGCGCACCCTCGAGCGCGCGCTTGCTCTCGGGCGTGAATGGCAGCTGGCCCGTGACGGCCTGCGTGCCGCCGGTCTGGTCGAGCACGGAGAGCAGAGCCTCCCGCAGCGTGTCGGGGGCCGCGCCCTGGGCGACCAGCAGGTCGCGCGCCGTGCAGGGTTGCTGCAGGATCCCGAGCAGCATGTGCTCGGGGGCGATGTACTCGTGGCGCAGCTGGATCGCCTGCTGGCGGCTGGCCGACAGGATCTTCTTGGCGTTGTCGGTGAAGCGGTCGAACATCGGTGCCTCGGCGCCGCAGCATACGCAGGCATGCTGGGTCGCCGCACCGCGAACTCACCCTCAGCTCACCAGAAGCCGACCACGCGCGCGATCTTGCCGTGTGCATCGAGCTGCACGACGTTGGTGCCCTTGCCGCGTGGTTCGCCCTTCGCGTCGCTCGCGGTCCAGTCGACCAGCGCCGTGCCCTGGCAATGCCGCGGCTCGCCGGTGCGCTGCATGGTGACGCCGGGCGCCATCTGCAGACAGATCGTGATGTGCTGCAGCAGGTCGTCGTGTCCGGTCAGGCAGGTCCACTTGTCCTGCATCACGACGTCCTTGGCCGCGCACTGTGCGAGCAGGCGGCCGCGCGCGGCGACGTCGGCTTCGCTCCAGGCGCGGAACCACGCATCGACGACTATGGCGACGTCTGCGTGGCACTCGCCGGCGACGACGTTCGCGAACAGCGCCAGCTGGAAGCGCCAGCCCGGCGCGTGGTGATCCCGTTCGGCGGCGGTCGGCAGGTCGTGGCGCAGTTCCAGCCGCGTGCCGTCGGCGTGGTCGTGCAGTTCGATCGTCACCAGCGAGCCGCCGACGGGCACGGCCTTGGCCGGATCCTCGTAGCCATAGGTGAAGGCGATCAGGCGACCGGGCTCGATGCGCGTCACCGCGCCGCGCGCGACGACCTGGTTCGGGTAGACGATCTTCACCTCACCGGCGACGCGGCAGTCGATCGTCGACCCCGCACCCCACCAGCGGGCGAAGCGTGCCGAATCGGTGAAGTAGCGGAACACCAGTTCGCGCGGCGCGTGGATCACCAGCGAACGGGACAGCGAGTGTGGCAGGTCGGTCATGGCTTGTTCCTCTTGCGGGCGGTGCGCCGCGGCGACGGGCCGCGCCGCGCTGCCTCGAGTTCGGCCGCGAGCTTCAGTTGGTAGAGGGCGTCGTCCCAAGTGGTCTCCAACCAGCTGCGGAACGGGCCGAGTGCGGTGCGGCGCGTGCGGTAGTGGCGCTCGCGGCCGTGGGCCTGCACGTCGACGAGGCCGGCGTCGCGCAGCTGCCGCAGGTGCTGCGACACGGCGCCGAAGGTCACGTCGCCCAGCGCGCGGTGGATGTCGCCAGCGGGCTGGGGCGTGTCCCAGCACAGGCGCAGGATCTCGCGCCGTCGGGGGCTGTGCAGCACGTGCAGGAGGTCGGTCACGGCAAGATACAGAATAAACTAAAATGATGGGCTGTCAAGCCACCGCGAGCTCCACCCAAGTCATCAGCCATGGGTTGGCCGCAGGGAGCCCATGGCCGCGTGGGAAATCCCCGAGGTTTGCGCGGCCCCCGCTCCACTGTCTGCATGGCGTGGCACAATGCGGCGATGACGTCCGCCGACCGTGCATTCGAACACCGCTGGGAACAGATGGGGAGGTTCTTCATGGGCACGTCGGACGTTCATCTGGCAACAGCGCGGCTGTGCCAGAAGCTGGAGGAGCTGGCGATCCCCTATGCGATCTGCGGCGGCATGGCGGTGAATGCACACGGCCACCGGCGGGAGACGATCGACGTCGACGTGCTCTTGACCGCAGACGGCATGCGGCGGTTCAAGGAGCAGGCACTCGGGCTGGGGTGGCTCGAGAAGTTCGCCGGCAGCCGGGGCGTGAAGGACACCGACAGGGGCGTGCCGATCGACATCCTGGTCACCGGCGGCATCCCCGGCGACGGCACGCCGCGCGGGGTCGTATTCCCCGATCCCGCCGAGGCGGCCATCGAACTGGCCGGCAAGCGCTACCTGACGCTGGCGAAACTGATCGAACTCAAACTCGCGAGCGGACTGTCGGCACCGGATCGCCTGCAGGACTTCGCCGACGTCATCAGCCTGATCCGCGTGAACGCGCTCGGCGAGCACTTCGCGGCCGCGCTGCATCCTTATGTGCAGCCGAAGTACCGCGAACTGTGGGGCTACGCGCAGCGGCCGACGCTGCTGCCGCCGTAGTTCGCGGACCCACGATCGACGGCGTCAGGGCAGCATCGGCTGCAGGCGCGCGGCCAGCTCGGCCTCGCCCTTCGCGGCGAGGTCGCGCGCGATGCGGCCGGCGATCGCGCGCGGCTTGCGCAGCAGACCATCGGTCTCGTCGAGGCTCGCCGGCCGCAGTTCCGCCGCGTGCAGCAGGTCCGCGACCGCGCCCGCTGCATCGCCGGACGCGAAGCGCAGGTGCGCGCGGCCGGCCAACGCCAGCACTGCGAAGTGGTGCGCGGAGTCCAGCTGCTGTTCGTCGTCGCCGGTGCAGCGCGCGAAGCGATCGATGGCCTCGCTGTAGGCCGACAGTGCGACCTCCGTGCGCTTGTCCCGCATGTGCTGCTCGCCCGCCACCAGCGCCGCGTAGCCGGCGAACCACTCGGCGGTCGGCTTGTCTGTCGCAGCGTCGACGAAGCGGGCATAGTGGCGCCGCATCGTCTCGGCGCCGAGGTCCAGCAGCAGCCGGTTGCGCCAGCGCTCGTGCACCGCAGCCGACGCAGGGAACGCCGCTGCCAGCCGTTCCAGCTGCAAGCGCGCCTCGCGGCGCAGGCCGGCGAACTCGAGCAGGCCGATCGCGGCGAGGCACGGCTGCTCCTTCGGGCTGCCACGCTGCTGCAGCAGATCCAGCGCCGTCGTGACCCGATCGATCTCGGCGCGCAGGTTGCGCTGCTTGGCGCCGTCGGCATCGGCGTAGACGCCGTTCACGGTGCTGAGCAGCATCAACTCGAGCAGCCGGCTGGCAAGCCACGGATCGGGCTGGCGGGCGCCGGGCGCCGCCACCTGCGCCAGCGCCGTCGCCTGCGCCGCGGGCTCGGCGTCGTTGGTCATGTAGGCGACGTAGGCGAGCAGCGCCTGCACCTCGTTCTGCAGCGCGCCGTCCTTGACGCGCTGTGCGTTGCGCCGGCTGTCCTCGAACCAGAAGTCGATGCCGCGGCCGCCTTCCTGCACCAACACGTCGGCGAACGCGGCCTGCGCGATGGCGAGGCTGAGGCGCGCGGCGTCGTCGTTCGGCGTCGTGCGCACGAATGCCTCCCAGCGGTCGAGCTGCGCTTCGATCGAGGCCCGATCACCAGCGGTGAACGCCGGCGCGCGCCATGCCCCCGACCACGGCGCCGGCAGCGGCGACCGCTCTGTCGCCGGCGCCAGGTGCGCCGCGAGCCGGTTGGCGGCCGGGTCGTCGCGGCCGAGTTCGGCCAGTCGCGCCACCAGCGCCGCGCGCACGGTGTCGTCGTCGACGCGCGCCAACGCGTCCTCGACCTCGCCCCGCAGGTCCTTCGTCGCCAGTTTCGCCAGTGCGGCGGCGGCGACGGCGAACGTCTCGTCGTCGGCACCACGCAGGGCCATGCGCAGCAGTTCGAACGGCTCGTTGGTCGCCTTCGGCGCCATCGCCAGCATCGACCGCCGGGTCGCGGCATCGGCGGCGAGGAAGCGTTGCTCGAGCGCGCGGCGCGACGCGGCGTCACGGCGCGCGAACAGTGCGTCCAGGCTGGTCGGCACCGCCGCGTCGGCCTTCGGCGTGCCGCGGTGCCTGGCGATCGCGTCGATCGCCGTCTGCATGCTGGCATCGAGGAAGCGGTCGAACAGGATCTTGCCGTTCTTGTCGACGCCGATGTGGCGCGGCGCGTTGCGCGTGCCGCTGAAGTAGCGCGCGAACAGCTCCGGTTCGATCTGGATGTGTTCGCCACAGGTGCAGCCGGGAAAGCGCGGGCACTCGATGCGGCGGCCGAGCGCGTCGTGGTCGTTCTCGTTGTGGCGGTCCATCGACGCGACGACGCAGACGTAGCCGCGCGTCGATTCGACGAACTTCGGCTCCTTGTAGGTCTCACCGGCGAATAGGTCGTTGAACGCTTCGCCGTCCATGTTGACCGCCACCAGCAGCGGCAGGCCGGTCGCCTGCTGCACCGCCAATGCGTCGGCCAGCGAACGTTGCCACGCGACGCCGGTCGGGCGAACGGGATCCTGCGGGACGACCTGGAGCAGCGGTAGCAGGAACAGGGCGGCGACGGGCGCGATCATGAGCGTGCCGATCCTACGCGGCCGTGGTAGAAGGGCCATCGGCCGACCTCGGTCAGGAGACGACGATGCGTGTGACAACCGGGCTGTTCCTCTTCTTCGCCTCGCTGCTGGCGGCGTGCCAGGCCAGTGAGAGCGCGCTCCGTGCGCGTCCGGCCGCTGCCGAGGCCCCGCCCGCGGGATTGGTCGCCAATTCGCTTGCCGGCACGTCCTACGACGAAGGCGGCGACGGCGACATCCGGGGGAGGACGGAGAACGCATTCAAGGCGTCCGCCGACGGCGGCGTGACGACGACGGGTGCGTTTGGCACGGTCGACACCGCGGCGGCGCCGGCCGCCGCCGACCGCATGCTGATCCAGACCGGTCAGGTCAGCGTCGAAGTGCCGCGCCCCGACGAGATCATGACCAGCTTCCGCACCCAGGTCGTCGCCTGGGGTGGTCACCTGCAGAGCCAGGCCGACACGACCCTCACGGTGCGTGTGCCGGCGTCACGCTTCGACGAGGCGTTCGACTGGGTCAAGCACAGCGGCCGACTGCTGTCCGAATCGCGCCAGGCGCAGGATGTCACCGAGGAGTTCCTCGACCTCGGCATCCGCATCGAGAACGCGCGACGCTCGCGCGACCGCCTGCTCGAGATCCTGCAGAAGGCCGACAAGGTCGAGGACATCCTCAAGGTCGAGGCCGAACTGCGACGCCTGACCGAGGAGATCGAGCGCATGGAGGGCCGCAAGAAGTTCCTGGCCGACCAGGTCACGCTGGCGACGCTGCAGGCGACGTTCCAGCCGGTGGCGGCGGCGCCGCCGGCCAAACGGCGGCGGCAGCCGAGCCGCTTCGATTGGATCAACTGGATCGGTGCGGAACGCATGCTGGAGGACTTCTGATGGCAACGCCCACCTGGTTGCGTGGCGCCGCCCTGGCCGCGCTCGCACTGTTCGCCGGCGCCTGTTCGATCTCGATGCGGCTGCCGAAGGACTTCCTGCGGCTCGAGAGCCGTGGTCACGACCTGCAGGCGGTCACCGGCGACGACGCGCGCATCTGGGCGCGTGAGTTCCGGGACGCGAACGAGGCGCCGCTGTCGTTCTGGGCCGCGGCGATCGAACACGATCTGGTGCAGCAGCGCGGCTACGAACTGGTCGCCAAGGGCGAGGTCGAGGGCAAGCGCGGCGCCGGCGGCGTCTGGCTCGAATGCGCCGCCAACGTGCGCGGCGAACGCATCGGCTACCTGATCGGACTGTGGGTGCACGGCCGCGAGGTCCGCGTGCTCGAGTTCACCGCGCGCGCGGAGGTGTTCGCGGCGCGCATCGACGAGGTCAAGAAGGCGCTGCCGACCGTTCGCTGGTAGTGACCGGCACTGCGCCGTGCCTCATGGCAGCGGGTGGTGCTCGCACAGTCCCTGCACGATCGGGCGGAACCGCTCCGGATCGCTGCCGCGCACCAGCCCGACGATGATCTCGGCGACCTTGCCGATCTCGTCCTTGCCGAAACCGCGCGTGGTCACGGCGGCGGTGCCGAGCCGCAAGCCCGACGTGACCAGCGGCGGTCGCGGGTCGCCGGGGATGGCGTTCTTGTTGACCGAGAGCCCGGCGGCCAGCGCGCGTTCTTCGACGGCGGCGCCGGTGACGTCGGCGCGGCGCAGGTCGACCAGCACGATGTGGTTGTCGGTGCCGCCGGTGACGATGTCGAGGCCTTGCTGGACCAGGCACTCGGCCAGCCACGCGGCGTTCTCCTTGACGCGCTGCTGGTAGGCGCGGAACTCCGGCCGCAGCGCCTCGCCGAACGCGACCGCCTTGCCGGCGATCTGCTGCACGAGCGGGCCGCCTTGCGCGCCCGGGAACACCGACGAGTTGATCAGCTTGGCGCAGTCCTTCCTGGCCAGGATCATGCCACCGCGCGGGCCGCGCAGCGTCTTGTGCGTGGTCATCGTCACCACGTCGGCGATGCCGACCGGGCCAGGCACGACGCCGGCGGCGATCAGGCCGGCCGGGTGGGCGATGTCGGCCATCAGGAAGGCGCCGACCTCGCGGGCGATCCCGGCGAAGGCGGCGTAGTCGATGTTGCGCGCGTAGCTGCTGCCGCCGGCGATCAGCACCTTGGGCTGGTGTTCGCGCGCGATGCGGCGGACCTCGTCGAGGTCGATGCGGCCGCTCTCGTCGACGCCGTACTGCTTCGCGTCGAACAGCATGCCCGTGTGGCTCTTGCCGTGGCCGTGGCTCAGGTGGCCGCCGGCCTTCAGTGCCATGCCGACGATGCGGCCGCCGGAGCCCGCCAGCGCCACCAGCGCGGCGAGGTTGGCGGTCGTGCCCGAGTGCGGCTGCACGTTGGCATCCTCGGCGCCGGCGAACAGTTGCATCGCGCGATGCCGCGCCAGTTCTTCCAGGCCATCCGCCACCTCGCAGCCGCCGTAGTAGCGTCGGTTCGGGTAGCCCTCGGCGTACTTGTCGGTGATGCGGCTGCTGGTGGCCTCGCGCACGGCGGCCGAGCAGTGGTTCTCGGAGGCGATCAGCGTCAGCGTGGTGCGCTGGCGCTTGTCTTCACGCTGCAGCCAGGCGGCGACTTCGGCGTCTTTCTGGCGCAGGGGGCTTTGTTGCGGGTCGGTGGTCACGCCGACAACTTACGGCTGCGGTCCGCTTCCGGCCAGTGCGGCGCGCGGCGTCGGCGGTGGCACGCCGAACGTCGTACGAAGAAATCCACCCTGCATCCTGTGCGCGCGCCCCGCGTCGTGTGTAATCCGTCCACCCGTCACGGCCACACTTCGTGCGCAGCTCGTCGCTGCTCGACGTTGTCCAACGCGGGTCCTGGAGCCTCCCGAATTGAGCACACCGCAGAACGACCTTCGCGCCTGGACCATCCGTGACAGTGTCGAGCTCTACCAGCTCGCGGCCTGGGGTGGGCAGTCCTACGGGATCAACGACCGCGGCGAACTGGTCGTGCAACCGATGGGCAAGGACGGGCCGAAGTTCTCGCTGCCCGAACTGGTCGAGGACCTGCGCAGCCGCGGCATCGAACTGCCGGTGCTGCTGCGCGTGTCCGACATCCTGCAGCTGCGCGTGCAGGCGCTGGCCGGCACGTTCAAGAAGGCGATCGACGAGTGCGGCTACAGGGGCCGCTACCGGCCGGTGTTCCCGATCAAGGTCAACCAGCAGCGCGACGTGGTCGAGGAGCTGGTCGACTTCGGCAAGGACTACTCGCTCGGCCTCGAGGCCGGCAGCAAGCCCGAACTGCTGGTCGTGCTGGCGCACATGACGAACCCGGACGGGCTCGTGATCTGCAACGGCTACAAGGACGCGAGCTACATCGAGACGGCGATGCTGGCCCAGAAGATGGGCCTCTACACGATCATCGTCGTCGATCGCTACGAGGAGCTGGAGACGATCCTGTCGGTCAGCAAGCGCTACGACCTGCGGCCGCACATCGGGGTGCGCGCCAAGCTCGCCAGCCGCGGTGCCGGCAAGTGGCAGGAGTCGGGCGGCGAGAAGTCCAAGTTCGGCCTGACCGCCGGCGAACTGGTGCAGGTGGTCGAGAAGCTGCGTGAAGTCGGCATGCTCGACTGCCTCGAGCTGTTGCACTTCCACATCGGCAGCCAGATCACCGCGATCCGCGCGATCAAGGACGCGCTCAAGGAAGCGACGCGCATCTACGCCGAGCTGCACGACCTCGGCGCGGGCCTGCAGTTCATCGACGTCGGCGGCGGCCTCGCGGTCGACTACGACGGGTCGCAGACGAACTTCCACAGCTCGGCCAACTACTCGCTGCAGGAGTACGCCAACGACGTCGTGTTCGCCGTGCAGCAGGCGTGCGACGAGAAGGGCATCAAGCACCCGGACATCGTCAGCGAGTCCGGTCGCGCGCTGACCGCGCACCATGCGATCCTGGTGTTCGACGTGCTCGGCGTGTCGCGCCAGAACGTCGAAGTGCCCGCCGGCGCCGACAAGCACGAGGACAGCACGATCGCCAACATGGCGCAGATCCTGCGCGAGCTGTCGCTGAAGAACTTCCAGGAGAGCTACCACGACGCGCTGCAGCTGAAGGAGGAGGCGATCAGCCTGTTCAACCTCGGCTACCTCGACCTGAAGGGCCGCGCGATCGCCGAGAACCTGTTCTGGGCGATCTGCGACCGCATCCGTCTGATCGTCAACACGCTCGACTACGTGCCCGACGAGCTGCAGGGTCTCGAGCGCGCGTTGGCCGACACCTACTACTGCAACTTCTCGGTGTTCCAGTCGGCGCCCGACCACTGGGCGGTCAAGCAGCTGTTCCCGACCATGCCGATCCACCGCCTGCAGGAGCGGCCGACGCGGCGAGCGATCCTCGCCGACCTGACCTGCGACAGCGACGGCAAGGTCGACAAGTTCATCGACCTGCGCGACGTCAAGAACGTGCTCGAGGTGCATCCGATCGCGCCGGGCAAGCCGTACTACATCGGCATGTTCCTGGTCGGCGCCTACCAGGAGATCCTCGGCGATCTGCACAACCTGTTCGGCGACACCAACGCGATCCACATCTCGATGGACGAGCAGCACGGTTACCGCATCGAGCGCGTGATCGAAGGCGACTCGATCACCGAGGTGCTGAGCTACGTGCAGTACGACAAACAGGACCTGATGCGGCGCATCCGCAGCCGTCTCGAGGGCGCCGTGCGCGCGGGCAAGGTCAACATGAAGGAGTCGGCGCTGCTGCTGCGCCGCTACGAGCAGGGACTCGCCGCCTACACCTACCTCGCCGACGACGACCTCGAGGATGCCGGCGATCCCGGCGCCGCGGACGCCGCGCAGCGCGAAGGCACCGCGTTCGGCGAACGCGATTCCGCCTTGCACGATTCGTCGGTGCCGCCGGCGTGAACCGGGCGCGAGATTCCATTGTGGTCCGGCGCGGCCATGCGCAGTCGCGCGGACGACCGAATGTGCGCAACACCACTGTAGCCACGACATGCATGCAGCCGTCTTCGTCGACTTCGAGAACCTCTTCCACTCGCTGAAGAACCGCGAGGAACTCAGCGGCCAGCGCACTCGCGAGCTCTGTCTCGGCATCCTCGAGCACCTGAAGTCCCGCCTGCGTCTCGACAACGCGCCGATGGTGCTCGGCCGTTCCTACGCTGCCTTCGACACCTATCCCGGCATGGAAGTCGCGCACGACCTCGCGTTGATGGGCTTCGACCCGCAGTACGTGCTGGTCGGCCATGCCGGCAAGAACGCGGCCGACGTGCAGCTGGCCTGTGACGTGTGCCGCGTGCTCTACCGGCGGCCCGACATCGACGCGATCGTGATCGTCTCCGGCGACCGCGACTTCATCCCGATCGCGCGACAGGTGCTCGAGGAGAACCGCGAGCTGCGCGTCGTCGCGATCCCGGACAGCACCAGTGGCGACCTTCGCATGCGCGTCGGCGGCGAGCGATTCTGGAACGCGCTCGACCTGATCGGCAACGAGGTGCAGGCCGGGGCGGCGCGACCGCCGGCGGCCGAAGCCGCAACTGTTGCCGGACTCGCGGCGGCCGATGGTGAGGGCGCGGTGGCACGCGCAGACGGCGCCGCCGGCAACGGCCACGGCGGCAGCGATCCGCTCACGCGCCTCGCCGGGCATGGGGCACGTGGCCGCGCCGCGATCGTCGGCCACATCCCGGTCACGTGGCGCACCGTCGACCAGTTGCCGCAGGACGGCGACCTCTCCGAGCGGCTGCAGCAGTGCATCGAACTGATCCTGCGGGCGCAGGTGCGGCACGGCAGCAGCGAGGTGTGGCTGTCGCCGTTCCTGAAGGGGCCGATGAGCCAGCACTTCAGCGGGCTCGTGCACCCGGAGCGCCGCGCCTTGATCAACGAACTGCGACACCGCGGTGTGATCCGCGTCGAAGAACGCGAGAATCAGTACGCGGACCATCCCTACTCGGTGATCGTGCTCGACAGTGCGCACCCGATGGTGGTGGCGGCTGCGGAACGCATGCAGAAGCGAGAAGAGGTCCAGTGACGAGCCGCGGCGACCGACCGCACCCTTGCCCATGAAGCCAACCGTCCCGTGTCTCGTTCTCGTGGGCCTCGCCGCTGCCGTTCCCGCGCAGTCGATGGTCGACCTCACCGACGTGCGCAACGTCGTGCGGCCCTATGCCTCCGTGCTCGAGATCGAAGGCGGCGCGGTCGCCACCAGGACGACCGGCAGCGATGCGAAGACCAGGGGCATCGGGCTCGACGACGCCATCAGCTGGGACGGCCATGTCTACTACCGCGACGATTCCGTCAGTTCGCGCCGTGGCACGTTGGAGGCCTACGCGGGCCGCGACGGCATCTTCGCCGCGTTCACCGACGGCAAGATCGTCGGCGACGACACGGTGACGCGGTTCGAATTCCGCGGCCGACCATGGCAGTTCTACCGCGACGGTTCCTACGAGCGCGGCAAGTTCCTGCCGAACGGACTCTACGAGGGCAGCGACTACGAGGGCTACGTCGGCTTCGGCCGCGAGGCCCAGCAGGGCCTCTACGTCGAGCTGGGGCCCTACTACAAGCAGTTGAACTTCCGCCGCAGCGACCTGACGCTGCCGACCTTCACGATCCCCGAGGACTACGCGGCCTACGGCGGTCGCCTGTATCTCGAGCAGAACACGGTGCAGATGGATCGCCGGCGCGGCATGCCGCGCGATGGCTTCGCGCTGACGTTGATCGGCGAACGCGAGTGGAACGACAGCCGCGGCGTGATCGGCACCGCGATCTTCTCGACCGAGCTGCCGTCGGCGGTGTGGCGCGCGCGCGGCCGGCTCGAGTGGTACGTGCCGTCGTCCGACGATGCGACCTGGGAGATCTTCGCGACCGGCGGCTGGAGCGACGAGAAGGACCGCGTGCAGAACTTCGAGGGCCAACGCCCGCTCGGCAACCAGTACGCCGACGCGCAGCTGCGGCTGCGGCTGAACCTCGGCTCGTCGATGACGCTGACGCCGTTCGTGAGCGGCCAGTACTCGAACACGCTGAATCAGTTCGGCAGCTCGTCGACGCGTGAGTTCTTCCTGGGCGGCGGCCTCGAGACCTACATCCACTTCAGCGACTCGATCTCGATGCACGCCTTCTACAGCTACCTCGACAACGACAACCGGCCTTCGATCCGCATCGACGAGGACGTGCACGGCCAGAATCTGTTCTACCTGGGCTTCGTGGTCCGGTTCGGCGCTTCCCGGCGCTGACCTTGCTGGCGGGTCTCAATCGCAGGTTGATCGCACGTCGAGTCGGGCGACCTGGCGCAGCGAACGCGAACCCTTGCGATCGCTGCGCACCAGCAGCCGCAGCGGTCCCTCCCCGTCGTCGAGAGCGGCGCCGTCCTTGCTCCAGGCCAGGAACGCGCGCGTCGGCCCGATCTCGGGCATCAACTCCGCGCTGCTGAACACGGCCTGGAAACCGTCGGCCGCTGTGGCCACGACCACGCGCCGCCAACCGAGGTGCTTCTCGTGCGGGTCGGCACCGGGGCCGCTGGTGCCGGCGTCGAGACCGCAGTGCACGAGCACCTTCGCGAGCTCGACGCCGCGGCAGACGGATTCTTCGCCATGGTGGGTCCAGCGCAGATCCTAGCTGCCCAGAGCCTCGAGCGCGGCGGCGTCCAGCTCGGCGGGGCGCATGCCGATGCCGCCGATGGCGACGATGCGGGGCACCCACGGGCCCGGCTCAGCGGCCACCCGTGGCGCGGAGCAGGCGGCCAGGGCGAGTGCGGCGAGCGCGCCGGGACAGCGCTTGGGGAACGGGATGCGGGTCGTTCGTGCCACGTTCCATGTGCTCATACCTTGCAATTGCAAGGGTATCCAGAACGATACATGGCATGGTCATGTATCGGCTCGGGCAGGCGGCGCGCGTTCTCGGCGTCAGCGTGGACACCATCCGCCGCTACGCCGACCGCGGCGAGTTGAAGAGCGTGCGGACCGAGGGGCAACAGCGCGTGATCGACGGCGCGCGCCTCGCGAAGCTGGCAGCGACGCTGGAGCCCGAGGTCGAGGGGGAGAGTGTCTCCAGCGCGCGCAACCACCTGCTCGGCATCGTCACGCGGGTCACCAAGGACAAGGTCGCGGCGCAGGTGGAGCTGCGCTGCGGTCCGTTCCGCGTCGTCTCGCTGCTGACGCGCGAGTCGGTCGACGAGCTCGGCCTCGCGCCCGGAGTGCTGGCCTACGCGGTGGTCAAGGCGACCAACGTCGTGGTCGAACTCGCCACCGACGTCGCGCCGGCGCTCGGCGAGGGGGATTGACGATGCGTCATCGCCACATCGGGTCGTCAGGCGTCCTGCTCACCGCGTTGTTCGTTGTCCTCGCCGCGTTGACGGCGACGGGTTGCGGTGGGCCGGCGCCGGCACCGCAGCGCTTGCTGGTGTTCGCGGCCGCGTCGCTGACGGCGGCCTTCGAGGAGCTCGCTGCCGAGTACGAGCGCAACCAGCCGGGCGTCGAGGTGGCGTTGCACTTCGGCGGTTCGAGCCAGCTGGCGATGCAGCTGCGCGAAGGTGCTGCCGCCGACGTGTTCGCGTCGGCCGACCCCGACAACATGCAGCGCGTCGTGGACGCGGGCCTGGTCGCCGGCACGCCGGTGGTGTTCGCGCGCAACCACCTCGCGATCGTCGTCCACCGCGGCAATGGCAAGCGCATCGGCACCCTCGCCGACCTCGCGCGCGCCGATGTCGCCGTGGCGCTGTGTGGGCCCGAAGTGCCCGCGGGTCGCTACGCGCGCGAGGCGCTGCAGAAGGCCGGGGTGGCAGTGGCGTCGCGATCCGACGAACAGAACGTGAAGGCGCTGGTCGCCAAGGTGCAGCTCGGCGAGATCGACGCCGCGATCGCCTACGTCACCGACGCGCGGGCGCCTGACCTCGAGGGCCTGCCGCTGCCAGCGGCGCACGACGTGCGAGCCGACTACCCGATCGCACTGCTCGACCGTGCGCCGGGCAAGCAGCTCGGTGCCGGGTTCGTGCAGTTCGCGACGTCGCCGCGCGGGCGCGCCATCCTGGCCGCCCACGGTTTCGCGGCGCCATGAACGGGGGCCTGCCGGCGTTGGGCCGTGGCGTCTCGGCGGCGCTCGCCGCCGGCGCGGCGGCCCTGTTCGCGCTGCCGCTGCTGGCGATCGTGCTGCGGGCGCCGTGGTCGCGCCTGCCCGAACAGCTCGCCGCGCCGGCGGTGCAGGGCGCGATCGGGCTGTCGCTGTGGAGCTCGGGGGTCGCGCTCCTGCTGGCCGTCGGGTTCGGGCTGCCGCTCGCGCTCTGGCTCGCGCGCGGCCGGTCGGCGCTGCGGTCCACGGCGCGCATCGCCGTGATGTTGCCGATCGTGCTGCCGCCGATCGTCGGCGGCATCGCGTTGCTGCTCGCGTTCGGCCGCAACGGCCTGGTCGGTGCATGGCTGCAGCAGTGGTTCGGCGTGTCGTTGCCGTTCACGACCGCGGCGACGGTGGTGGCGGCGAGCTACATGGGCATGCCGTTCTTCGTGCTCAGCGCCGAGGCCGGGCTGCGCAACCTCGACCAACGCTACATCGACGCGGCGGCCACGCTCGGTGCCGGTCCGCTGCGGCGGTTCCTCACCGTGACGTTGCCGATGGTGGCGCCGTCGCTCGCGACCGGTGCGCTGCTGTGCTGGGCGCGCGGGCTCGGCGAGTTCTGCGCGACGCAGATGTTCGCCGGCAACCTCGCCGGGACCACGCGCACGATGCCGTTGGCCTGCGCGGTGGCGATGGAGACCGAGCCGGAGCTGGCGATCGTGTTGAGCCTCGTGCTGGCGGGCGTGTCGGTGGGTGTGCTGTTCCTGTTGCGCCATGGCTGGTTGCCGCGCCGATGAGCCTCGAAGCCAACTTCACCCTGCAGCGTGGCGCCCTCGCGCTCGACGTCGCGCTGCACGTCGCCGCCGGCGAGACGCTGGCCCTGGTCGGACCGAACGGCGCCGGCAAGTCGACGTTGCTGGCGGTGCTCGCGGGCCTGTTGCCGGCAGTGCACGGCCGCGTGGTGCTCGATGGTCGTGTGCTGGACGATGGCGAACCGCGGCACTTCGTGGCGCCGGAGGCGCGCGGCATCGGGTTGTCGTTCCAGGACCATCTGCTGTTCCCGCACTTGTCGGCACAGGACAACGTCGCCTTCGGGCTGCGCGCCCGCGGCGTGCCCCGGGCCGCCGCGCGCGCGACCGCACGCGAGTGGCTCGCGCGCGTCGGCATCGCCGACCTGGCGCGACGGCTGCCACGCACGCTCTCCGGCGGTCAGGCGCAGCGCGTCGCGTTGGCACGGGCGCTCGCGCCGTCGCCGCGGCTGCTGCTGCTGGACGAGCCGCTGGCCGCGGTCGATGCGTCGGCTCGCCTCGAGCTGCGGCGCGAACTGCGCGCGCACCTGGTGTCGTTCGTCGGTCCGCGC
Source organism: Planctomycetota bacterium (assembly GCA_044230075.1). Classification (GTDB taxonomy): domain Bacteria; phylum Planctomycetota; class UBA1135; order UBA1135; family UBA2386; genus JAEUHS01. The sequence continues at coordinate 66,144 of JBGARS010000002.1, read as the reverse complement.
GTCCTGGTCGCACACGACGCGCTCGACGCGTTCGCCTTGGCGGACCGCATCGCCGTGCTCGAGGACGGCCGCATCGTGCAGGTCGGCACCGTGGCCGAGATCTGTGGCCGGCCGCGCTCGCGCTACACGGCCGACCTGGTCGGCACCAACCTGCTGCGTGGTACGGTCCGCGAAGGCGTGCTGCACCTTGCCGATGGCGGCACGCTGGTGGTGCCGGCGGAACACCAGGGACCCGTCATCGCCACGGTGCATCCGCGCGCGATCGCGCTGTTCCGCGAGCGGCCGGCAGGTTCGCCGCGCAACGTCTGGTCCGCCGCGATCGCCGCGGTCGAAGCTGCCGGCGACCGCATGCGCGTGCAGCTCGGTGGGGTGGTCCCGCTGGTGGCCGAAGTCACCCCCGCGGCCGTGGCGGAGCTGGGTCTCGCTCGCGGTGGTGACGTCTGGGTCGCCCTGAAGGCGACCGAGATCACGATCGACCCGGCGTGAGTGCGGCTCGCGTCAGGGCGCCGACAGCAGCGGTCGCCAACTCGTGAACAGGGTCTCGACGCTGTTCTGACCGTCGTCCTGCGTCGTCACGCGCCGGAACGGCGCGCGCAGGCCGTCCGCGGTGCGGTAGTCCGACCAGTTGTCCTGCAGGTGCACCGTGGTGCCGTCGGGCATGGTCTCCCAGACTTCGACGACGCGCACGAGGTGCGAGATCGTGTCGATGTGGATGCGCAGACGATCGAAGCGTTCGCTGGCGGCCTCCAGCACCATGTAGTCGCGGTCGCCGACGTTGCGCTGCGCGATCGCGTGGAAGGTCAGCTTGCCGCTGCTGCAGGCGGCGAGCAACGCCAGCGGCTGGCGTTCCATCTCGCGCAGCAGCAGAGCGGCCTCGCGTGCCGTCAGGCTCTGTTTCGTGTCGCCGAGTTGTTCGCTCCAGGAGTTGCCTTCGAGCCGGGTCTCGATCTCCTTGCCCAGCAGCGAGCGCGTGCGCCGCAGGGAACCGGCGACCTGCCACGTCACCTTGTCGATGGCCGGCGGCGCCTGCTGGCTCTGCACCCGGCCCTCGAACTGGTAGCCGATGAACCGTCGCAGCAGGCGTTCGCCGCCGATGGCTTCGCTGGCGCGTTCGATCCATGGTGTCGCCGCGACGGACTGCTGCACCGGATCCGTGGCCTGCGCCGGGGCGAGGCCGGGTGGCAGCAGCGTGAACCTGCGCACGCCGGGCGTCTCCGGGGGGATCGTGCCGCCGATGGCGATGCACATCGACGGCAGCGCGAGGTATGCCGCTGCGGCGCTGGCGACGTCGAGCGCGCCTGGTTGGGCGAGTTGCGCCAGTCGGCGCTCGAACCGGGCCGTGGTGGCGCCCACCGCGGCGAGGCTCACGTTCGTACGCTGGCGCGCGAGGCTGTCGGACTGGCCGAGGCCGGCGGTGAGCGCCGCGCGGCGCCGCGCCAGTTCGAGTTCCGAAGTGGTGGGCGGCACGTCGCGCAGCGAGTTGCGCGCCGCCTGCAGCACCTGCTGCACGCGCACCACATCGGCAGAAGGCACCGTCGTGCGCAGCAGCAGCGCTGCCGTGTCGGCGGAGTGCACGAACTCGCTGCGCCACCGCACGCTGCCGAGGCCACGCTCGCGCTGCAGTTGTTCGAGGCGACCGCCGGCGCCATCGAGCGTGCAGCAGGCGTGCAGCACCAGCAGGTCGGCGGCGTCGGATTGCGCCAGCGACGGCAGGAACTGCAGCCACGCGACCTCGCAGGTGTCCGTCTTGCCATCGGGGCTCCAGTAGAAGCCGGATTGGAAGGTGCGCTGCAGGATGCGCGGTTCGGGGGCCGACAGCGTCGCCGGCTGCCACGCCCGCAGCGTCTCACCGTTGCCGCTCGTGATCTCGTTGCCGATGGCCGCTGGCACGCCGGGACAGTGCAGCGCGAACAGCGCGCGTTCGGGACGCAGCAGGCGGGCCTGGAAAAGGCCGATCTCGCTCGCGTCGCGATCGAGCAGCGACGACACGTAGCTCGTCGTGTCGGGTTCCGCGAGCAGCAGGGCCAGCGCCATCGCCTGCGCCGGATCCTGTTGGATCGCGCTGCAGCGAGCCTTCACGACTTCGTCGCGGATGCGTTCGAGCTGGCTGCGCGGCAGCGGCGGTGCCTCCAACGCGCGCAGCAGCGCGGCCTGCGCCGGCAACTGACGCGAGGCGGGCACCCGCATCTCGATCCAGGTGGTCAGGGGGCCGACGACGACCCGCACGATGCCGCCGAGTCCGGCGATCGCCTGCGCCAGGCTCGGCCGGCCGCGGCTGGCGTCGGCGCCCTGCACGACCGCCTCGGCAGCGAGCTCGGCGAGGCCGGGTGCGACGAACAGCGACCCGACCAGGAAGCCGAGGTGCAGTTGCGCCTGTTCGCCGACCTGGGCCTGGGTGACCGACAGCGCGAGGCCGTTCGGCAGCCGCGTGGAGAACGCTGTCGCCGTCGTTTCCTGGCGCACCGGTGGTTGCACGATCGGCGCCGGCGCGGGTGGTGGTGGTGGCGGCGGTGGTGGCGGCGGGCTGCCGCAGCCGCAGGCGATCGCCGCGGTCAGGGTCAGCAGCAGCTGGCAACGGCGCGTCATGGGCGTGCCTCCACGACGACGGGTTGCGTGTCGAGGATCTGCAAGAGCAGCCGGCGCACGGCACCGGCGTCGACGCGGTCGGGCGGGCACAGGGGCGGTGGCCGCCGCGGCCACAGCAGTGCGGCCTCGGCGATGGCCATCGCGAACTGGCGCGGGTCGTTGACCGCGGTGGTCCATTCCCGCTGCACGGTGGCCAGCGCGGTCTCCAGCGAGGCCGGCGTCGGCACCGCGGCCGCGACGTCGCGGGCGGCCTTCCGGCAGAGGTCCGCGAGGCCCTCGATGCCGCCGGCATCGGCGACCTCGAGCAGCAGCAGGCTCGCGCCGTCGACCGTCCTCGGCCACGGAGCCATGCACGACACCGTCGCCTGCGCGCGGCCGCGTCGCGGCAGTTCCTGGCCGAGGCGGCTGTCGGGACCGTCCGCCAGCCAGTGCACCGCGACCGCGAGCACGTCGCGATCGACGTCGGGTGGCAATACGAACGCGATCGCCACGGTCGGCACGCGCGCGCCGGGTACGACCGAACGGCGCAGGCTCGAGATCGGCCGCGCGCGCACCGGCGGCAGCAATTCCGCCGGCGGCAGGCCGGTCGTCGCGAACACGCCCTGCAGCATCGCCTGCGCCGAGGTGGCGTCGAAGCCGCCATACAGCACGTGGATCGTGCGTTCGGGTCGCTGCATCGCCTGCCAGGTGGCCATCGCCTCGCTGCGCCGCGGCGCGGCGAGGCCCGGTCGTTCGAGTTGGCGCAGGAACGGGTGGTCGGGCATCGCCAGCGCCAGCACCTCCGCGTGCAGGGCCGTGCGGTCGTCCTGACGCTGCTGCTCGGCGCGCGCGAGCACCGTCTGCACCCATGCGGCCTGCAGGTCGCGCAGCGCCGTCGCTTCGCGCCGTTCGAGCAGCCGCCGCGCCACGTCCTGCAGCGCGTCCGGAACCGTGGTCGTCACGTAGAGGCACACCGGCGGGTCGTACGTGACTTCCGGGCGATGCATCGGCACCGAAGCCAGCAGGCGGCCGTGTGCGCCCGGGTCGCCGAACTGCTCGAGTGCGTTCGACAGGCGCAGCAGTTCGGCGCCGGCGGCAGCGTCGGCCGGGTTGCCGAGGAACGTGTGGTAGGCCGCGTCGTGGTCGTCGAGAGCCTGGCGTTCGCGTTCGGGGTCGCGACTGCCCGAGCGCCAGGTGCCACCGAGCGCCGCGCGCATCGTCACCGCGCACAGACCGGGGAAGGCGGGCGGATCGTGGGCCATCGTCGCGATCGCCCAGTGCACCAGCGACATGCCCGGGGCGGGCACCAGCACGAAGCGCGAACCGTCCGACGTGGTGAACACGAGCGGACCGTCGGCCGTCGCGGCCGCGCCCGGTCGGCCGGCCGGTGCCTGCGCGCGCGCCACTGTCGCGGCCGGGCCGCTCAGCATCGCCATCACCGACACCAGCGCCGCAGCGCTACTCCGGCGCGCCATCGCCGCTGGCTTCGAAGCCACCGGCGAGCATCTGCCGGCCGGATCGCGGGCTGCAGACGCCGCGCCGGCTCTCGGCCACGAAGTCGACGATCTCGCGGCAGATCGGGTCGCGGTGCAGGGCGCTGTTGCGCACGAGTTCGAGGCGTTGGTGCAAGGTGCCGGCACGCCAGAACAGTAGTCGGAACACGCGCTTGACGAGAGCCTTCTGATCGCTGGTGTAGCCGTTGCGATGCAGGCCGACGAGGTTGACGGCGACCAGCTTGGCGCGGTCGCCCTGTACGGTGCCGAACGGTGGCGCGTCGTGCGAGACCATGGCGCCGGCACCGATCATCGCCAGCTTGCCGATGCGCGCGAACTGATGGATGCCGACCATGGCTCCGAGGATCGCCCGGTCGCCGATCCAGGTGTGGCCCGCGGCCATGGCGCCATTGGTGAACACGACGTGGCTGCCGACCGTCGCGTCGTGACCGATGTGCGCCCCGATCAGCAGCATGTTGTGGTCGCCGATCGTCGTCACGCCGTTGCCGAACGACGTGCCACCGTGGATCGTGACGTGTTCGCGGATGCGGTTGTGGTTGCCGATCACCAGCCTGCCGGCAGGCTCGTTCACCTTCAGCTTCTTGTCCTGCGGGTAGCTGCCGATGACGCAGAACGGGAACAGCTCGTTGTCACTGCCGAGCGCCGTGTCGCCGTCGATCACGACGTGTGCGCTGAGCTTCGTCCTGGCACCGAGACGGACTCTTGGACCGACCGTGCAGTAGGGACCGATTTCTACGCCGTCGCCGAGTTCAGCGCCGGGCGCAATGATCGCGGTGGGGTGTATGCCCATCGACTGGAGGTGGTTCGGGCGGACGCGACGGCGCCGCGATCCTGCAATGTCTACCCGAGTCCGCGCAGGCGCGCTACCCTTCGCCCCGCCGGTTCGTGCCCCTGGAGCGACGATCCGGATCAGTGTCGTCCATGCCGCCGGACGTTCCGGTCGGCTGGCTCCTTTCGTCCTGGCCGTTGCCCCCGAACGATCCGATGGTGTCTGCCCCGATTCCTTGCCCCCGTCTCCGCACTGGAGGCTGTTCGTGACCCGTGTGCGCGGGGAGTCGGTGGCGCCCGGAGTGGCGGTCGGCCAGGTTCGTCTGCGCGGGTTCGCGGCCGAGAGCACCGGCCGTCGCATCGCGGCCGACGAGGTCGAGACCGAGCTGAATCGCCTGCGCGAAGCGCTGCAACGCAGCCGCGCCCAGATCGAGGAGATCAAGCAGAAGCAGAGCGACAATCTCGGCGAGGCCGAGGTGCGCATCTTCGACGCGCACCTCGCCTATCTCGGCGACGCGATGTTCACGACCGAGATCGAGTCGCAGGTGATCCAGGAACGGCTGTCGGTGCGCGAGGCCGTGCAGTCGGTGTTCGCGAAGTACGACCGCATCTTCCAGCTGGTCGAGAGCGAGATGCTGCGGCGGCGCGCGAGCGACCTGCGCGACGTCGCCACCCGGCTGCTGCGCAACCTCGAGGCGGACGACGTGCGCGGTGTCGCCGTGCCGACCGGTCCGTACATCCTCGCGGCCAGCAAGCTGACCACGGCCGACATGTTCAATCTCGACAACGAGAAGGTGGACGGCATCGTCGCCGAAGAGGGTGGCATGAGTTCGCACGCCGCGATCCTCGCGCGCGGCATGGGCATCCCGACGGTGACGGGCATCCGCGACCTGCCGCGGCTGCTGCGCGACGGCGACCTGGTGGTGCTCGACGCGTCGGCCGGCGAACTGGTCACTGCGCCAGACGACACGACGCTCGCCGAGGCTACGATCGGGGCGCAGCGCTGGAAGGCCACCAAGGCGCAGGTGCCGACGCCGTCCGACCTTGCGCGCCACCAGACGCGCGACGGCACGGCGATCGAACTGCTCGGCTCCTGCGGCAGCGCCGGCGAGGCGGACCTGGTCCGGACCTTCGGCATGGAGGGCATCGGTGTGTTCCGCACCGAGCTGCAGTTCCTGGTCGAGAAGACGCGGCCGAGCGAAGACGGGCTGGTCAGCAGCTACCAGCAGGTGATTGCCAGCCAGCACGGCAGGCCGGTGGCGTTCCGGCTGCTCGACGTCATGGCGGCGACGATCGACGTCGGCCAGCGCAGCCAGGAACGCAACCCGGCGCTGGGGCAGCGCGGCGTGCGCGGCCTGCTGGCCAGCCAGGACCTGCTGCGCATGCAGCTGCGCGCGATCCTGCGCGCGGCGGTCGGCGCCGAGGCCGTCGCCGTGCTGGTGCCGTTCGTGACCGGCACCGCCGACCTGCAGCGGGTCAAGTCGGCGCTGCTCGAGGAGCGCGTGGCGCTGAAGAAGGCCCGCATCGCCTGCGCCGCCGACATCCAGCTGGCGCCGATCGTCGAAGTGCCGGCCGCGGCGATGTCGCTGGCGTCGCTGCTGAACGACGCCGACTTCGCCGTCGTGTCGGTCGACGACCTGCAGGCGTACCTGATGGCGGCCGACCGCGACAACGCGGCGGTGCGCAGCTACCACGAGATGGTGCACCCGGCGGTGTTCGAGACCCTGGCGCGCATGGCCAAGGACGCGGAGCGGCGCGACAAGCGTCTGGTGCTGTTCGGCGAGAGCGCGGCCGACCCGTCGCGGGTGCCGTTCTATCTCGGTGTCGGCTACCGCAGCTTCTCGATCGCGCCGGTGCGCCTGCGCGGCGTGTTGCGGGTGATGGCGCGCTACTCGATCGACGAATGCCGCCGCGTGGCCGCGCGCATCCTCGAGGCGCCGCGCACGCTGGACGTGCAGAAGGTGCTCGTCAACCTCGACGTGCAGTAGGGGCGGTCGTCCTGGTACTCAAGGTGCCGGCGGTGCCGGCGCCGGCCGCCGCAGCAGCGCGGTGTGGATCGGGCCGCTGGGCCGCAGTTCGCTGCGGTAGAGGACCAGGCCCGTGGGCGCGAACGGCTTGTCGCGCAGCGTCGCGCCGACCGTCTGCAGCTGGTCGGTCAGCGCCAGCGCGCCGAACGGACTGCGCACGCGTCCCAACGTGACGTGCGGTACGAAGTCGCGGTCGTCGCGTTCGATGCCGTTGCGTTCCGCTGCCGCCGCGACCTGCTCCTGCAGCGCCACCAGTGCCTCGACGTCGCCGCCGATGCTGGCCCAGACCACGCGCGGTTCGCCGCGCGGCGGGAAGTGGCCGAGGCCGCTGATGCAGAGCGACAACGGCGGCACGTCGAGCGCAGCCAGTTCGGCGCGCAGCCCGTCGACGTTCTCCTGCGGCAGCTCGCCGGCGAACACGAACGTCAGGTGCAGCTGGTCGGCCGGCACCCACTTCACGTTGCCCTTGGTGCCGAACAGCTTGGCGAGGCCCGCGAGGTAGTTGCAGACCGGCCGCGGAAGATCGAGGGCGACGAAGCAACGCACGCCGGCATGGTATGACAGCCGCATGGCGACGGTACCGTTCTTTCACGTCGATGCGTTCGCCGACAAGCCCTTCGCCGGCAACCCGGCGGCCGTGTGCCTGCTGGTCGAGAGTCGCCCCGCGCGCTGGATGCAGGCGGTCGCCGCCGAGATGAACCTGTCGGAGACCGCGTTCGTGCGGCCGACGGCGCACGGTTTCTCGCTGCGCTGGTTCACGCCGCGCACCGAGGTCGACCTGTGCGGCCACGCGACGCTGGCCGCGGCCCACGTGCTGTGGCAGGAGAGCGTCGCCGCAGCGACCAAGGAACTTCGGTTCCAGACTCGCAGCGGCGTGCTGACGGCGCGCCGCCACGGCGACCGCATCGAACTCGACTTCCCGGCCCGCGTCGCCACACCTTGCAAACCGCCGGCGGGACTACTGCGCGCACTCGGGGTGAAGGCCCGCGCCGTCGCGAAGAACCAGGACGACCTGCTGGTCGAGCTCGCCTCGGCGGCACAGGTGCGCGCCGCGGTGCCCGACATGGTCGCGTTGGCGAAGCTGCCGGTGCGCGGTGTGATCGTGACTGCCCGCGCCGCCGATCGCCGCCACGACTTCGTGTCGCGCTTCTTCGCCCCGCATGTCGGCGTCGACGAGGATCCGGTCACCGGTTCAGCGCACTGCGCGCTGGCCCCGTACTGGGCGGCGCAGCTCGGCCGGGAGGAACTGCGCGGCTACCAGGCTTCCGCGCGCGGCGGCACGGTCGAGGTGCAACTGCGAGGCGAACGCGTGCTGCTGCGCGGCAACGCGGTCACCGTCGTGCGCGGCCAGCTGCTGGTGTGACCGGCGCCGCTTCGCCGTGCCACTCGGCGGTGAGGTCGAGCCACAGCGCGAGGCCCTGGAACGGCGCGAACTTCGCATAGCGCCGCGCGACGGTGCGGTCGCTCGGCGGTGTGCGCCGCCCATCCAGCTGCTGCAGCCGCGCGCGGCACCAGCTGTCGAGCGCGAGGTGTTCGTAGTGGCCGAGCAGGCGCATCGCCTGGCCGGCCGCGTAGGGGCCGAAGCCGCGCAGCGCCGTCAGCCGCTGCCACAGTTCGTCGGCCGGCTGTGCGCGCAGGAACAGCTCGTCGCGCAGCGTGCCGGCGACGAACGCCTGCGCCAGTTCGACCGCGGCTTCGGCGCGGTAGCCGGTGCGCACGACATCGCGGTAGAACGCCGCGTCGCGTTGGCACTGCCGCGGCGTTGGGAATGCGCGCGCGCCGCTCGGTGCCGGCGAACCGGCGGCGGCGATCAGGTTGCGCGTCATCGCTTCGGTGCCGGCCCAGGTCGTGTTCGTCGTGAACAGCAGCTTCATCAGGTCTTCGAACACACCAGCGGAGCGCAGCAGGCGTCCGGCGCCACGCCGCGCGGCCCACGCCAACCGCGGCTCGCCGCGGCACCGTTCGTGGAACGCCGACAGGTCACAGTCGAGCCGCAGCATGTGCACGATCTGCCGTGTGGCGGCCTTCGCGGCGGCCACCGACGGCTGCGTGCGGCCGTCGAGGCGCAGCTCGAGCTGGTCCTTGCGTGCCTGCCGCAAGGACGCGTCGACGACGGCCGAGCCGAGTCGCAGCACGGTCGTGAACGTCTGCGTCGCCTCGTCGAACCGGTGCGGCGCCAGCGCGATCCAGCCGTGGCCGAACAGGCACAGGCGCAGGTCGAACGGCGGTGAGACCGGCAGGTGGACCGTGCGGCTCGGCATTCGTGCAGCAGACCGTCACACGGTCGAGCTGCCAAGCGTCGCTGCCAATGGCCCTTGGTCGCCGGCGTGCAGCCGGGTGGCGGCGCGCGCCGAAATCGCCCGCATGGGCAGTTGAGTCTCGTGCAGCAATCCGGCGCCGACGGTCGTCGTGCGCAACGTCGACACCTCGGTGCTGGTCAAGCTGATGCAGCAGCAGCAGCGCGAGGGCAAGGCCACGGAGCAGCTGCTCGCCGCGGCGGCCGCGCCGTCCCGGACCGGTGCACCCGAGCCCGGCAAGGGCGGTCTGGTCGACCTCGTCGCCTGATCTGCCGCCCACGGCCCTGCGGGTGCTACAACACCCGCCATGCGGCTGCTCCCGTTCTTCGCCCTGCTGGCCACCGTGCCGGCCATCGCCCAGGATGCGGTCTGGCATCTGCCGCAGCGTGGCGCCGCCGAGTATCGCCGCGAGCTGACGGTCGCCAGCGTCGTCGCGCCGTCGAAGGACGCGGCGAAGAAGGCCGAGGCGAAGGGCAACGTGCCGCAGAACCTGCTGCCGCGGTTGGTGATGCCGCCGTGGTTGTGCCAGGGCGAACTGACTCCCGACCAGCGCGCGATCGGCGACGAGCCGCGCGACCTGCGCGACGTCTTGCGTGCGGTGGCGTGTGATCTCACGCTGCGCAATCGCACGAAGCTGCGCTATCGGCGCATCCTGCCGTTCGGCGACCTGCTGCTGAGCGGCCGCGTCGAGTCGATCGCGGCCGATGGGCGGCAGGCGTTCACGCTCGACGTCGCCACCGAGGGTCCGGAGGTGCGGCCCGGCGAGACGAAGGCGGCGCTGAACGAGTTCATCCGGCCGCTGTGCAAACGCGACGCGAGCGGCTCGCTGGTCGTCGAGCGCACGTTCGACGCGACCGCTGGCCTCGTGCGTTCGTTCACCGCCGAGCTGACGCTGGTGTTCGATGGCGACAAGGGCAAGTACCGCAAGCTGGTGCTGCGCGACGCATGGGAGCTGGTCGCGGTGCACGACAACCAGGACGCGCCGTTCCGCGCCGCCGTCGCCGCTGCGATCGTGGCCGGGGCGAAGTGGGTGCGCAGCGAGCTGGCCGACCTCGGCCGCCCGTACATGAAGGACGACGAGGAGCGCGACCGCAGCTACGGCAGTGGCCGTATCGCGCTCGGACTGCTGACGCTGCTGCACGCCGACGTGCCGGCCGACGATCCGGTCGTGGTGGCGGGCTTCGACGAGCTGCGGCGCCGTGAGGTGACCGACACCTACTCGCTCGGCATCGGCCTGATGGCGATCGCGGCCCGCTATGCACCACCCGGTGAGGTCGAGCTGCTGCGTTCCGGTGCGATCGCGGCGCCGAAGCCGCGTGAGCTGAGCGCGGTCGATCGCGAGCTGGCGGTCCGCTGGCTGGCGCAGCTGCGGCAGAACGTCGACACGCGCGTCGATCCGGGCTATCGCCTGCGCTTCAACTACGTGCCGGGGCCGCGCTTCGACAACTCCGTCAACCAGTACGGTCTGCTGGGCCTCTACTCCGCGCAGCTGTGCCAGCTCGAGGTGCCGGTCGGCCTGTGGCGCGCTGCTGCCAACCACCTGCTCGACGTGCAGGGCGACGACAACGGTCGCAAGGTGCGGTTGGCCCTGACGACGCACCGCGACCTGATGCGCGGCGACGCCAACGGCGGCCAGCAGACGCGTGGCAGCAGTGGCCTCGTGCCGGCGCGCGGCTACGCCTACGAATGGCCCGACCGGCCCGAGTACGGCTCGATGACGGCGGCGGGCATCACCGGCCTCGTGATCGCGCGCGCCGGCATGACGAACGGCGGCCTCGACAAGGCCGACGTGCTGCCGAAGGTCGACGCGGCGATCCAGAGCGGCTTCGCGTGGCTGGCCGCCGAGTTCCAGGTGCGCAGCAACCCGGGCTTCATCGAGAAGGCCGACAGCAACTGGTTCTACTACCTCTACGGCGTCGAACGCGCCTGCGAGCTGGCGGGCGTCGCGTTGGTGCAGGATCGCGACTGGTACTACGAGGGCGCGCTGCAGCTGATGGCGCTGCAGGAGGGCAGTGGTTCCTTCCCGCTCGACCATCCGAACGGCAAGATCCTCGACGCGACGTGCTTCGCGGTGCTGTTCCTGAAGAAGGCGACCATGCCGGCGGTCACGGGCGGGTGAGCGACCCGGCGTCGAACGCGTCCGGCCCGACGCTCGGTCCGCTGCGCCTGCGAGGGCCCGCGGTGCAGGCGGCGTTGAGCGGCTACTCGGACCTCGCGATGCGCACCGTCGCGCGCGAGCACGGCGCGCCCTATGCGCTGAACGAGGTCGTGCTCGACGAACTGGTGCTGCAGAAGGGCAAGCTGCAGCGGCGCATCCTCAGCGTGCCCGAGCACGATCATCCGGTCGGCGGCCAGCTGATGGGCAGCCAGCCGGAGACGTTCGGCCGCGCGGCGCGCGAACTGGTGCGCGCCGGCTACGACGTCGTCGACGTGAACTTCGGCTGTCCGGTCAACAAGGTGCTCGGCCGCCATCGTGGCGGCTGGCTGCTGCAGGATCCCGACACCGCGCTGGCGATGGTCGACGCGGTGCTGCAGGCGGTGGCCGGCGACGTGCCGGTCACGGTCAAGATGCGCCGCGGCTCCGACGACTCACCGGCCGCCGAAGCGCGCTTCTGGACGATCCTCGACGGCGCCGTCGCGCGCGGCATCGCTGCGGTGACGGTGCACCCACGCACGGTGGCGCAGAAGTACCAGGGCCCGAGCCGATGGCCGTTCCTGCAGCGCGTGAAGCAGCACCTCGGCGACTTCCCGGTGTTCGGCAGCGGTGACCTGTTCTCGCCGTTCGACGTGCTGGCGATGCGACAGCAGACCGGCGTCGATGGCGTCACCATCGCGCGTGGCTGCATCGGCAACCCGTTCGTGTTCGCGCAGGTGCAGGACCTGCTGCTGGGGCGGCCGGCGTTGCGGCCGACGGCGGCGCAGCAGCGCTCGGCGATGCTGCGTCATTGGCAGCTGGCGGTACCGTTCTACGCCGGCGAGCAGAAGGCGCTACCGCACGTGCGCATGCACGTGATCAAGTACGGCCAGTACCACGCCGATCCGGTGTGGGCACGCGAGCGGCTGGTGACCCTACGCACTCCGCTGGACCTGCCTCGGCTGATCGACGAAGTGTTCGCCGACCGCTTCGACGCGCAGCGATCGCGCGAGCTGCGGCGCGAGGACGCGGTGATGCCGGCGATCGCGAACTGCAGCGAGTAGATCGGCGACGCGGTCGCTATCCTGCTCGCGTGATGCAACTCCGAGCTGCCGTCCTGGGTCTCCTGTTCGCTGCCTGCAGCTCCTCGCCGAGCTTGGCGCCGACGCCTGGTGCGATCGGCTTCGACGGCGCCATCACCGGCTGGCGCATGGAGAGCACCGGCGGCAGCGGGTCGCACGCGACCTGGCTGCCGCAGAACGATCCGACCGCGATCTCGCTGCCGAACGCGATGGTGTTGGTGACGACGAACCACAGCTCCGAGGATCGCTTCAACCTGTGCTGGAACCCGGGGTTGACCTTCCGCGACGGCCGCATCGCCGTTGCCATGCGCGCCGACGGCGGCGAGGTCGACCAGGGCGGCGGCCCGATGTGGCGCGTGCGCGACGCCGACAACTACTACGTGTGCCGCTACAACCCGCTCGAGTCGAACTACCGCGTCTACGTGGTGCACGGCGGTGTGCGGCGGCAGCTGGCGACCGCGATCGTCGAGGCCGACGGCAAGGCGTGGCATCGGCTCGAGGTCGAGCACACCGGTGGCCACATCCGTTGCTTCTTCGACGGCGAACAGAAGCTCGAGGCCGACGACGGCACCATCGACAGCGCCGGCGGCGTCGGTCTCTGGACCAAGGCCGACGCCCGCACCTCGTTCGACGACCTCAGCGTTCTCGGGCGTGCGCGCTGAGCCGGGCACGGCCATGATTTCGCCAGCGCGAACGAGCCGGCGCGAACCGCCGGTGCGCGCGTCGGTGCACCCCTGGGCATCGCATTCGGGAGGCTCGCTGGGTAGCCTGTTTGCCCTCGGTCGATAGGAGGGGACCTCCGCCGGCCTTCGCATCCACATGGCTGAAACCGACATTGCCGTCGTCGGCATGGCCTGCCGCTTGCCAGGCGCGCCGAACCTCGACGCGTTCTGGCGCATGCTGCGCGAGGGGCGCGATGCGCGCGTCGAGCTGAGCGACGAACACCTGCTCTCGGTCGGCGTGCCGCCCGAGGTGCTCGCCGATCCGGACTTCGTCAAGGCGGCGATGCTGCTCGACGACATCGACCAGTTCGACGCCGGCTTCTTCGGCTTCTCGCCGCGCGACGCCGCGCTGTTCGATCCGCAGCACCGCGTGTTCCTCGAGGTGGCTTGGGAAGCGCTCGAGCACGCGGGCCACGTGCCGGAACGGTTCCCGGGTCGCATCGGCGTGTTCGCCGGCTGCGGCATGGACACCTACCTGCTGCACAACGTGCTGACCAACCCGGACCTGGTGCGGCGCATCGGCATGTTCCTGATCCGGCACACCGGCAACGACAAGGACTTCCTCGCCACGCGCGTCAGCTATCAGTTCGACCTGCGCGGCCCGAGCGTCAACGTGGTCACCGCGTGTTCGACGTCGCTGGTCGCGATCCACCAGGCGATGCAGAGCCTGCTGGCCGGCGAGTGCGACATGGCCATGGCGGGCGGCGTCACGATCCTGGTGCCGCAGGACCACGGCTACGTGTTCAAGGAAGGCGAAGTGCTGTCGTCGGACGGGCACTGCCGCACGTTCGATGCCGACAGCAAGGGCACGATCTTCGGCAGCGGTGCCGGCATCGTGATGTTGCGCCGCCTGCAGGACGCGATCGCCGACGGCGACCGCATCCATGCGGTGATCGCCGGCTCCGCGGTCAACAACGACGGCGCGCGCAAGGTCAGCTACCTGGCGCCGAGCGTCGACGGCTACGCCGAGGTGGTCGCCGAAGCGCTGGCGCTCGCCGACGTGCCGGCCGAACAGATCCAGTACGTCGAGGCACACGGCACCGGCACCTCGGTCGGCGACCCGATCGAGATCGAAGCGCTGACGCAGGCGTTCCGCGCGACGACCGGCAAGACCGGCTTCTGCGGCATCGGCTCGGTGAAGACCAACATCGGCCACCTCGACACCGCCGCCGGCGTCGCCGGCCTGTTGAAGGTCGTGCTGGCGATGCAGCACGGCGAGCTGCCGGCGAGCCTGCACTTCCGCCGGCCGAACCCGCTGATCGACTTTCCCAGGAGCCCGTTCCAGGTCGTGGCCGAGCGCCGCGAGTGGCTGCGCCAGGGCGGCGTGCCGCGCACGGCCGGTGTCAGCTCGCTGGGCGTCGGCGGCACCAATGCGCACCTCGTCGTGCGCGAGGCCGAGGCGCAACCGGTCGCGCCCGCGGTCGCGTATCCGCGTCGGTGCCATCTGTTGCCGACGAGTGGCAAGGGGGACGCCGCGGCGGTCGGCAACGCCAAGGCACTGGCGGCGCATCTGCGCGATGTGGCCGACGCGGATCTCCCAGAAGCGTCCCTCCCAGACATCGCCTGGACCCTGCAGGTGGGGCGGAAGTGGTTCCCGCAGCGCGGTTTTGCCGTCGGTGCCACGCCGGCCGAACTCGCCGAGCAGTTCGCGGCGCCGGAGTGGAAGGCGCAGCTGAAGAAGGCGGCCGACCGTGCGCCGTCGATCGTGTTCCTGTTCCCGGGCGGCGGCGCCCAGTACCCGGGCATGGGCCGCGGCCTCTACGAGCACGAGCCGGCGTTCCGCGCCGCGGCGGACGAATGCCTGCGCGTGCTGCCCGACACGTGCCGCGAGACGGTGCGGCGGCTGCTGTTCGGCGACCTCGCCAGCGCCGAACACGGCGACCAGCTCGAACGCCCGAGCCTGGCGCTGCCGGCGCTGTTCCTGATCGAGTACGCGCTGGCGCGCACGCTGCAGTCGTTCGGCATCGAGCCGGATGCGTTGCTCGGCCACAGCATGGGCGAGTACGTGGCCGCGTGTCTCGGCGGCACGTTCACGCTGCAGCAGGGCATGCAGGTCGTGCTGCTGCGCGGTGAACTGTTCGAGCAGGCGCAGCAGGGCGCGATGTTGATCGTGCCGATGACCGCCGAGGCGGCGATGGCGCTCGGCGACAGCGACGTGTCGTTGGCGGCTGCGAACGCGCCGGAGCTGTCGGTGCTCGCCGGTTCGGTGGCGACGATCGAACGGCTCGAACAGCGCCTGCAGGGCGAAGGCGTCGACGTGCAACGGCTGCGCATCCACGTCGCCGCGCACAGCCACCTGCTCGATCCGATCCTCGATCGTTTCCGCGCGGGGCTGCGCGCGATGTCGTTGCAGCCGGCGAAGAAGCCCTGGATCTCGAACGTGACCGGCGAGTGGATCGATGCGCAGCGCGCCGCCGATCCCGACTACTGGGTCGAACACCTGCGGCGCACGGTGCGGTTCCAGGACGGGGTCGACACGCTGCTGGCCGGCGGCGATCGGGTGTTCGTCGAAGTCGGCCCCGGCAAGGCGCTGACGTCGCTGGCGCGCATGCACGGCCGCGCCGCGAAGAGCCCGTCGCTGGTGACGCTGCCGCACGCGAAGGACGGCAAGTCGGCCGATCACGTGCTGCTCGAAGCCGTCGGCCGCCTGTGGCAACTCGGTGTCCCGGTCGATTGGCAGGCGTTCCACGGCGGCGTGCCGCGCCGCCGCGTGCCGCTGCCTACCTACGCGTTCCAGCGCCAGCGGCACTGGATCGAGCCGGGCGCCAGGCTGTCGGCGGAGGGTGTGGTGCGCGACGGCGACGAGCCGGTGCCGCCGACCCGGTTGCCGGAGTCGGAGTGGCTGCGGCGGCCGACGTTCCGCGCCCAGGAGCTGGCACCGCGCATCGCCGCGGTCGCCGACGCCCGCTGGTTGTGCCTCGGCGGCGAAGTCGCCGGTGCGGTGGCCGCGGCGGTGCGCAGTGGCGGCGGCAAGGCCTGCTGCCTGCGCAACGGTGACGGCGAGTCGCGGAGCGGCGACGCATGGACCCTGCCGTTCGCCGACGGCGCTGCGTTCGATCGCGCGCTGCAGCAAGTCACGGCGGCGCACGGCGAACCGAACCGCATCCTGTTCGCCTGGCCGCTCGAACAGGACGACGCGCTGCAACTCGTGCACGCGATGACGGCACTCTGGCAGGCGCTGGGTCGCGTCGGGGCGGGTGCCGGCGTGCGCGTGCTCGCGGTCACGAGCGGTGCCGTGCGGGTCGCCAACGAAGCGGTGCCGCATCCCGCGCGGGCGGTGGTGGCTGGCTTCCTGCGGGTCGTGCCGCGCGAATACCCCGGCGTGCGCACGCGCACGATCGACGTCGATCCGTCGGCGCTGGCCAACGTCGAGGCACTGGTCACGGCGCTGCGCCGCGAGATCGAGGCCGACGACACGCCGCTGCAGGTGGCGTTACGCGGCGGCGTGCGGCACGCACAGGAACTGACCGCGGTCGAGGTCCCTGAAGGTGCGGCGACCGCTGGTCCGTGGCGCGAACAGGGCGTCTACCTGCTGACCGGCGGCCTCGGCGGCATCGGCCTCGTCGTCGCCGACCACCTGGCTGTGACCGCGAAGGCGAAGCTGGTGCTGGTCTCTCGCCGCGGCCTGCCGCCGCGCTCGCTGTGGGACGAATGGGTGACCCTGCGGCCGGGCGATCGCACGACCGCTCTCGTGCAGCGCGTGCAGGACTTCGAGCGCCGCGGTGCCGAGGTGGCTGTGGCGGCGGCCGACGTCACCGACCGCGCCGCGATGGCCGCGGTGGTGCGCGATGCGCGCGCCCGGTTCGGGGCGCTGCACGGCATCGTGCACGCCGCCGGCGTGCTCGACGACGGCTTGATCCAGATGCGCACGCCGGAGCGTGCCGCGCGCATGTTGGCACCGAAGCTCACCGGCGCCCGCGTGCTCGACGAGGTCACCGCCGAGCAGCCGCCGGAGCTGTTCGTGGTGTTCGGCTCGATCAGTGGCCTCGCCGGCATCCCCGGTCAATGCGACTACGCGGCGGCCAACGCCGGCCTCGACGCGTTTGCGCAGTGGCGCAGCACCGCGCGGCCCGGCCGTTCGCTGGCGATCGACTGGGGCATGTGGCAGGACGTCGGCATGCTGGCCGGCGGTGCCACGGCGAGCGCGCTGCCGGTACCGACCTGGCTCGGCACGCGCGGCGAACGGGATGGTGCGGTCGAGTTCGCGTCGACCTGGTCGCCGAAGACCCACTGGCAGCTCGCCGAGCACCGCGTGCGCAACGGCGACTGCGTGATGCCGGGCACGGGCCACGTCGAAGTGATGGTCGCGGCGTTGCAGGCCGTCGCCGGCAACACCGAGATCACGCTGCAGCGGGTCGAGTTCCTGACGCCGATGTCGTTCTCGGGCGACGCGGTGCGCGAGGTGTTCGTGACCGTGCGTCCGGGGCGCAACGGCTTCGAGGTGGCGGTCACCAGCGCCCCGGCGGGCAGCGGCGACGTGCACGATCGCTCGACGCACGTGCGCGCCGAGGCCCGGGTCACCGGTGCGCGCGAGGAACTCGTGGACCTCGACGAGCTGCGCCAGCGCATCACGCAGCTGGCGCCAGCGACCAGCGACCAGGATCGCCACGTCGCGTTCGGCCCGCGCTGGCAGTGCCTCGACAAGGTCACGACCGCCGACGGCGAGGTGTTCGCCGAGCTGTCGTTGCCCGAGCGCTTCGCCACCGACCTCGACGAGCATCGGGTGCACGCGGCGATGCTCGACATGGCGTTCGGCTGCGGCATCCGCCTGCTGTCGGGCAACGCGCCCGACGCGCTGTTCGTGCCGGTCGGCTGCGACGAGGTCGCGGTCTCCGGCCGCATGCCGGCGCGCGTCTGTGCGCACGTGCGCGTGCGCAGCCACGACGAGCACGCGCGCCTCGCGGCACTCGACGTCACGGTCACGACGCCGTCGGGCATCGTGCTGCTCGAACTGCGCGGCCTGCAGCTGTTCGGCGTGCACGGCACGTTCGGCCGTGGAGCGGAAGCGGCGACCCCGAAGCGTCCATCGCCGTCGACCGCGGGCAACGGCCACCCACAGCCGGCTGCGGCGCCGATGCCCCGCATCCGCACGTTGCTGGGGCGCGGCATCACCGGTCCCGAGGGCATGGCGGCGCTGCAGCGGGCGCTGCAGACCGGTGCGCCGCAGATCGTCGCGTCGTCGCTCGACGTCGCCCGCACGGCGGCGTGGTTGTCGCTGCCGCCCGAGAAGCCGAAGAGCGCCGCCGGCACGGCGTCGGCGCCGACCCCGGCGGCGGGCAGCGACGATGCGCCGCGCGACGACGCCGAACGCAAGCTCGGCGACAGCTTCCGCGAACTGCTCGGCGTCGATCGCCCGGGGCTGGACCAGGACTTCTTCGAACTCGGCGGCCACTCGCTGCTGGCCGTGCGGCTGTTCGCGCGCATCCACAAGGACTTCGGCATCGACCTCGAACTGGCGACGCTGCTGTCGGCCGGCACGGTGCGCAAGCTCGCCGCCACAGTGCGCGAAGAACTCGGCCTGCCCGAACCGGGCAGCGAGCCGGTGCGTTCGGTCGCCGCGCGCAAGGGACAACACGTCGTGCCGATCCAGGTCGAGGGCCGCCGCCCGAAGCTGTTCCTGGTGCACGGTGCCGGCGGCAACGTGCTCGGTTTCCGCGATCTGTCGCACTACTTCGGCAAGGACCAGCCGGTCTACGGCCTGCAGGCGCGCGGCGTCGACGGCAAGCAGCTGCCGCACGAGACGATCGCCGAGATGGCGGCCGCCTACCTGGCCGAGGTGCGCGAAGTGCAGCCGCACGGCCCGTACTTCTTCGGCGGCTACAGCGGCGGCGGCGTGGTCGCCTACGAGATGGCGCAGTTGCTGGCGGCGGTCGGCGAGCCGGTCGCCTTCGTCGGCCTGATCGACTCGTGGTGCACGCAGATGCGGCGGCGCAGCAAGGTGGCGCGCGCCGTGTTGCATGCCGGGCGCGTGATGCGCCGTGGCCCGATGTATCCGGTCAACATCCTGCGCATGAAGTGGGAACGGCGGAAGTCCGAACGCGAGAGCGAGCAGGCCCGGCAGCAGGATGGCGTGATGCCGCAGGCGATGCGCGGCGCGGACCTGCAGTTCGCGTTCGAGCGCGCGTTCGAGAACCATCGGGTGGCGCCCTACGACGGCAAGGTCTGGCTGTTCCGCTGCACGGACCACGACCTGGGCACGCGCTACGTGTTCGAACACGACCTCGGCTGGCGGCACTTCGTGCAAGGCGGCCTCACGGTCACGCAGTGCCCGGGCAACCACTACTCGATGTGCACCGAGCCGAACGTCCAGGTGCTGTGCCGGCACATGATGGCGGGCATCGACGCGGCGATGGCCGACGTCGGTCTTGCCGTGCCCGGCTGACGCCCCGCTCTGGTACAAGCCGGCCATGCAGTCGCGCGCGGTGCGGGTCTGGTGCGTGGTGTGGATCGTGCTCGCGATCTTGTTGCTCGCGCGCGCGACCAGCCGCCGCGAGTCGAAGGGCGTCATCCTCGACCACCTGGAGTTCGGGCGTCGGCTCTGGCACGGCGAGAACGTCTACGGCCCGTGGAAGTCGGATCCGGATGCGCCGGTGCTGCCGCTGCACGCACCGTATCCGCCGTCGTTCGGCCTGCTGACCGGGCCGTTCGCGCTGATCGACGCAGGACTGGGCACGCGCGCCGCGCGCTTCGCGTGGGCGGTGCTGCAGATCGCCTGTCTCGCCTGGATCGCCCGTTCGCTGCGCGTCCTGCTGGCGGGGCGATCGGCGCTGGCGCCGCCGGTCCCGCTCGCGACCTGGCATCTGCTGTGGTTCCTGGGCTTCGTGCTGAGCGCGCGCTTCGTGCTGCGCGACATGCACGGTGGCGGCGGCAACCTGGTCAACCTGGCTCTGTGCCTCGGCGCGTTCGCCGACGCGGAACGGCAACGCCCGCGCCGCGCGGGACTCTGGCTCGGGCTGTCACTGGTCACCAAGCCGACGCAGGTGTGGTTGCTGCCGATGCTGCTGGTGCTCGGGCGCCGGCGCGCGGTAGGCTGGACCGCAGCGGTCGGCGCGGCGTGCCTGCTCGTCACGTTGGCGCTGCAGCGGTTCGATCTGCAGCCGTGGTACCGCTGGCTCGCAGGCAGCTGGCAGCTGGCCGTGCAGGTCGACGCGTTCGCCGTGCCGGCACTCGACTTCCCCGACTTCGAATGGATGAACCAGTCGCTGCGCGCCGGGTTGGCGCGCTGGCTCGGCAGCGTGCCGCCAGAATACGCGGCGCGTGTCGAGTGGGGCGTGTGGCCGGGGCTGGGGCTCGCGCCGGTGGTCGTCGGTCAGGTCACGCGGCTCGTGAGCGCGCTGCTGCTCGGCGCGGTGCTGTGGGTCGGCTTCCGCACGCGGTCCGCACCGGCCGCGCGGCTGCCCGCGTTCGCGGCCGCGCTGGTGCTGTCGGTGTTGTTGAGCCCACTGAGCTGGAAGGCGCACCACGTCGCGTTGGTGCCGGTGCTGCTGCTGCTGCTCTGCCGCGCGGTCGTCGAACGGCGGCGCTCCGTGTGGTGGCTGCTCGGCGCCTGGGTCGTGTGTTGCCAGCTCGGCGGCGACCTCGTCGGCGATGCCGCCGACGAGTGGGGCAACAGCATCTACATCGTCACGGCGTGGGACGTGCTGCTGCTGGGGATCGCGCTCGTGCTGGCGGCTTCAGCGGCGCGCGAACACCGTGATGCCGCGCGCGGCGGCGAGCCGGGCCAGATCGTCGGGCAGTGACAGCGGCGCGTAGGTGGCGGCGAGCCCGCGCGCGAGGTCGTCGAACCCGTCACGCTTGTTGCCGACGACTACGAAGCGCGCCGCGGGCTGCATCGCCTGCGCCACCAGATCGTCGGCGGCGAACCTGCGCGGCGGCGGGGGCTGGCGGCCGGCGTACCAGACCACGCGGGCAAGGTCGCTGACGACGACCGCGTCGGCCGTCAGCTGCGTGGCGAGCCAACGTCCCACTTCGCGTTCGGCTGCGCGATCGGGCTCGATGGTGCCGCGGTAGGCGACGACGGCACCGGCGACGACGAGCACCGCCACCAGGGTCGCGCGCCAGCGCGGGCGCAGCGCCGCGAGCGCCGGTGCCGCCAGCGCGTGCGCCGGCACGGCGGCGGACAGGAAGAAGCGGCGGCGCACGACGAACGTGCACACCGCGCCGATCTGCAGCAGGCACTGCCAGCCGAGCGCCTGCGTCGCGCGTTCGCGCCGACGCGGCAGCGCGGCGAACAGCAGCAGGCCGCCGACGCCGAATGCCTCGAACCACGCGGCGGGCACCTGCAGCAGGTTCTCCAGTACGTCGCCGCGGCCGGGCAGGTCGTCGCGCTGTTCGTGGAACGCGAGCAGCGGCAGTGCATCGAAGCCGTGGCCGGCGAGCCAGCGCACCAGCGCCAGGGCGAGCACGCCGCCTGCCGCCGGCAGCAGTGCCCACAATGCCGGTCGCCGGTGCGACAGTACGAAGGCGAGCGGCAGCAGCAGTCCCTCTGGCCGGATCCAGAACGCGATCGCCCCCGCGACGCCGACCAGCCACCACCGCCCGCGCAGTCCGGCCAGCGTGCCGAGCGCCATCAGCAGCAGGAACGGCGGTTCGCTGAACACCTCGACGGCGTTGCGCGCCAGCAGCGGGCCGGATGCCCACAGCCAGGCCGTGCCGATCGCGCCGGCCGGGCCGAAGTGGCGCGCGATCGCGACCAACGGCAGCACCGTGGTTGTGGCGCACACGATGCCGAACACCTGCGCGGTCGCGAACGCGTCGCCGCCGAGCCACAGCCATGGCGAGAGCAGCAGCGGGAACCCTGGCGGGAACACTTCGCCCAGGCCTCGGGCGAAGTCGCCGGCGGCGAAGCGCTGCGCCATCCACAAGTACGAGACGCCGTCTTCGCTCGGCACCGGCGTGCGCACCGCCAGCAGCCAGCGCCACACGATCGCCGCGGCGACGACGCACCACACGGCGCGGCAACGCCACACCGGCGCCGGGGCGGGCGCGTTCACGCGTCGGTCGGCGCGCCGCGCCGCAGGCACTCGGCGAACGTGCGGTGGTCGACGTTCGCGCCGCAGACGATCAGGCCGATGCGGCGGCCGGCGAAGCGCGCCGGCTCCTGCAGCATGGCCGCGGTCGTCGCCGCACCGGCCGGCTCGACCGCGAGTTTGGCATCGGCGAACAGGAGCCACATCGCGCGGCACAACGCGTCGTCGTCGACGTGCACCAGTTCGTCGACGAAGCGTCTGCACAGCGCGAACGAGTACGGCATCGCCGTCGGCGCGCCGAGGCTGTCGGCGATCGTGCGCACGGCGTCGATGCGTTGCGGGCTGCCGGCCGCGAAGCTGCGATGCATCGAGTCGGCGCCGACCGGCTCGACGCCGATCACGCGGCAACGCGGCTGCAGCTGCTTGACCGCGGAAGCGACCCCGGCCGCGAGGCCGCCGCCGCCGATCGGCACCAGCAGCACGTCGAGGTTGCCGGTCTGCCGCAGGAACTCCATGCCGAGCGTGGCCGCGCCGAGCGCCATCGCCTCGCCTTCGAACGGGTGCACGAACGCACGGCCCTCGTCGCGTTCGATGCGCGCCACCTCGGCGAATGCCGCGGCGATGTCGGGCAGCAGCACGACCTCTGCGCCGAGGTCGCGGCAGGCCTGCACGCGGGCCGGGTTCGCCGACAAGGGCATGCACACCTTCGCGTTGCTGCCGAGCGCCTGGGCGGCATGGGCGACGGCCATCGCGTGATTGCCGGCGCTGACCGCCGTGACGCCACGCGCGAGCTGCTCGGCCGACAGCCGGCGCATCGCCAGTGCGGCGCCGCGCACCTTGAACGAGCCGGTGTGCTGGAACAGCTCGAGCTTCAGCCACACGGTCGACCCCTCGGGCTGCCGCCGCGCCAGCCGGTGACCTTGCCACCGCCATGCCGGCGTCTCGCGGATCAGGTCACCGAGTTCCCGCCGCGCCAGCTGGATGGCGCTGGGGGAAGGCACCGACAGGCTCGGCTCACTGGCGGCGTTCGAAGTCATGCGAAACGGTCCCGGGGGTTCGGTTGTGCGAGCCACGTCCAGCCGCCATCGCCGCGGCGTTGGCTGCCTCATTCGCCCACGTCGCATCGCCGCGTAGCGATGGCGCAGCAGCGATCGCGCCTGTTTCGCCCTGTGGGCGAACCAGGCGAGAGACCCAGCGTCTCCGGCAACCCAGGGCGCGACACACAGCCCATCGACGGGACAACCGCCGACAGGAACCAATCACCTCAGCCCCACCGCCACAGTGCAAGGGAAT
Organism: Planctomycetota bacterium; assembly: GCA_044230075.1. Taxonomy (GTDB): domain Bacteria; phylum Planctomycetota; class UBA1135; order UBA1135; family UBA2386; genus JAEUHS01. The sequence continues at coordinate 42,773 of JBGARS010000002.1, read as the reverse complement.
GAACTGCAGCATGCGCTGGTTGCCACAGCACAGTACCGAAGACGCCGGGAGTGCGGAGAGTAGCCAGGGTGTGGGACCTGGGAAGTCCCCGCCGCAGAATCCCCGCCCCGCCCGGTCCGCTACCAGCGGTGGAAGGCCGGGTGTCCTTCCCGGACGGCGACGAACAGCCCTTCACACGTGGCGCAGACGCGCCCGCCGGCTTCCAGGGTGGCGGTGATGCGGGCCCGGTCGGGCTGCAGGTCGGCGACCTTCGCGCGCAGCAGCACCGGGCCATCGGTCGGCGTCGGCCGGCGCAGCTTGATCGTGTACTCGGCGGTGACCGTGCACGGCGGCGCGTCGCTGCCGGTCTGCTGCATCAGATGGAACGCCGCGGTCCAGTTGCAGTGGCAGTCGAGCAGCGCACCGATGATGCCGCCGTTCAGCATGCCGGGGAACGCCTCGTGCATCGGCTTGGGCTGCCAGGTGCAGACCACCTCGTCGCCGTCGACGAAGCTGCGGATGCGCAGGCCGTCGACGTTGGCCGGGCCGCAGCCGAAGCAGGCGTTGTGCGGCGCGAAGCGTTCCTGCAGGCTCGGTTCCATCGCTGCATGATCGCAGCCGGACGGTCCGCGTGCGAGCGTTCGTCGATCGCATCGGGACGTCCCTCGAAAGCCCTGCTGGCCCCTGGCAAGATGGCACCGCGCAGCCGCCCGCCAGAAGGACCTCGCCTGCATGCCCCGCGACCCGAATCCACCGCCGCCGACGCTCGATGCGTCCCTGCAGAACGTCCCGACCATCGAGGGCTTCAAGGTCCTGGGCAAGACGATCCTGCTCGAGCAGATCGGCATCGGCGGCATGGGCGTCGTCTACCGCGGCTGGCACATGACGTTCCGGATCGACGTCGCGGTGAAGGTCCTGAAGCCGTCGCTGGCCGAGGACCGCGACTACGTGTCGCGCTTCCGGCGCGAGGCCCAGGCCGCGTTGAAGATCACCCACCAGAACGTCGTGCGCGCCTACGACGTCGAGGAACGCCACGGCCTGCACTTCTTCGTCATGGAGTTCGTCGACGGCGAGTCGGCGTGGCAGCGCGTCGGCCGCCTCGGCCGCATGCAGCCGGCCGAGGCGTTGACGATCTTCACCGGCGCCGCGGCAGGGCTGGCCGAGGCGCATGGCCACGGCCTGGTGCACCGCGACGTCAAACCGGGCAACCTGCTGATCGCCCGTTCCGGTCGCGTCAAGGTCGCCGACCTCGGTCTGGTGCGTCCGGCCGTGGATGCCGACGATCCGGCCGACCAGGGCACCAAATGGACCGTGTTGGGCACGCCGCAGTACATGGCGCCCGAACAGTGGACCGGCGCACCGGCGCGGCCGACGGCCGACGTGTGGGCGCTCGGTGCCACGCTCTACTACCTGCTCACCGGCCAGCACGGCCTGCCGCGCATGCCCAACCGCGAGCTGCGGCGCTGGGTCGCCGAGCACCCGCTGCCGACGCTGAGTCGCGTGCTGTCCGGCATGCCGGAGCTGGACCGGATCTTCGAGCGCTGTGTGCGCCGCGATCCCGAGGCACGCTTCGCGTCGGCGGTGGAACTGCAGCAGGCGCTGCTCGCGCTGGGCCCTGGCGACGAGAGCCTGTTGCGCGACAACGAACCGGCGCGGCCGCTCGCGAGCCTCCTGCCGAGCAACGAAGTGCTCGGCCGCATCGACGCGCGCCTGAAGCGACCGGAGCCGGTGGTCGCGGCGCGGCGCCGGGCGCCGGTCGCCCAACGCAGCAGTGGAGGCCGCAGCAGCAGCAACGCCGGCATCGTGATCGCGGTCGTGGTCGCGGCGGCCATCACGATCGTGGGCGTGGTGCTCTACCTGCGCTCGGCCCACAAGCCCGGCGACGCATCGACCCAGGAACATGGTTCCGTCGTGCCAGCGTTGCCGGCCGAAACCTCCGGCGACGCGGCGTCCCCGGCGCGCGGCACCGCGGACCCGGTCGGCGTGCTCGAGGCCAGCAGCGCGGCGGCGAGCATCGTGGTGCCGGTGATCGATCGCGTGGAGCCTGCGTCGACCAGTCGCGTCCCGATCGCAGCGCTGCGCATCTTCGCCCGCGATGCGAAGGAGGTGACGGTCGACGGCCATCCGGCGGCGCAGCTGGGTGGGGACGTGTGGACGTGGGCCGGGCCGTCGGCGCGCGGCACGGTGACGTTCCGGATCGTCGCGCGCAATGGCGATCGGCAGGACGTGCGCCAGCACACGTTGCTCGTCGCCGGGCCGCCGGAGCCGGCGGTCGAAGCGGCGGCGAAGGACGTGGCCCCGGTCGCCGACGACGCGTCGTTGCGCACGACGCTGCTTGCGTGGCTCGACCATTGCGCGAGTCCCGCGCACTACGAGAGCCACTTCGTGCGGCACCGCGACGCCGTGTTGCGCGCGCGCGATGCGGGTGCGGCCGGGTTGCCTGACTCGATCGATGCGTGTCTGGCAGCGCTCGAGGACCCGATGAGAGCATTCCCCGGCGTCGGTCCGGCGAGCGTGCCGACTGCAGTTGCCGAGCCGCTGCTCACACAGATCGGCGCGATGCGCCAGAAGGGTGCGTCGATCGAGCCGCTGCTGCCGTGGCTGTTGTTGCTGCAGAAGAACGAGCCGAGCGATCCGACGATCTTGCTGTTCTTGTTCGAGGCTTGTGCGGTGGATGGACTCGACGCGCCGCGTGCCAAGGCGGCGGCGGGCCAGTTGCAGCGCGTGTTGGCCGCGCCGGTCGCCGGTGCCACGCAGGCGCGGCTGCAGGCGGCGGCGTTCGAGTTGCAGGAACTCGGCGACGACGGTGTCGCCCTGCTCGCGAGCGCGGTGCAGAAGCTGGCCGACGAACGCGTGGAACAGGGCGCGTTGGGCCCGTTCGCCGTCGCCAAGACGCTGCTGCCCGAGATCGATGCGCGCTACGAGAAGTTGATGCAGGCTGGTGACTTCGCCGGCGTCGCGCGAGCCCTGCAGGCCATGCTCGTGCTGGATCCCACCGATCGCGCTCCCGAACTGGTGCTCGCCATGGTGACCGGACGCCATGACGTGTCGTTCGACTACACGCGCCTCACCGAAGCCGAGCAGTCCGTTATCGATCAGCGCGCACGCCGCCTCGGGCTGGACCTGCTGGCGCCGGGCCTGGCGATCGCGGCGGTGATCCTGGCGCTCGGCGACGAGGCGGCGAGCTGGCGGCCGTTCTTCTCGAGCACGCTCGACCAGCAGGTTGCCGAGCAAGCCGCCAAGGTCGACGGCGCGGACCAGAAGGTCCGTCAGAATCGGGACAAGGTGCGCCGGCTCGACAACGACGCGCAGAAGTGGTTCGACGTGGCGGCCAGACGCCGGGATGCGCGCGGCCGCAGCGAAGCGATCGCCAATGGCAAGGACTGCCAAGGCAAGGCGCAGATTGCGCGCGACCAGACGGGCCAGTTCGAAGCCGAACTGGACGCTGCCAGGAAGGAGCTGCGGCAGCTCGAAGCCACGGCCAAGGAACGGAGCCAGCAGCGCAGCACGTTCTGCCTGCAGTGAACACGCCCGCGCCGCGGCCGCCGCGACCGCGCGTTCACTTGCGGCCGGTGACCCCTTCGAACAGACGGTAGATGTCCCAGTCGAACTTGATCTTCAGCACGACCAGCACCGCGATCGCCACCACCAGGATGATCGAGAACACGATCAGTTCGCCGGTCAACCGCGCCGCGAACACCTTGCCGCGCGATGCCTTTCGCTTGCCGGGCCGCTGGCGCGTTTCGGGTTCGACGTCCGGATAGTCCACCTCGGGCTGCGGCCTCGCCACGGGCCGTACGATCGCAGCGATGCGCGGCGCGGCAGCGGGCGGTTCGGGCGGCGGGGTCGCGGGCGCCAACACCGCGAGCAGCTGCGTGCGCACAGCGGCGGCACTGCCCGGTCGTGCGGCCGGGTCCAGGGCCAGCAGGCTGCAGACCAGTTGATCGAGCGCCGCCGGGATCGCCGCGTCGACCTCCCGCAAGCTCGGCACCGCATGCCGCCGCTGCGCTGCCAGCACGGCGTCGCGCGCGCCGCGAAACGGCGATTCGCCGATCAGCGCCAGATGCGCGACGCAACCCAGTGTGTAGAGGTCGGCCGCCGGGCCGGTGGGGCGTCCGTCCAGTTGTTCGGGCGCCGAGAACTCGGGCGGCTCGTGCGGCCGGGTGCGCGCCGAACCGCGCGCGTCGGCGAGCTTGCCGCCGCCGGTGTCGAGCACGAAGACGTTGTGGCCCTGCACGGCGCCGTGCACGCGACCGTGGTCGTGCAGCGTCGCGAGCCCCGCCGCTGTGTCGGCCAACACCGGCACGAGCTTGTGCCACGGCATGCGCCGGCCGCCGTCGAGCTGCGCCGCCAGGCTGGTGCCGCGCACCAGTTCGAGCGACGCGAAGCAGGTGCTGCCGTCCTGACCGATCTCGAGCACCGGGACCAGGAACGGATCGACGATCGTCGCCGCATGGCGCACGTCGGCGAGGAACGCCTCGGTCTGCCGTTCGTCGGCGCCGGCGTCGAGCACCTTCAGTGCGACCTGGCGCTGCAGGTCGGTCTGCTGCGCCCGGTAGACCGTGCAGCGATCGCTGCGGCCGAGCACGGCTTCGAGCACGAACTTGCCCACCTGCGTGCCGGTTGGCAACGTCGCTGGACGCGGCTCGGCGGGTTCGGCCGCGGGCGTGCGGGCCGGTGTGACCTCGTGCGTGCGGGCCGTCGGCACCGCGCTTTCGACCGGCGGCAGCGCCGCGGGAACGGGTGCTGGCGCCGCCGCGTCTGCTTCGGCCGCCGTCGCGAGCGCGTCGAACCGCACGAACGTCTGGCCGAGGTGGAAGCCGTCGCCGACCTCGATCTCGAACTCCTTGCTGGGCAGGCCGCGGCACATCAGCCCCTGCGACGAGTCGAGGTCGGTGACGCGCAGCTTGTCGGCCACCAGCAGCAGCTGGCAGTGCACGCGCGACACCTTGGGATCGCGTAGGCGGATCGAACAGCTGCTGCTGCGGCCGAGCGTCGACGGTTGCCCCGGTCGCACTTCGAAGCGGGTCGTCTCCCCTCGCGTGGTGGCGGTCAGCAGCGCGACTTCCATCGTGCGCGCAGGCTACCAAGAGCATGCGCTCGGAGCATGCTCCAGCCCGCCCCGTTCCGCAGCTATCGCGCGGCCGCTGCGAGCGCCGCGACGTCGAGCAGCAGCTGCGTCTCGGCCGCCGTGAACTCGTAGGCGACCGGCTTGGCGATGCCCAGCACGCCGCGCAGCGCGCCGCCGTCGAGCATCGGCACCGCCAGCGAACCTTCCATCTGCGTCATCTTCGCGCCCGGCCGAACCACCCCGCTCTGGTCCGTCTGCAGGTTGCACACCTGCACCGGTTGCCGCCGTTCGGCCGCGATGCCGGCCATGCCCTTGCCGATCGGGATGATGCCCACCTTGTCGAGCACCGGCGGCGGCAGGCCGCGCTGCGACGCGAGGTGCAGCATGCCGTCGGCGGCGTCGAGCAGGTGCACGGTGCCGACCGGGCAGGCGAAGTGTTGCAGCACACGTTCGAGCAGTTGCGCCCAGCGCGTGTCGCCGGTGCTGGCAAGCGCGGCCCGGACGTCGCGCAACAGGGGATGCAGGGCTTCGGTCATGGGCGGGAGATCGTAGCGCGGTTCACGCGCCGCGCAGCGCCGCGAGCACGGCGGCGACAACCTCGTCGTCGGTGGCACGAACGGCGAACGCGTCGGGCGGCGCACTGGTCGCCATCGGCACGCCCTGGCGGCGGAACTGCATCGCGCCCGGTCGCCAGACCGTCGCCGACAGATGCACCTCGTGCACGCCGGTGAGGGTCACGACCTCGCGCACGTTGGCGGGACGGATGCCGGCGCCGGCCATCACCACCAGCCGCGCGCCGGCGGTGGCGACATGTTGCGCGATCGCTGCGGCGCCGGCGACGGCCGACGCGGCCTGACCCGACGTCAGCACGCGCGCGACGCCGGCGGCGGCGAGCACTTCGAGCGCGGCGGCCGGGTCGGCGACGAGGTCGAAGGCACGATGGAACGTGAACGGCAGTGGCCGCGCCGCATCGACCAGTTCTCGCAGCCGCGCCGCGTCGACCTGTCCGTTCGCCAGCAGCACGCCGCTGACGATGCCGCTCGCGCCCGCTGCGCGCAGATGTCGGATGTCGCGCAGCATCACGTCGAACTCGCCTGCGTCGTAGAGGAAGTCGCCGGCGCGCGGCCGCACCATCACGAACACCGGCACGTGCACCGCCGCCTGCACGGCAGCGAACAGGCCCGCGCTCGGCGTCAGACCGCCTTCGACGAGGCTGCTGCAGAGTTCGAGGCGGTGCGCACCGGCCACAGCGGCAGCGCGCGCGCCTTCGACCGCATCGACGGCGACCTCGACCAGGATCGGCGCATTGGCGGCACGGGACACGGGCGTCTATGGTGCGAGCATGCGGGCGCAATTGCTGCACCTTTCCGGACCCAGCCGCGGCCGCACGGTGACCTACGACAGCGAGTCGGTGCACATCGGCAGGGCGAAAGGCAACGAGGCGGTGCTGGCGGCGCCCGGCGTCGTCGACCGCCACGCGCAGATCGACTTCGTCGAGGAGGAGTGCCAGTTCCATCTGCGCTCGCTCGATGGCCAGGTGTTCGTCAACGGCAACGAGGTCGAGGAAGTGATCCTGCAGGACGGCGACCGGCTCGAGTTCGGCGCCGGTGGACCGGTCGCACGCTTCCGCATCTACGTGCCGCAGGGCGCGGTCTGCAAGCCGGTGCGGCGCATGCTCACCGACGCGCGCGACGTCGCCATGACCAGCGGCGGCGCGGCGGGCACGCAGACGCTGTCGCGCGACCTGCTGACACAGGCGACGCCGCGGCTGAAGATCGGCGTGCCGGCGGTGCTGGTGGTCAGCGCGTTCCTGGCCAGCTGGCTCGGTGGCTTCCTCGGCAGCCGGCCGCCCGAGATCGAGCCCAGGCCCGCGATCGACTCGGTCACACGCGCCGAGATCGCGCAGCTGCGCGCCGAGCAGGACAAGCAGCAGGCGGCGCTGACCGAACTCGCGCGCGCCAACGCGATCGTCTCGCGCATCCAGAAGGAATGGAGCCGTGGCGTCTGCCTGCTGCACGGCGTGTTCCGCCTGCGCATGCAGGACGGCAGCTGGTTCGTCGATTCCGGCTCGGAGCCATTCGAGATCGAATACACCGGCTCGGGCTTCCTGGTGCGCGACACCGGCTTCGTCGTCACCAACCGCCACGTGGTGGCGCCGTGGCTCGAGATGTCGGGCGTCGTGCAGGTGATCGCCAGTGGCGCCGAGCCGAAGTTCACGCACCTGACGGCGACGTTCCCCGGCAAACTGCCGATCGACGTGCCGATCGCGAGCATCCGCCAGCGCAGCGACGCGATCGACGTCGCCGTCGTGCAACTCGACGCGGCGGCGGTCGCCGGCGTGCCGGTGCTGCCGCTGCACCAGGGGCCGATCGAGTCCGAAGACCAGACCGCGATCGTGGTCGGCTACCCGACCGGCCTCGGGGCATTGCTGGCGCGCGCCGACGAACACCTGGTCGACGACCTGCGGCAGCGTGGGGCCTCGTTCACCGAGGCGATCGCCGCACTGGCGGCGGCCGGGCAGGTGGCGCCGCTGATGACCAAGGGCATCGTCAGCGAGGTCAAGCCCGACAAGATCGTCTACGACGCGTCGACGACGCATGGCGGCTCGGGCGGGCCGGTGTTCGGCGGCGACGGCACCGTCATCGCCGTCAACTACGCGATCCTGCCCGACTTCGGCGGCGCCAACTTCGGCGTGCCGATCCGGTTCGCGCAGGAACTGCTACCCTGACCGTCCCCTGCCACCGTCGGGCGCGAAACATGGAACTCCTCGCCGTCCAGCTACCTTGGCTGCGCAGGCGCACCGTCCTCCCGTGAGATCGCACATGTTCCGTGCTGTGCTTCCTTGCTGCTACCACCTGTTGTCGCTGCCGTGGCTGATTGCACAGGAGCCGCCGCAGCCGACCCAGCCACCGCCTTCCCGTCTGCAGGCGCTGCAGCAGGCCATGCAGGACCTGCGCCAGGAGCCAGGGGCCGCATCGTCGGCAACGGTCCCCGCGCCGGTGACCTCCACTCCTGGTCAGCTGCGCCTGATCGACGTCTCGTTCGACATCGTCGCTGCTGCCGGCGGTTCGACGGCGAGCGATGCGGAACTCTCGGACCTGCAGGGAGGCGGCCACGACCCGAAGAAGCGCGGTTTCACGCTCGAACAGGCCGAGCTGTCGATCGGTGGCGCCGTCGACCCGTACTTCACTGCCGAATCGCACATCGTCTGGTTCCTCGACCCCGCTGCGGGCGAGACCAACGTCGAGCTCGAGGAGGCCTTCATCACCTCGCAGGCACTGCCTTACGACTTGCAGCTGAAGGCCGGCATGTTCCTGACCGAGTTCGGGCGGCTCAACACGGTGCACCCGCACGCGTGGGACTGGCAGGACCAGCCCGTCATCCTGTCGCGGGTCTTCGGCGGCGACGGCATGCGCGCGCCGGGCGCGAGGTTGAGCTGGCTCCTGCCGACTGGCAACTACACCGAGGTGTTCGCCACCGTGCAGAACGCGAACGGCGAGCAGATGACCAGCTTCCTGGCCAACGAGGGTGTCTATGACGAGCGCGCGATCGGCGGTCGCGCGTTCGCGCCGTCGCCGGTGCGTTCGTTCGGCGACCTGGTCTACACCGGCCGGCTGCTCAGCAGTTGGGATCTCAGCGATGCGAGCAGCACGGCGGTCGGGGCATCGGTGGCCTTCGGTCCGAACGCGACCGGCGACGGCGCCGACACGCTGATCTGGGGCGTCGACTTCGTCTACAAGTGGCGCGCGCCCAGCAACCAGCGCGGCTGGCCGTTCTTCAAGCTGCAGGGCGAGTTCGTGGGCCGTCAGTTCGAGGCGGCCGATCAGGTCGACGCCAGCGATCCGCTCAATCCGGTGGCGGTGCCGGGACGCACGCTGCGCGACCATGGCGCCTACCTGCAGGCCCTGTGGGGGTTCGAGCCGGGGTGGGACGTCGGCCTGCGCGGCGACTGGGCCTCGGGTTCGGGCGACAGCTACGACCCGGGAACGCAGACGTTCGCCCGTTCGGCGGATCCCTTCCGATGCGATCGGTTCCGGATCTCACCGATGCTCGAATACCACCCCAGCGAGTTCTCCCGTTTCCGGCTGCAGTACAACTACGACGACACCGACGCCATCGGCGATCCGGTGCACTCGGTCTGGCTCGGCTTCGAGATGCTGATCGGCAAGCACCCACCCCACGCGTACTGAGGCAGGAGTCCCCATGCGGTTGTCGATGTTCTTCGTCTGCGCGCTGCTGTCGGCGCTGCCGGTTCGCGCGCAGTCGCCGTTGCGCGTCTGCGCGACGACTCCGGATCTCGGTGCCCTGTGCACGGCGATCGGTGGCGAACTGGTCCAGGTCACCACCTTCGTGCTCGGCCCGCAGGACGCGCACTTCATCGAAGCGCGGCCGAGCATGATCCGCGAACTCAACCGGGCCGATGCGCTGGTCGAGGTCGGGCTCGAACTGGAGATCGGCTGGCTGCCGTTGCTGGTCGACAACGCCCGCAACAGCAAGGTGCTGGTCGGAGCCCCGGGTCGGATCGACGCCAGCACGGTGATCCAACGGCTCGAGGTGCCCACGGCCGATTTCGATCGCGCCAGCGGCGACGTGCATGCGGGCGGCAACCCGCACTTCTTCAGCGACCCGGTCTGCGGTCTGCGGGTCGCCGCGCTGTTGCGCGACCGGTTCGGAGCGCTGCGTCCCGAGCAGAAGGGCGCGTTCGGTGCGAAGCTCGACCACTTCCGGCAGGAGCTCTGCGCGGCGATGGTGGGCGCGGAGCTGGCCAAGCTCTATGGCTACGACGTCGAGCAGCTCGGGGTCCTGTTCGCGCGCGGCAAGCTCGATGCGGTGCTGCAGGCCCAGGGGGACACCGCGAAGCTCGGTGGTTGGTTCGCCGCCATGCAGCCGTACCGCGGCAGCAAGGTGGTCGCCGATCATGACCTGTGGCCCTACTTCGCCGATCGCTTCGACCTGCACGTCGTCGGCTTCTTCGAGCCGAAGCCCGGCATCTCGCCGACCACCTCGCACCTCGAGGAGTTGATCAAGCGCATGCGTGCCGAGAAGGTCCAAGTGATCCTGAGCTCCCCGTACTTCGCGCCGCAGCACGCGGAGTTCGTCGCCCGTGCCACCGGCGCCAAGATCGCCGAGATGGCCCACCAGGTCGGCAGCCGGGACGGCACCGGCGACTACATCGCCTTCGTCGGCCACGACGTCAGCGCGGTGGTCGGCGCGCTGAGTTCCGCGCAGTGAGATCCGCCGGCGATCCGGCCAGCACCCGCCCCGGTGCACCGCTGGTCGAGGCCGTGGGGCTCGTGGTGGGGCGCCGGCAGCCGTTGCTGCGCAACGTGGCGCTGACGCTGCTGCCGTCGCAGTGCTGGTTCCTGCTCGGTCGCAACGGTGCCGGCAAGACGACCCTGATCGCGACGCTGCTCGGGCTGCTGCCGCCGCTCGGCGGGCGCATCACCATGGCGCCTGCGGTCGCCGACAAGAGCGGCGTCGGCTTCGTGCCGCAGGAGCAGCGCTTCCAGCAGAGCCTGCCGGTCACCGTCACCGAGTTCGTCCGCCTCGGGTTGTCGGCGCACGTTCCTGCGGCCGGTCGCGCCGCCCACGCCGCCGCGGCCCTCGAGGCGATGCACATCGAACACCTGGCGCGGCACAACTCCGGCGAACTGAGCCTCGGGCAGCGCCGCCGCGTGCTGGTCGCGCGGGCTCTCGCGCGTCGACCGGCCCTGCTCGTGCTCGACGAGCCGACCGCGAACCTGGATCCGTTCGGCTCCGGGCAACTGGGCGCCGACCTCGAACGTCTGCGCGCCGATGCCGGCATGTGCCTGCTCCACGCCTCGCACGATCTGGATCTCGCCCGGCGCTACGCGACGCACGTCGCGCTGGTCACGCAGGGCACCGTGCGCACCGGTGTCGCTGCCGACATGCTCGCCGACGCCGGCACCCATGCGGAACTCGGGTTGGGGGGCTGATGGACGAGTTCCTGTTCGCCTGGTCGCTGTTCCACGACGCCTGGCTGGTCGCCCTGCTGATGGCTGTGGTGTTGCCGCTGTGTGGCATCCTGCTCGTGCTGCGCCACCAGGTGTTCCTGAGTGCCGCGATCGGCCAGGCCGCCACGCTGGGCATCGCGCTCGGCATCTGGTTCGGTATCGCGCCTGCGACCGCTCCTGGCAGCAGCCACGCCGAGTCCTACGCGCTGCTGCTGGCGATGGCCGCCGGCAGCCTGACCGCCGTCGTGGCGATGCGGGCGTTGTCGACCACCGGTTCGCAGCTCGAGGCCCGATCGGTCGGGGTGTTCCTGGCAGGAGCCAGCCTGTCGGTGCTGCTGATGAGCAAACAGCCGCACGGGCTCGAGGAGGTGCATCGGCTGACGCTCTCCTCGCTGCTGGGCGCCTCGCCGTTCGACGTCTGGTTCGCCGGTGCCCTGTTGTTGGTCGCCCTGTTCACGGCATGGCGCCGTAGTCGTGGCATCCTGCTCTGGGCCATGGATCCGGTGACGACGCAGGTGCACGGTGGCTCACTGGTGGCCTACGACCTCATGCTCGGGATCGGCATCGGCGTCGCCACCGGCTTCGCCATCCACGCCACCGGCCTGTTGTTCGCCTTCGGCCTCACGGTGCTGCCGGTGCTGCTCGCGCGTCGTCTGGGCCGGTCGCTTCGCGCCGTGCTCTGGTTGGCGCCGTCCCTCGGGCTGGCGACCACCGCAGTGGCGTTGGTGGTGGCCCACCTCGACGATCTGCCGCCAGGGCAAGTGGCGGTCGGCGGGCTCGTGCTGCTGCTGGCCGTGCCCGGTGTGCTCACGGGCGGTTGGCGACTGCTGTCACAGCGCGGCGGCGCCTAGCCGGTCGGGAGAGCGCGAAAAAGCCTGCCCAATCCGCCGCCGCTTCTGCGACACTTCCGCCCGTCGGTGGCCGGTCAGCCGCCGGCGAACGGCCGCCGGGGGCGGCCTTGCACCAATGGACGGTACGGCACCGGGGCGGCAGACACAGGCACAGAAGGTCGAGCGCGGCGCGCTCGGGCCTCGCGGGCGCGGCCTGTTCGGTCGCCTGATCGACAACCTGCGCGGCCAGCCGACGACTGCGCGCGAAGCGGTGTCGATCGCGGTCGCCAGCGGCAAGGGTGGCACCGGCAAGTCGTTCCTCGCCACGTCGCTGGCGGTGCTGCTGCACAATGCCGGCAAGCGAACGGTGCTGGTCGACTGCGACTTCGGCCTCGCCTGCGACCACCTGCTGCTCGGTGTCAAGCCTGTGTTGACGCTGCAGAACCTGCTCGCCGGCCAGGCGACGCTCGACCAGGTGCTGGTGACCGCGCCGTGCGGACCGCGGCTGCTGCCGGGTGCGTCGGGCGTGCGCCGCATGGCGACGCCGTCGGACCGCGACCTCTTGTCGTTCGCGCGCGAACTCGGCGTGCTGGCCGCGCGCGAAGACGTGATGGTGCTCGACCTCGGCGCCGGCATCGCGCCGGCGACGGTGCTGACGATGCTCGGCGCCGACTGGATCGTGCTGGTGACGCAGCCGGAGATCGCGGCGCTGGTCGATGCGTATGCGGTGGTGAAGTGCGTCGCGCAGCTGCACGAACACGCGCGCTTCCTGGTGGTCGTCAACCGCGTCGGCACGCCGGGCCGCGGCGAGATGGCCTACCAGCGCCTGACCGAAGTGGCGCGCCAGCACGTCGGTGTCGAACTGCATTACCTCGGCGAGATCGCCGACGACGCGGCGGTCACGCAGCACAGGCTCGGGCAACTACCGTTGGTGGCGACGGATGTCGAAGCGCCGACGTCGCGCTGCCTGCAGACGCTGGTCGAACGCCTGCGCACGTTCTGCGGCGGCTTCGAACCGCGCGAGGTACCGAGCGACCAGGGCATCGAAGCGCGCTTCCGGCAGCATCGCCTGTTCTTGTAGGGCGGCTCGTCAACCGGCGGCGGCGAACACCACGCCGTCGTAGATGTCGGCGAGCGGCAGTTCGCAGCCGATCTCCGGCAGTGGGATCGAGCTGGTGAGCCCGGTCAACACTTCGCGCACGAACCCTTCGGCGCCGCGACGCACGGCGACGACCTCGGCCGACGCCGGCTCGACGAGCAGATACACAGCGAGCGACGGGATCGTGGTGTAGGCGGCGCACTTCTCGATCTCGTCGGTCCGTCGCGTCTCCGGCGACAGCACCTCGACGACCAGCACGGGCTCGTCCTGGAACGTGTCGGTCGGCGCATTGGGCCGACAGGTGACCATCGCGTCGGGGTAGTAGAAGCGCAGCTGCGACGGGAGCCGGATGCGCACCTTGGTGTCGGAGTGGAAGGCGCGGCACGGGCTGCCGCGCAGCCGGCCGCCGAGCGCCACCAGGATGTTCGTGGCTACCTGGTTGTGCGCGTTGCTCGCGCCGGCCATCGCGTATGCCGTCCCGCCGACGTACTCGCGGCGCGCCGGCGAACGCACCTCTTCGGCGAGGTAGGTTCCAGTGGCGAGGGGCTCGTCTGGCTGGCCGTTGCGCATGCCGGCGAAGCTACGCGGCTCAGGCGATCCGGCAAGCCCCGCCGCGCCCGCCGCTCACACGCTGACGCGATTGCGTCCGGCGTTCTTGGCGCGGTACAGCGCTTCGTCGGCCTGGCGTGTCAACTGCTCGGCGAGCTGGCCGTCTTCGGGGAACGAGGCGAAGCCGATCGAGATCGTCGGTTGCGCCATCACCGTGCCGCGCGCGATCGCTTCGTCGGCGACCGCGGAACGCATCGTCTCGCCGAGCGCGAGGCCGGCCGCGCGGTCGACGTTGGGCACGAACGCCGAGAACTCGTCGCCGCCGAAGCGGCTGACCACGCCGCCCACCTTCTGCACGATCACGCCGAGCCGTTTGCCGACGGTCGCGATCGTGTGCGCGCCGAGCAGGTGGCCGTGCGAGTCGTTGATGCGCTTGAGTCCGTCCATGTCCATCATGTAGACGGCCATCGGCTGGTGCCGGCGTGCGCACGCCAGCAGCGTCTCGACGAAGCGCGCCTGGAACACGCGCTGCACCGGCAGGCCGGTCAGGTCGTCGACGTTCATCAGGTGGTCGACCTGGCGGTGGAACTCCTCCTCCAGCTCGTCGTGGTAGCAGAACTTCAGCACCGTGTCGCCGAGGTGCACGCGGTCGCCGTCGCGCAGCGCCATCGTCGTGATGCGCTCGCCGTCGATCACCGTGCCGTTGGTCGACGACAGGTCGACGACCTGCCAGGTGTCGGGCTGCGGGCCGCGTTCGACGCGGCAGTGCACGCTCGAGATCTGTGGATCGCCCGGCACGACCAGATCGGCGCGATCGGCGCGGCGGCCGAGCACCAGCGCATTCTCGTTCAGCAGGTAGCGGCGGCCGACCTGCGCACCGCGCAGCACCACCAGCACCGGCAGCCGGCTCGGTCGTGTGGAGCCGCCCGGCTTCTGCGCGGCGAACACCGTGCGGTTGAACTCGGTTTCGGAGTCGTCGGTCATGATGGGGCCGGGTCCGGAATCCTACTCCGCCGGTGCCGCCGTTGTCGTGGCGCGCGGCCCCAGGCGCAGCAGCAGGGCGCCGGCGACCGCGGCGCCGCCCAGGCACAGCACGGCCTTGCCGGTCTCGCCGAAGATCACCGCGCCGATGCCGGGCAGCGTCAGCCAGATCACGGTGCTACCGAGCACTGCGCACAGGATGCCGCGGCGCAGCGTGCCGTCGCGGTGCACGTCGGTGGCGACGGCGGCGACCGGTCGCCAGCCCGGGCCGTCGGGTCTCACCTTGCGATAGAACGCGACCAGGTGCGCCCGCGGTTCGGGCCGCGTCAGCAGCGTCGCCGTGAGCCAGAACACGATCGTGGTCGACGCCACCACGAGGCTCATGTAGCCGTCGGGCAAACGGTCCGCGACCGGCGTTGCGTGCTGCCATGCCTTGACGCTCGCGAACACCACCAGCGAGCCCAGCATCGCCACGATCTCGCTCCAGACGTTGATGCGCCACCAGAACCAGCGCAGCAGGAACACCGCGCCGACGCCGCCGCCGAGCGCGCACAGGAACTGCCACGCGTCGTCGATCGAGACACCAGAGGCGAGCATGTAGTAGCTGACGCCGCCGCCGAGCAGCAGCACCAGCGCCGACGCCAGCCGCGACGCGCGCAGCAGTTCGCGCTCGCTGGCATCGGGCCGCAGGAAGCGGCGGTAGAGGTCGTTGACCAGGTAGCTGGCGCCCCAGTTCATCTGCGTGCTGACCGTCGACATGTAGGCGGCGGCGAACGTGACCAGCATCACCCCACGCAGCCCCACCGGCGCCAGTTCGCGGATCAGCATCGGGTAGGCGCCTTCGGGGTTGGGCACCGTGCTCGGATCGGCGGCGGTGGCCCACGAGCGCAGCTCCGGGTGCATCGCCAGCGCCGCGAACGCGACCATGATCCACGGCCACGGCCGGATGCAGTAGTGCGCGAGCTGGAAGAACAGCGTCGCCTTGACCGCGTGTTGCTCGTCCTTGCACGACGCCATGCGCTGCACGATGTAGCCGCCGCCGCCCGGCTCCGCGCCCGGATACCACGTCGCCCACCACTGCGACAGCACCAGCGCCAGGAACACGCCGATCGGCATCCACGGGTCGGTGGTGGCGAAGTCGGGGAAGAAGCCGAAGGCCTGGTCGCTGCCGAAGTTCGCGGTCACCTTCGCCTGCAGTGCCGCGGTGCCGCCGACGTGGTCGACGGCGATCACGGCGAGCACGGTGCAGCCGACCATCGCCAGCCCGAACTGCAGCATGTCGGTGACCGCCACGCCCCACAGGCCCGACACCACCGAGTAGGCGCCGGTCGCCGCGAGCATGATCGCGATCAACCCCAGGTCGGCGTTCGACACCGCGACCACTGCCGTGCTGGCCGTGGCGTCGTAGAGCACCGTCTGCTGCAGCACGCTCGCCATCGCCTTCGTCACCCAGCCGATGACGATCGAGTTCATCACCACCGCTGTGTAGAAGCCGCGGAAGCCGCGCAGGAACGCGGCCGGCGCGCCGGCGTAGCGCAGTTCGATCAGTTCGACGTCGGTCAGCACCTCGGCGCGGCGCCACAACTTCGCGAACACGAACACGGTCAACATGCCGCCGAACGCCCACGACCACCACAGCCAGTTGCCGGCGAGCCCGTAGGCGGCGACCTTGCCGGTGACCCACAGCGGCGTGTCGGCGGCGAACGTCGTCGCGACCATCGACGTGCCGGCGATCCACCACGGCAGCGACCGGCCGGACGCGAAGTACTCCACGAAACTCGAGCCGGCGCGGCGGCGGAACCAGAGCCCGATGCCGAGCGAGATCGCGAAGTAGCCGACGATGATCGCCCAGTCGAGCGCATGCAGCTCCATGGCGGCGGATGTTGCGGGCGGGCTGTGCTTGACGCCAGCGCATGGACCGGTATCTCGACACCATGGACCTGGTCGAGGTGCGCTTTCCGGCGGCGGGCACGTTCGTCTGCGTGCCGCCCGGCACCACCTTGCTCGCGGCCGCCGGGCTGGCGGGGGTCGAGATCCTGACCGGTTGCACGCGGGGCATGTGCGGCACCGACGCCGTGCGCGTCGAGCCGGATCCTGCCGACGCCCTGGAGCCGCCCGGCGCGACGGAACTGGGCACCCTGGAGCGCATGGGCGTGCCCGCCGGCTGCCGCCTCGCCTGCTCGGCGCGGGTGCGGGCGGGGGCGGTCGCCGTGCGCGGCGACGCGGTGCTCGAAAGCCCGGTTGCACGCGACGACTGAACGCGGCACTGTTCCGCTGTGGCCACCACCACGGATGCCGGCGAACCGGTGAATGGTCGCTCGCGCTTGCGCGACGGGCTGGGCTTCTTCGGCACCTTCCTGCGCAACCCGGGCTCCATCGGCGCCGTGGTGCCGAGTTCGCGCTACCTCGCGCGGGCGCTGGTCGGCCGCCTCGAGATGCCGCCGGGCGAACTGGTGGTCGAGTATGGACCCGGCACCGGGCCGGTGACATCGGTCATCCGCGCGTCGTTGCCTGCCGGTGCCCGCTACCTCGGCATCGAGCTCGACCCGCGCTTCCACGATCTGCTGACCAGCCGCTACCCCGACCTCGACTTCCACCTCGGTTCGGCCGCCGACATCGAAGCGGTGCTGGCCGAACGCAAACTGCCGCGGCCGGTGCGCATCATCTCCGGCCTGCCGTTCGCGAGCCTGCCCGCCGCCGTGCAGGACGACGTCGCCGGCGGCATCGTGCACTGCCTGCACGGCACCCACAGCGACTTCCGCACGTTCCAGTACGTGCACGCCTACGGCCTGCGGGCGGCGCGTCGCTTCCGTGACCTGATGAACGAACGCTTCACCGGCTTCGAGCGCATCGGTCCGGTCGTGCGCAACGTGCCGCCGGCGTTCGTGCTGCGCTACTGGGGCGCGAAGTGAGTCTGTAGCGCTGGCCGCCCCGCGATGGGGAGCCGTGCCCGGTGGGGTCTCTTGTCGGTGGCGTCCGTTGCCGATATGTAGACCCATATGAAGACGACCGTAGAGATTGCCGAGGACCTGCTGCGGCAGGCGAAGGCCGTCGCCCACCGCGAGCGCACGACCCTGCGCGCGCTGCTGGAGGAAGGGCTTCGGTGGGCGCTGGGTCGGCGTCGCGGCAAGGCGAAGTTCGAGCTGGCCGACGGCAGCGTGCCGGGCAAGGGTGTGCAACCGGGCGTCGACGAAGGCGACTGGAGTTCGCTGCGCGACGGCATCTACTCCGGCCGCGGTTCGTGATCGCGGTCGACACCAACCTGCTGGTCTACGCGCACCGCCGTGACTCGGCGTGGCACGAACCGGCGTTCGCGGCGATCCAGCAACTCGCCGAGGGCTCGGCGGCGTGGTGCCTGCCGTGGCCCTGCGTGCACGAGTTCCTGGCCATCGTCACGCACCCGAAGATCTATGCGCCGCCGTCCAGCGTCGCCAAGGCGCTGGCGCAGGTCGACCTCTGGCTCGGTGCTCCCACGTTGGTGCTGCTCGCCGAAGGGAGCGGACACTGGGACGCCCTGCGCGCGGTCGTGCAGAGCGGACGCATCACCGGCCCGCAGGTGCACGATGCGCGCGTGGCCGCGATCTGCGCCCAACACGGGGTGCGCGAGATCTGGACCGCCGACCGGGACTTCTCGCGCTTCCCGAAGCTGCGCACGCGCAACCCGCTGGTCGGCTGACCGCGCGTCAGTCCGGCCCGCGCTCGCGCGTCGGGTTCGCCCGGTAGTCTGCCGAACCGCCGCGCGGGATCGACAGGCTCTGCCAGCTGGAACCGGCGAACGCGCGCGCGAGCTGCACGATCTGGCCCGTGTGGTAGGCGACGTGCGCCACCGAACGCAGCAGTGCGTCGAGCACGGTCAGCGGCTGGTTGCGGATCGTGATCGTGCGCGCGAACGCGTCCGGCCCGGCGTCGTCGACCGCGGCCAGCGCGGTGTCGACGAGGCGCCACGCGTCGTGCCACGCTGCGAACAACTCTTCGCGATCGAGGTCGTGTTCCTCGAACTCGGCGTCACGCCGACGCCACTCCTTCTCGCCGTCGGTCGTCAGGAAGTCGGTGAAGCGCGAGCGCAGGTTGCCGGTCAGGTGGTGGATGGTGATCGAGATCGAATTGCCATCGTCGTGCGGCCGCTGCCGCATGTCTCTGTCGTCGATCTGGGCGACGGCGAGTTCCACCAATCGGCGGTAGCGCTGGTACTCGGTGCGGATCGAAGGCAGGAGGTCCATCTGGGTCACCTTCCCATCGGCGGCAGCGAACGCCGTGCGCGCAGGGCGTCTTCGTCGGCGTCGACGCGGTCCGTCAGACGTTCCAGGCGATCCTCGAGCACACGCAGCTTGTCCTGCTGCACCTTGGCATGCTGGAACGCGAACAGCGCCACCCAGGCCAGCCCGAGCACGAACGTGACGATGCCGATCTGCGGCGACGACCAGTTCGGCAGCCGCGTCGTGGCGAGGTGCTCGAGGAACAGCGAGGCGATGACCAGCGCCGCCATGCGCAGGTGGAAGGCCGTGTCGTTCGGGAAGCGCATGGCGGGCAGTGTCGCGCGGCGTGCACGGTGTTGCGAGCGGTCACGGCGGGGACCCTGCAAATGCGCAGTCAGACTGCCGATTTGCAAGGCTGCGCGGCGGCAGCCGGTGGCCACCAGCTGCACCGATCCGACCTGGCCCCGACTTCGGCGTTCCGCGTGCACCGCGGCATCGGCATACTGCGCGACCCGTTCGCCAACACCATGTCCGAGCAGAAGCAGACCTACGACCCCGCCACCATCGAACCGAAGTGGCAGCAGTTCTGGCGCGAGCACGACGTGTTCCGCGCGCCGAACCCGGATGATCCCGGCTTCGATGGCAAGCGGCCGAAGTTCTACGCGCTCGACATGTTCCCGTATCCGTCGGCGGCCGGTCTGCACGTCGGCCACCCGGAGGGCTACACGGCGACCGACATCGTCTCGCGCTGGAAGCGGGCCAAGGGCTGCAACGTGCTGCACCCGATGGGCTGGGACGCGTTCGGCCTGCCGGCGGAGCAGTACGCGATCCAGACCAACACGCACCCGGCGAAGACGACCGCCGCGAACATCGCGACGTTCCGCAGCCAGCTGCAGCGGCTGGGCTTCTCGTACGACTGGAACCGCGAGATCAGCACCGCCGACCCGAACTACTTCCGCTGGACGCAGTGGATCTGGAAGCGGCTCTACGAGCGCGGTCTGGCCTACGAGTCTGATGCGCCGGTGTGGTGGTGCGAGGCGCTCGGCACCGTGCTCGCCAACGACGAGGTCATCAACGGCAAGAGCGAACGCGGCGACCATCCGTGTGAACGGCGGCCGCTGCGGCAGTGGGTGCTGAAGATCACCGACTACGCCGAGCGCCTGCTGCAGGACCTCGACTCGCTGCAGTGGACCGACTCGCTGAAGGCGATGCAGCGCGAGTGGATCGGCAAGAGCGAGGGCGCCGAGGTCGACTTCGACGTGGTCGGCCACGCCGGCACGAAGCTGCGCGTGTTCACGACCCGGCCCGACACGCTGTTCGGCGCGTCGTTCATGGTGCTGTCGCCGGAGCACCCGCTGGTCGCCGCGATCACGACCACAGCGCAGCGGGAGGCCGTCGACGCCTACAAGAAGGCCGCGGCCAGCAAGAGCGAACTCGAGCGCACCGACCTGGCGAAGGACAAGTCCGGCGTCTTCACGGGTGCGTTCGCGCAGAATCCGCTGTTTGCCGATGGCGACCCGAAGGGCCGGATCCCGGTATGGATCGCCGACTACGTGATCGTCACCTATGGCACCGGCGCGATCATGGCCGTGCCCGCCGGCGACGAGCGCGACTTCGAGTTCGCGCACGAGTTCGGATTGCCGGTGCCCGGCATCTTCGCGCCGCAGACCGGCGACGCGGTGGCCGACGCCGCGATCGCCGCTGGCGAACGCTGCTGCACCGACGAGGTCCCGTACGCCGCGCACTGCCGCACGGCGGACGGCTCACTGGTGCTGGCTGGCAAGTCGCTGGCCGATGGCAAGCGCGCGACGATCGACTGGCTGGTGCAGCGCGGCCGCGGCGAGGCGAAGGTCACCTACCGGCTGCGCGACTGGCTGTTCTCGCGCCAGCGCTACTGGGGCGAGCCGTTCCCGGTGCTGCACACCGAAGACGGCGTCGAGTTGGTGCCCGACGCAGAGCTGCCGGTGGAGCTGCCGCACATGGACGACTTCAAGCCCGGTGGCCAGCCGGAGTCACCGCTGGTGCGCGCCAAGGACTGGGTCGCGACCAAGGATGCCAAGGGCCGCCCGGCGCAGCGTGAGATCAACACGATGCCGGGCGCGGCGGGTTCGAGCTGGTACTTCCTGCGCTTCTGCGACCCGCACAACGAGCGCGAGTTCTGCAGCCGCGCGGCGAGCGACTACTGGTTGCCGGTCGACCTCTACGTCGGCGGCACCGAGCACGCGGTCGGCCACCTGCTCTACTCGCGCTTCTGGACCAAGGTGCTGCACGACGCCGGCCACGTGCGCGACGTCGAGCCGTTCGCGAAGCTCTACAACCAGGGCATGATCCAGGCGTTCGCCTACGAGGACGCGCGCGGCGCGACCGTGCCGATGGCGAACGTGAAGGAGGACGGCGACGACGTCGTGCACACGGCGACCGGCGAGAAGCTGAAGCGCATCGTCACCAAGATGAGCAAGCGCTACGGCAACGTCGTCAACCCCGACGACGTGGTGGGGGAGTACGGCGCCGACACGCTGCGGCTGTACGAGATGTACATGGGCCCGCTGGCCGACAGCAAGCCGTGGAATCCGAAGGACGTGCCCGGCGTGCACCGCTTCCTGCAGCGGTCGTGGCGGCTGGTGGTGCCGGAGTTCGCCGAGTACGGCTCGATCCACGCGCACCTGCAGCAGGACCGGCCGGACGACCCCGAGCTGGAGAAGGCGCTGCACCGCACGATCCACAAGGTCGACGGCGACATCGAGCGCATGGCGTTCAACACCGCGATCGCAGCGATGATGATCTTCGTCAACGAGGCGACCAAGGGCATGGACCGGCTGAGCCGGTCGCAGCTGCTGCGCTTCGCGCAGTTGCTGCAGCCGTTTGCGCCGCACGCCGCCGAAGAGCTGTGGCAGCGGCTCCGCGGCGAGGGTCTGCTCGCCTACGCGCCCTGGCCGACCGTCGACGCCAAGCTGCTGGTCGACGACGAGATCGAGATCGCCGTGCAGGTGCTCGGCAAGGTGCGCGGCCGCGTCATGGTGCCGACCGATGCGGCGAAGGACGTGGTGCTCGCCGCCGCGCGCGAGGTCGTCGCGAGCCACCTCGACGGCAAGACGGTCGTCAAGGAGATCGTCGTGCCGAACAAGCTGGTCAACTTCGTCGTGAAGTGACGCCTACTCCGTGCGCGCGACCGCGAGCACGTCTTCGAGCGTGACCAGGCCCTGCTTCGCCTTCTCGAGCCCGTCCTGCAGCAGGCGGCGGAAGCCGGCGGCGGTCGCCAGCTGTTCGACCTCGGCGTCGCCGGCGCGGCGCGAGATCGCGGCGCCGAGTTCGGGCGACACGTACATCACTTCGTGGATCGCGATGCGGCCGTTGCGGCCGCGGTTGCGGCAGGTCTGGCAGCCGACGCCCTTGCGCAGACCCTTGGGCGGGCGCGCGGGTTCGATGCCGAACTCGGCCATCACGCCAGGTGACGGCATCGCCGGTTGGCTGCACTGAGCACACACCTTCGGCACCAGGCGTTGGCCGACGACGCAGCGCAGTGCGGGACCCAGAAGGTACGGCGCGATGCCCATGTCGCACAGCCGGTGCACGGCGGCGAGCGCACTGTTCGTGTGCAGCGTGCTGAGTACCATGTGGCCCGTCAGCGCCGCCTGGATCGCGATCGTCGCCGTCTCGAGGTCGCGGATCTCGCCGATCATCACCACGTCGGGATCCTGGCGCAGGATCGACCGCAGCGCGGTGGCGAACGTACGGTCCGCCTTCACGTCCACCTGCACCTGCGTCGCGCCGGTCAGTTCGTACTCGACCGGGTCCTCGACGCTGACGAGGTTGCAGTCGGGCTGGTTCAGTTCCGCCATCGCCGTGTAGAGCGTCGTCGTCTTGCCCGAACCGGTGGGGCCGGTCAGCAGCACGATGCCGTTCGGCGCGGTGTAGCCGCGGCGGAACAGGCCGAGGTTGTGCTGGTTCATGCCCAGCTGCTTGGCGTCGTGCACGGCGGTCGTGCGGTCGAGAACGCGCAGCACCGCCTTCTCGCCGAGAACGCTCGGCAGTACCGAGACACGCAGCTCGACCTTGTCGGAGACCGCGATGCGACCGTCCTGCGGCTTGCGGCTCTCGCCGATGTCCATGCCCGAGACGACCTTGATGCGTGCGACGACGGCGCGGTGCAGGCCCGCAGGCAGCGTGTAGAGCGTGTCGAGGTCGCCGTCGATGCGGATGCGGATGCGCAGGCCGTCGCGCTGCGGTTCGACGTGGATGTCGCTGGCGCGCGCGCGCATCGCCTCGGCGATCAGGTGGTCGACGAGCTTGACGACCGCGTCGTCACCGACCAGGCGCCGCAGCTTGTCGGCGTCGTTGACGGTCTGGATGTCGATCTCAGACTTCAGCAGGCGCTGGATCAGGCCTTCGATGCCCGACGACCCGCGTTGCATGCGTTCGAGGGTCGCCGCGATCGAACCGGGTGTCGCCAGCACGACCTGGACCGGGTGGCCGGTGACTTCCTGGATCTCGTCGACGGCCAGCAGGTCGAACGGGTTCTTCAGTGCCACGGCGAGCAGGCCATCGCTCTCCTCGACGACCACCGCGTTGTGACGCAGAGCGATGTCCAGCGGCAGCCGATGCAGCTGCTGCGGATCGAGGCTGCGCTCGTCGAGCGGATGGAACGGCATGCCGAGCTGCTCGGCCCAGATGCGGTAGCTGCGCTCGGGCGCGATCAGGCCGAGCGACGCGAGTTTCTCGATCTGGGCCGCCTCACCGGGCGGGCAATCCCCCAGGGCGACCTCGAGGAAGCGACGGTCCTCGTCGATGCTCTTCGCCAGTGCATCCAGCAGGTCGTGCTTGGCTTCGGCCATGCCATGGGATCGGCAGGCCCGGGCCGCGACCTGAACGGCCCGCCAGGGAAATCCCCCGGGGGCTCAAGCGGCGCGCGCCGCTGCGTCGATCCCCGACACATGCAGCAGCTCACTCCATGCGAGCAGACCCCCGCGACCCGTCAAAGCGGGTTCACGCTCGTCGAAGTCATCGTCGTTCTCTCCGTCGTCCTGCTCTTGACGGGCATCGCCGTGCCGATGCTCAGTGGCTACATGGAAGACGGACGTCGTGCCAAGGCCGAAAGCGAGGTCAAGGTCATCGCCGCCGCAATGATGTCGCTGAACAAGGACGTCGGCACCTTCCCGACGCGCAACGGCTCCGGCACCAACGCCACGCTGTACTCACTGTTCACCGGGCCGACGATGCCGACCGCGAATCCGTTCGCCGCCGGCCATCAGTGGTCGACGTGGGCGATGAGTGCGGCCCGTGGTGACCTGCTCGACAACCATCTGAACCTGAACACGCCGCAGGGCCAGGCGGGCGGTGCCTATCCGCTGACCGGCTCGGCGCGCTGGCGCGGCCCGTACTTCGCCGGTTCGACGCCGCTCGATCCGTGGGGCAGGCCCTACGTGATCAACGTGATCTCGAGCTTCAGCACGCACGCGACGAACTACAAGCGCCTCTGGGTGCTGTCGGCTGGGTCGAACGGCCGCATCGACACGCCGGCGGCGGCGACCGCGACGACGGATCTGGCCGGTGACGACATCGGCCTGATGATCGCCCAGCGCCCGTGACCTGAGCCCGCGGCGCCGGTCCCCCATGCCGGCGTTCGCGTGCCCTACCCCCAAGGGCCATGCGCTTCCTGACGACAGTGCTCACTGGTGACGGCACCCAGGTTCGTGAAGAACTGGAGGCCGTGGACGTGCAGGCCCTGCACGCCCAGCTGCATCGCCAGGGAATGACGCTGCTGCGCGCGAAGGCACTCGATGCCGAGTCGTCCGCGGCGCTGGTCGACGTCGAGCTGAAACCGCGGCGGCTGCTGCTGCTGACGCAGGCCCTGGCGGAGGCGCTCGAGGCCGGCGTGCCGCTGCTGTCGACGTTCCAGGCCGTGGCCGAGCAGGAAGAAGACGACCGCATCGTCACGTTGCTGCAGGACGTCGCGGCCCGGATCGAAGCGGGGCAGTCCCTGTCGGACGCGATGGCATCGCATCCGCAGGCGTTCCCGAGCGTCTTCTGCGCCCTGGTGCGCGCCGGCGAACAGTCGGGCAGCCTGCCCAAGGTGCTCTATTCGATCGCCGGCTTCCTCGAGTGGCGGCTCGAGATCAGCGGCATCGTCAAGCAGGCGATGGTCTACCCGCTGATCGTGGCGACGGCGGGCTACGGGATGATGCTGTTCCTGCTGTCGTTCGTGATCCCGCGGCTCGGATCGGTGCTGAGCAAGATCGGCACCGAGCTGCCGGCGGCGAGCCGGATGCTGATCGGCGTGTCGGCGTTCGTGTCGACCAACGTCCTCACCGTGATCCTGGTGTCGGTGGCGGCCGCTGTCGGGACGGTGTTCGCGCTGCGCACCCGCGTCGCGCGGGAAGCCGTTGGCCGCGTGATGGCGGCGCTGCCCGTGTTGCGGCATGTCGTCGGCACGCTGGCGATCGCGCAGTTCTGCCGCACGTTCGGCGTGTTGTTGCAGGCCGGCCTGACGATGACGCACGCGCTCGAACTCGCCGCGGCATCGGTGTCGTCACCGCGCTTCCGCGACGACATCGACGCCGTCCGCCAACGCATTCTCGGCGGCGAACGGCTCGTCGACGTCGCGGCCGACGTCGAACTGCTGCCGCCCGTCGCGCTGAGCATGGTGCAGGTCGGCGAAGAGGCCGGTCGCCTGCCGATCACCTTCGAGCGCCTGAGTCGCCTCTACGACCGCGAGGTCAAGGCGGCGGTCAAGCGGGCGCTCGGGCTGATGGAGCCGATCGTCACGGTGTTGCTCGGCATCGTCGTCGGTGGCATCGCCGTGCTGGTCGTCACGACGATCTACTCGGCGATGAAGGGGCTGGGGCGATGAGCGCGAGACCACGCGACCGGAGCGACCACCAGCGCGGCTTCGCGCTGCTCGTGTTGATGGCGATCATCGGTGCCGGCAGCATCGGCATCCTGCTGGCGGTGCAGGGCATCGCCAACCCGTTCGCCGAACGGCCGCAGCGCACCGAACGTTGCCTGGCGGTCGGCGACCAGGCGCTGCGGGTCGCGTTCCGCGCCGACGGTGTGTTCCCGGCGACGCTCGACGCGCTGGCGACCACGGCGGGTCTCGATGCGAACGGCGAGTGGCGCATCGATCCCTGGTACTCGCCGAACGACTTCGACTACCGCAACGCGACCGTCGGCAAGCTGATGCGCAGTCGCGGCCCCGATCGGCAGCTCAACACCGCGGACGACGTGAGCGTGGTCGTCGGCGCCGAGTCGCTGGTGCGGGCGCGGCAGCGCGGCCGGCTGCGTTTGATCCGTGCGGTGCTGCTGCGCAGTGCCTATCGCCTGGCCGGCACGATGACGCCGACCGACGTGGCGACGATGCGCACGGCGATGCGGGACCACGCGATCGCGCAGCGTGCCTGGCTGACCGCCGACGCCGCCACGCGCGCGACGTTGACGGCGACGCTGACGGCCACCGCGACGACGATCGAGAACATGCGCGTGGCGCACGGCATGGCGGCGCTGCCGAACCGGGTCGTGGGTGGCACCGGGCTGATGTCGCGACTCAACATGCTCGACAGCGACGCGATCGACGGCAACGGTCGCAACCTGGTGGTCGACACGGTGCTCGGCGTGCGCGCCAACGGCTACGACCGCACGGGGGGGACCGATGACGACATGTGACCGGCAACAGGGTTTCACGCTGATCGAACTGATCGTCGTGCTTGGCGTCATGGGCGTGCTGCTGGCGGCGGCGGTGCCGTTGGCGGGGGCCGTCGTCGAGGCCGATCGTCGGCAGGAGGTGCGCCGCGAACTGGCGGACATCGCCACCGGGCTCGAGTCGTTCTACCTGGAGCACGCCGCGTTCCCAGCCACGCTGTCGGACCCCACGTTCGTCGGCGTGCACCTGCAGACGGGTGTCAACGGCACGACGCTGATCGACGCGTTCGGCGCCGGCCAGCAGTACCTCTACTCGCTGGACCCGGTCGCCAACACCGCGACCGTACGCAGCCGCGGTGAGAACGGCATCGACGACGGCGTCGCCCTCGAGGAGCACGAGGTCGTCGTGCATGGCGCCGTGCCCGCCGTCGCACGCACCTACCAACGCTTCCGCCTGATCGTCGAAGTGCTCGCCAACCACATCGAGGCGGGCGGGTCGGTGGCGGGCACCTGGCCGGCGCTGCGCGCGGCGCTCGGCCTGCACGCCGACTACGACCGCGACGGTTTTGGCACCGTGTTCGACTGGAACGCGGCGAACCACACGTTGACCAGCGCCGGGCCCGACCGCGTGCTCGGCACCGCCGACGACATCCGGATGTGAACTGACATGCAGACCCACGCGATCATCGAACTGGACGAAGGCTCCCTCGCGGTCACCATCGGCGGCCGTGTCGCGGGCGCGACCACCGTCACCCATTGCCACCGGGTGCCGCTGGCGGACCTCGGGCGCGAGACAGTGGCCGCGACCTTGCAGCCGATCGCACTCGACCTGCTGCAATCGGTCGACAGCGTGCACGTGATCCTCGGCGATCGGCGCATGCAGCACTTCGTCAGTCCCCTGCCGAGCATGGCCGCACGGGAGATCGACGAGTTCGTGCTGCGCGAGGCGCTGCGCCTCACCAACATGCCGGGCTCCGGCGAGATCCTCGTGGCCTCGCGGCTGGTGCGGCGCCTGAAGGGAGCCAAGCTGATCGTCGGGGGCGTCGCTCTGCCGCGCAGCGTCTGGGAGCCGCTGCGGCTGGCCTTCGCCGCCTGCAATGTCGCGGTGGCGACGCTGCAGTCGACCGAATCGTGCCTGGCACTCGGAGTGCCGCCCGGCGACGAGGATCGCTACGCGGTCATCGAGTGTTCCGGCGGTCGCGCCCGCTTCGTGCTGTGTGACGGCAAGTCGCCGGTGCAGGTGCGCCGCTTCATGGTCGGCAGTGCCGAGAGCAATCCCGAGGCGCTGGCGGCCCAGCTGGCGATGGAGTTGCCGCGCACGTTGGAGTGGTTGCAGGAGACCGGCCATCAGCCGCCGTCGGCGCTCGTGCTCGGCAATCGCATCAGTGTCGACGAAGGCACGCTCGACCTGATCCGTGGCGACCTCGCGCGCGTCGTATTGCCGTCGTCGACCGACTGCGGCCGTGGCTTCGAGGCGCCGAGCCTTGCCAGCACGGCCCTGCTGCACGAGCTGTGTCAGGGCGCCGAGCCGGTGTCGATGCTCACGGGGCCACGCCTGCGCCTGCCACCGTCGCCATGGCGGATGCTGTGGCTTGCGGCCGCCGTCGCGGTCGGTGGGCTCGTGACCTGGCAAGGGCTGCGTGATCTCGAAGCCGGTCGGCTGGTGGCGCGCGAGCTCGTGGAGACCAGCGCCGAACGCGAAGGGCTCCGGCACCAACTCGTGGGCCTCGCCGGTGAGGACAGCGACGTGCTGCAGGACCAGACCGCGCAGCGCTTGGCGCAGGCGCTCGGCCGGCGACGGCCCGTCAGCCGGCTGTTGGCAGAGGTCAGCGAAGCGGCCCGCGGCGACGTGACGTTGGACGCGTTGCAGTTCGCCAGCACCGAGCGTGTCGTCGTGTCCGGCGTGGTGAGCGGTCCTTCGCGCGCCGCAGCATTGGCGCTGCTGGCCGAGTTCGCCGAACGGGTGCATGGACTGCCCTACCTGGAGTCGACGGGCCAGGACGACATCGGTGAGGTGCCGGAGATGCCGAATCACTTCCGCTTTCGTTTGTCGGTGTCCTGGAGGAGCTCGTGAAACGCATCGATCGGACGGTGATGCTCGTCGTCGTCCTGCTGGCGACGATCGCACCGATGGCATTCGCCGGCGTGGCCCGGTTCACCCGCGCGGACCGCGAAGCCGATCTGTTGCGGGAGCAGCAGCTCGTCGCGGACTTCGCGCGCAAGATCGACGCGGCGCAATGGCAGCATCAGCTGCCGACGGAACACGCGACGAAGCACTGGCGGCTGTTGGACGGTGCCGAGGTCACCGTGACGCTGCAGGCACTGCAGGCGCTGGTCGACGCGAGCGGGGTCACGTTGGTCGCGGCCAAGCCGGCTCCGGCTGGCAAGGGCGGACGACAGACGTACCTGCTCTCCGGCAATGGTCGGCCCGAAGACGTGTGTCGCCTGCTGGCCGGCATCGAACGTTGTGAACGCCTGATCGTGGTCGAGAGCGGGCGCATCACGCCGCGCTCCGAAGAGCAGGTCGACTTCGAACTCGGTCTCGCGACCTACCACCGCGGAGGTGACGAATGAGCCGCAGGAAGAAGAACCGGCGCACGAGCCCGGCGGCGGCAGCCGTGCTGCTGGTCGTCTGTGCTGGCGTCGCACTGTTCTCGCTGCGCGGGCAGCTCGGCGGTGCTGCCACCACCGACAACGGCCCGGCCGGGGCGTTCGTGGACGATCCCGCGGTCGAGGATGTCGGCGTCGACACGATCTCGCCGGGAGTCGACCTGCTGTTGCAGCACGGCTCGTGGAGCGGCAAGGACCACGTGCGCATGGTGTTCGCGAGCCTCGGCGCGAGCCAGCCCGCTGCGGCTCCTGCCGGCGAGACCGCCCGCCTGGCGCCACCTTGGGTGGGCGCCGATCCGCCGACGATGCACCTCGGCGTGCTGATGGTCGGCGACACCGTGCGGCGCGCGGTCGTCGACGGCCGCGTCGTCGGCCTCGGCGACAAGATCGGCAGGGCGATGATCGTCGCGATCGAACGCGACACCATGACTGCGACGTGGGGCGGCAAGCGGCTGACCTACGACCTCGACGATGACCAGCCGCGGGAGTTTCGTGCCGAGCTGAAGCGGCGCGGCGGCGACCAGGATGCGGCGACCACGAAGGGCGCCAACGAACAGACTCAGGAGAATGCAAAGTGAAGTCGGCCCCGTGCTTGTTGTCCGCCACTGCGGCGGTGTTGGCGTGCTGCGCGACCCCGCACGAGGCGTCGCTGCCGCGCCTCGACCACCTCGAAGGGGTCGGTGCGCCGGTGTACCAGCCGATGCTCGTGGTGCCGTTGCCGGCGCTGCAGACCGGTGTGGCGCCGGAAGGGCGGCAGGTCGAAGCTCTGCAGGCGCGGCGTTCGCCGATCGGTGACGTGCTGCTGGCGCTGTTCAAGGACTCGGACATCAATCTGCTGATCGATCCGCAGGTCCAGGCCACCGACTGCACCTTCGACATCAAGAAGTCGACGATCGAGGAGGCGTTCGACGCCCTGCTGCAGAGCCAGGATCTCGGCTACGAATGGGACGGCAGCTTCCTGCGCGTCAGCACGCAGGTACGCGACACGGTGCACGTCGACATCATGGACACGTCGTCCGCGTCGGCCGGTGCCAGCAAGTCGTCGTCGCCGACGGGGTCGGGCAACTCCAGTGGTGGCGGCGCCAGCGCGTTCTGGGACGAGCTGCAGTCCAGCCTGCCGAACCTGCTCGGCGAGGGCTCTTCGTTCGTGATCAACCGCACCGCGTCGACCGTGCACGTGGAGGCCCGACCGAGTGGTGTCGGCCGGCTGCGCGAATACGTCGGCACGACCACGCATCGCGCCAACCAGCAGGTCTCGCTCGAAGCGCGCATCCTCGAAGTCCGCCTCAGCGATCAGTACAGCCTCGGCGTCAACTGGTCGCTGCTGCCCGGTCTGTTCAACAGCAACAAGGTCGGCCAGGCCGGTGCAGGCGCCGTGCTGCGGCAGGCGGCGGCGTCCGGCGGCACGGCGCTCTCGTTCGGCATCCTCGACACCAACGACTTCTCGGTGTTCGTCGACGCGCTCGAGCAGCAGGGACAGGTGCGCGTGCTCAGCAGCCCGCGCGTCTCGACCATGAACAACCAGCCGGCATCGATCGGCGTGACCGATCAGATCCCGTACATCACGCGAACGATCATCGACGACCAGGGTGTGTCGCGCACCGAGTTCGGCGTCGAGTTCGTGGCGTCGGGCGTGGTGTTGAACGTGCGGCCGATGATCGGTGACGACGGCATGCTGTCGGTGTCGATCACGCCGTCGGTGCGCGAGCAGACCGGCACCGTCGTCACGCCGGATGGCCTGATCACCGTGCCGATCATCAGCGAACGCGAAGCGACGACCACGGTGCGGGTCGCGGACGGTCAGGCGATCGCACTGGGTGGTCTGCGCAGCACGCGCAAGAACGAGTCGCGCCAGGGCGTGCCGTTCCTGATGAACGTGCCGTTGCTGGGCCAGCTGTTCTCGAACACGGTGCAGGACCGGCTCGAGGTGGAACTGATGATCGTGCTGGTTCCTCGCGTGCTGGACGACACCTGGATCGGCGAGGAGATGGCGCGTGGTTCGCATCGTCTCGTGCACCTGCGTCGCGGCTTCCAGTGGAACTCGATCCACCTCGATGGCTATCGGCCCGAAGACTGGTCCGGCGGCTCGCTGCAGGGTGAGGCCCAGGCGGCGACCGAGCCGGGGGTGCGCGCGCCGGTCGCGCTGCCGGCGCCGCTGCCGCCCGACCGCGGCGCGACGATCACCCGACGCGGTCTCGCCAGCCATCTGCTGGCCGTGGCCAATCGCCAGCTGAACGACGGTGACCTGCAGGAGGCGCTGCGGGCGATCGAACGCGCGCTGCTGCTGGAACCAGATCGCACGGAAGCGTTGATCGCCGGCGCGGTGCTCTACGAGCGTCGCGGCGAACGGGCTCGCGCGCGCGTGCTGTTCGATCGGGCGCTCGAGCGCAACCCCGACGACATCATCGGCCTCACGGGCCGCGGCGCGCTCGAGCTCGACGATGGATCCCCGTTCGCGGCGCGTCGCTATCTCGAGCGCGCGCACCAGCTGGGGCACACGGCGCTGACCGCCGCGAACTTCGGTGCGGTGCTGCTCTCGCTCGGTGACAACGAGGCCGCCCTCGAGCTGATGCGGGCGGCCTCGAGCGCTGCGGCGCCGGCCGAGCTGCATGCCAACCTGGCCTTCGCCGAGCTGTCGACCGGCAAGGTGCACGACGCGCGCGCCAGTCTGCACAGTGCGCTCGCGGCCGGCGCCGACGCCCGCAATCCGCGGCTGGTCGCGTTGGATCGCCTGATCGCCGATGCCGAGAATGCCGAGGCGAAGGCCGCGGCGGCTGCAGTCAATGCACCGACCGGCACGCCGGCGCCTGCTTCCGAGTCGCCGTAGTCCGGAAGGTCTGGTGACCGCCGCGCCGCGTCAGTTCGCCGACGGGGCGCGCGCGGCGTCGATCTGGTCGCTCTCGTTCTGCATGTCGAGCGCGACCAGCGCCGCCAGGTAGACAGCGGTCTGTTCCGGGCGCTGGGTGACGAGTTCCTTGGCGACGGCGACGAACTCGCGGAACGTGATGACGCCGCCCTTGCCGCGGTGCAGCAGGCAGCTGCCGAAGTGGATGGCGTGCGGCGTGGCGAGGCGGCGCAAGGAGTCGCGCGCGTCGACGGGCGAGGTGGGGGTGGGCATGAGGTTCTCCGATGCATGGACGAGCCGAAGTGGCTGCACCTGGAAGTGAGCCGCCGGGGGCAAGCTGCCGCGGGAAACCGTCAGCGGGCGTTCGTGTCGGCGCGGCTCACCGGCAGCGCGAGGTCGCGCAGCAGCGCGCACCAGGCCGCCAACTCGTGACGCGGATCCACCATCGGCTGTAGATCGCGCACGCGGGCGGCCAGCAACTGGTAGAAGGCAGAGTCGGTGGCCGCGCGCTGCAGCAGGCTGGCGAGCTCCGCCGGCGCGTCGACGCGAAACAGAGCCGGCCAATCACTGCCGAGCAGCCCGGTGTTGCCGGGCACCGCGGTCGCGAGCACGGGGGTGCCGCAGGCGATCGCCTCGGAGACGACATTGGCGCCGCCCTCGGCCGACGACGCCACGATGCAGACGTGGCTGCCGGCCAGCAGTTCGAGCGCGCGGCGGCGCGGCAGGTCGCCGTGCCAGCAGAAGCGGGGCTCGGCGGCGGCTGCGGCCCGCGCCGCGGCGGCGAGCGCGGGCGTGCGCGCTTCGCCGGCGAGGTGCAACTGCAGCGGCAGGGTGCGCGGCAGCAGCGCCAGCGCCTGCACGGCCAGCAGGGGGTTCGTCACCGGCCGCAGGTGGGCCAGCACGCAGGCCTGGAAGCGATCGTCGGGGCGCGGTCGGCAGGCGACCGTCGCCGACTGCACGATCGTGCGGGTCCTGGCGCGCAGGTCCGCCGGCAGGCTCTCGGAGGCGTTCGGCTGCAGCGCGATCAAGGCGTCGGCCCGGCGCAACGCCGCGAGCGTCGCCGGATCCGGCGCGAACTGCGGGTAGATGTCGGTGCCGGCCAGCAGCACGACGATGCGCAGCCCCGGCAGCGCCGCCGCGGCGGCGAGCACGCTGTCGCGGCTCTTGACCGCGTGCACGGCCACCAGCAGTCCGCACGCTTCGCCGGCCCAGCGCTCGACCACGCGGACCCGCGCGCCGAGCCGCCGCAGCAGCATGGCCCAGCGCAGTGCGGTCACCCGATTGCCGTGCCGGCTCGCGCGCGGCGCCGGCGTCACGATGACCACGCGCAGTGGTGTCGCTAGGCTAGCCGGCATGCGACCCCTGGCTGCCGTCACCGTGTTCTTGGCGATCGTCGGCGGCTGTGCAGGCTCGCCCCAGGAAGCCAGCGTCCGCCTCGGCATCAACGACGACTTCACCAACCCCGCGCTCGATGTCGACGCGATGGTGCGCCGGTTCGAGACCGAGAGCCGCGAGATCTTCGTGCATCGGTCCGCGATCGCCCGCGCCGTCGGCCTGCACGAAGGCGTGGCGGTTGCGGACGTCGGTGCAGGAACCGGCCTGTTCGTCGACTTCTTCGCCCGCGACGTCGGCCCCTCGGGTCGCGTGTTCGCCGTCGAGATCGCGCCGCGGTTCGTCGACCTGCTGCGCGAACGCATTGCCGCCCGCGGCTTGCGTCAGGTCGAGGCCGTGCTGTGCACCGATCGCGACGTCGCGCTCGCAGCCGACTCGCTCGACGTCGTGTTCACCTGCGACACCTATCATCACTTCGAGTACCCGCATTCGACGCTCGCGTCGATCCACCGCGCGCTGCGTGCCGCCGGCGAACTGGTGATCGTCGACTTCGAGCGCATTCCCGGCACCAGCCGCCCATGGGTGCTCGATCACGTGCGCTGCGGCAAGCAGCAGGTCGTGAGCGAAGTGTGCGCCGCCGGTTTCGCGCTGGTCGAAGAGGTGCCGTTGCAGCTGCGCGAGAACTACTTCCTGCGCTTCCGCAAGACCGTCGGTCAGGCGCGCCCCAGCTGAGTCAGGATCTCGTCGGGCATGGGGAAGTCGCCGCCGTTGGCTCCGCGCTTGTCCCACAGCAGCTTGCCGTCGGCCTTCACCAGGAAGTCGCCCCTGCCGCCGGGCAGCTTCTCGACCTTGGCGCCCGGAACGGCCTTCTCGATGGCGGCGGCCAGACTGGCCGCGCGTGGCAGGTAGTTTCAGACCACGCAGTATTCGATCGTCACGTGCATGCGCCGAGTCTAGCCCGCGGTGCCGTCGGACCGCAGCGTGGACAGAAAGCAAGAGGGGCCCGGGCGCCGCAGCGGCGCTCGAGCCCGTGCCCAGGATCCCGTCCCGTCGCAAAGCAGGGATCTCGAGCGCCACTGAGTAGATCGGGCCGACGCCTGCGGCGAACTGGGCCTTCGTGCGCAACGGGTGGTGAATCTGGGGGGTCACGCGACCGCTGCCGGCATCCGGCGTGGAGACCACAGCAGCAGCGCCCATCCGACCAGGAAGGCCAGGCCGCCGATCGGCGTCACCGGGCCGAGCCAGCGGGCGTCGAGCAGTGCGAGGCCGTAGAGCGAGCCGGAGAACAGCACGGTGCCGACCAGGAAGCTCCATGCCGCCGCGCCGACGCGCCAGCCGTTGTGCAGCAGCAGCGCACACAGGCCGAGCGCCAGCCCGTGGTACATCTGGTAGCGCACGCCGGTCTCGAAGGTCTGCAGGGCAGCCGCGTCGTAGCTGCCCTTCATCCCGTGCGCGGCGAAGGCGCCGAGTCCCACGGCGGTGCCGGCGAACAGGGCGGCGAGGCGGAGACAGTGCGTGGCCTGCATCGCCGCATGCTACGGCGTGGCCCGCGGATCAGCGGCAGTGGCGGACCGGCGCACAGCCACGTCCCCAGTGGCCACCGCCGTGGTGGCCGTGGAAGCAGCAGGCGGTGAAGCTCGCGGCGACGAGCAGCAGAACCAGGGTGCGCAGCGAGCGACGGGAGATGGTGTTCATGGCATGACCTCCGGCAAAGGCGCCCCACAGCGCGGTCGCGACCGTCGTGTTTCTCGACTGATGACTTGAGTGGGCACGCCGCAAGTTCTTTTGCGCCGCTGGACTACGGCAGAACGTGGCGAAGAGGACCGCGGCGGGCTCCACCGCTGCGACGCCGTGCGGGGAGGTCGGGGCCTCCGTCCCCGGGCGCCGTTCGGCCGATAAGAACGGTCATGACCCGGTCCGTCTCGGTCCTCCGTTCGATCCCGTTGCTGGCAGTCCTGTTCGTGGTGGCGGCCCCGGCCCAGGAGCTGCCACCCGTCACGGCGGCGATGCAGCGTGCGATCACCGATCTGCGGCTCGATGCGGCCGGCCTCGTGGTGCTGCGCGAGGAAGGCGAGCTGCACCGCAGCGCGTTTGGCAACCTGACCGCCGACACGGTGTTGCCGATCGCACAGGCCAGCAAGTGGCTCGCCGTCGCGACCGTGCTGACGCTCGCCGACGAGGGGCTGCTCGACCTCGATGTGCCGGTCGGTCGCTACGTGAAGGAGTTCGACCGTGCCGACAAGCAGGCGCTGACGCTGCGGCTGTGCCTGTCGTGCACCGGCGGTGTGCCGGCACGGCTGTCCGATCGCATGCGCGGGTGGGACATGAAGAAGTTCGCGGCCGAGGCGGCGGACACCGCCTTGCGCGGCAATCCGCGTTCGGTGTTCCAGTACGGTGGTGTCGGCTTCCAGATCGCTGCCGTCGCCGCGGAGCGCGTGACCGGCAAGAGCTGGCACGAACTGTTCGCCGCGCGCATCGCGGAACCGCTCGGGCTGTCGCAGACGAAGTTCGGCACGCTGGCGCCGATCGGCGGCGAGGCTGGCACGGCGGCCTTGCCGTGGGTCGCCGCTGG
Source organism: Planctomycetota bacterium (assembly GCA_044230075.1). Lineage (GTDB taxonomy): Bacteria > Planctomycetota > UBA1135 > UBA1135 > UBA2386 > JAEUHS01. The sequence continues at coordinate 7,102 of JBGARS010000002.1, read as the reverse complement.
CGCCGTGTCGACGCTCGACGACTACACGCGCTTCCTGCACATGCTGCTGGCCGGCGGCCGTTGGCAGGGCCAACAGGTGCTCGGCGAGGCGAGCGTGCAGTCGATGTGGCGTGACCACGTGCCGGAAATGATCGAGGTGCGCGCCGAGGGCTTCGACGCCGACAAGGTGCGCTACGGCCTCGGCATGTGGATCGAGACGTTGGCCGATGGTGGCGTGCGCGTCAGCGACCCGGGTGCTTTCGGTTTCACGCCGTGGATCGATCTGGACCTGCAGGTGGCCGGCGTGTTCGCGGTGCGCGATCGGGTCGGGCGGGTCGCGCCGCAGTTGCGCAGGGTGCAGGACGCCGTGCGCAGCGCCGTGCAGTCGCCGGCCGTCGCCGGCACGTCGTCCCTGGTGTCGCTGTCGCACGGCGGGCGCGATCGTCGCTACCGCCTGCACGTGCCGCCCGGCGCCGAAGGTGCGGCAGGTCTGCCGCTGCTGGTCGTGTTGCACGGCGGCGGCGGCAGCGGCGAACAGGCACGGGAGGCGACCGGACTCGCGGAGCGTGGCGTGCGGGCCGGCTTCGTGGTGGCGTTCCCCGACGGCACCGGTCCGCTGCGCAGTCGGCTGCTGACCTGGAACTCCGGCGGCATCTCGACCTACGCGGCCGAACACGACATCGACGACGTGGCGTTCCTGCGCGCGGTCGTCACCGACATCGAGAAGCGCGTGGCGATCGACCCGCAGCGGGTGTTCGCGGCCGGCCACAGCAACGGCGGCATGATGTGCCATCGTCTCGCGCGGCAGGCCGCCGACGTGTTCCACGGCATCGCCGTGGTTGCGGGCGCGATGGACTTCACCGCCGCCGATGCGACGCCACCGATCGCGGTGTTGCTCGTGCACGGGACCGCCGACGACCATGTCCGCTACGAAGGTGGTGCGCCGTGCGAATCGGTCGGCCGCGCCGGCAACCGTGAGGACGCGTCGGTGCAGCAGGCGATCGACTACTACGTCGCGCGCAACGACCTGCGCGGCTACCCGGCGACGCAGCAGGATGGCAAGGTGCGCATCGACGTCTACGCGAACGCGCGCTCGGGCACCGCGTCGTCGACGCCGGTGCGCGTCGTCACGCTCGACGGCGGCGGCCACGTCTGGCCCGGCAGCAGCGTCGAGCCGCGGCTGCTGGCCGACATGCCGTTCCGATTCGACGCGTCGGGCGCGATCCTCGAGTTCTTCGGCTCGTTGCCGCCACCGCCGCCGGCGAACCCCAACGCGGTGCCGGAGCCGGCGCCGCGCTGACGGCGTCGCTCACCAGAACAGGCGCCAGCGCCACGTGCGTTCGGCATGGCCGGACGCGGTGCGCAGCGTGTCGAGCTGGTGCTTCGCCAGCAGATCGCGCATCTGCTGCGCCTGGTCGGGATCGGGCTCGCCGCTTGCGGGTGACTCCACGAACGGTGCCACTTCCCGCAGCATCCCGAGCCACCACGCGGCCGGGATCGCTGCCAGCGAATCGAGGTCGCCACTGGCGATGCCGTTGAGGCCCGGCGGCAGGTAGCGCTGCAGGCTCGCGAGTCCCTTCGGCAGCACCAGCTCACCGGTCTCGCTCGCCGGCGTCGCGCCCTTCTCGGCCTGGAACAGGCTCTTCAGACGATCCTCGGCTTCGCTGCCGCCGGCGACCACGAACAGGTCCGCGCCGACCGCGAACCACAGGTCGTAGCCGAACATGTTGCCGTAGCGGTGCAGCTTCGTGTCGCCGTCCTCGATGGTCGCTTCGCGCGACAACATCGGCTTGGCGTGCGCGAGCGCGATGTCGAGGCTCTTCTCGAACGCGGCGCGGTCGCGCAGCCGGAACGCCAGCGCCCAGCCCGTTTCCTGGAGCCGGTCGACGTCGCGCAGCGGGGATCCGAGCAGCACCACCTCGTCGGTCATGTGCGCCAACAGGTCCGCGCTCAGGTCGATCCCCATCTCCTCGCGCATGTTCTTGTGCAGGTCGTCGAGGTCGACGTCGTTGGCGGCGGCGACCTGCTCGATCGCAGCGAGCAGGGCCTGCAGATCGAACCGGCCGATCCGCCACGAGCTGCGGTCCTTCGGCAGCAGCTGCAGCAGGGCGGGCACGGTGGCCGTCTCTGGGAAGAATGCGGCGAACAGACCGCGCGGCGCGCTCAGGAACGACTGCACCAACTCCAACTGCAGGTGCGGACCGGCGGTGGTCAACGTCAGCACCGAGTTGCCGAGGCACTCGACGCCGAGCGCCTTCATGGTCGGCCATTCGTCGCTGTCGGGTTTGGCTTCGCCCTGCGTGCGCGCCAGGCCGACCAGAGCCGGCAGCGCGACTTCGACCCGCATCGCCGGGGTGTTCGGTGCCGGCGGCTTGCCGGTGGCATCGGCGGCGAGGGCGCGTGCGTTGGCGAGTGTGGCCGCGAGTTCGTCCTTGCTCGCCATCGCCAACAGCACGTGGTGCTCGCCGACGATGGGGGCCGTCATCGTGTCCGATCCATGCGTCAGCAGGCGCAGCTTGCTGCCGCCGACGTCCGCCTCGGCCCAGTCCCCTTCCATCTGCTGCTGCAGGTGCTGCACGTCGGCGGCCAGGGCCTGCAGGTCCGTGTGGCCGTCGCCCTCGAGCACCAGCGCGGCCGAGAACACACCCTGGTTGCCGAGGTCGCCTTCGCCGAGCCAGACGGCGAGCCGGATCCGGCCGCCGTAACCGAGCATGCGCTTCTGCACCGGCGCGAACGCGGCTTCGTCGCCGACGAGGTGCTGCCACATGCCCAGCACCGGCATCAGGTTCGGTTGCCACAGAGCGCGCCCCTCCTGCGAGTCGAGCAGGCTGCCGAGATTGGTCGGCGCGAAGCGCATGCGCCAACCGTCGGGCCCGACGGATTCGATCAGCACGTGGGGCGCGGCTGCAGTGGTGGCCGCGGTCTGGGCGACCAGCGGCGTGAGGACGAAACAGATGGCGAGCAGAGGATGGCGCAGGTTCATGTGGTTCCCGTTGTCGGCGGCGGAGGATAGGCGGTTGTGGCCGGACCCGGGCCGGACAAGTCGTGGACTGGTGTTTCGTCGCGCGTGCGACGACGCTGCGGCGGCATGGCAGAGCCGTTCAAGAACCTGATCGATGCGGACCTCGTGCGCGTCACGGGTGTGCACCTGCGCCGCACGTGGCGCCGCTTCCCGCGGCAGGAATTCGAACGCCGCGCGCTCGATGGTCTCGCCGCCCTCGAGTTGAAGGCGCGCGTCGCGCATGTCGCCTCGGCGCTGCAGGCCACGCTGCCGCCGGCGTTCGACACAGCCGCCGAAGTGCTCGAGCGCAGTCTCGCGCCGGCGCGCATGGACAGCGATCTCTCGGCGCTGCGGCCGGGACCCGACGGGCTCGCCGGTTGGGCCGTGTGGCCGCTGTGCGCATTCGTCGAGCGCCACGGCCTCGAGCAGCCGGAGCGTGCGTTGCGCTGCCTGCACGCGCTGACGCAGCGCCACACCGCCGAGTACGCGATCCGGCCGTTCCTGCTGCAGCACCCCGGGCTGACGTTCGCGACGCTGCAGCATTGGGTCGCCGATCCGAGCCCGCACGTGCGGCGGCTGGTCAGCGAAGGCAGCCGGCCGCGCCTGCCGTGGGGCGTGCAGTTGCCGCCGTTGATCGCCGATCCGTCGCCGACCCTGCCGCTGTTGGTGGCGCTGCAGGACGACGACAGCGACTACGTGCGCCGCAGCGTCGCCAACCACCTCAACGACATCGCCAAGGACCACCCGGCCCTGGTCGCCGAGTGGCTGGAACGGCACCTGCCCGGTGCGTCGCCGTCGCGCCGGTCGCTGCTGAAGCACGCCAGCCGCACGTTGATCAAGCGCGGCGATGCGCGCGTGCTGACGGCGTGGGGGCTCGGCTCGGCGCTGCGCGGAGCCGCCACCCTGTCGATCACGCCGCGCCGCGCCGTGGTCGGCGGTGAGGTCGTGCTGACCGTGACCCTGCAGTCCACGGCCACGCGGGCACAGCAACTCGTCGTCGACTACGCCGTGCACCACGTCAAGGCGAACGGTGCGACGTCGTCGAAGGTGTGGAAGGGTTGGACCCTGACGCTGGCGGCGCGGGAGCGGCGCGAGCTGGTCAGGCGCCATTCGCTGCGGCCGGTGAGCACGCGCCGCGACCATCCCGGACGGCACGCGGTCGACCTGCGGGTGAACGGGCGCGTCGTCGCCCAGGCGGCGTTCGACCTGCGGCGTTGAGACCATGTGCGACACAGTGCGGTCGCCACGCGGCACCGGAGCCGCCACAATCGGCGGCATGGACCCGATCGTCGTGCCTTGTCCACAGTGCCGGGCGCTCAACCGGCTGCCATACGACCGCATCGCCGACGGACCGGTGTGTTCGTCGTGCCGGGCACGACTGCTCGGCGTGCCGATCGACCTCGACGCGGCCGCCTTCGACCGCGTGACGGCGAAGACGACCCTGCCGGTGGTCGTCGACTTCTGGGCGGCATGGTGCGGTCCGTGCCGGGCGATGGCGCCGGACTTCGCCGCCGCGGCGCAGGAACTCGCCGGTCGGTTCGTGTTCGCCAAGGTCGACACCGAAGCCGCGCCGACGCTGGCGGCGCGCTTCGAGATCCGTTCGATCCCGTGCCTCGTGCTGCTGCGGGGCGGCCGCGAAGTGCGGCGCAGCAGCGGCGCTCTGCAGCGCGCACAGCTCGTGCAGTGGCTGCTGGGGCAGTGAGGCGGCGCGCCGCCGAGCGTCACACGTAGCTGACGTAGTTCGGTTCGTAGACGAACGAGCGCACGTGCGCGGCCACGTCGTCCGGTCGCGGGCCCCCGGCGAGACCCTGTTCGTACGCGAACGCGGCGACGGCCACCGCGATCTGCAGCGACGCCGCGCGGATGTCGGCCAGCGGCGGATACAGGCAGCCCGAGGCGAGGTCGCGGTCCGACGTGAGGTCGGCGAGCGTGCGCGCGGCGATGCGGAACATCTCGTCCGGCACGCGCCGTGCGGCGCTGGCGACGATGCCGAGCCCGACCCCGGGGAAGATGTAGGCGTTGTTGCCCTGCCCCGGCACGAACGTGCGGCCGTCGAGCTCGACCGGCGCGAACGGGCTGCCGCTGGCGAAGATGGCGCGGCCGTGCGACCACCGGTAGGCCTGCTCGGCGGTGCACTCCGCCTTCGACGTCGGGTTCGACAGCGCGAAGACCAGCGGCCGCGCGTGGTGTTCGGCCATCGCGGCGACGATCGGCTGCGTGAACGTCTGCGGCTGGCCCGAGGCGCCGATCAGCGCGGTCGGCCGCAGCGCGCGCACGGCCGTCAACAGGTCCGGGACCGCCGCGTGGTCGTGCGCGTAGGGACGCTTGTGCGCGGCGAGGTCCTTGCGCTGCGAAGTCACCAGCCCCTTCGAGTCGACGAACCAGCACAGCTGGCGCGCGGCCGGGGTGGGCATGCCCGAGGCGACCAGTTCTGCCGTGACCAGGTCGGCGATGCCGGTGCCCGCCTCGCCGGCCCCGAGGAACAGGATGCGCTGCTCGCGCAGTTCGCCGCCGGTCAGGCGCAGCGCCGACAGCACGCCGGCCAGGGCGACGGCCGCCGTGCCCTGGATGTCGTCGTTGAAGCAGCAGTGGCGGTCGCGGTACTTCGCCAGCAGCCGGAACGCGTTCTTGTTGCCGAAGTCCTCGAACTGCAGCAGCGCGCGCGGGAAGTGGCGGCCGACCTCGGTCACGAACTCCTCGATCAGCTCGTCGTAGGCGGCGCCGGTGATGCGCGGCTGGCGCAGGCCGACGTAGAGCACGTCGTTGCGCAGGGCCTCGTTGTCGGTGCCGACGTCGAGCGTGATCGGCAGGCAGCCGTGTGGATCGACGCCGGCGCAGGCGGCATAGAGATTCAGCTTGCCGACCGGGATGCCCATGCCGTGGGCGCCGAGGTCGCCGAGGCCGAGGATGCGTTCGCCGTCGGTGACGACGATGACGCGCACCTCGGACACCGGCCAGTTGTGCAGCACCTCGCCGATGCGTCCCTTGTCCGTGGCCGCGACGAACAGGCCGCGCGGTCGCTGGAAGATGTGCCCGAACTTCTGGCAGGCCTCGCCGACGGTCGGCGTGTAGACGATCGGCATCAGCTCGGTCAGGTTGTCGGCCAGCACGCGGAAGTAGAGCGTCTCGTTGCGGTCCTGCAGCGCCGTCATCGCCATGTAGCGCTGCAGGTCGTCGGGGGCGCGGCGGATGTTCGCGAGCGCGCGCTGGGCCTGTTCGGCCTCGGTGAACACGTGCGGCGGCAACAGGCCGCGCAGGCGCAGGGCATCGCGCTCGGCGTCGGTGAACGCCGTGCCCTTGTTGCGCTTTGGATCGTGCAGCAGTTCGGTGCCAAGGCGCAGGTGCCCGGCGTGTTCGAGTAGGTCGCGTCGGATGGTCATGATGGCGGGCGCCGGTCGGCGAGGGTGGACGAGGGCGAGCAGCGCAGACCCGTCGCCGCGCAGCGTAGCGGGCGGTCGCGATCGGCGCTGCAGCGCTCGGTCGTGGTGCCTGCTCGCGCGCTCGCATGCACGGATCGTCGGCTGCCGTGGGCGCTGTGCTGGTCGGACCAGGCTCGCGGCAGCAGAATCGCTGCGGCGGTGCATCTGGCGCCTGCTGCGGGCGAACACCGCGACGCGGCCAGGCGGGTGCGGGGCACCCGTGCCGGCAGTGCGCCCAGCCATGACCTTCCCCGTCGCGCATGCAACGAACGCAATCCCAGCGCCGCCGCGCGTGCTGGTGACCGGCGCGACCGGTTACATCGGCGGCCGACTCGTGCCGGCGCTGCTGGCGCGCGGGGTCGCGGTGCGCTGCGTCGTGCGCGAGCCGCGCAAGCTCGAGACCCGGCCGTGGCGGCAGCATCCCGCCGTCGAGGTGGCGCGCGCCGACCTGCGCGACGTCGAGCAGCTGACCACGCAGATGCGCGGCTGCCAGGCGGCCTACTACCTGGTGCATTCGCTGATCGCGCAGGGCGACGCGTATCGCAGCCACGATCGTCAGCTCGCGGCGGCGTTCGCGCAGGCGGCGGCCGCGGCGGGAGTGGCACGCATCGTCTACCTCGGCGGCCTCGGCGAGCTGGGCGACAACCCCAGCGAACACCTCGCGTCGCGCCGTGAGGTCGAGACCGAGCTGGCTGCGACCGGC
>JBGARS010000029.1:0-49899 GCA_044230075.1 Planctomycetota bacterium | reverse complement strand
ACCGCATCGTCCGGCAACGTTGGCTGCACTGACCGCGACTGCGCGTGTTCGTGCTGTCGGTCCTGACGCCGCCAAGGCGGCGGTTCGTCGCGCCGGCGGATTCCTGGCACCAGACTGGCACTGACGAAGGGGAGCCTCGGACGCGTCGCTCGTAAACCCTTGGAGGAATGGAGCGGGTGATGGGGATCGAACCCACGACATTCAGCTTGGGAAGCTGACGTTCTACCGCTGAACTACACCCGCGTGCGCTCCGCGCCGCAGCCTTCCAGCCACGACGCGTCCCACCGTAGAGGGCGGCCCGTAGGTTCTCAAGTGCGCCGCGCCTGCTCGACGGCACAACCGACCAGGGCACTCTGCCGCGACTTGCACCGCTCGCTTGTGCTCGGCCAACCCCAGGGGTCCGCTGCGCCGATGCCGAAACCCCGACGCCTGCCCATGGCGCTCGCGCTGCTCTCGATCGCCGGCTGCCGTGCGACGCGGCCCTCCGAACTGCCCGTGAACGCGGACTGGCTCGTCGCGGTGAAGAGCTGTGCGCTGCCGGCGCACGGGCCGTTCTGGAAGAGCTGGGCGCACCACGCCTGGGTCGACATCAAGCGCGGTGGCAGCACGACCTGGGAACGGCTGGAGAGCGGCGGGCCGTTCGGCATCGTGCAGATGGACCTGACGGACGAAGAAGCGCGGCTCGACCACCGGTTCGAGGACCGGGTCGTCCGGCTGCTCGGCTGGGTCGAGGGCGACGCGGCGCGCGCGGCGGTCGCGCACATCGACGCGGCCAGCCGCGAACTCGCGGCGCGCTACGACACGGACTACACGATGTGGCCGGGGCCCAACAGCAACACGTTCGTGCGCGAGCTGCTGGCGTCGGTGCCGGAGGTCGGCTTCGTGTTCGACCCGAACAGCGTCGGCAAGGACTACAGCCCGTGGCTCGGGATCGGTGCGACGGCGTCGAAGACAGGCATGCGGCTCGACACGGCGATTTGCGGCGCGGCGGTGGGGCTGCGCGAAGGGATCGAACTGCACGTGCTGCAGCTGACGGTCGGCATCTCGCTCGATCCGCCCGGCCTCTCGTTACCGTTCCTGCCGGAGATTCCGTGGGGGTGGTGCGGGGCGGCGGCGGCGCGGCTGGTGCCGCCGGCGATCGCGGACGCGACGCTGCTGTCGCTCGACTCTGCGGCGCTCGCCGGCGAACGGCGGCCGCTGGCGGTGCTCGGACCGGCGTTCGTGTTGGTGATCGTGCGTCCCGACGCACGCGGGTGGGTGCGCATCGACGGCACGGTCGGCCCGCCGCTCGACGGGCTACGCTCGCGCGACGTCGAGCTGCACGTGACGCGGCACGAACAGGACGGCGTCTCCGACTACGGCGCCAAGCTGCGGCTCGATGCGCTCGCGCCGCCCACGGAGCAGCGCGTGCAGTGCGACGCGGCGGTGATCCTGCTCGACTGGCAGGCGACCGCCGACGGGCGGGTGGCGGTCGGCGCGCGCTGCTTCGGCGATCTGGAGCAGGAGTTCGCGGCGCTGCAGCGGTGAGCGGCCGGACCGAGGCGGAACCCCGCTCGGCTGGCACCTCGTCGTCGAGCCGGCGAGGGGTCGGTGTTCCGCTGCGACGCACGCGGAGGCGAACTGACGGGCAAGACCCTTGCCAGCCGCACTCGCTCCCGCGATGACTCCCCGTCCGTAGCCGTCGAGCGCCGGAACCCCGCATGACCAAGACCCCCGACTGGGCGCAGCCGTTCCGCGCGCTGCACATCTTCACCAGCCTGACCGCCGCCGAGTCCGAGCGGTTGCTCACGTTCGTCGAGCGCCGCGTCTACCCCGAGGGCGAGCGCATCTTCGGCGAAGGCGATCCGCGGGCGCGCATGCTGCTGATCCGGCGCGGTCGCGTCGAGCTGACGCGCGTCGACGTCTACGGCACACGACGGCCGGTGACGATGCTGACCCGCGGCGACGTGCTCGGCGAAGGCATGATGATCGGCGAGACGGTGCACACGACGACCGCCACGGCGGTGGCCGAGACCGAGCTGGTGTTCCTGCACCGCGACAAGCTGCGGCAGTTCGTCGGCGACGACCACGCCCTCGAGAAGCGCATGCTGGCGACGTTGCTCGGTGAGGTCGTCGGTCGCGTCGACCAGCTGATGTTCCGCACCAGCGGCCTTGCGCACGCGTTCTCGACCGGCAAGACGCGCACCGAGCACGACCTGCTCGGCGATGGCGAGGTGCAGGCCGAGGCCTACTTCGGCCTGCAGACGCTGCGCGCGATGAGCAACTTCGACATCGGCGGCGGCCGGCTCAACGCCTACCCGAACCTGATCAGGGCGCTGGCGATGGTCAAGAAGGCCTGCGCGCTGGCCAACCGCGACAGCGGTGTGCTGGTGGCCGAGGTCGCCAATGCGATCGCCGAAGCGTGTGACGAGGTCATCGCCGGCAAGCTGCACGACTACTTCGTGGTCGACATGCTGCAGGGCGGCGCCGGCACTTCGACCAACATGAACGCCAACGAGGTGCTCGCCAACCGCGCGCTCGAGCTGATGGGGCACGAGAAGGGCGAGTACGACCGGCTGCACCCCAACAACCACGTCAACTGCTCGCAGTCGACCAACGACGTCTACCCGACCGCGTTGAAGCTCGGCATGATCCTCAGCAGCCAGCGGCTGATCGACAGCGTCGAAGACCTGGTCGCGGCGTTCGAGCAGAAGGCCGCCGAGTTCGCCAAGGTGGTCAAGATGGGCCGCACGCAGCTGCAGGACGCGGTGCCGATGACGCTCGGCCAGGAGTTCGCGGCGTTCGCGACCACGCTGCGGCAGGAGCTCGCCGGCCTGCGGCGCACACGCGGCGACCTGCACACGATCAACATCGGCGGCACGGCGATCGGCACGCGGCTGAACGCGCCGAAGGGCTATCCCGAACGCGCGATCCAGCGGTTGCGCGAGGTCACCGGCCTGCCGCTGGCGCTGGCGGCGGACCTGATCGAGGCGACGTCGGACACGCAGGCGTTCGTGATGTTCAGCTCGTCGCTGAAGTCGCTGGCGATCAAGCTGTCGAAGGTCTGCAGCGACCTGCGCCTGCTGTCGTCGGGGCCGCGCGCGGGGCTCGGCGAGCTCCAGCTGCCGCCGCGGCAACCTGGTTCGTCGATCATGCCGGGCAAGGTCAACCCGGTGATCCCCGAGGTGGTCAACCAGGTCGCCTACCGCGTGATCGGCAACGATCTCGCGGTGACGCTCGCCGCCGAGGCCGGCCAGCTGCAGCTCAACGTCATGGAGCCGGTGATCGCGCTGAGCATCCTCGAGTCGCTGAAGATCCTCGCCAACGCGGTGGTCACGCTGCGCCACAACTGCATCGAGGGCATCACCGCCAACGTCGAGCAGTGCCGCCGCTTCGTCGAGAACAGCATCGGCCTGGTCACCGCGCTGGTGCCGGTGCTCGGTTACGGCACCGCGACCGAGGTCGCCGCCGAGGCGCTCGCCAGCGGCAAGAGCCTGGCCGAGGTGCTGCGCGCGCGTGGGCTGATGAGCGACGCGGTCGCGGCCAGCCTGTCGCCCGAACGCATGGCGAATCCGGACTGAGCCCGGCGCCGGTCTGCATCGATTGCGCTCACCATGGGCGGTGAGCTGAACCCATTGCGGGAGTTCACCGCCGTTCCGGGGACCGCGCGGCCTCCAGCAACTCGCTGAAGGCGGGATCGCGGTGTTCACTGTCGCCGAGCAGGCACCGTGCCCACCGCGCCTCGACTGCCCACTCGCCCCCCTTCTGCGAGCACTCCGCCACGTAGCCGTCGAGCTGATCGGCGAGCAACCGCGCGAACAACGACGTCGCTGCGGCCGTGAGTTCCGCCTCGAACTTCCTCTGCGCGGCCGTCCGGATCTCCTCGGGCGTCATGGTTCCCGTGGCGAGGTCGAACGTCTGTCGCTGCGAACCGCTACCACGCTCTCCCGTGAAGTTCAGGCGCCGAGCCAACGCCGCGGTGAAGAGCACCGAATCGAACGTGCGGAGTTGCTCGTGTTCCACGATGTGCTCGCTGGTCGCGAGCGGCCTCGTCGCGAGCATGTCGTTGTAGCGGTCGATGAGCTGGTTCCGCGCTTGCTCGAGCCGATCCCGGTAGAGCTGGGCGCGCGACCACATGTCCTGTCCGTACCCGAGTTCGCCGAACTCCCGGGTCTGGGTCGTGGCGGCGACCCGTGCGAGCAGCGCGTCGTTGCGGTGCCCGTTCGCGAGGTTCGCTGCGTCGAGCATCGATCCCGCCATTGCGTCGATCTGTTGCTTCAGCTCGGCGAGTTCGGCATTGCGCGCGTCGCGGGCCGCCGAGTTGTCGACCACCTGCCGCTCTGTCCGGTGCACCGGGGCCGTGTAGCTGTTGCGGGTTTCTTGGATGTTCCCCTCCAGCTCCGTGACCTCGAAGCGCCCGAGCGACCGACCGAGCTGCGTCAGTGTCACGGCCGCGGCCGGCAGCGAGCCGACCTCGAGACCCAGGAGGGTGGCAGCCCAATGGTCGTGCAGCATGCCACCGCCCTCGAACGCAGCCACGAGCGCATCCATGCGCGTGCAGGCGGCCGGATCGGGAACGGGCACGAGCCGCGCGAACAGCGTGGCGATGGCGTGCTGCGCTCGGAGGAGGTTGCCGGCACTCGCATCGAGACCACGCACGAGCACCGCTCCGAACGCCTCCTTGGCCGTGGCCGCCGAACCGCCCGAGAAGCTCTCGACGATGAGCCGGCACCCTGCGGCGGTGGCGAGTCGTCCATCCTTGGTCGCGATCTCGGCCTGTTCCCGCGCGGCCGGCAGGATGTCCGCGCGGTACTTCGCGAGCAGGCTGCCGAGCTGGCCCAGGTTGCGCTCCGCGGCGGCGAGTTCGGCATACGCATCCAGGCGGGAAACGAACGACGTCGAGGGCCAGGCGTGGATCAGCGGGATCACGTTCCTCGCCTGCCGCAGCTTGTTGCGCAGTGTTTCCATCGCCTGCTTGCCCGGAGCCGCGGTGGCGTCGAACTGGGCCGCGGCGGCGAGCGCCTGGAAAGCGGTTGCCTCGGCTGGTTGGCTGTCAGCCATGTCCTTCGCCTCGCCTGCGCACGCGTCGGCGAACGCCTGCACGCAGCCTTGCACGCGCTCGCGCAGCCGCAACGGCATCCGTCCGGGCACGCCATCGAACTCGATCGCCACGGTGACCGCGTCGCCGGCGGCCGCGCCCCTATCGAGGGTGGTGCTCCCCTCCTTCGTCGCGCGTTCCGTGGCCTCTGCCAGCAACAGGTCGAAATCCGTCGGCCACTTCTCCGCGAGGATGGCCTGCAGCTTCGGCTTGCCGAGCGGGGCGTCCGCGTCGAGCCGGATGGCCGCGACGAGTGACTCGAGTGCCGCCGCTCGTTCCGGGTGCCCCTCCGCGGTCGCGCGCTGCTCCGCAGCAGCACCAGCATCTGCCAGCGCGATCACGCTTTGGCGCACTCGTTCCAGCACCTGCGAAACGAGTTCGGAGCGCCCGCTCTCGAACACGTCGTCGTCGATGTTGCGGGCGAAGGTGATGACCACATCGACCGCTGCCCACTGCCTGTCCAGCAGCCCCATACCCGGCGGAATACTGTCCTCGGCCTGGGCCAGCCTCATGTCGAGGGTCTCCGTCCGATCGAGATCGAGGAAGCGATACAGGGCCGCCGCCGACGGTGGAGCCATCGGGTGGAGCTGGGCCGCCGCTGCCAACCTGGCGAAGACGGCGGCCTGCGCCGGCCGGCCCTCATCCCTGGCCACCTTCGCCCAGGCTTCGCCCGCGTCGGCGAAGGCGCCCATGCAGCGGCGTACGAGCGCGAGCTCGCGCTCTGGCATCCGATCCCATACTTCCGTCAGCAGGATCGCGATCCGGGCGGCAGCAGAAGCGGCGGTCAACCTCGCGTCGATGGTCGTGCCGGCCGCCGTTGCGCCCTCCACGGCGCGGTCCAGTTCCGGTACGAACTCGCGCAGCAGTCTCGCCTTCGCGCTCGCGATGAGCTGGTCCGCATCGGCAACACCGAGCCGCGGAGCTGCCTCGAACAACCGGCGCAGATCCTGTCGCGCGCCGAGGTCCGACAAGCCTTGGTACGCACAGATCGTCGTCGTGGCCCGCTCGATGTCCTTCGCCAGGTGTTCCGCCGGGTCGATCCAATCGTGGAACTCGTGGCTCTGCTCGAACGGACGGCAGAACCGTGCCACGCCCGCTACCCGCGGCGATCCTCCGGCCTCTGCCTCGCGCACGACCAGGTAGACGTCCGCGATCTGCGTCTGGTGCAGCGTGCCGAAGCGCGTCGAGACATAGGCGGGCTTGCCCATTCGCAGACCGAGCAGCGCCGCCTGGCCAACCAGATCGTCGGGTCCGGCATCGGCTGGCTCGGCGATCACGATCACCGGCCGGTGTGGGTCGCCGAGAATCAGGACGCGCTTGAGGTCGCCGCCGCGCACGCCGTCGAGGTCGAGTCCCTGTGACTCCCATGCGGCATCGTTGGAATTGGCGGACTCCTGATCGACGCCAGGCTTCGGTTCGATCCAGGTGGCCCGGGCAACGCGCCCATCCGCGACTGCCCGGTCCGTCACGGACCGGTCCAACTCCTTCCGCGTCGCGGGGTCAGCCGGGTCGATGTGGATCGGGATTCCCGCGAGCACGTTCTTGTCGCGGAAGTCCGCCAGCCACGCTGGGCCGATTTCTGCCGGAACGGTGCATCCGCCGGCCAGCAGGGCGAACATCGGCAACGCCACCAGTGCGCCGCAACGAGTGCATTTCATGGAACACCACCTTGTACTCACCGCGACGCTGCCGGCGAAGGGGGGCGCGCGTCGTCGTCGTCCGTGGTCGCTGCGGCCCATTCCGGATATGCCGTCGCACTGCCGCGCATCGCGCGCCACAGCACGCGGTTCAGCGCCTGTTCCGGCGCGCGGTCGACCTGCGCGAAGTCGAACGTCGCCGACAGCTCCGCGTCGGCGCGCAGCTGCGGGTCGGCGATCGCGGTCGGGGCCGGGTTCATCTCGTCGAGCGGCACCCGGTTGGGCAGCGCCACGAACGGCGTCGGATCCGCGGTCTCGGTGAAGCAGTCGCGCATCGGCTCGGCGCTGGCGTCGAACACGTTCATCGGCGGGATGCCGAGGATCTGCTCGATCGTGCGCAGCACGCTGGTCGTGTTGTAGTTCGTCGACACGGTGACGCCGCGGCGCGCGAACGGACTGGCGACGTAGCAGGTCGTGCGGTAGCCGCTGACATGGTCCCAACCGGCCTGCGGATCGTCCTCGATGCCGAAGATCGCCATCTGCGGCCAGAAGCGCGAGTGCGACAGCGCCGCGACGATGCGGCCGAACGCGAGGTCGTTGTCGGCCACACACGCGGCCGGCGTCGGACAGTGCGCCTTGGTGCCGCTGGTGTGGTCGTTCGGCAGGCAGATCAGCAGCAGCTGCGGGAACTCGCCGCGCTGCTCGAACTCTGCCAGTTCGTGCAGCACGAAGTCGGCGCGGTACTGGTCGGGCACCGACATGTCCCAGCCGACGTAGCCGGCGGGCGAATACGGCTGCAGTGAGCGCACCACCGGCGCGCAGCCGAACACGACCTCGTCGCTTGCATCGCGCCAGGCGCGGAAGCACGCCGCGGCATCCGGGCTGCCGCGCCGTCCGGCGTCGCGCCAGCGCACCTTCGGCTCGCAGAACTCGCCGTAGTTGCGCAGCGTGATGCCGCGCGCGATCGCGTGGTCCCACAGGAACCCGGCCGGCGAATACGACAGCGCGTCGGCCTCGTCCTCGCCCATGCCGTCGGGATAGCTGCGCGGAAAGCCGGCGAAGCTCCTCTCGAGGTAGTCGGTCGCGAACGCCGCGGTGCTCCACTGGTGGCCGTCGGCGGACAGGATGCCGGCGCAGTAGGTGTTGTCGAGCAGCACGAACTGCTGCGCCAGCGCGTGCTGGTTGGGTGTGATGCGCGCGCCGAAGATGCACAGCTCGGCGTCGCCGTTGCCGCGCGGCAGATCGCCGAGCACCTGGTCGTAGGTGCGGTTCTCCTTGATCACGTAGACGACGTGCCGGATGCGGCTCGGTTCGCCGATGCGCTCGGGGATGGCCCGCGCGGGCTGTCCCGGCCGCGGTGGCAGGCGCGCGTACTCGATCGCGTCCCGGCGCAGGTTCGCATCGACCTGCTGCGACAGCACACGCAGTTCGTCACCGTCGGGCACCGTGAACAGCGACAGCGAGCCGTGGTGCTGGCGCGAGTTGAACTCGGGCACGCCGGTGGACTCGCGCGGCCGGCCGAAGCCGAGGCCCTTGAGGTTGGTGACGGCGACGCGGTCGCGCGCCGCGTCGAAACACAGGGCCGCCGGATACCAGCCGACCGGCACGAAGCCGAGCAGTTCGGCGTCGTCGACGTCGAACACCGCGATCGCGTTCATGGTGCCGTTGGCGACGAACAGGCGCTCGCCGTCGGTCGAGAAACAGAGCGCGTTCGGCGACGCCTGCAGCAGGTCGTTCGGCCGCGCCCGTGCCCACAACGTGCGCACGATGCGGCCGTCGAGGTCGAGCAGCGAGACCGTGTCGCTGCCGGCGTTGGCGCAGGCGATCAGCGGCTGGTGCGGTGCTGCGGCAAGCGCGCTCGCGTGCAGGCCGGTGCGCGTCTCGGTGAGCAGCGTGCCGGTCTGCAGGTCCAGCACGCTGACCGAACCTTCGCTGGCGATGTCGCGCACCGGATCGACGCGCACGACCGTGCCGCGGCCCGCCGGCCCGACCAGGTCGCCCTGCCCCGGCCGCCGACCACCCCAGTTGCTGACGAACGCGCGCTCACCTGCCAGCACGACGTCGAACGGCGCCACGCCGACGTCGAACGTGCGCAGCACGGCGCCGCTGCCGGCGTCGAGTTCGAACAGCCGGTTCGACAGGTTGCCGCAGACGTAGAGCCGGCTGCCACCGGCCGACAACGCGAGCCCGCTGGGGATCTCGGCTTGCCGGCGTGGGGCGTTCGCCGGCGGCAGCGGCAACGTGTGCGACGGAGAAACGGCGCCGTCGGTCGCCACCGCGAACACCTTGATCGAGCCGTCGACGTTGCTGAGGTAGATCGTGCGGCCGTCGCCCGACACGACGAGGCCCGTGTAGCTGAGCTGGCCCTTGGAGTCGGGTTGCAGCTGGTTGCCGGTCGAGCCGGTCGAGAACGGCGCCTGCCGTTCGTGCGGCAAGGCGACCCGCTGTTCGATCTGGCCGTGTTCGGCGTCGAGCACCAGCAGTTCGCTGGTCTTGCCGGCGACGTAGAAGTGGTGGCCATCCGGCGACCGGGCGATCGCCTGCGGCCGCAGGCCGGGCAGTTCCACGAAGGTGCCATACGGCGTCAGCGTCTGCTGCACCGGCGTCAGCTGGCGGCCATCGGCGAGGCGCCCCACCGGCTCGAGCGTCGCAGACCGGCGTCCCGGCTCGGGGGCGCTGCAGGCGACGGCGAGAAGGCAGCAGGCCAAGGGCAGGTGGCGCATGCGCGCATCTTGGCGTGCTGGCGCGGCGGCTCCACAGCCATCCCAGCTTCTGGCATCCCGGCTTCTCGCCACGCCGCGGCGTGCGATCACCCGCCGCGGCCAGTCCCTCAACGAGCAGTCATGACGAGCTGGCGGCGATGCGACCTTCCTGCTCGAGGCGGCCGAGCAGTCGCAGCAACCCGTCGAGCATGGTCAGCGGATGAGGTGGGCATCCGGGCACGAACAGGTCGACGGGCAAACCGGTGCCGGGAACGCCGCCGAGCTGCTGCGGGTTGTCGACGAAGGGGCCGCCGGAGATGGCGCAGGCGCCGACGGCGATGACGATCTTCGGCGGCGCGACGGCGTCGTAGGTCTGCTGCAGCGCGGCGGCCATGTTCTCGCTGACGCAGCCGGTGACCAGGATGCCGTCGGCGTGTCGCGGCGAAGCGACCACCTGGATGCCGAAGCGACCGATGTCCCAGCCGATCGTGCCGAGCACGTTGACGTCGGCTTCGCAGGCGTTGCAGCCGCCGGCGCTGACCTGACGCAGCTTCAGCGATCGCCCGAACAGGCGCCGCAGGCGACGATCGAGTGCTGCTGCGAGTTGCAGTTCTTCGCCAACGGCGACGACGAGGTCTTGACGACGCGACGCGGCGAGTCGGTGGTCACCCGAGTGGTGGATCGCCCCCTCGGGGCAGGCGTCGCGGCAGTCGTTGCAGAACAGGCAGCGACCGAGGTCGATGCGCAAGCGGTCCGGGGCGTCGCCGGGCGCGATCTGGATGGCGGTCGTGGGGCATGCTTCGGCACAGGCGCTGCATCCGGTCTTGCATCTGGCCATGTCGACCAGGGGGCGACCGCGGAACAGGTCCGGCATCGGCGGCGGTGGCGCAGCCGGGTAGCGCATCGTGCGATGGCCTTGACGGAGTCTGGCGATGAGCGCGCGCAGCATGTCTCTAGAGGTCGTGGCCGCAGTACGAGAGATTGAAGCTCTTGTTGCAGAGCGGGAAGTCCGAGATCTGCTGGTCGCGCAGTGCCAACGCCAATGCTGCCCAGTTGTGGAACGACGCGTCGACGACCTTGTAGCGGTCGAATCGGCCGCCACCATCGGTACTCGCGACGTGGCAGAGTTCGCCGCGCCAGCCCTCGACCAGCGTGACCGCGAGGTGATCGGCGCGCAACACCGGTGGATCGAGCCGCCTCGGGGGCCCGGCTTTGGGCAACATGTCCGCCAGTTCGTCGATGAAGGCGAGGGAGCGCTGGATCTCGAGCCAACGCACGAAGGCCCGCGCATGTACGTCGCCGGTGTCGGCCGTTGCGATCGGCTGCTGCAGGAAGCAATAGGCCCCGGTCGGGTGGTCGCTGCGAACGTCCAGTTCCCGACCCGATGCGCGTGCCGCGGGTCCCACCATGCCGAGCAACGTGCTGGTGACGTTGTTCACCGGGCCGGTGTCCTCGAAGCGCGCCAGCACCGATGGTGTGGCCCAGAGCAGCTCCACCGCTTCGACGACGTCGCGGCGGACGGTGGCAAGGCGCGTGCGCAGTTCGTCCACGCGAGGCGCGTCGAGGGGGAAACGGACCCCGCCGGGCCGCACAAGGCCGCGGCCGAAACGGCTGCCGCACAACAGGGCCGACAGGTTGAGGAAGTCGCCGCGAATGCGGCCGCAGAACGACGCCGTTGGCAGGAAACCGACGTCGCCGGCGAGGGCGCCGAGGTCGCCGGTGTGATTGGCGAGACGCTCCAGTTCGAGCGCGATCGCGCGCACCACGTGGTCGTGGCCGCGCACGCGCAGTCCCGCCAGCGCTTCGAGGTTCTGGCAGTAGGCCAGCATGTGCCCGATCGTGGTGTCGCCGGCGAGCGTCTCGATCTGGTGTGGTGACGCGCGATGCGGTCCGCCAAGCAGCGCGGACTCGACGCCACGATGCTGGTAGCCGAGCGAGACTTCGAGATGGAAGACGTGTTCGCCGTGGCACTGGAAGCGGAAATGGCCGGGCTCGATCACGCCGGCATGCACCGGCCCGACGGCGACCTCGTGGATCGCGTCGCCGTCGATGCGATAGAAGTCGGCGACGCCGACCGCCGGACCGGGCGCTGTCGGACTGGTGCCGAGCGGCCGTTCGAAACGCACCGGCTTCTGCCAGGGGTGACCGTCAGGTCGCAGGCCGAACTGCTCCTGGATCTCGCGCTCGAACAGGTGGGCCTGTGGGCATCGCACGGTGAGCGCCGGGAAGGAAGCGTGCGGCACCGTCGCCGCGCCGACCGCGAGCGTGCCAGCAGCATCGTCGGCGAGCACGGCCACCAGCAGCGGCATGTCGTCACCGGCCCGGCGCATCACGAACATCGCCGCAAGGCGCCGATCGTCGTCGATGGCCGTCGCGATGTCGTCCTGCAGATCGGCCAGCGTTCGCCGCGGCACATCGCGCCAGCTCACCGCGGTGCCGTTGCGCAAGGCCAGCAGTTGCGGCGATCGGCTCGTCATCGGTGCCCCTCGATGTGCGCGGCCGCCTGTTCCAGCAGTTCGCGCAGCAGCGACGGCAGGTACACGCCGAGTGCCAGCACGAACAGCAACGCGAGCACGATCGGCAGCGTCAGCGCCGCGCGTTCGCGCTGGGCGGGCGGTGACGTACTGGGCGGCGGTTCCCCGAGCACGACGGCGAGCACGGTGCTGCCCATGCCGAGGAACACGGCCATCAGCAGCGCCAGGTACAGGCCGGCCGCGACGAAGTGCCCGCTGGCGAAGGCGGCGCGCGCGATCGTGAACTCGCTGACGAACGGGCCGAACGGCGGCGATCCGGTGATGGCGAGGAACCCGGTGAGGAACAACGCCGCCGAAACGGGGACCCGGCCGATGGCGCCGCGCACGACGTCGGTGTTCTTGCTGTCGAAGGCGCGGTGGATGTTGCCGACCGACAGGAACAGCACACCCTTCGTCAGGGCGTTGTTGATCATGTGCAACAGGGCGCCGAACAGGGCGAGACCGCCGAGCCCGGCGCCGAGCACCAGGATGCCCATGTGCTCGACGGACGAGTAGGCGAGCATGCGCTTGATGTCCTTCTGCCGGACCATGAACACGGACGCGAACAGCATCGACAGCAAGCCCATGAACACCAGGATCGGCTGCGCGAAGCCGCTCTCTCCCGCTGCGTGCATGATCGTCAGCAGTCGCAGGATCGCCAGGAATGCACCCGTCGTCACGCCGCCGGCGAGCATCGCGCCGAGAATGCCGGGCGCCTCCCCGTACGCGTCCGGCTTCCAGGTGTGCATCGGCGCCAGCCCCATCTTGGTGCCATAGCCGACGAACAGCGTCACGAAGGCGGCGTGCAACCAGGGCTTGGACAGGTGTGGCGCGAGCGTCACCAGGTCGCCGAACTCCAGCGACGACTCGTGGCCCGACGCCAGCGCCGAGTAGGCGAGGAAGAACGACCCGAGCAGCGCGAGTGCGATACCGACCGAGCCGATCAGCAGGAACTTCCACGCCGCTTCGAGCGCCTTCGGCGTCTGGTTGAAGTAGATCAGCGGTGCGCTGAGCAGTGTCGTCGCTTCGAGCGCGACCCACAGCAGGCCGAGGTGATTCGTGGTGGCGACGAGCGACAGCATCGCCACCTGGAGGAGCAGGCCGCCGCACAGCCTGCGGTTCGGACGATCGCTGCGCGCGCGCAGGTAGCCGGGCGCATAGAGCGCACAGCAGGTGAACAGGAGAGCGACGACGCCGAGCACGATCCTCGCCAGCGGATCCACCGCCAGCCAGGCCATCGGTGGCCCTGGGTCGGTGATGGCTCGCAGCACCACGGCGAGGTGTGTCAGTGCCGCCACCGGCAACACCAGCGGCCGCCAGCGATTCGACGGCGTCACGAAGGCGACCGTCGCGAAGCCGAGCGGCACCAGGATGCACGGCAACGGCCCCATGTCACTCGCGGAGGGTGGAGAAGCGCATGGTGTCCATCGTCGAGAACGTACGTTGGATGCGATGCAGGATGATGCCCATCACGAATACGCCGACGACCAGATCGAGCAGCACGCCGACCTCGACCAGGAAGGGCATCGCATCCAGCAGCAGGAGGCCGAACAGGAAGATGCCGTTCTCGAGCAACATGTAACCGACGACCTGGGTGATCGCCTTCTTGCGCGTCGTCAGGATCAGGAAGCCGGTGAACACCGTCGCGAACGCGGCCGGCACGATGTTCGTGTGCGCGTGCTGTGGTGCGAGTGGCAGGCTGCTCGAGAACAACAGGCCGGCGCCAGCACCCAGCGCGCCGAGCAGCAACGACGCGGTGAAGCCGATCAGTGGTTCGACCTCACGTCGGATCGTGACGTTGCGGATCGCACGCATCAGCAGCCATGGCACCACGAAGCCCTTGACGGCCAGGGTGCCGATGGCGATCAACACGACGTGTCCGCCGGGGTGAGGGTCGGCCAACAGCGGCACGCCCGCGAGCACGACACCCTGCATCGCGCAGGCGCGGATGACGGCCACCACGCGACTCGACCCCAGCGCGACGAAGTCGAGCAGCACGATCAACACCAGCAAGGCACCGAAGAGGTCGTTCATCGGGCGATCAGGAACACGACGGCGAAAGCGGTCAGCAGGGAACCGGACACGAGCAGTTTCGGTACGGCCAGCAGCCGCAGGCGCGCCATCGTCGATTCGACGGCGCCGACCACCACGGCGAGTCCGAGCGCGCCGCCGAGGAACGCCAGCCAATCGGTCCACGGACCGCCGGTGAACGGCATCGCCACGCCCAGCAGCAAGGCGGTGAAGACGAAGAACTTCAGTGCCGCGCCATGGAGGATCGTCGCGAGTGCGGGGCCGCTGTGGTCCAGGACCATGACCTCGTGGATCATGGTCAGCTCGAGGTGTGTGTTGGGATCGTCGAACGGGATCCGGCAGTTCTCGGCCAGCAGCACGACGAACCAGCCGGCGACGACCAACAGCATCGGGCCCAGATGCACCAGGGGCGGGGTGGCCGGATCGGCCAACATGCCGGTCAGGCTGAAACTGCCGCTCGAGCGTGCCAGGGCCACGAAGCCGAGGAACATGGTCGGCTCCGCCAGCCAGGCGAAGGTGACCTCGCGCGCGGCCCCCATGCCCTCGAACGGCGAACCCGTGTCGAGCGCCGCCGTGGCGGTGAAGAAGCGACCGAGCGCCAGCAGGTAGGCGCACAGGATCATGTCGCCGGGGAAGCTGATCGGGGCCGCATGGTGGCCGATCGGCACCAGCAGTGCCGCGGCGAGTGTTGCCACCGACGTGATGCTCGGCCCGAGCAGGAACATCGGCGTCGTCGCGGAGCTGACGACCATGCCCTTCTGCAGCAGCTTCCACAGATCGTAGTACGGTTGCAGCACCGGTGGTCCGCGACGGCCGGCGAAGACGGCTTTCGTCTTCGTGACGACGCCGAGCAGCAGGGGCGGCAGCAGCAGCAGCAGCACGACGTGGATGACGGCCGACATGAGCAGCTCAGGTGAACAACAGCAGGCACAGCAGGGTCAGGAACACGAACAGCACGTAGACCTGCACGCGTCCACGCTGCAGCGCCCGCAACCAGTTGCAGGTGGCCGCCAGGACGCGCGACGCCGGCAGCAGCACGCGGTCGAGCACCAGTTCGGGCACATGGCTCTCGAACCGGGTCGTTCGTGGGAAGAGGTCGCCGGTGGCGGGCAGTCGGGTGCGAGGCAGCAGCAGCAGTCGTGCGGTTGCGACGAACTGCTGGGCGAACGACGACGCGGTGTACTGCATCGCGGGCGTCGGTTGCGCGTAGCCACACGCCCAGGTGCCGATCCGTGGTTGGTTGCCGGCGCGGTGGCGGCGCAGCCAGAGCCACAGCAGCGCGGCGGCGATCAGCACGCCGACGCCGAAGGTGCTGATGCCCGAACACGGCAACAGGTCGCCGAGCCGCACGGTCGCGGCGGGAGTCCAGTCGGCGAGGACCGATGCGAAGCATGGCAGCACCACGACCGGCGCGAGCCCGATCGACAGGCACGCGACGACGAGCACGTACATCGGGATCCGGAGCGCGAGCGGGGCCTCCACCCGCCCCTCGGCCGATGCGGTCCTGGCGGCGCCGAGATACACGACCCCGAACACCTTGACGAAGCACAACAGCGCCATTGCGCCGACGAGCGCCAGGGCCGGGATCGCCACCATCGCGCTCGAGGCGACCACCGGCGCACCATCCAGCGTGTGGAACAGGCCGAGGTAGGTGGCCAGTTCGCTGACGAAGCCGTTCAGCGGTGGCAGTCCGCAGATCGCGATCGCGCCGACGAGGAAGCAGGCCGCCGTGTGAGGCATGCTGCGCGCGAGACCGCCCAGCCGGTCGATCTCACGCGTTCCGGTGGCCCTGCTGGTAGCGCCGGCGGCGAAGAACAACAGGCCCTTGAACAGACCGTGGTTCCAGGTGTGCAAGAGAGCGCCGCAGAGGCCGAGTGCGACCAGTTCGTCGCGGCCCGTCGTGCGGCCCAGCAGCAGCACGCCCAGGCCCAGGGCGATGATGCCGATGTTCTCGATGCTGTGGTACGCCAACAGCCGCTTGATGTCGTGCTGAGCGATGGCGAAGGCGACGCCGCCGACTGCCGACACGGTGCCGCACGCGAGCATCGACACGCCCCACCATGCCGGCGGATCGGGCAACAACCAGATCGTCCGCACGAGGCCGTAGATGCCCATCTTCAGCAGCACGCCGGACAACACGGCAGAGACGTGGCTCGGCGCGTTCGCGTGCGCCGCGGGCAGCCAGAAATGCAGCGGCATCAGGCCCGCCTTGAGGCCGAAGGCGATCAGGGCCAGCACGAACAACGTGTTGCGCATCGCAGCCGTGCCGCCTTGCAGTGGCGTCAGCGTGAGGTCGTCGGCCGCGGTCGACCAGAGACACAGGAACGTGACCAACAGCAGCGTGCCCGCATGGGTGGCGGCGAGGTAGATCCAGGCAGCGCTCTGCACGGCCGGATTCCGGTGCTCGGTGGCGACCAGGAAGAAGCCGGCGAGGGCCATCAACTCCCACGCAACCAGGAAGGCGATGCCGTCGCGCGCGGTGAGGACCAGGATCAGGCTGGCGAACAGCACGCCGAGGAAGAGCCGCACGTTGCGTGCGGCGCCTTCGTGCTCGCCGTGGTGCCAGTAGCGGAGGTCGTACACCGAGGCGCAGGCGCACAGCAGGCAGACCGGCAGCAGGAACGTCGCCGAGAGCGCGTCGAGACCGAACGACAGTGTCGGCAGCAGCGGACTCAACTGCATCGTCCACCCGGTGGTCGCGCCGTGCGCGAGCACCTGCACGGCGGCGGCGATGCCCAGGCTCGCGGCCACCAGCAGCAGACCGACGCCCAGCCATGATCCCAACGCCTTGCGGCCGATCGGCGGCAAGGCCGCCAATCCGCTGCAGGCGGCGGTGATGGTTGCAGCGATCAGCAGGGTCGTGTTCATGCCTCACGCAGCCGCGGCCGACCAGGCCAACAGGGTCACGAGCACGATCAGCACGTACAGCAGGTAGAAGTGGAGCCTGCCGCGCTGCAGGAAGCGCAGGTGAGAGCAGCGATCGGCCAGCCAGCGCAGCAGTGGCCAGATCGTCCCATGCAGCGTCGGTTCGAGCGGCCGGTGCACGAACGTACGGGGCCGGGGGAACAGGCCGAGCGGCCTGACCAGGCGTGTGTGCGCCTTCGCGGTCCAATGCAGCACCTGGCCACTGATCTGCGCGAACGACGTGCCGGTGTACTGGATGCGCGCCGGTGCCGGGTCGACGAAGCCGCAGGCCCACGTGCCGACCGTTGCACTGGCCGCGCTGCGGCGTCGGCGGACCGTGAGCCAGGCGAGCACGATCGTCACGCCGAGCAGACTGGTCAGTCCGATCGTCGTCAGCGTGGCGAACGGGACCATGCTGCCGATGCTCGTGCCCGACCAGCGTGACGGCATGGCGGCGATCGCGCGGTCGAGCAACGGCGTGACGCACGCCGGCGCGGTACCGATCAGCAGGCACATGGTCGCGAGCGCGACGAGCGGCAGCGTCATGCTCGGCGGGGATTCGTGGGCGGCTGCCGCCGCCGGCGAACGGGCGCGGCCGAGGAAGACGGTGCCGCTGGCGCGCACGAACGTGGCGACCGCAAGACCGCCGACCATGGCCAGGGCGGCGAGCACGGTCGTGCCCAGCAGGGCGAGCATCGCTTCGTCCCCGGTGGCGGCCTCGAACAGGCCCAGGTAGATCACCAGCTCGCTGGCGAAGCCGTTCAGCAGTGGCAGACCGCTGATCGCTGCCGCGCCGACGACGAAGCACGCGCCGGTGCGGGGAAGGTGACGCCACAGGCCGCCGAGCTGGTCGAGTTCTCGCGTGCCCGTGGCGTGCACGACCGAGCCGGCGCACAGGAACAGCAGCGGCTTGAACAGGCTGTGGTTCAGCACGTGGAACAGGGCGCCGCCGAGGCCGAGCAAGTACAGGCGTTGGTCGCCGAACGCCTGTCCCAGCATGGCGAGGCCGATGCCCAGAAAGACGATGCCGGAGTTCTCGATGCTGCTGTAGGCCAGCAGCCGCTTGAGGTCGCGCTGGGCGAAGGTCGCGGTCACACCGAGCAGGGCCGAGGTCGCGCCGAGCAGCAGCACGATGACGCCGCAGGCGGCGGGCAGTGGTGGCAGCAGCGACAGGATGCGCAGCAGCCCGTAGGCGCCCAGCTTGATCAACACGCCGGACAACACTGCGGAAACGTGGCTCGGCGCGTTGCCGTGTGCACCTGGCAGCCACACGTGCAGTGGCATCAGCCCGCTCTTCAGACCGAAGCCCAGCAACGCCAACGTGAACACCGCGATGGCGCGGCCAGCCGGCATCGTGTCGGCCAGGGCCGGAGACCAGTCGAGGCTGCCGTCCGGCGCGTGCAGCAGGCACACGGCGGCGACGAGGCACAGCGTGCAGAGATGCGTCGTGGCGAGGTACACCCAGGCGGCCTTGCGCGTTGCCGCCTGCCGGTGCTCCGTCGCGATCAACAGGAAGGCGGAGATGGCCATGACCTCCCAGCCGATCAGGAACAGGACGCCGTTCCTCGCCAGCACCAGCACCACCATGCCGGCCGTCATGCTGCCCTGGAAGATGCGGATGTGGCGGGCGCCTGGGCCGAACGTGCGGCAGTAACCGGTGCCGTAGATCGCGGCCATCGCCGAGGTCAGGAACACGGGCAACAGGAACAGGGCCGACAGCGCATCGGCGGCGACGGTGAGCGTCAGCCCGGGCAAGCTCCAACTCGCGGTGGCGCCCGCGGGGTCCCCCGACGCTGCCAGCAAGGCGCCGAAGCAGCCGACGGCCGATCCGCCCACGGCCAGGGTCGCGCTCAGCCGTTCGGCCAGGCGAGTGCGCCGCCCGAGCAGGGCGTGTGGCGCGCCGCTGAGCGCCCAGGTGGCGGCGCCGACGAGCAGCGCCAGGCACGGGTTCACGGTTTGGCCTCGTTGGCGGTGGCGTCGTTCGCGGCGGCGGCGAGGATCGTGGCGTCGCTCGCACGGGCCAGCACGAGGGATCGCCAGGACGAAGCGAGGGCACGCGCCAGGCGCGCGACCAGTTGCAGGTGGGTGCGCACGCTCGGACTGACGACGACGAACAACGTCGACACCGGGGTGTGCTCGTCTGGGCCGAAGTCCACCGCGGTGGCGAGGAAGCACAGGCCGAGCAGTGGCTCGGGCACCTCGGCGACGAACGGATAGCGCGCGTGCGGCATCGCCAGACCATCGCCGATGCTGAGCATGCCTCGCTCCGCCCGCGACAGCACCATCTCCCGCAGCAGCTCGAGATCGACGGCCGCGGGCAGGTGCACCCTCTCGAGGGCGTTGATCAGCACTTCGGCCGGCGTTGCCCCCGGTACGTCGCGATGGATGCCACCGCGCAGCAGGGCCGTCGCGATCGACGTTTCGCTTGGGCCCACCGGCATCGCCGTCGCGTCGAACGGCACCTGGTTCTGCTGCGCCCACGACAGCACGCTGACCCGGTTGAGTCGGTATTGTTCCCCGAACAGCGTCGCCGGCAGCCCGCGATCGCGGATCCAACGGTGAACCTGCGCTTCCGACGTGCGCAGCAGCTCGGCAACCTGTGGGATCAGCAGCTGCACCTGTGGGATCAGCCGTTGCAACGGGCGCACCGGGACGGATGCGCTGGGACGATGAGCCAGGACGGACGTGCTCGGAGCCGCCCCGGATCGCCGCGAGTGTAGAAACGGCGCCGGGCGGGCGCAATGTTCCGACCGTGCGTGGGCAGCGCGGGTCAGAGTTCTTCCGCGATGTCCTCCGCCCGCTCGGTTGCCGCGGCGAGATCCGCGCACACGTCGTCGTCGTCGAATTCGTCGAGCGCGCCGGCGTGTCGCAGGCCCGTCAGATGTTTCGGGCCGCACCCGCCGAGCACCAGCGACCTTCCTTCGCTGCGCAGTTGACGCATCAGGCTGGTCACTTCGAGCGCGCCTTGGGCATCCAGGGGCGGCAGGCTGGTCAAGTCGAGCACGATGACGCGCACGTGATCGTCGAGGTGTGAAGACCACGTGGACAGGTCGGGCATGCGCGACTGCCGGCGGTCGGGTGGTGGCTCGGCGTGGTAGAGGGCGATGATCGGCGCACCGCGGTAGTTGCCGTTGCGCAGTTCGACCGGCGCGATCGGTCGCAGGATGTCCTGCAACACGACGAAGGCGAGGAAGAGGACCGCGGGCACCATCGAGAACGGCTCCAGGAAGTCGAAACACACGGCTCCCATGGCGCCGCCGAACACGAAGCTGCCGAGGATGCTGGCCAGCAGCAGAGCGCGCTGCTGCTCCTGCCGAATGTGGCGCAGATCGACCCGGCGCCGGCCACGGACGCGCAGGAACAGGAGCCTGGAGAACTCGAGGCCGAGGTCGGTGACGACACCGGAGACGTGGGTCGTGCGCACCACGCCGCCGCTGATGCGCGTGATCGTGGCATTCTGCACTCCCATCGCGAACGACGGCAGGAACGTCATCCAGGCCACGGCATGCGGCAGCGGCAGCCGACCCGTGTTGGACAATTCGACCAGCACCGCGAACAGGGCGAGCGCAATCGCCTCGACGCTCATCGGCAGCACGTAGATCGAGCGGAAGCGGCGCATGCGCCCGAACTCGGTCAGCACGCCCGAGACGAAGGCGCCGAGCAGGAACGTCGCCACCAGCGTGGTGAGGTAGGCCAGCCGCGGCGTGTTGCCCTGCACCGCCTCGACGCCGACCTGCGACACCGTCCCCGTGACGTGCGAGGTGACCTGATTGCACTCGAGCAGGGTCAGTGCGTTCGTGTAGCCGGCGACCCACGACAACGTGATGGCCAGACGCGCTTGCTGGACGAACGAATGCGCTTGCGACGTGAACATGTTCCGGGGAGGGCGGAACGCTATCGGCGTGTGGTCTGCGTGTCGCGGTGGTGCAGGGCCGTGTTGGTCACCCGTTCGTCGCCGTCGAGCCGACCGTCACCTGCCGGCTCGCGACGGCACCGCATCACACGACGCGAATCGTCTCCAGCACGGTACGCATGGCGGCGATGGCTCCCTTGGTGTCGGCGTGGCGCACGATGACCCAGCCGTCCCCCTCGTAGCCGCTCGACCGGGGCTGCTGTGGCTTGGGCAGCTTCTGGTCCACGAACGCCTTGCCGAGCCGCGCCCGCATCGCCCGTGCACCCGCGACGGAGCGTACGACGCGGGCGCCGCCCATGGCCCGCAGGAAGACGCAACCGGCGGCGAACCGTCGCGGTGGCATCTGCCACTCGCGGTGGGCCACCAGGCGGGCCAGGGCGGACAGCGGGTCGGCATCGTGCGCCGCAGCGAGCAGCTGCAGGATGTTGGCACCCGGTGGTCGTGCACCCACCTCGGAGACCACCGGCGAGCCATCGGCGCGCAGGAACCACTCCATGTGCGAGAATCCGTCCTGCAGACCGAGCGCCGCGAGCGCCTTCTCGTTCGTCGCTGCGAACGCGCGCACGTGCGGCAGGTCCATCTCACGTGGCAGCAGCAGGCAGTACTGCATCCACGGGTTCTCGAGCACCTTCAGTGGGCTCGGCAGGTACTGCACGGACGACGACCAATGGCTGCGACCGGCGATCGTCACGGTTTCGAAGGTGTGTTCCGCGCCGACGATGAACTCCTCGGCCTGCACGGGGCTGGTCGCCGACGGCAACAGGGCATTGAGAGCTGACGAGAGTGCGACTTCGTCGGCGACCCGATGGGTGTGCTCTGCCCCTTGTCCAGCCAGCGGCTTCAACACGATCGGGAATCCGACCTCGGCCGCAAAGTGCCGGGCGTCGGCGGCGTTGCGCACCAGCGCCTGGCGCGCCACCGGGACTCCTGCAGCGCGCAGCACTTCCTTCATGCGGTTCTTGTCGCGGAAGTTGCGAGCGATCTCGCCACCGATGCCCGGCAGGCCCAAGGCGTCGCGTGCCTCGGCGACCGGTACCTGCAGCAATTCGAGATACGACTCGAGCCGGTCGAGTCGACCCCACTGGCTGATCAGGGAACGCGCCGCTGCGGTGATCTGGCGCGAATCCGCCGCGTCGTCGACGTGGCAGTGGACCACCAGGCGCTGGCGCAGCGACGCCGGCAGACGTGCCGACGGTTCCTGCGTGATGACGCCGAGCTTGACGTCGGGCAGGTCGGCCAGGCACTGCAGTCCCCGCTGGGAGTTGCTGCCGAAGTAGGGGGCGACGAAAGCGACGTGGATCATGGCAGGCTCGGCGGCGGGCGCGATCGTCAGGATCGCGAGTCCGTGGCTCGGATGCCAGGCTGCCTGCGGCCGTCGAGCATTGGTGTCGGCGCGGCCGCGACGAGTTCCTGTTCGGCATCGCCCGGGGTGGGGCCGTAGCCTCTGGCGCCGCACATGGTCGAGCCTCCGTCAACCGACTCGCGCTGCGCCGAACGTCCGCTGCCGCGCCGGTGTTCGCCGTGGTGGCTGTCGTGCGGTGCGATCGGGCCGCTCGTGCTGCTGGGCGTCGACCGGTCGCTGGACGATGTGGCGCAGCTGACGCTGCTGGCACGGCTGCTGTACTGGATCCCGTGGCTTCTGCTCGGCCTCTTGGCGTTCGCCGGCGTCTGCTGGTGGCGGCAGGCGACGGCGCCGGGCCGAGCGCTGCTGCGGTCGTGGTCCGGCGCGCTCGCTGCCGTCGTGCTGGTGGCGGCGGTCTTCGCCGTGGCGCCGCCGACGCTGCGCGTGCAGTTCGACGAGACCAGCCTGGCGTCGGTGGCGCAGAACATGCACGCGCAGCGCGCGGCGCTGCTGACGACCGGCGCGGTGCCGTTCGACGGCGAACTGGTGCGGCTGGAGAACACGGTCGACAAGCGCCCGCCGCTGTTCGCGTTCCTGGTCAGCCTGCTGCACGACCTCACCGGGGAACGCATCGCCAACGCGTTCGCCGTCAACGCGGTGTTGCTCGGCATCGGCCTCTTGCTGGTGTTCGCCGCCGTGCGCGCGCGGCTCGGGCTGATCGCGGCGTTCGCCGCCCAGCTGCTGTTGGTCGCGGTGCCGCTGACCGGGCTCGTCGCGACATCGGGTGGGTTCGAACTGCTGGCGACGGTGCTGTTCGCCGCGGTGCTGCTGGCGGCGCTCGCGTTCGTGCGGCGACCCGATGGCGTGCGCGCGTCCGTGCTGCTGGCGCTCGGCGGGTTGTTCGCGCAGGCCCGCTACGAATCGCTGCCGGCGCTCGCCCTGGTGGTGCTGCTGGTGCTGTTCGCCGTGCGCCGCCGCTGCGTGCCGACGCGTGGCATCGTCGGGCTGGCGATCGCGCAATGCTGGCTCGCCGGCCCGCTGCTGGTGCTGCTGCTCTACGCGCGGCAGCCGAAGTTCTATCCGGAGGCCGGCGGTGCGCCGTTGCTGGCGTGGCAGCACCTGCGCGACCACGTCGGGCCGTTCGTGTCGCACTGGTTCGACCCGGCGCTGACCAGTCCTTTGCCGGGTCTCGTCGCGATCGCGGCCGCGCTCGCGTGGGGCGTGCGGCTGCTGCGCCGGCGGGCGACGTTCACCGACGTGCTGGTCGTGCTGCCGGTGGCCGCGGTCACGCTGGCCGCGCTGCTCTGGTTCTACGGCGACGTGCGCGAGCCGACGGCGCTGCGCCTGTTCCTACCCGCGGCCTGGTCGACGGCGTTGGCGCCGCTCGTGCTGCTGTCACCGGCACGCCGCGCTGCGAACGGCATCGTGCTCGCCTGCGCGCTGGCATTGGCCGGGCTGCGCCTGGGCGAACTCGCCCGCGGCACGACCTTCCCGCGCCTGCCGAACGCCGAGCTCGCCGCCGCGGTCGAGCGCGCGGCCGCGGCCGTGCCCGCTACCGCCGACGAACGCGGCCATACCCTGTGGGTCGCGACGACGGCACAGCACCTGATCCTGCGCGGCCACGCCGCGCTGCCGCCGCAGTCGTTCCTGGCCCGCCTGCCCGAGATCGGCGAGTACGCGCGCCGCGGCGAGGTGCGCACCGTCTACGTGCTGGTGACGCCGTTCGACGCGGCGTTCGCAAAGGCGTTCGGCGACCCGCAGCAGGTGCTGGGCATGTTCACCAGCGACGTCGTTCGACGTGCGGACGGCGAGGTCCCGATCACCGTGCACCGTCTGCAGCTGCGTCGGTGACCGCGGCCGCGTCGTGGGCGACGCTCCAGTGCAGCTCGGCGCGCGACGCATCGGCGCCGAAGCGGGTCGCCATCACCTGCGCGCGGAAGCGGAAGATGCGTTCGACATCGCGCCGCACGAACAGCGCCATCAGGGTGCCGGCGAGCAGGCCACCCTTGGGCCGCATCAGCACCTCGTCGCCGAGCGTGGTGCCGCCGTCACGGGCCGTGAACGTGTGCGTGTGGTGCCACAGCGAATAGGGGCCACGCAGCTGCTCGTCGGCGAAGGCGTGCGGCGGCTGCCAGCGGCCGATGCGGGTCCGCCAGCGGATCGGCAGGCCGCGGATGCCGATGCGGTAGTCGATCTGCGTGCCTTGCCGCATCTCGATCGGCAGCGGCGTCACGATGCGGAACGACAGCCAATCGGGCGTCAGGCGTTCGAGGTTCTGCGCGTCGGCGAAGAACGGGAACACCTCGCCGGGCAGGCGGGGAACCCACAGGGATGCTCGCAGCCGCCAGATCTTCACGCGCAGGCGTTCGCCGCCCGGCGCCGCCCGGATGCAGCGCCGGCGGCCACGCGCTCACCAGCGGGTGATGAAGTCGATCGTGACGCGGTGGTCCATGATGTCGTCGTCCTTGTCGGTCAGCGCGAACTCGTAGCAGGCGCCGACCTCGAACCGCTTGACGATCTCCAGTCGAGCGCCGATGCCGGCCCAGCTGACGAAGTGCTTCGCCGGCTGCGACCCGAGGTTGGTGTAGTCGAGGCCGCCGACGTTCAGCGCCGTGTTGCCGTCGTCGAGGTAGTGCACGCCGTGCACTTCGATCAGCGGCGCGAACACCGCCTCGCTGCCCGGATTGACGTCATAGTCGAGGTGCACGTCCCAATGGCCGACCGTGTTGCCTTCCTTGCCGCCGACCGGCACGCGCAGCGTCAGGTTGGTCAGCAGGTGCAGGTCGCCGTAGCCCTTGGCCAGGCTGACGAACGGACTGATCTCGTCGGCGCCGCCCTGCAGGATGCCGCGGTGGCCGTTCTCGGCCTGGTAGCGGATGCCCGGCGTCACCACGTACTGCTTCGCCT
The DNA here is from genome assembly GCA_044230075.1 of Planctomycetota bacterium. GTDB lineage: Bacteria > Planctomycetota > UBA1135 > UBA1135 > UBA2386 > JAEUHS01. The sequence goes on along the minus strand of JBGARS010000029.1, from coordinate 24,873 downwards.
TGTCGGCGTGCAGCACGTACTTGAAGCCGGCGGCGAGGTCGTTCCAGCCTTCGTCCTGCAGGATGCCGGACTCCAGTTCCGAGTAGCCGTCCTTGGTGGCGATGAAGGACAGGCGCTCGGTGATCGCCAGCCGCGCCTGCACCGCGTAGATCGTGACGTTGCCACCCTGCAAGGTGCTCTGGTCCGAGAACCGGTGCCGCACGTAGAGGAAGCGCAGGCCGGTGTCGTTGAACGGCGACTCGAAGTAGATCGGCTGGCCGAGCGGCTCGTGGAAGTTCTCGAAGCCGCGCAGGCCGGTGAGGAAGCCGTCGTCGGTGGGCGCCGCGGTGCCTTGCGCGAGGGTCGTGCCGAGCAGCAGCGAGCCGGCGAGCAGGATCGGGAGGGACGTCGTGAGGCGAAGTGGGATGAGGGCCATGCAGCCGAAAAGGCCTTGCGCGACCGGACTTTCGCGCTGTCTGCGTTGCCGAACTGGTTCCCGTCGGGCTGCGTCGGCGGCGGGCCCCGTCTACGCCGATGGCCGCAGCGCGCGCGTGGCACCTTGCCGTCGACGCGACTTCGGGCGACAACCGGTGCATGCGCCTGCTGTTGCTCGCCACCGCGTTCCTGTTCGTCGGTTGTTCCACACAGCGCTACTTCGTGCCGCGCGAGAACGTCAACGGCACCGGGCCCGGCGGCCATCCGGCCGCGGTCTACCCGCTCGACGCGGCACCGGCGAAGGGCGAGGTGCGGGTCTGGTCGGGCGGCGCGCACCTCGTCGAGGCCGAGGCTGGCGACGTGGTCGAGTTGCAGGTCGGCTTCGAACTGGAGAACACCGGCGGCGAGCCGCTCGTCATCGACGTCGGTGCCCTGCAGTGTGCCGATGTCTGGGTCGATGGCCAGCGGCTGGCGGTGCTGCCGCCGGCGCGGGTCGAGGGCCAGGCCGAGGCGCCCGTCGGCGGCAGCGCTTCGCTGCAGGCCTGGTTCCGGCCGGTGGCGACGCGCCCGCGCGACCTCGACGGCTTCTCGCTGCGGTTCTCGGTGCGCGGCGGCGACCGCACCGTGCTGACCCAGGTGGTGCCGTTCGTGCCGTTCGTGCGGTCCGACCGCTGGTACGACGACCACTTCTTCTGGTACGGCGGCTACCGGGATGGTCCCTTCTGGGGGCCAGGCTTCGGCTACGGCTGGTACGGCCACTACCGGTGCCGCTGACCGGCGGCGGCCGCCGGCGTCGACGCGGAGTTTTGGTGCGGCGCCTGCGTCTGCCGCCGCTTCCCCGTCCGCGTGCCGTCGGATGTGCCGCCAAGTCGTGATCGGTCGCCCGATCCGCCGCTCGGTTGCACCTCCCCGGCGCAACGGCTAAGGGTTTCGCCCCCCGCGCGGTGCAACGTCGTCGCCGGTGCCCAGGGCATCCCCGCGCCGATCCGACCGAACCCCCTCGGCCCACTCGATTGACTCCCATGACCGAACGCGAGCCCATGATCGAGGCGATCGACCTGTGCAAGTACTACGGGTCCTTCGCTGCCATCGATCACCTGACCTTCACCATCCGCCGCGGCGAAGTCGTCGCGTTCCTCGGCCCGAACGGCGCCGGCAAGTCGACGACGATGAAGGTGCTCACGGGCTACCTCGCGCCGACGTCGGGCACCGCCAGGCTGTGCGGCGTCGACGTGGTGCAAGACCGCGTGCGCGCCGCCGAGAAGCTCGGCTACCTGCCCGAGAACGGCCCGCTGTATCCGGAGATGACGCCGCGCGAGCTGCTGGCGTTCTTCGCCGACGCGCGTGGGCTGGCGAAGGCCCGCTTCACCGAGCGGCTCGAGTTCGTGACCCAGGAATGCGACCTGCACGACCTGCTCGACAAGCCGATCGGCACCTGCAGCAAGGGCCAGAAGCAGCGTGTCGGCATGGCGCAGGTGCTGCTGCACGATCCCGAGGTGCTGATCATGGACGAGCCGACCACCGGCCTCGATCCGAACCAGATCCGCCACGTGCGCGGGCTGGTGAAGAAGCTCGGTGAGACGCGCACGATCTTGCTGTCGACGCACCTGTTCCAGGAGGTCGAGGCGATGGCGGACCGCGTGCTGCTGGTCGACGAGGGCAAGCTCGCGTTCGACGGCACGCCCGCCGAGTTCAAGGCGCGCGGCACCGGCAACATGGACCAGGCCTTCCACTCCCTGACGACCCACCGCTGAGCGCCATGAAGACCCACACCGTGCTCGCCGTCGCCAAGCGCGATCTCCGCAGCTGGTTCGGCAATCCCGCCAACTACGTCTTCATCATCCTGTTCGCCGGCGTCTCGTGCGCCGTGATGATGTGGTCGTCGGCGTTCTTCACCAACAACCTCGCCAACCTCGACACGCTGAACGGCTCGTTCCCGTGGATCGCGGCCGTGTTCGTCGCCGCGGCAACGATGGGCATGTGGACCAGCGAGCGCGCCAACGGCACGCAGGAGCTGCTGTTCACGCTGCCGGCGACCGACTTCGAGCTGCAGCTCGGCAAGTTCGCGGCCTACGTGGCGATCTACACCGCGTCGCTGCTGTTCACGCTGGTGCTGCCGCTGGCGCTGACCTGGCTCGGCAATCCGGACTGGGGCCAGCTGTTCGCCAACTACATCGGCTACTGGCTGCTCGGCGTGACGCTGGTGGCGGTGTCGACGATCGGCTCGCAGCTGACGCAGTCGGCGACGGTCGCGTTCCTGCTGTCGCTGATCGGTTGCGCGGCGTTCCTGCTGATCGGCTACCTGATGAGCTGGATCGGCTTCCCGAGCTGGAACGTGAACGGACCGATCGGCCAGTTCGGCGAGTTCGCGCGCGGCATGCTGCCGCTGTCCGGCGTGGTGCTGTTCGGTGGTCTGACGGTGGCGTTCTTCTACCTGGGCCTCGCGCTGCTGGCGCGGCGGCATTGGAAGAGCAACGGCGAGGGCGTCCATCGCATCGTGCGGTTCACGGGCGTCGCGGTCTCCGCGTTCGCGCTGACGGTGATCGCCGTGCACCTGCTGCCGCGGTTCGATGCGACGATCGAGCGCATCCACTCGCTGGGTGCACAGTCGAAGCAGCTGCTCGCCGGTCTCGACCCGAACAAGCCGGTCTACGTCACCGCCTACGTCAGCGAAGACGTGCCCGAGCAGTTCGTGCAGCAGCGCAGCCTGCTGCTGAACCTGGTCGACCAGTTCGCGGCGATCGGCGGCAATGCGGTGCAGAAGCGCATCGTGATCCCCGAGCCGTTCTCGCCCGAGGCGCGGCAGGCCGAGGCCAACTACGGCATCCGGCCGCAGACGGTGGCGATGGAACTGCCCGGCGGCGGCTACGCCGAGAAGCAGCTGTTCCTCGGCTTCGTCGTGCAGTGCGGCACCGAGGAGGTGGTGAATCCGTTCATCGAGCCGGCCGTGCCGCTCGAGTACGAGCTGATGCGCAGCATCCGCACCGTGTCCGGTTCGAGCCGCAAGAAGGTCGGCATCCTGAAGACCGACGTCGAGTTCATGGGCGGCATGGACTTCCAGACCTTCCGCCAGAAGCAGCGTTGGCAGATCGCCGACGAATTGCAACAGCAGTACCAGCTCGAGAACGTCGATCCGGCGACCGACTATCCGGACAGCATCGCGGCCCTGCTCGTGCCGCAGGCGAGCTCGTTGCCGCAGGACCAGATGGACCGCCTGCGCACCTGGATGCTCGCCGGCCATCCGACCCTGCTGCTCGAGGACCCGGCACCGCTCGATGCGTGGGGCACCGCGGCCGACGACCAGAAGGGCGGCATGCAGGCGCGCATGATGGGCGGCGGCGGGCCGGAGAAGGGGCAGTTCCCCGCCTTCCTGGCGGCGATCGGCCTGCAGGCGCACATCGGCGAGATCGCCTGGGACCTCAGCTACCGCCGCTTCCCCGGCGGTCGGCTGCGCGAGGAGTTCGTGTTCGTGCACGACAAGGGCTTCGCGGACGACAGCCCGATCACCAACGGCCTGCAGAACGTGGTGCTGCTGATGGGCGGCTACGTCAGTTCGGCGAAGAAGGACGGCATCACCGTGAAGCCGCTGCTGCAGTCGCGCGAGCCGGCGGTGACGCGCGAACCGAACGGCATCGTGCGCAAGGCCGACCTGTTCCAGCAGGACTTCTTCGGCACCGGGCCGCAGCTCAATCCCTACGCGCGCCGCGAGCGCCTCAACCAGGACCTGATGCTCGCCGCGCGCGTCACCGGCAAGCCGGCGGCGGGCAAGGAGAAGGGCCTCGACGTGATCTACGTCGGCGACATCGACCTGATCGGCAACCAGTTCTTCCAGATCCGCCGGCAGATGTCGGATCCGAACCTGCGCTTCGACAACGTCACCTTCGTGTTGAACTGCATCGACACGCTGGTCGGCGACGAGAGCCTGATCGAGCTGCGCAAGCGGCGGCCGATCCTGCGCAAGCTCGAGCGCGTCGAGGAGGCGCAGCGTGAGTTCGAGGACAAGTGGTCGGCGGAGAAGGATGCCGCCGAGGCCTCGGCGAAGGAGACGCTCGACGCGGCGCAGGCGCGCCTCGACGCCGCGGTGCAGAAGATCCGCGACGACAAGCAGCTCGACGACTCCGACAAGGAGGTCAAGATCGTCCAGCAGCAGCAGATCGAGCAGCGCAAGCTCGAGAACGAACGGGCGCGCATCGAAGACCAGAAGAAGCAGCGCCTCGAGGAAGCCTCACACGATCGCGACGCCGCGCGCAGCCGGATCCACGACGGCTATCGCTCGGTCACGATCCTGCTCAGTGTGCTGCCGGGCCTGGCGCTCGGCGTGCTGATGTTCCTGCGCCGCAGTTCGCGCGCGGCGGCGATCGTGCCCGCGAACCGAAAAGTCCCAGGCCGCAACAGCCACGGAGGTGTGTGATGAACGACTTCGCCAAGACCGGTGCGGCTGTCGGCGCCGCGATCGCCCTGACCTTGTTCGCCCTGTCGATGGGGCCGCGCGAAGTGCGACCCGACCTGTTCGATGACCAGGGGCAGGAGTTCTTCCCCGGCTTCACGGACCCCGATGTCGCCAGCACGCTCGAAGTCGTCGAGTTCCGCGAGGCGTCTGGCGCCGCGTTCCCGTTCGTCGTACAGCGCGACGACAAGGGCCGCTGGACGATCCCGTCGCACGGCAACTACCCGGCCGACGCCAAGGACCGCATGGGCAAGGCCGCGGCGATGCTGATCGGCCTGAAGAAGCAGGTGGTCGTCGGCGACCTCAAGGGCCGACACGCCGAGTTCGGCGTCGTCGATCCGCTCGATCCGGGCACCGACACCGTCGGCCGCGGCAAGCGCATCACGATGAAGGACAGCGCCGGCAACAAGCTCGCGGACCTGATCGTCGGCAAGGAGGTCGAGGGCAAGCCCGGCGAGCACTTCGTGCGCGTGCCGGAGAAGAAGCGCGTGTATCGCGTGAAGCTCGACGGCGAGCTGTCGACGAAGTTCGCCGACTGGATCGAGACCGACCTGCTGAAGGCCCAGACCTGGGACATCAGCAAGGTCATCTTCGACAACTACTCGGTCGACGAGCAGCGCGGCGAGGTCGTACCCGGCGAAAAGTACGTCGTCAGCAAGGACAGCAGCAACAAGTGGTCGGTCGACGGCATGGACGCGACCAAGGAAGAGCCCAACGACGAGAAGCTGCGCGCGATCACCGAGGCGCTGGGCCAGATCAAGATCGTCGGCGTGCGCAACAAGCCCGAGGGTCTGACGGCGATGCTCGAGCAGGTCACCGGCTTCGACCGCCAGATCCTGGCGCAGTCGCTGGCGGCGAAGGGGTTCTTCCTCGCGCGCGGCGGCAAGCTCTACAGCAACGAGGGCGACCTGTTGTTCGAGACCCGGAAGGGCGTGCGCTACACGCTGCGGTTCGGCTCGTTGACGCTCGGCGAGGGTGACGAGGCTGCAGCCGCCACGCCGCCGAAAGCGGGTGACAAGCCGGCCACGGGCGAGACGGCCGACAAGGCGGCGAACAACCGCTACCTGATGGTGACGGCGGAGTTCGTCGACAACCTGATCCCGGAGCCGTCCGGCGCGCGCCTGCCGCAGGAGCAGCTCGACAAGCGCGCCGCCGCGCGCACGGCGATCGAGGCGATCCAGGTCGCGGTCGAGAACTGGCGCGCTGCGCACGACGGCAAGCTGCCGGCGACGCTGGCCGAACTGACCGTGAAGCCGGCCGAGGGCGAGCCGCTGCTGAAGTCGTTGAACAAGGATCCTTGGGACAGCGACTACGTGCTCACCGTCGAAGGTGAGGGCTTCGCAATCGTCAGCTACGGCGACGACAAGAAGGACGGCGGCGAGGGCATCGCCGCCGACGTGCGCAGCGACCGCATCGCCTACGAGGACGGCCTGAAGCGCGAGGCGCAGGCCTGGCAGGACTACAACAAGAAGGTCGAAGACGGCCGCGCCGAGGCCGGCAAGCTGATGCAGCGCTTCGGCCCGTGGTACTACGTGATCGACCAGGCGCTGTTCGAGAAGCTGAAGCCCAAGCGCGCCGACCTCGTCAAGCCGAAGAGCGCCGCGCCCGCGCCCGCGGACGGCGCGCCCGTCGAGACGGACAAGTAGTCGGAGCAGGTGGTGGTGGCCGCGGCCGCCGTCGCTGCCCGCGGGTGCGGCTCGCTGCGGCGCCGGCCGGTTGCGGTAGCATGCCGGCTCACCAACCCCACCCACAGGACCCGACATGACGAGACCCGTTCTCGCCGCGCTGCTCCTGCTGTGGACGTCCGGCTGCATGCTCGCGCAAGAAGGCGCGACCCAGCCGGCTCCGACCCAGCAGGATCCGCAGGCAACCTACCAAGACCTCGCGCGCGCGCTGAACAAGGCGGTCAGCGACTGGCGTCAGGCGGCCATCAAGGCCGTCAAGGACGCGCAGGCCGAAGGTCGCGACATTCCCGCGATCGCGATGCAGCCGCCGACGAAACAGTTCATCGAGCGCGCGCAGGCACTGGCGGAGCAGTTCGCCGGCACGGATGCGGCGGTGCAGTTCCTCGGCTTCATCGTCAAGAACGCCACCAACGAGAGTGATGCCGTGCGCAAGGCGCTGGGCGCGCTCTGGGCCGACCACTCGGCGACCGCGGCGATCGGCGGAGTGCTCGATTTCGTCGCCAGTGCCTACTTCCAGCACGAGGCGCAGAAGGAAGTGACGGCGCTGCTCGACGCGGTGATCGAGGACAACCCGGACGCCGACGTCAAGGCGCAGGCGCTGATCGCCCGCGGCAACCTCCACCTGCAGATCGCCGAGACCGACGCCGATCGCACAACCGCCGCGGCCGACATCCGCAAGGCCGTCACGCTGACCAAGAACGAGGAGATCCTGCAGCAGGCGAAGGACGCGCTGTTCGAGATCGAGCACCTGCAGGTCGGTTGCACGGCGCCCGACATCGTGGCCAAGGACACCGACGGCGTCGCCTTCAAGCTCAGCGACTACCGCGGCAAGGTGATCCTGCTCGACTTCTGGGGCTTCTGGTGAGGCCCTTGCCGGGAGATGATCCCGCACGAGCGGTCGCTCGTGCAGAAGTGGAAGGACAAGCCGTTCGTGTTGCTCGGCGTCAACAGTGACGACACCGGCAGCGAAGAGGCGGTGGTGAAGTTCCAGGCGCAGCGCAAGGAGATGGGTGTGACGTGGCGGAGCTTCCGCAACGACAGCACCGAGCCTTCGATCAGCGACACCTGGCGCGTGCAGGGCTGGCCGACGTTGTACTTCATCGACCACCAAGGCGTGATCCGTCACAAGGACGTGCGCGACGAGGCGGAGATGGAGAAGGTGCTCGGTGAGATGATCGTGGCCGCGGAGAAGGCCGCGAAGGCGCCCGAGCCCGCCGGCGGCAAGTGAGGTGATGCGCGAGCCGGGCCCTTGGTCCGGCTCGCGGCCCATTCAGGGCATCGACTCGACGAACCTGCGCGCCCAGTCGGGCACTTCGTCGAGGTAGCGCGCCACGTCGCTGCGCCGCCGCAGGAAGTAGCGCGCCATGCCACCCTGGTAGAGCAGCGCCGTCGCCAGCACGGTGCCGTACCACGCCGTGCTGATGAGCTTCGCCATGCGTCGCACGTCGATGGCGAAGGCCTTGTTGCTGCCGATCTGACGCTGCAGTTCGTCGATGCCGACCGGCGGCATGAGGAAGCCGAGCAGGGCGTAGAGCACCAGCGCGCCGAGCAGCACCAGTTCGCCGCGCGCGAGCAGCAGCGGCGCCCGCCGGTCGCCGCCCAGCAGCCTGGTGGCCTGCGCGCGTTCGGACAGGCCGACGCCCAGCAGCACGCCGCCGAGCGCGAGGCCGATGAAGTCCCAGCTCATCACCGCGAACGCGATGCTGAGGCCGCCGAAGATCGCGTAGCCGAGGCCGTTGCCGGCGCCGGTGCGCGCCGCACGCGCGAGCGGACGGCGCAGTTCGGCGGCGCTCACCAACAGCGCTCGGTCCGATTCGGACATCTCGGTTGCCGCGTGTTTCCCGGCAGGTCGGGGATGGTCCACGGCGGCAGACTACAGGCCAGTGGACCCGGGGCTGGCATGCCGAAGCCGGGATGTTGTGTGCCGCGGTGGCCCGCGCGAACATCGCCCGCATGCGCACCCTGCAGGCCGGCGCGGTCTACTTCGCCCTGGTGTTCGCCGCCGGTTTCCTGCTCGGCATGGTGCGCGTGCCGCTGCTGGTGCCGCGCCTCGGCGAACGCACCGCCGAACTGATCGAGCTGCCGGTCATGGTGGTGGTCCTGGTACCGGTGTCGCGCTGGCGGCAGCGCCGCACGCCGGACCTGTCGCCGCGGCAACAACTCGGTGTCGGCGGCTTCGCGCTGCTCCTTCTGCTGGCGGCCGAGTGTGCGCTGGGTGCGCTGCTGCAAGGCCGTTCGCCGGTCGAAGTCCTGCTCGGGCACGACCCGGTGTCGGGCTCGCTCTACTACGCGTCGCTGGTGCTGTTCGCGGTGTTGCCGTGGTGGTGGGCGCGGCGCGCGCCGAGCGCCGACGCGAGCTGAACTGGAGCGGCGCCTCTTCCGCGTCGCTCGACGTACCAGTTGCCGCGGGTGCCGGTAGGCTTCCGGCACGATGCGCACCTCCCTCCTGTCGCCTGCTCTGGCCCTTCTGCTGCTGGGCGGCTCGCCGCCGCCGGCCACACCCTGGAACAACTCCGGTCACCGGATCGTGTCGCTGCTGGCCTGGTCCGAACTCGGCGACGCGACGCGCAACGAGATCACCCAGCTGCTGGCGCAGCACCCGCGCTTCGGTCAGGACCTGCAGGTCGGCCTGGAGGCTGGCAGCAGCGCGCCGGCAGCCGCGCGCCTCGCCTTCGCCCTGGCCGCCAACTGGCCCGACACCGTGCGCAACGTGACGCATCCGATGCACAAGGTCGCCAACCATCCGCAGTGGCACTACGTCAACATGCCGTACGTCGTCGGTGACGACGTCGTCGCTGCGCCCGTGAAGGCGCCCGAGGCGGGCCCGCAGGACATCCTCGAGGCGATCCAGAAGAACCTGGCCGATCTCGCCAACCACGAACTGCCGGCGGGCGATCGCGCGATCGCGCTCTGCTGGGTGGTGCACCTGATCGAGGACCTGCACCAGCCGCTGCACGCATGCACGCTCTACTCGGCGCAGTTCCCGACCGGTGATGCGGGCGGCACGCGCTTCCTCGTCACGCGCGACGTGACGGACCCGAACAGCCAGACGAACCTGCATGCGCTGTGGGACTCCTTGCTCGGCAACTACCAGCTGCCCGATTGGGAGGTGTGTGTGGCGGACGGGCTCGCTGCGTCGCCGGTGTTCTCACCCGAAGATCTGCAGGTGAAGCGGGCCGTGCGGGACCCGAAGGCATGGGCCGAGGAGAGCAACCGCCTCGCGATCGAACACGCCTACCGGAACGGCACGTTGGCCGGTGCCGTCGACGACCCGGCGCACGCCGAGCCGGCACCGCCGCTGCCGAAGGGCTACCTCGCGACGGCGGAACGCGTGGCGATGCGGCGCGCGGTGCTGGCGGCGCGCCGGTTGGCCGACGTGCTCGACCGCGCCTTCGCCGCCAAGTAGCCGCCGCAGTTCAGTCGAGGTGCACGACGACGCTCTCGGCCACGGTGAAGCCGAGCCACCAGCTCTTGCCCTCGGCCTCGAACTCGTAGTTGCGGCACGACCTGTCGCTCGATGGATCTGTCGCTCGATGGATCTGGCACCGGTCCCGCCTCCCCCTGAGCCGCCGCGGCACGGAGGTCCCGCCGCAGGGCCCGCAACTCGTCGAGCAGTGGTGCGAGGTCCATCCCCGGCGGCAACGTTCTATGTGGTGGGCAGAGCCGGAGTTGAACCGGCGACCCCGGCATTTTCAGTGCCGTGCTCTACCAACTGAGCTATCTACCCGTGCCATCCCGCGCCCGGGGGCGACGCGAGGGCGGCGAAGGTAGCGAGCGGGTTGGGCGCAGGCAAGCGGCAAGGCGGGTGAAGGCGCCGGCTGCAGCGCACTAGAGGCCGGCGATGGCGACGACGTGTTCCTGCTTGGAGACGACGGCGCCGGCCTTGGTCTCGACGGTGACCACGAATGCCGCGGGCTTGCCGATCGGCAGCTTCGCCTGCACCGGCACGACGGTCTCGTGGCCGGCATCGACGATCGCGAACAGGCCGCCGTCGACCGGCGCACCTTCGCGGGCGCCGTCGACGATCCACAGCTGGAAACGGTGCTCGGCATCGAGCGCCGGCAGGCCGCGGAACGTCAGGTAGCCTTCCTGGCGCGCTGCGCTCCACACGACATCGCCGCTCACTTCGCCGTGCAGCGGACTCGGACCCGCTTGCCACGGGATCCGCACTGCCGTGGCATCGACAGCGAGCAATGCGGCGCGTCGTTCGACGGCCGGTTCCGGCAGGCGCTCGCGTCTGGCCAGCAGCAGGAACAGCGTGACGCCGGCAGCAACGCCGAACACGAACGCCAGCACGGGCACCGCCCGGCGCAGCGGCACCGGTCGGCGTGCGAGCTGCAGCACCCGGCTGCGCGCCGCGGCGAACCGCGCCCCGTCGGCGGCCAGCAGTGCCTGCAGGCGCGGCGGCACGGCGGCGGGTCGGGCCAGGCCCGCCAGCGCCAGGGCTGCGGTGCGTTCGAATGCCCACGTGTTGCGATCGGCGGGCGGCAGTGCCGGCGCGTCGGCTTCGTGCGCGAACACGACCGCCTCGGCGAGCGCTTCCAGCTGGGCTTCGGTCGCGCTCATGCGGGGCCTCCCGAGTCGGCGTCGGTCACACCGAGCATCTCGCGCAGACGCATCAGGCCGCGCCGCGCATGGCTCTTGACGGTGCCGAGCGGAATGCCGATCGCCGCCGCGATCTCCTGGTGCGTGCGCCCCTGGCCGATCGCCAGGTCGAGCACTTCCCGTTGTTCGGGCCGCAGCTGCTGCAGCGCCTGCTGCGCGCGGTGCACTTCGTCCTGCAGTTCGACCTGGTCGACGACTGCCGCCGCGGGCAGCGTGCCGGCGTCCTCGAGCAGTTCCGTCGCCGGCCGGCGGCCCTGGCGCCGCGCCCGGTCGATCAGCCGCCGGCGCGCGATCGTCATCAGGAAGGTCACTTCGCTGCCGTAGTCGGCGTCGTAGCGATCGGCGCTCTTCCAGACCTCGACGAAGATCTCCTGCGTCGCATCCTCCGCGTCCTCGGCGGAGCGGCAGAAGCGGCGCGCGAGACCCCACACCATGTTCGAATGGCGGCGCAGGAAGGTCTCGACCGCGCCGGCGTTGCCGGCGGCGATCTGTGGCAGCAGGGTCTCCGTCATGCACTTGCGTACGGGGGCCGCCATTGAACGGTTGGTGGCTGCGGCGGACAAGCACGTCGTTGCGGTCATCGCCACAGCCTCCGCTGTTCCACGAACGCGTCGTGGCCTCAGTTCGCCGGCAGGATCACCGCGTCGACGACATGGATGACGCCGTTGCTGGCCATCACGTCGGTGGCGACCACCTTCGAGCCACCGACCATCAGCACCTTGCCGTCGTAGTGCAGGTTCAGCATCGTGCCGTCGAGCGCCTTCGCTTCCTTCAGGCCGACCGCCTGCGCGGCCTTCACCTCACCGGCGACGATGTGGTGCTTCAGGATGCCGGCGAGCTTGTCCTTGTTGGCGGGCAGCAGCAGGTCGGCGATCGTCGCGTCGCCGAGCTTCGCGAATGCGGCGTCGGTCGGCGCGAACACCGTGAACGGACCACCCTTCGCCAGCGTGTCGGCGAGGCCGGCGGCGACCGCGGCCTTCAGCAGCGTGCCGAACGTGCCGGCCTTGGTGGCGGCCTCGACCAGGTTGGGCGCTGCCGGTGGCATCAGGACCGTGTCGATGACGTGGATGATGCCGTTGCTGGCCATCACGTCGGTGGTGACGACGTTGGCGCCGCCGATGCGGACCTTGCCGTCCATCACCTCGATGGCGAGCGGCGAGCCCTGCAGCGACATCAGCGACTTCTCGCCTGTGACCTTGGCCGCGGGCAGCTTCGAGCCGACGACGTGGTAGGTCAGGATCGCGGCGAGCTTCGGCTTGTTCTCGGGCTTCAGCAGCTCGGCGATCGTCTTCTTGCCGAGCTTCTCGAACGCGGCGTCGGTGGGCGCGAAGACCGTGAACGGGCCCTTGCCCGACAGGGTCTCGACGAGATCGGCGGCCTTGGCGGCCGCGAGCAACGTCTGGAACTGGCCGGCTTCGGCGGCGACCTGGACCAGGTTCTTCTGGCCTTCCTGCGCGGCCAGCGCGGCGAAGGTGGTGGTGATGGCGACTGCAGTGATCAGGGTGCTACGAAACATCGATCTCTCCGTGGAGCTGGACGAATGTGGGTGGGGTGCGTGGAGGACTTCCACTCGCGGCCAGCTGGTTCGCCTCGCCGTCGACCGCGGATGCAGTGCGTGTGCTTCTTGAGCGGCGTGGCCCCGCGGCCTTACAACTGCGCCGTGCCCTCGTCCTCGCGCTTCGCCGCTCACCTGCTGCGTACTTCGAGCCGTGCCTACGCCGCGGCTGCCGTCGGCGTGCTGCAGCGAGAGCACCCCCAACTGCTGGCCGACGGCATGCCGGCCGCGTTCGCCGATCCGATCGACGACACCCACGTCCGCATCCTGCACCTGGCCGAATCGGTCGCCGTCGATCGTCCAGCACTGCTCGCGCACTGCACGGCCTGGTACAAGGTCGCGCTGCACCATCGCGGCGTGCCGGACGACTATCTGGCCGCAAACCTGGAGGCGCTCGCCACCGCGCTGCAGAGCGAGCTGCCCAGTGCGGCGGCCGCTGTCGTTCTACGGCACCTGAAGCTGGCGCGCGCCCATCTCGACGAGGCGCCGCACGACCTGCCCTGCCTGTTGTCGCGCTCGGCGCCCTACGGCGAGCTGGCGGCGCGCTTCCTGCTCGCAGTGCTGGAAGGTCGTGGTGACGACGCGATGGATCTGGTGCAAGGCGCGCTGGCCGATGGCGCGACGGTGGCCGATCTGCACGACCACGTGCTGACCGTCGTGCAACGCGAAACCGGTCGCATGTGGGTGATGGGCGAGATCGCGATCGCCGACGAGCACTACGGGTCGGCCATCGTCGATCGCGCCTTGTGCGTGCTGCACGAACGCCTGCCGCGGCCGGCGGCTGATGCACCGCGCGTCGTGACCTTGGGGGTCGGCGGCAACCTGCACGACTTCGGCCTGCGCCTGGTGGCGCAGCGCCTGCAGTTCGCCGGCTTCGCGGTGCACTACCTGGGCAGCAACATGCCGGCGATGGACCTCGACCAGGTGCTGCAGGATCGCCGTTTCGACCTGGTGGCGATCGCGGCGACGCTGGTCCTGCACCTGGGCACGCTGACGCAGACGATCGAGCAGGTGCGGGAGATCGCCTCGGCCGGGCGCCACCTGCCGATCCTCGTCGGTGGCCTGCCGTTCGAGATCGTGCCCGACCTGCACCAGGTGATCGGCGCCGACGCCGCGGCGGTCGACGCCGAGAGCGCGGTCGCGGCGGCCACACGGCTGGTCGCCTCCCGCGCCTGAAGGTCGCGCCGTCAGCGGCGGCGAAGCCGATAGTGCGACACGAACCACTCGCTGCCGCCGCGACAACCCCACAGCTCGGCGCAGGCGAGGAAGAACACGCGCCACAGGTTGGCCATCGCGGTCGCACGCGGGCCGTAGGTCGCAGCGAGCACGGGCTGCAGCTCTTCGCGATGGCGATCGAAGTTCGCCAGCCACGCCTCGGCGGTGCGCGCATAGTGGATGCCCGAGACGCGCCAGTGCGCCTCGACCGCCAGGTGGTCCTGGAAGTGCAGCAGCTGCGCATCGGCGGGCATCTGGCCGCCGGTGAAGAAGTGCCGCGCCATCCAGTCGCCTTTGCCGTCGGTCGCGAACTCGTAGCCGACGCTGCGATGCGTGAACACGTGCACGAACATCTTGCCGGCCGGCGTGAGCCAGCTCGCGGCGCGTTCGAGCAGCAGGCGCCAGTTGCGCGCGTGCTCCATCATCTCGATCGAGACGATGCGGTCGAACCGCCCCGGCGCCGCGAATGTGTTCACGTCGGCCGTGAGCACGTCGACGTTGGTGAGGCCTTGCGCCGCCGCGCGCGCGAGGATGTCGGTGCGCTGGTTGGCGGCGTTGCTGACGCCGACGACCCGGCAGCGCGGGAAGTGCTCGGCGAGCCACAGCGTCATCGCGCCCCACCCGCAGCCGAGGTCGAGCACCCGCATGCCGTCTTCGATCTCTGCGCGTTCACAGGTGAGCTGCAGCATTGCTGCCGCCGCGGCATCGAGGTCGGGTGTGCTCGCGTTCCACAGGCACGAGCTGTACTTGCGGCGCGAGCCCAGCACCTTGGCGAAGAACGCGGCGGGCACCTGGTAGTGCTGCTCGTTCGCGGCCGTCGTGGCGATCGCGATGGGGCTGTGGTCGCAGGTCGCGATCCAGTGCTGCAGCCGTGCTGCCGAGCGTTCCGGATCGTCGGCGTGTTCGCTGCGCAGGCGTTCGCGCAGCAGGCGGCGGATGCCGAGGCGCACCAGCCAATCGGGCAGGAGGCCGCGTTCCAGCCAGCGTTCGACGCGCGACGTCACGCCGTCGCTCCGGCGCGGCGCCGCGGCGGCCAGGGCACGAAGGCGCTCGTCTCCTGCTGGTAGCGTCGGTAGTCGTCGCCGCGGCTCTTCAGTGCCTGCAGTTCCGTGAACGGCACGCCGCTGACGAAGCGCACCAGCACGAACATGACCACCGGTTGCGCCGCGGCCCACCAGCCCGCAGCCGGGGCGGCGACCAGGGCGATGCCGCACCACGACAGCCATTCGAAGAAGTAGTTCGGATGCCGGCTGTAGCGCCACAGTCCGCTGCGGCAGGTGCGACCGCGCCGTGCCGGGTCGGCCCGGTGCACGGCCAGCTGCCGGTCCGCGGTCGCTTCCGCCAGCTGCGCGAGCACGATCACGGCGAGACCGACGACCTGCATCGTGTGCACACCATGCTGCGTGTGGCCGGCCAGGAACCAGAACGGCAACGCGAACACCAGAGCCGCCCCGGCCTGGGCCAGGTAGAACCAGAAGAAGCGACGCTGCGCGCGGCTGCCCCAGTGTTCACGCAGCGCGCGGTAGCGGCCGTCCTCGTGCGACGCGCCGAACACCCGGTGCCGCAGCAGGTGCCAGGACAGCCGGGCGCTCCAGCCGAACGCCAGCATGCCGGCGAGCAGGCGCTGCGACCCGCTGCCATCGCCGAACAGCGCCGCGGCGCAACCGAGCACGCCGATCGCGATCGCCCAGGCAGCGTCGACGGACGTGGCGTTGCGGGTCTGCAGCTGGCGCCGCCAGAGCAGGGCGAACGCGATCGCCGTCGCCGCCATGGTGGCGAACAGGGTGCTGGTCGAGCTGGCGGCGAACGGCATGGCAGGGGGTTCGTGTGCGGAGGCTGGCGAGATGCGGCAGTCGCATCCGCCGGTGCCGCCGCGACGAACCCCACCGCTGTCGCGCGTCTGCCCCGTTCCTCCGCGTCCCAGCCTCGTGCCCGTCACCGATCCTCCCGCCCACGCCGCAGCCTGGCCCGACTCGGCCCACGAGCCGGTGTTCCCCGGGCAGCGGCAGCACATCCACTGGGCCACGATCCTGCCGTTCCTCTGTCTGCACGCGGCGTGCCTGCTGGTGTTCGCGGTCGGCTGGAGCCCGGTCGCGCTGGTCGCGGCGGCGGTGCTCTACCTGGTGCGCATGTTCGGGGTGACGGCCTTCTACCACCGCTACTTCTCGCACCGCAGCTACCGCGTCGGCCGCTGGACGCAGTTCGCCGGTGCCGTGCTCGGCGCGTCGGCGGCGCAGCGTGGCCCGCTGTGGTGGGCGGCGCACCATCGTCGGCATCACCGGCACTCGGACACCGGCGAAGACGCCCACTCGCCGCATGCGCATGGCGTGCTGTGGTCGCACGTCGGTTGGATCGCCGCGCCGGCGAACCAGGCGACGGATCTGCTGCAGGTGCCGGACCTCGCGGTCTACCCGGAGTTGCGGTGGCTCGATCGCAACTACCATGTCGCGCCGCTGCTGCTGCTGGTGGCGTTGCTGGTGCTCGGGTGGCAGCTGTCGCTGCATGCGCCGCAGCTCGGCACCGACGCGGTGCAGTTGGCGGTGTGGGGCTTCTGCATCTCGACGGTGGTGCTGTTCCACGTCACGTCGGCGGTCAACAGCGTCGGGCACCTGGTCGGCCGCCGCGTCTGGCCGACACGCGACCACAGCCGCAACTCGTGGCCGTTGGCGTTGCTGACGCTCGGCGAAGGTTGGCACAACAACCACCACTGGTGTCCCGGCGCCGCGCGGCAGGGCATCCGCTGGTGGGAGATCGACGTCAGCTACTACGTGCTGCGGCTGCTGGCGCTGCTCGGCCTCGTGCACGACCTGCGGCCGCTGCCGGCACGCGCGCAGGACGAGCATCGCCGGTTGCGCCGATGACCAGGGCGGCGAACTCACTCGGCACCGGCCGCAAGCGGCTCGCCGTCGTCGGTACGGGCATCGCCGGTCTGGTCGCCGCAGAACGTCTGTGCAAGCGCCACGACATCGTCGTCTTCGAGGCCGAACAGCGCCTCGGCGGCCACACCCACACGGTCGACATCGAGGGGCCGCACGGCACGGTGGCGATCGACACCGGTTTCATCGTCTGCAACGACCGCAGCTACCCCGGCTTCCTCGCGCTGCTCGAACGGCTCGACGTGCCGCTGCGGCCGACGGAGATGAGCTTCAGCGTGCGCTGCGAACGCACCGGCCTCGAATACAACGGCAGCTCGTTCGGCCAGCTGTTCGCGCAGCGTCGCAACCTGCTGCGGCCGCGGTTCTGGGGCATGTTGTGCGACATCCTGCGCTTCCATCGCGATGCGCCGGCGCTGCGCGACGGCACTGCGACGCTCGCCGACGTGCTGCAGCAGGGCCGCTACGGCCGCGCGTTCGCCGAGCACTACCTGGTGCCGATGATGGCGGCGATCTGGTCGGCGGAACCGAGGCGACTGCTGGCGATGCCGGCGGCGTTCTTCGTGCGCTTCTTCGAGAACCACGGCATGTTGCAGGTCGGCGGGCGACCGCAGTGGCGCACGGTGGTGGGTGGGTCCCGCAGCTACCTCGGACCGCTGTCGGCGCCGTTCCGCGATCGCATCCGTACCGGGGCACCGGTCGTCACCGTGCGTCGCGACGCGGACGGCGTCGTGGTGCAGGTGCCGGGCCAGGCTGCCGAACGCTTCGACGGCGTCGTGCTCGCGGTGCACAGCGACCAGGCGCTGCGCCTGCTGGCAGACGCGTCGGACGCAGAACGCAGTGCGCTCGCTGCGATCCCGTACCAGGCGAACGACGTCGTGCTGCACACCGACGAGCGTCTGTTGCCCCGGCGGCGTCGTGCCCGGGCGGCGTGGAACTACCACCTCGGCGGCAGCGACGACCCGCGCGCGACGGTCACCTACTGCATGAACCTGCTGCAGGGTCTGCCGGGGCCGGTGACCTACAGCGTCACGCTGAATCGCACCGAGGCGATCGACCCGGCGCAGATCCTGCGCCGCTTCGTCTACCACCATCCGATCTTCGATGCCGCCGGTGTGGCCGCGCAGGCCGCGATCCCGGCGCTGAACGGCAGCCGCCGCGTGTGGTTCTGTGGCGCCTGGTGCGGCTTCGGTTTCCACGAAGACGGCGTGCAGTCGGCTCTGCGCGTCGTCGCCGACTTCGAACCGGCTGCGACGGAGCGGGTCGCATGACGGCGGTGCGGCCACCGCTCGCGCTGCGCAGCGGCATCTACCGTGGCACCGTGCGCCACCGGCGCTTCGATGCCGTGCGGCACCGATTCACGACCAGCCTGTTCTTCGCCTACGTCGACCTCGACGAACTCGAGCAGCTGTTCGCCCGGCGTTGGTGGTGGTCCGCGCGGCGGCCGGCGCCGATGTGGTTTCGCCGCCGCGACTACTTCGGGCCGCCCGACGTGCCGCTTGCCTGTGCCGTGCGCGACGCCGTCGCCGCGCAGACCGGCCGTCGACCGGAAGGTGCCGTGCGCGTGCTCACCAACCTGCGCATGTTCGGCTACGTGTTCAATCCGGTCAGCCTCTACTACTGCTTCGACCGCGACGAACGGCTCGCCGCCGTGCTGGCCGAGATCACCAACACGCCGTGGGGCGAACGGCACCACTACGTCGTGGCGGCGGCGGCGGCGCAGCGCACGCTGCGGGCCAGCTTCGACAAGCAGTTCCACGTCAGTCCATTCCAGTCGATGCGGCAGCGCTACGACTGGGCCCTGTCGCCGCCCGGGGAGCGCCTCGCCGTGCACATGCAGAGCCGCGCCGGCGGCGAGAAGGTGTTCGACGCCACGCTGGTGCTGGAACGGCGGCCGTGGACGACGCGGCAGCTCGCGGCAGCGGCGCTGCGCCACCCGTGGATGACCGCCAAGGTGACGCTGGCGATCCACTGGCACGCGTTCCTGCTGTGGTGCAAGCGCGCGCCGTTCCATGTCCATCCGAGCAAGCGAGGTGCATGATGTCGGGCTCGATCCTGATCGCCGACGCGGCGCGTGCCGCTCGCCCCGCCGCCGCGCCGGGCTGGTGGCAGCGCGCCGCACGACGGGGGATCGCGGCGCGGCTCGGTGGTCTGCGTTCGGGGGCGATCCGGTTGCGCGACGGTGGCCGCGAACAGCTGTTCGGCGATCCGCGCGGCGTGCTGGGCAGCGTCGCTCTCGACGTGCACGACGGCTCGTTCTGGAGCGCGCTGGCACTCGGTGGCGACGTCGCGGCGGGCGAGGCCTATGTCGCCGGCCACTGGTCGAGTCCGGACCTGGTGCGGCTGCTGCAGCTGTTCGTACGCGACCGCGACGTGCTGATCGGCGTCGACGGCTCGTTGCTCTCGTTGCCGCTGCGGCTGCTGCGCCGCGCTGCGCACTGGACGCGCCGCAACGACCACGCCGGCAGCCGGCGCAACATCGCCGACCACTACGACCTCGGCGACGAGCTGTTCGCGCACTTCCTCGACCCGTCGATGACCTACTCGTCGGCATGGTTCGAGCATCCCGAGCAGTCGTTGGCCGCGGCCCAGCAGCACAAGCTGCGTCGTCTGTGTGAGCTCGTCGACCTGCGGGCCGGCGATCGACTGCTCGAGATCGGCACCGGCTGGGGCAGTCTTGCCCTGTGCGCCGCGCGCGAGTTCGCTGCGCAGGTGACGACGACGACGATCTCGCAGCACCAGTTCGCGACGGCGACGGCGCGTGTGCGGGCGGCCGGCCTCGGACCGAGGGTGGATCTGCGGCTGCAGGACTACCGCGATCTCGATGGCACGTTCGACAAGCTGCTGTCGTGCGAGATGATCGAAGCCGTCGGGGCGCAGTACCTGCCCGTCTACCTGCGCACTTGCGCCGAACGGCTGCGGCCCGGTGGCCTGCTGGGCCTGCAGGCGATCACGATCCGCGACCAGCTCTACGACTCGGCGCTGCGCACCGTGGACTACATCAAGCGGCATGTGTTCCCGGGCAGCTTCATCCCGTCGGTGAACGCGATCGTTGGTGCCGCCACGCAACACACCGATCTGCGCCTCGTGCAGATGCAGGACTTCGGCCCGCACTATGCGACCACGCTGCAGCGCTGGCGCGAGGCGATCGAACGGGACCCCGCACCGTTCAGCCGCCGTGACGGCAGCGGCGGGCTGCTGCGCGCCTGGCAGTACTACTTCGCCTACTGCGAGAGCGGCTTCCGCGAACGCCAGCTCGGTGTCTGCCACCTACGCTTCGAACGCGCCGGTTGAGGTGAGGTGGTTCAGCTGCGCAGCAGTTCGCGCACCGCGGCGACGTCGCGTTGGATCTGGGCCCGCAGTTCCTCGACGCTGCCGAACTTCCGCTCGGGGCGCATCATGCGGCGGAACGTGACCTCGAGTTCGCGGCCGTAGAGGTCGCCGTGGAAGTCGAGCAGGTGCACTTCGAGCAGCGTGTGCCCACCGTCGCCGCCGAAGGTCGGCCGCGTGCCGAGGTTCGCGGCGCCGGCCCAGGCGGTGCCGTCGACGATCGCTTCGACCGCGTAGACACCCGGCGGTGGCAGCACGGCGGGCTGCGGCACCAGGTTCGCGGTCGGGAAGCCGAGCTTGCTGCCGCGCGATTCGCCGTGCACGACGGTGCCGAACGCGCCCGGGAACCGGCCCAGGTAACGGTGCGCGAGCGCCAGGTCGCCGCCGGCGATCGCCGCGCGGATCCGCGTCGACGAGACCGGCTGGCCGTCGACCTCGAACGGGGTGCCGGTGCGGACCTCGAAGCCGAGTTCGCCGCCGAGGGCAGCAAAGGCCTGCGGTGTGCCACCGCGGTCCTTGCCCAGCGCGGAGTCGTAGCCGAGCAGCAGGCCGCGCGCGCGCAGGCTCTTCACGAGCACCCGTTCGGCGAACTCGCGCGCCGGCATGTTCTGCAGCCGCGGCTCGAACGTCAGCAGCACCAGGCGTTCGACGCCGGCGCGGCGCAGCAGGCGCAGCCGGTGCGACACGCTGACCAGCAGGGGCGGCGCCTGGCCGTGCAGCAGCTGGTCGGGGTGGTTGGCGAAGGTGACCACCGTCGGCACCGCCTGCAGCACCGAGGACATCTCGAGCAGCTGCAGCAGCAACCGTTGGTGGCCGAGGTGCACGCCGTCGAACACACCGACCGCGACCGCGGACCGGCTGGGCAGCGACTCGCCGTAGGTGGCGACGAGATCCAGCGCCAGCAGCGCGTCGAGGCCTTCGATCAGGCGCATGCCGGTGTCCTTGCCTTGCCTGCGGCGGTCGACCCGCCCGAGCCTTGGGTCATGCCCGGGCCCGGTAGCGCTCTTCGAGTTCCAGCAGCAGCTGCTTGACGCGCAGCTTGTCGGCGGCCGTCAGGCGGTCGGTGAACAGGACCCCTTCGAGGTGGTCGAGTTCGTGCTGGACGATGCGCGCCAGCCACTCGGTCGCGGTCAGCACCTGCTCCTTGCCGTCGAGATCCTGGTAGCTGACGGTGATGTCGATCCAGCGCTCGACCTCGGCCTGGATGCCCGGGAAGGACAGGCAGCCCTCCTCGCCGTATTCCCGCCCCTTCTTGCGGGTGATCTTCGGGTTGCAGAGCACCAGCTCGCCGGCCCGGTCGGCGGCGTCGCCGGTCGGGTTCAGCACCAGCAGCTTGTGCTCGATGCCCACCTGGGGGGCTGCCAGGCCCACGCCGCCCTCCTCGTACATGGCCTCCAGCATGTCCTTGGCGGTCTGCCGCAGCTCCGCATCGAAGGTCGTGACGGTCTTGCCGCCGCGGCGCAGGACGGGATCGGGATAGACGAGGACTTCCATTTCAGGGTGGGCAGGGCCGTTGCGGGGGCGACGGGCCGCAGGTAGATTCTTCGCCCCTTTCGCCGCCGTCAAGCGCCCAGTCCGGACGCCGGTGGATCCGCCCCCCGCATGGACCTCAGCAAGTACCTCGAGAACGCCGCCGACGCCGTGAAACGGCGCAACTTCGCGTTGGCCGTGAAGATCTACGGTCAGGTGCTGCAGATCCAGCCGGACTTCGGCGACGCGCGCGCCGGCTTGCGGCGGGCTCTGTTCCAGAAGGTGGCGCAGAAGCCGGCCTCGAAACTGATGGCGGTCCTGGTCGGTGGCGTGCACTACCTGACCGGCGACATCTGTCGCCTGCTCGGGCGCCACGCCGCGGCCGCGCGCGCGTTCGAGCGCTACCTGGTGCTCGATCCGCTGGCCGAAGGCGCCAACCTGAAGCTCGGTCGCTCGCTGCAGCGTGCCGGCCACATGCGCTCGGCGCTCGCCGTCTACGAGGCCTATGCCCAGGCCCAGCCGCGTTGCCTCGAAGCCTGCCGCGCTGCCGGCGCGCTGCTCTACGACGCCGGCAAGATGCCGCAGGCGCTGGCGATGTACGAGCAGGCGCTGAAGGTCGACCCGCGCGACCAGGAGTCGTTGAAGGCGCGCAAGGACCTGGCCGCCGAAGGGGCGCTGCGCAGCACCGGCATCGAGTCGGCGCAGAGCTCGCGCGACCTGATCAAGGACAAGGAGCAGCAGCGCCAGCTCGAGCGGCAGGACCGACTGCAGATGTCGCCCGAGGAGATCGACGCAGAGCTCGAGCGGCTGGAGCCGCAGCTGCAGGAGACCCCGGACGACGGCAAGCTGCTGCGCCGCGTCGCGCGCCTGCGCGAGATGGGCAAGGACGTCGGCGGCGCACTCGACCTGATCGAGCGTCTGCTGCAGACGCAGTCGGGCGACAGCGAGCTGCAGGCGCTGGCCGGCGATCTGCGCATCCGGCTGCAGGAGCAGATGGTGCAGAAGGCCGAGAAGAGTGGGGATACGGACACGGCCGCCCGCGCCCGCGCGGCGCTGCAGGACCTGCGCGTCGGCGAGGCTCGGCGCAAGGTCGAGCGCAACCCGGCGGACTTCGGCGCGCGGTTCGACCTGGGCGCCGGCCTGCTGCAGGCAGGTGAAACGGACGCCGCGATCGCCGAGCTGCAGCAGGCGGTCAAGGACCCGCGCAAGAAGAACGAAGCGCTGTTCCTGCTCGGCAAGGCCTTCCAGCAGAAGGGCCTGCCGGAGCTCGCGCTCGGCCAGTACGACAAGGCGATGCAGGCGGCCGGCAGCGGCACCCTCGCCAAGGAGGCCCTCTACGAGATGGGCCAGATCTGCAGCGAACTCGGCAAGCGCGACGATGCGCTGCGCCACTTCACCCGCATCCTCGAGCAGGACATCGGCTTTCGCGACGTGGCCCGTCGCGTCGAGCAGATGAAGGCCTGACGCCTCGACTCGAACCGACCTTTCCGAGAGACCACAGAGAACCGACCATGGCCCACAGCAAGCAAGCCCTGAAGCGCGCTCGTCAGAGCGAACGCAGCCGCCTCGCCAACAAGGCGAAGCTCACCCGTCTGAAGTCGTCGATGAAGAACCTGATGGCCCTCGTGGCCGCTGGTGACAAGGAGAAGGCCACCGGCATGCTGCCGGCGATCTTCCGCAGCATCGACAAGGCGGCGAAGGCGGGCGTGATCCACGCCAATACCGCATCGCGGCGCAAGAGCACCGTGACGCGCGCGGTCGCGACCATCAAGTAGCCGCGAACGGCGCGCGCGGGCGCGTTATCGCTGCAGCAGCTGCAGGGCAGCCTGTGGCTGCGTGTTCGCCTGCGCCAAGATCGAGATCGCGGCCTGCTGCAGGATCGAGTTGCGCGTCAGCGCCGAGGTCTCGACGGCGACGTCGACGTCGCGGATACGCGATTCGGCGGCGCTGAGGTTCTCGGACTGGATCTGCAGGTTCGCGATCGTCGTCGTCAGACGGTTCTGTGCGGCGCCGAACTGGCCGCGCACGCGGCTGACGGCGTTGACCGCCGCATCGAGCTGCGCGATCGCCAGCGTCGGATTGCCCGCCGAGCCGATGTCGAGCGTCGACAGGCCAAGGGTCGACGCCAGCGTGTTCGACGTGCTCAGCTGGATCGTGTCGATGCCCGCCGTCGTGCCGGTGCCGACCTGGAAGGTCATCTGCGAGCCGGTGCCGTCGAGCAGGCGCACGCCGTTGAAGGTCGTCGACTGCGCGATGCGGTCGATCTCGTTGATGAGATCGGTGAACTCCTGGTTCAGCGTCGTGCGGTCGGCGGAGCTGACGGTGCCGTTCGCAGCCTGGATCGAGAGTTCGCGCATGCGGATCAGGATCGAGCTGACCTCGTTGAGCGCGCCTTCGCCGGTCTGCGTCAACGAGATGCCGTCCTGCGCGTTGCGGATCGCCTGGTCCGTGCTCCGGACCTGTGCCCGGAAGCGCTCGGAGATCGCCAGGCCCGCCGCATCGTCGGCGGCAGTTGAGATTCGCAAGCCCGTGGACAGTCGGCGGTAGTTCGCCTGCAGCCGGTCGGTCGTCTGTGACAACGAGCGCTGCGCGTTCAGGGATGCGATGTTCGAATTGACCCGAAGGCCCATCTGTCCTCCTCGATTCCTTTGCCGTGTGGATGCCGGACCGAAGCCCGCCACCTTGCTGGCAACGTGATCGACCAACGCTTGAGTCCCACTTCAGGAAATCTCGCGTTCGCACACTGGACCGGGCTCTCCGCGTGACCCGTCGATGCCACCGGCAGCCCGCGATTGCCGGTTCTCGCGTCATTTCCCGGGTCGGGAAGTGGCTGTGGGAAAATCGCTCGGGCAGTGCCTCGGAGCGAGAACCGGCACGTCGTCGGCGGGGCGATCAGCGACCCAGCAGCCGGCCGTAGCGGTAGTGGGCCTGCAGGGTCAGCGCCAGGATCGCCGTGCTGTAGACCCGGCCGCCGTCGTCGCCCCAGGCGTCGACGTTGTCCCAGGAACCGTGCTCGTTGCCGCCCTCGCGTTGGGTCTTCACGACCGCCGTGCCGAGCGCGCGCGACCACTCGGCCCAGGCCGGCCCGCCGAGCTGGAACAGCGCGTAGGTACCGTAGTACCAGTAGTAGAAGTCGATCGTGCCGGCCGGCTCGTCCCAGTGCGGCAGGCAACGGCGCAGCCGTTCGCCGGCGGCGCGCATCGGCGGATGTTCCGCCGGATCCTGGCCGAGGAAGACGCGGCAGAACAGGCCGACGGCGGTCAGCGCCTCGGTGCGCTG
>JBGARS010000028.1:0-51174 GCA_044230075.1 Planctomycetota bacterium | reverse complement strand
GAGGGTTCGATCGTGGTCGAGCGCCTGCGCAGCGAGAAGGACCCCATCGGGTTCAACGCCGCCAGCCTCGAATACGAGGACCTGTTGAAGGCGGGCGTCGTGGACCCGACCAAGGTGACGCGTTCGGCGCTGCAGAACGCCGTCTCGGTCGCGTCGCTGCTGCTGACCACCGACTGCGTGATCACCGAAGGCAAGACCGACGAGCAGAAGGAAGCGTCGGGCATGCACGGCGCGATGTAGTCGAGCCGACCAACCCTCATCTGACACACCCCCACATTCATTCACCGGAGTAGACAGACATGGCTTCCCTGCGACCCCTGGACGATCGCGTCGTGCTGAAGGTGCTCGACGCCGAAGAGAAGACCGCCGGCGGCATCCTGCTGCCCGACACCGCGAAGGAGAAGCCGCAGCGCGGCAAGGTCACCGCCGTCGGCAACGGCCGCGTCGGCAAGGATGGCAAGCGCCTTTCGATCGACGTCAAGAAGGGCGACGTGGTCCTGTTCGGCAAGTACGCCGGCAGCGACGTGAAGGTGGACGGCGAGGACTACAAGATCCTGCGCGAGAACGAGATCCTGGCAAAGGTGGAGGGCTGATCCGATGGGCAAGCAGATCATGTACGACGACGTTGCGCGCCGAAAAGCAGTCGAAGGCGTCCAGAAGCTCGCCAGGGCCGTCAAGGTCACCCTCGGTCCGGCCGGCAAGAACGTCATCATCGAGAAGTCGTTCGGCGGCCCGCAGGTCACCAAGGACGGCGTCACCGTCGCCAAGGAAGTCGAACTCGAGGACCCGTTCGAGAACATGGGCGCGAAGCTCGTGCGCGAGGTCGCCAGCAAGACCAACGACGTCGCCGGTGACGGCACGACGACCGCGACCGTGCTCGCCGAGGCGATCCTGACCATCGGCCAGCGCTACCTGACCTCCGGCGTCGACCCCAACCACCTGCGCATGGGCATCGACATCGCCGTCGAGACCATCGTCGAGAAGCTCGCCAGCATGGCGAAGAAGATCGACAACAAGAGCCGCGACCAGATCGCCCAGGTCGGCGCGATCTCGGCCAACAACGACACCGAGATCGGCAACCTGTTGGCCGACGCGATGATGAAGGTCGGCGCCGAGGGCGTCGTCACCGTCGAAGAAGGCAAGAGCGCCGTGACCGAGCTCGAGCACGTCGGCGGCATGCAGTTCGACAAGGGCTACGTGTCGCCCTACTTCATCACCGATCCGAAGACGATGGAGGCCCAGTTCGAAGGCGCCTCGATCCTCGTGCACGAGAAGAAGATCAGCAACGTGCGCGAGATGATCCCGCTGCTCGAGCAGGTCTCGCGCGCCGGCAAGTCGCTGGTGATCATCGCCGAGGACATCGAGTCCGAGGCGCTGGCGGCCCTGGTCGTGAACCGGCTCAAGGGTGTGCTGCACGTCTGCGCCGTCAAGGCGCCGGGCTTCGGCGATCGCCGCAAGGCGATCCTGCAGGACATCGCCACGCTGACCGGCGGCCAGTTCATCAGCGAAGACCTCGGTCTCAAGCTGGAGAACATCACGCTCGACCAGCTCGGCAGCGCGCAGAAGATCCGCGTCACCAAGGACACGACGACCCTGATCGGCGGCGGCGGCAAGAAGGCCGAGATCGAAGCCCGCGCCGACAGCATCCGCAGCCAGATCGAGAAGACGACCTCGGACTACGACCGCGAGAAGCTGCAGGAACGCCTGGCGAAGCTGACCGGCGGCGTCGCCATCATCCGCTCCGGCGCGATGACCGAAGCCGACATGAAGCAGAAGAAGCAGCGCATCGAGGACGCCTTGAACGCCACGCGCGCCGCGGTCGAAGAGGGCATCGTGCCCGGCGGCGGCACAGCACTGCTGCGCGCCAGCAAGGCGCTCGACACCCTGAAGGTGAAGGGCGACCAGCAGTTCGGTGTCGAGATCCTGAAGCGCGCCTGCGAAGCGCCGATGCGGCAGATCGCCGAGAACGCCGGCGAAGACGGCTCGGTCGTCGTCGACGAGGCGCTCGGCAAGAAGGCGAACGAAGGCTGGAACGCACTCACCGGTGAGTGGGTCGACATGTTCGCCGCTGGCATCGTCGACCCGACCAAGGTCGTGCGCTGTGCGCTGCAGAACGCAGCGAGCATCGCCGGCCTGATGCTGACCACCAACACCATGATCACCTCGATCAAGGACGACCAGAAGGCGGTTGAGGGTAGTACGAGCTGATCGGCTGGCGGCGGCTTCGCCGCCACGTTCAGTTCGCGGGGATGGCTGGCCGATGGGCCCTCCATCCCCGCGTTGGCATCGGCAGTTCCGTTCTCGAGATGGCCCAGAAGCGCGACTACTACGAAGTGCTCGGAGTCGACCGTTCGGCCGACGACGACACCATCAAGCGGGCCTACCGCAAACTCGCGCTCGAGAACCATCCGGACCGCAACCCCGGCAATCACGAGGCGGAGCGCCGCTTCAAGGACGGCGCCGAGGCCTACGCGGTGCTCAGCGACCCGCAGAAGCGGCAACGCTACGACCAGTTCGGCCACGCCGGTGTCGACGGCGCCCAGGGCGGCCAGGGCTTCGCATCTGCCGAGGACATCTTCGCCGCGTTCGGCGACCTGTTCGGTGGCGGCGGCGGTGGCGGCGGCGGTGGGTTCTTCGAGCAGTTCTTCGGTGGCGGCCGGCGCGGACGCGGCCGCCGCGGTGCAAGCCTGAAGGTCGACCTCGAGTTGACGCTCGAGGAGGTCGCGACCGGCGTCAAGAAGACGATCGAGCTGAAGCGCGCCGAACGCTGCGAGCACTGCGCCGGCTCCGGCGCCAAGCCCGGCACCAAGAAGAAGCGCTGTGCGACGTGCGCCGGCCACGGCCAGGTCGTGCGGTCGCAGGGCTTCTTCCAGCTGCGACAGACCTGCCCCACCTGCCAGGGCCAGGGCGAGACCATCGACGACGCGTGCCCGAAGTGCCAGGGTCGCGGTGCCATCGCCAAGGAAGCGCCGATCACGATCACGATCCCGGCCGGCATCGAGTCCGGCCACGTGGAACGCATCGCCGGCCACGGCGAACCCGGCGACGGCGGCGGGCCGCCCGGCGACCTGGTCGTCGTGCTGCACGTGCGCGAGCACGAGGTCTACACCCGCTTCGGCGACGACCTGCTGATGCAGTCGCGCATCTCGTTCCGGCAGGCGGTCACCGGCGACGAGATCGACATCCCCACCATCACCGGCGAGACCGTGGCGATGAAGATCCCGCCTGGCACGCAACCGGGCGAAAAGCTGCGGGTCCGCAACCACGGCCTGCCGCGAGCCGACGGCTATGGTCGCGGCAACCTCGTCGTACAGGTGCAGGTGGACGTGCCGCGCAAGCTGACGACAGAACAGGAAGAGCTGTTGCGCCGCTTCGACGAACTCGACGGCGGTCGCAAGGGCAAGAAGAACGGCAAGAAGACCATCTTCGAGAAGGTGAAGGACATCTTCTCCTGAGGCTCACGAGCCCCAATTCCGCCAACCCCGACCGAAACGATCCCGTGACCGAGACCAACGAACAACCCGACGCGACCAACGACGAGTCCACGAAGGGCGAGCCCGCGGTCGAGACACCGGCGAGCGAGCAGGAGTTCGCGCGCCTCAGGGACGAGCGCGACAACCTCGAACAGCAACTGCAGCGCACGCTCGCCGACACGGCCAACATGCGGCGCCGACAGAAGCAGGAGGTCGACGACAGTCGCCGCCGTGCGCTCGAAGGCCTGACGCAGGAACTGCTGCCCGTGCTCGACACCTTCTCGATGGCGCTGTCGGCGGCCGACAACGAGGCGACCGACGCGAACTCGATCGTCGAGGGCGTCAAGATGGTGCAAACGCTGCTGGCCGGTGTGCTCGAACGGCACGGGCTGACCGAGATCCCCGCCGAGGGCCAGCCGTTCGACCCGCTGCGCCACGAGGCCGTCGCGGTGGAGCCGCACGACGAGATGCCGGAAGGCCAGATCGTGCGCGTGCTGCAGACCGGCTACCAGCTGGGCGACCGCGTGGTGCGCCACAGCCGCGTGGTGGTCGCCGGCCCGCAGAACCCGAACCCCAAGCAGGAGAACTGACCGTGCCCACCTACGACTACCTGTGCTCGGCCTGCGGGCATCGCTTCGAGGAGTTCCAGAGCATGTCGGCGAAGTCGCTGCGCAAGTGTCCGGCATGCAAGAAGAGCAAGCTCGAGCGGCTGATCGGCGCCGGTGCCGGCGTGATCTTCAAGGGCTCCGGCTTCTACCAGACCGACTACCGCGGCGGCTCCTATGCGAGCGACGCGAAGAAGGACGACGGCGGCGGCTGCGCGCCGACCTGTGGCACCGATGCGGCGCCGACGGGCTGCAAGATGCCGAAGAAGGACGACGGCGGCGAAAAGAAGTGAGCCGCGACCAGCGGCCTACACGAGCCCGTCGATGATGGGCCGGTGACGTGGCCTGGAAGAGCGACCGGCCAATGTTCCCCCCAGGACCAGGCACCAAGCCAACAGTTCGATCGGCTTGGTCACCCAGTCCAGCATGTAGGGTTCGAGCTGCGGCATCAGGCGCGCCGCCAGCAGCGCGCCGACCAGTCCGAGGCCGCACAGGCACAGCACCTTGTTCCGCCCGACATGCTCGTCGCGGCGCAGCCAGGAAACCACCGCGGCACAGGCCAGCAGGAAGCCGCCGAGCAGGGTCGCGTCCCGGTAGACGGCGTGCGGTCCGCGCAGCTGGTGCTCCGGATCGATCGACGTCGCGATCCAGGTCCCGGCGTCGTGCGCCACCGCATGGATGTCGAAGGCCTTGTCGACGACGATCAGGACGAGTCCGGCGGCGATCAGCCACCAGCCAGCCCGTTCGCCGCGTGGCGCGCGCAGGGTGCGCAGCAGCGCGAACACCAGCAGCGCCCCCCACAGCAGGCCCTCCAGCACCGGCGCATCCCAGCCATCACCTTCCGGCGGCATCGTCGACCTCCGCGGCCGGTCGCGGCCGCGCGACGAGCATGGCGAGCAAAGCCGCCGCCGCCAGCGTGATGCCCAGCAGGCTCTTGCCCGGCTCGTCACCGATCGCCAGCGGCATCCAACCGTCGACCGAGAGCGTGCGGGCGGTGACGTAGAGCGCGTCGACGACCATCACGCAAAGAGCGATGCGCTGCCAAGGCGACAGACGCGACGCCAACCGGAAGCCACGCCAGCAGGCGAGGGCGACCAGCGGGAAGAACACCAGCCCGATCGCGAACTTGAACCAGAGGCGCTCCTCGTAGAAGCCGGTCCAGAGCATCAGCCGCTTGCCGGCCAGGTAGATCGGCTTGTTCCAACCCCAGAAATGCAGGCTCCACAGCAGCGCGCTGCCGACACACGGCGGCCACCAGGTGCGCGCACCGCGGCCACGCAGACGGAGCAATGCGACCACCGCCGCGCCGCACCAGAGCCAGGGAATGGCCTCGCTCAGCTCCACGCCGACATCACGCCTCCCGCACCGCGTCGGGGCTCCACGACACGATGCGCACCCCGTTGTGGAACACGTCGAGCACACCGCAGCCGCCGTGCGGCAGGTTCAGCGACAGGCCGCGCGACAGGCGCATGCCGAGCATCGCGGCGGTGAAGCCACTGAGCAGCGATCCAGGCAACACCACCGCCAGCGACTTGCCGGCGACGCTGGGCATCGTCTCCGTCCACCAGGACAGGATGCGCTCGACGCCGTCACCGAGGCTCTCGCCGCCGGGTGCCTTCGACTCGCCGAACTCGGCGAAGAACGTGCGCACGGCGCCGTCCTCGTCGCGCATCACGTCGGTCCACGTGCGGCCCTGCCAGCGCCCCATCTCCTGGTCGCGCAGGCGCGGGTCGGCGTGCACTTCCTGGCCCCGCGCCTCCGCCAAGGCCCGCGCCGGGCCGAGACACTGCGGCTGCGGGCTCGAGTAGACGGTCGCGATCGTCACCGGCTTCAGCAATTCCAACCACCGCAGCACCTGCGCGCGGCCACGCCGACTCAGGTCCGCCGGGCCGGCCCCCACCGCACGCTCCGCATGCGCGGCTTCGAGTTCTGGATGACGGAACAGCCAGAGGCGGCAGAAGTCGGTCGGTTCCGCGGTCACCGGCGCATCTTGGCGAACGCACCGACGCGGTTCCACCGTGGCCTGACATTGCCGCGCCCGGTAGCCTCACCACGTGAGCTTCGCCCTGCTGAAGACCGGCATCGACGGCCTCGACGGAATCCTCGGCGGCGGCATCCGCTACCCCGACGACGCGGCGGCGTTCCTCTGCCTCGCCGGTGGACCGGGCACCGGCAAGACGCTGCTGGCGCTCGAGATGGCGGTGCGCGCGTGGCTCGATGCCGAAGACGGGGCGACGTTCCTCTACTACTCGGTCGAGCACTCACCCGAGAGCATCTACAAGAAGCTCGGCTCCGACTTCGACTGGTTCCGCTCCGGCGCGCGCATCACCGCGGAACCGCGCGAGGTGCCCGGCAAGCTGGTGCTGCACGCCGAGACACCACACGGCAACAGCAAGCTGGTGATGACGCAGGCGCGGCCGGCGTCGATGCAGCAGAAGAACGCGCGCGGCACGACGATCGACATCGAGTGGATCCTGGCCGAGATCGAGAACCACCGCCTGGTCGATCCCGTGCGCATGGTGGTGATCGACAACGTCGGCCTGTTGTTGACCGACCTCGAGTACTTCGAGAAGCGCTCGGCGCTGCTCGAGGTCCGGCGGCGCCTGCTCGAGTCCGGCATCCACGGCATCTTCGTGATGGAAGAGGCCCACCCGCGCGACCTGCGGCTGCCGTCGGCGGAGGAGTTCTCGACCGACCTGATGATCCACCTGTCGTTCCGTGAGGAGGCGACCGACTTCAAGGCGCGCGCCATCGAGATCACCAAGGCGCGGCACCAGTACTACTACCGCGGCGTGCACCACTTCTCGATCGCCGGCCGCGGCATCACGCGCGACGTCTACCTCGGCGCCCGCAACGAACGTGGCCCCGGCATCCACATCTACCCCTCGGTCGCTGCCCAACTGTCGATGGCGCGCGATCAGGCCCAGTTCACGGTGCTACCGCGCGGCGACGAGCCGATCGATCTCGGCCACCCCGACCTCAACGCGGCCTTCCTGAACGACAGCGGACCGGCGCTGCGCTCGTCGACGGTGTTGCTCAGCGAACCGGGCACCCGTGCGACGCTGCTGGCACTGCGCTTCCTGGCCGCCGGCCTGCGCCAGGGCGAACGC
This sequence comes from Planctomycetota bacterium, assembly GCA_044230075.1. Classification (GTDB taxonomy): domain Bacteria; phylum Planctomycetota; class UBA1135; order UBA1135; family UBA2386; genus JAEUHS01. Next base: position 43,986 of record JBGARS010000028.1, on the reverse strand, counting down.
GTGCTGTTCGTCTCCACGCGCGAGGACCGCGACGCCATCCGCCGGATCTGCAACCGCGAACCCGTGCTGCGCGACGTGTGCCTCGACGCCGACGGCCGCTTCGCCCCGGACTTCCGTGTCGTCTACCTGCACCCGGAGTTCATCGCGCCCGGCAAGTTCACCTGGGACCTCGTGCGCCTGTGCCAGGGCGGCCACGCCGGCAGCGAACGCCACCCGGTGGCGCGCGTGGCGTTCGACAACATCTACCGGCTGCAGGATCGCTTCCCGCTGATCAAGGAGCAGCGGTTCCTGATCGCGGCGATGCTCGACATGCTGCGCTACCAGGGCATCACGCCGCTGCTGGTCGACATGGTGCCGTCGGGCACCAACGGCGGCCGCAGCGACTTCGACCCGTCGCCCTACCTGGTCGGGTTCGACAACGTGCTGCACCTGTTCTTCCAGCACCGCGAACAGGAGAGCGAGCCGCGCTTCCGTGTGCTGAAGTCGGTCGGCAACGACTTCCGCAGCGACGCGATGGCGATCGAGTGGCGCAAGACCTGATCGCGAACGCGCACCGCAAACTGTCGTCGCGCGACCGCATTCGTTAGCCTGCACACCGCTGGCGCGCCTCCGCACCGGCGCGCCCGGCCCGCTCCGGCCCCCAACTACATCCCCATGCGCGTTCCGCTCGTCGCCTGCCTCCTGCTCTCTCCCGCCCTCGTCGCCCAGGACCCACCCCAGAAGGTCGTCAGCGGCCAGATCGGGCTCGACATCACGTCCCAGTACTTCTTCCGCGGCCTCGTGCAGGAGAACCAGGGCGTCATCGTGCAACCGTCGGTCGAACTGGGCTACGGCCTGTACGAGAGCGACGGCGACGGCGCCTTGCACAAGCTCGACCTCAAGTTCGGGCTCTGGAACAGCCTGCACGACGGCCCGACCGGCGGCTCCGGCGGCGACTGGTACGAGAGCAACTTCTACGTCAGCCTCGACGGCCGCATCGGCGAACGGCTCGATGCGAGCGTCGCCTACAAGGTCTACGACACGCCGAACGGGACCGCCACGTTCTCGAAGGGCGGCAGGTCGGTCGAGGAGTTCGTGTTCACGTTCGACTACGACGACCGCGGCATGTGGGTCGAGTCGATCCAGAGCGGCCTGCGACCCTCGCTGGTCCTGGCGTTCGAGCTCGACGGCCAGCGCGACGTCGTCACGACCGGCGGCCACAGCGGCATCTACGCGGGCATCGGCATCGAGCCGTCGTTCGTCGTCGGCCAGCTGGGCAACGGCGACTTGACGCTGTCGCTGCCGGCGACGCTCGGCCTCAGCCTGCGCGACTACTACGAACGCACCAACGGCGGCAGCGACGACTTCTTCGGCTACCTCGACCTCGGCGCCGAGCTGTCCGCACCACTGACGTTCCTGCCCGCCCGCATGGGGCCATGGCAGGGACAGGCGGGACTGCACCTGCTGCTGCTGGGCGACAACCAGCGCGCCCGCAACAGCGGCGACAACAGCGAACTGATCTTCGCCGTCGGCTTCACGACGACGTTCTAGACGGGCCGCTTCAGGGGCCGAACCGAGCCGGGGCATCGCCGTCGTAGAGCACTTCGACCTGCATGCGGCTCAGGTTGTCGAACGTGCGCCGGCGCCGCAGCAGCGGCCACCAGTCGTACAGCAGCAGCTCGACGGGCCGCCACATCGCCACCCAACCGATGATCAGCAGGCCCTCCTCTACGATGCGCAGCCACTCGCCACCGTCGACGTGGCGCGTCAGCTCGCGTGCGGCCATGCACGTGGCCAGGAACAAGAGGCCGACCAGCAGGCTGGTGCGGCCCAGCTGCAGCGTGCGCCGCACTTCGAGCCGGGCCAGTTCGCTGCGGTAGGCGAAGTAGTGCTGCACCGCGGTCTGCACCGTCTGCTCCGGCGCGAAGCGGCGCTGATCGGCCGGCAGATGCAGCCGGAACACCAGCGGCATCTCGGGCGGATACTCGCGCGCCCAGCTGGTGATGAACTCCTCGGCGTCGCGGTCGAGGTCCTTCTCGTGGAACGGCGCCGGATCGAACGAATCGAACAGCTGGTTCAGCTCGCGCAGGCGCAGTTCGATGCGCCCTGGCGACGGCGCGCCCGTGGTCACTGGCGACTCTTGTGGCCCTGCACGATCTGCTCGACGACGTGCGGCTCGGCCAGCGTCGAGATGTCGCCGAGGTCCTGGTAGTTGCCCTCGCCGATCTTGCGCAGGATGCGGCGCATGATCTTGCCGCTGCGGGTCTTCGGCAGACCGGCGACGACCTGCACGCGGTCCGGCGTCGCGATCGGGCCGATCGCCTTCCGCACCTGCTGCTTCAGCACGGCTTCGATCTCCTCCGCGGGCACGCCCTCCGCCGGCTTGCCGGCGATCACGTAGGCGTAGATGCCGGTGCCCTTGACATCGTGCGGGAATCCGACCACTGCGGCCTCCGCGCAGAACTCGTGCGCGACCAGCGCGCTCTCGATCTCGGCGGTGCCCAGCCGATGGCCGGCGACGTTGAGCACGTCGTCGACGCGGCCGGTGATCCAGTAGTACCCGTCCGCATCGCGGCGGCAGCCGTCGCCGGTGAAGTAGAGCCCCGGATAGGCCGTGAAGTACGTCTGCCGGAAGCGCTCGTGGTCGTTGAGGATCGTGCGCGCCTGGCCCGGCCAGCTGCCGGCAAGGCACAGGTTGCCCGACACGTCGTTGCCGTGGATCTCGGCGCCCTGCTCGTCGACCAGCACCGGCCTCACACCGGGCAGCGGGAACGTCGCCGACCCTGGCTTGCACGGCGTCGCGCCCGGCAACGCCGAGATCAGGATGCCGCCGGTCTCCGTCTGCCACCAGGTGTCCACCACGGCGCAGCGGCCCTCGCCGACGACGTCGTGGTACCACTGCCAGACCTCGGGGTTGATCGGCTCCCCGACCGAACCGAGCACGCGGATGCTGTCGCGCTTGTACTTCTTCACCGGTTCGTCGCCGAAGCGCAGCAGCGCGCGCAGCGCCGTCGGTGCGGTGTAGAAGATCGACGCCTGCACGTCGTCGACGACCTGCCAGTAGCGGCTGGCGTCGGGGTAGACCGGCGTCGACTCGAACAGCACCGTGGTGGCGCCGTTCGCGAGCGGCCCGTAGACGATGTAGCTGTGGCCGGTGACCCAGCCGACGTCGGCGGCGCAGAAGTGCACGTCGCCGGGGTGCCAGTCGAACACCAGTTGGTGTGTGTAGCTGGCGTAGACCAGGTAGCCCCCGGTCGTGTGCAGCTGGCCCTTCGGCTTGCCGGTCGAGCCCGAGGTGTAGAGCACGAACAGCGGATCCTCGCTGTCCTGCCATTCCACCGGGCTGTAGGCGCGCTGTCGCACCATCTCGCCCTCGAGCCACAAGTCGCGACCCGGCTGCATCGGCACCGTGGTGTCGGTGCGGCGCGCGACCAGCACGGCGCGGATCGGCAGGTCTTCGAGCGCCTGATCGACGGTGTGCTTCAGCGGGATGGTCTTGCCGCCGCGCAGGCCCTCGTTGGCGGTCAGCACCACGCGGCAATCGGCGTCGACGATGCGGTCGCGCAGCGCCGCGGCCGAGAAGCCGGCGAACACCACCGAGTGCACCGCGCCGATGCGGGCGCAGGCCAGCATGGCGAACACCGCCTCGGGGATCATCGGCAGGTAGATGCAGACGCGATCGCCCTTCTGCACGCCGTGCCAGCGCAGCACGTTCGCGAGCCGCCCGACCTGCTCGTGCAGTTCGCGGTAGGTGATGTGACGGTAGGTGCCCGGCTCGTCCCCCACCCAAAGGATCGCGGTCTGTTCGCCGCGCTCGACCAGGTGCCGGTCGATGCAGTTGTGGCTCGCGTTCAGCTTGCCGCCGAGGAACCAGGCCACCTCGGCCTTGGCGAAGTCCTGCTCGCAGGCCCGCGCGAACGGGTGGAACCAGTCGACGCGTGCAGCCTGCCGGCGCCAGAAGCCCGATGGATCCGCCACCGACTCCTGGTAGAGGCGTTGGTAGTGTGCGAACGAGGCCACGTGTGCCCGGCGCGCGATGTGTGGCTTCGTGGGAACGATCCGGTCACTCACGACTCACCTCCGCGGCCATCGACCGATCGGGAACGTTGCGGACAGAAGCATAGCGGTCGACCGCGTCACAACGTGCGCGCCCATTGCAGCAGCGTGCGCACGGCCGTGCCCGACGCGCCGCCCTTGTAGTAGTCCTTGTGCAGGCCACCGTAGGCCGCGCCGGCGATGTCCATGTGCGCCCACGGCGTCTCGCCGGCGAAGTAGGACAGGAACGCACCGCCGGCCGTCGAGCCGTTGCCGTGCGCCGGGCTGTTGATGTTCGCCAGGTCGGCGAACTTGCTCTTCACCTGGTCGCGGTGGCAATCCCACAGCGGCAGCTGCCAGAGCGGCTCATCGGTCGCCTTGCCGGCCGCGATCAGCGCGTCGACGACCTTCTGGTCGTTGCCCATGATGCCCGCCATCTCGTGGCCGAGCGCGGTGACGACCGCACCGGTCAGCGTCGCCAGGTCGACCATCACGTCCGGGTCGTGGAACTTCTTCGCGTAGCAGATCGCGTCGGCGAGCACGAGCCGGCCCTCGGCGTCGGTGTTCAGCACCTCGATCGTGTGGCCGTCCATCGCGGTGACGACGTCGCCGGGCTTCTGCGCGCTCGGGCCGATCGTGTTCTCGGTCGCGGCGATCAGGCCGATCAGGTTGTGCCTGGGCTTGTGCGCGCCGAGGCCGCCGTGCGCCAACGCGTGGAACAAACCCAGCACCGCGCCGGCACCGCACATGTCGTAGCGCATCTCGTCCATCTTGCCGGCCGGCTTGATGCTGATGCCGCCGGTGTCGAACGTCAGGCCCTTGCCGACCACGCAGGCGGTCTTCTTGGCGCCAGGCACGCGGTATTCGAGCACCAGGAACTTCGGCGGCTCGTCGCTGCCGCGGGCGACGCCGAGCAGCGCCCCCATGCGCAACTTCGTCATCGCGGCGCGATCGAGCACCTTGACACGCAGCCGGCCGCCGGCGAGGCGGCGCGCGGCGCTGGCCAGCGTCGACGGCGTGCAGATGTTCGACGGCTGGTTCTCGAGATCGCGCGCGAACACCACCGCCTCGGCGGCGATGCGGCCCGCCGCGAGACCACGCGCGAACGCGCTCGCGGCACCTTTGGTGAAGCCGACCGCGTGGATGCGGCACGAGTGGCCGGCGCGTGGCTTCGGCTTCTGCTGGCGCGGCGCGGCGTAGGCGTAGGCGCCGAGCACGAGGCCCTCGGCGACCGCACGACCGGCCGCCTCGGCGTCGACCTCGCCGATCGCGGCAGCCGGCACCAACAGCGCGAAATCGGGCACAGAGGCCTTCTCGGCGGCAGCCTGCGCGACGGCGGCGATGCGGCGCAGCTGCTCCGTGCCAACCTTCGTGCGTGGCCCACAGCCGACGAAGCCGAGCCGTTTGCAGACCGACTTCGCCGGCTGATGGAACAGGCTGAGCTTGCGGAAGCCGGTCGCCAGATCGCCGGTCGACCTGGCGGCGGCAACTGCCGCCTGCAGCGCCGGACCGGCATCCGGGAGCACGCCATCGACGGCCAGCACGAACGTGAGAGGGCCGCGGCTGGCGGCCGCGAGCGGGACGGTGCGGATCTTCATGCGCGTACCGTTGTAGCCAGCCCCCGGGCTCCGCACCACGTTCGGGGCCGGCTCTCGTTCACTGGTCGCCGTAGCGCGGCAGGTCGCCGATCCAGCGCACGCCGTCACCGTCCCGCAGTTGCTCACGCTTCCAGATCGGCACCTCGTTCTTCAACCGATCGATCAGGAACCGACAAGCGTCGAACGCAGGTCCGCGGTGCGGCGAAGCGACCACGACGGCGACCGAGACCTCACCGATCGGCACGTCACCGAGCCGGTGCACGACGCGGGCGCGGGTGATCGGGTAGCGCTTGATCGCCGCCTCGAACAGCGAGCACATGACCTTCTGCGCCATCTCCGGGTAGGCCTCGTACCGCAGCAGCTGCACCGCGGCCCCATCGTTCTGGTCGCGCGTCGTGCCGAGGAACGTGATCACGGCGCCGTCGGCGTCGGTGCGGCACTCGGCCTCGAGCAGGCGCGGGTCGATCGCCTCGCGCACGAGGTCGAAGCGATACAGGTCGCGCGCGCCGGAGCCGCCGCTGATCGGCGGGATGAAGGCGACCTCGTCGCCGTCGCGCAGCACGCTGTCGCCGCGCGCGTAGTCGCGGTTGACGGCGTAGGCAACCGGAATGCGCGACAATCCCGGGGCCTCGGCGAGCAACTTCTGCCGCAGGCCCTCCAGGGTCGTGCCGGCCGCAACCTCGACCGCCAACGTGTCCGTGCCAAGGGTCTCACGCACCGCCGCAAAGCACCGCAGCGTGATGCGCACCATGGGTTCCTGCATGCCCACATTCTGCAGGCCACATGGGCACGACTGCCATGCTGTGGTTACATTCTCAATATGAGTCAGGTCGTCCTCGCCTGGCGCATCCCGCACGCCGTTCCATCGATCCCAATGCGACGCACGCTCCTTCCCCTTGCGATCGCGGCCAGTGCCGCGCTGCTCTCGAGCCAGACCTGGCAGCAGATCACGCCGGCGACGTCACCGTCGTTCCGCCGCGCCGGCGGGATGGCGTTCGACAGCTCCACGAATCGCCTGATCCTGTACGGCGGCGTCTCGCCGGCACCCGCGCAGATCCTCGCCGAGACCTGGGCCTACAACGGCACCTGGACGCAGCTCAGCCCGGTCGGTGGCGCGCTGCCACGCTGGGGCCATCAGCTGGTGCGTGACGCGGCGACCAACCGCCTGGTCACCTTCGGCGGTCGCTCGCCGACGATCAGCGGGCTCGCGAACGACACCTACACCTGGACCGGCACCGCCTGGGCCGCGGTGCAGACGTCCACGCCGCCGGCGGCGCGCTTCCGCTACGGCATGGCCTACGATTCGCGCCGCAACGTGTTCGTGCTGTTCGGCGGCCGCGGCCTGACGCAGGTCTTCAACGACACCTGGGAACTGCAGATCGGCGCGATGACCTCGACGTGGACCCAGGTCGCGACGGCGGTGTCGCCGCAGCCGCGGGAAGACATGGTCCTGGCCTTCGACCCGGGCCTCGACCGCACGGTACTGTTCGGCGGCTTCGACCCCGACACCAACACGCTGCTCGGCGACACCTGGGAGTGGAGCGGCACGGCCTGGCAGCAGCGCACGATCACCGGGGGCCCGACGCCGCGCTACCGCGCCTCGGGCGTGTTCGATTCGACGCGGCAGCGCCTCGTGATGTACGGCGGCTTCGACGGCACCGACATCACCAACGAGACCTGGTCGTACGTCGGCGGCACCTGGACCCAGGTGGCCGGCGGCGGCTCCTTGCAGGCAACCGAGATGTATGCCGCCTACGACCGCCAGCGCGGCAAGACGGTGACGTTCGGCGGCGTCGGCTCGGTGTTCAGCAACGAGACCTGGGAGTTCACCGGCGCCAACACCGGCGTGCTGGGCACCTTCGGCATCGGCTGTCCGACCTCGCAGGGCATCGCGTTCCCGACCACGCAGACCCCGCCGCGGATCAACACGACCTACACGATCGACTGGATGGGCCTGCCGCCCGCGACACCGGCCGTGATCGTCGCCCATGGTGTGTCGAACACGCTGCTCGGCGGCGCCATCCCGTTGCCGTTCGAACTGTCCATCATCGATCTCGCGGGGTGCAACCTGCTGGTGTCCGCCGACCTCGTCGGCATCGAAGCCGCGAGCGGTGGCGTCGCGTCGACGTCCCTCGTGCTGCCGAACACGCCCGCGTTCATCAACACGTCGATCTACTCGCAGATCCTGATCCCCGACCCCGCCGCGCCGAACACCGTCGGCGGTGCCAGCATCGGCGCGCGCAGCTTGATCGGCGGGCCCTGACAGCCCGGCGGCCGGATCGACGGGCGGACGCGGATCAGCCGATCCGCCGCCCGGCTTCTTCGACGTCGCCCTTGCTGCCGATGAACAGTGGCGTGCGTTCGTGCAGCTTCTTCGGCGTGATGTCGAGGATGCGCTGGCGACCGTCGGTCGCGGCGCCGCCGGCCTTCTCGCAGACGAACGCCAGCGGCGCGTTCTCGTAGAGCAGGCGCAACTTGCCCTCGGGCTTCTTCACCTCGCCGGGGTACATGTAGATGCCGCCCTTGAGCAGCGTGCGGTGGAAGTCGCCGACGAGCGCACCGGCGTAGCGCGCGGCCCGCTTGCCGCACTCGGTCTGCTGCGTGCGGAAGGCGCGCACCATCGCCTGCGTCTTGGCGTCCCACTTGCCCTCGTTCGACTCGTTGATCGAGTAGCTGCCGGAGCCTTCGGGAATGCGCACCTCGGGGTGTGTCAGGAAGAACGTACCGATCGAGCGGTCCAGCGTGAAGCCGTGCACCGGGCCACCGGCCGAGTAGACCATCATCGTGCACGGTCCGTAGAGCACGTAACCCGCGGCGACCAGCTGGGTGCCGGCCTGCAGGAAGTCGGCCAGTGTGGCCTTGCCGCTGGTCGAGGCGCGGCGATAGATGCCGAAGATCGTGCCCATCTGGCCGGCGACGTCGACGTTGCCCGATCCGTCGAGCGGATCGACGGTCAGCAGGTACTTGCCGTTCTCACCGCCGGGCGACAGGTGCACGTCCTCCATCTCCTCGCTGGCGATGCCGGCCACCATCGGGATGTTCTCGAACACCTGCAGGAAGATGTCGTTGGTGATCACGTCGAGCGCGCGCACGTTCTCGTCCTGCACGTTCGTGGTGCCCGTGTAGCCGAGCTTGCCGACGAAGCCGGCCCGCATGATCTCGGACGCGATCATGCGCGCGGCCAGACTGATGCGATTGAGCACGGAGGACAGTCCGCCGCTGGCGTTGTTCAGGGCCTGATCGCGAAAGAACTGCTCGCTGAGGGTGAGTCGGTTGGTCATCGGCGCGAAGTCGGGTGTGGGTCATTGGAGCGACAGGTCCGGCCCGTCACAACCTCGGCACGACCAGCAACGGTGCTTCGACGCCGCGCACGAACAGGCGCCCGGTGCCCAGTTGCGCCTCGGCGATGCGCACGACCGCCGTGGTCGCGACATCGGTCGTGGCGACGATCTCCCGTCGACCCGGGCCTGCCTCGGCCTCCAAGACCTGCCCGGCCAGCGCCGGCCAGAGCACGTAGCGCCCGCCGCGCGGCGCCGGCCCGAGGTCGAGCGGCTCGACCGGCCGCGCCGGCGCTTCGCCGTGTCCGACCCGCCAATAGAGCCGCATGCTGTCACCGCCCGGTCGCCCGTTGTCGACCCCCGGCACGTCGAAGCGCGCCAGTTCGACGAGGTCCACGTTCGGCTGGAAGCCATCGCCGAACCAGTGGCCCGAGGCATGTGGCAGGCGCGGATCGAGCGCGAACTGCGCCGCGTTGTCCAGCAGGCAGCGGATGCCCTGTTCGTCGAGCCACCGGCCCAGCCGCTGTTCGCGCAGCGCCGCGAACGCGCGCGCGTCGACGACGCCGTCGAGGTTCCACACCCGCCGGCTCGCGGCGGCGCCGGCGACCTCGACGTTGCCGTAGAAGGTGACGATGCCGGAGTTGAAACAGCCGAGGCCGTAGCCGGCGGGCAGCACCCGGGGGAGGAAGCGGCCCGCCATCTCCATCTCTTCCTGCCCCGCAAGCGCTTCGGGCGTGACCCGCCAGTGGTCCTGGATCTGCGCCACCGCGAACAGCAGCAACAGCAGCCGCCAGCGTCCCAGCAGCTGCACCGCCGCGAACGCGACGACGACCAGCGGGGCGACGTAGTAGTCGCGCGGATACCAACGCACCGCCCAGTGCAGCAAGAGGATCGCTGCCGCACCGAGCAGCAGCAGCAGGCGCCCTCGGTGCGGCGCCCGCACCTTCGCCGCCGGCAGCAGCGCCAGGAACAGTGCGGTCCAGCCTGCCGTGGCCAAGTCGTGCACCCCCAGCGCGCTCGCACAACCGACCACCAGGGCCGGCACCGCACGCAGGCTGGCCGGCCAGACCCCACGCACCGCCGCGAACACCGCGAAGCCGAGCCCCATCGCCGATGCCAGGGCCCACGGCCCGCCGAGCAGCACCGGTCGCAGGAACCACCACGACTGCAGCCACCACGTCCGGTCACCGGGATCGGCGAGGGCGAGGTTGCTGTGCCACAACCACGCCATCGGCAGCGCCGAGTCCGGCAGCCAGCTGCCGCCGAGCACGAGGTTCGCGGCCGCGTGCACGGCGAAGGCGATGCCCGGCGCGAGCAACCACCGCCAGTTCCGGATGCCGTAGCGCCAGACCGACAGCGCCACCACGATGCCGAGCAGGTCGCTGCGGGCCAACACCGCGAGCACGCACAGGCTGCCGAACGCCCAGCCGGCGCTGCGTCGACCGAGCCACAGGGCCGTGAGGCAAAGGCACGCGAGCGCGGTCTCCTGGCCATTCTGGCTCTCGCGCACCAGCAACGGGTGGCCGAGCCAGCACAGCGCCAGACACCACGCGGTCAGCCGATCGCGGATGCGGCCGCACCAGAGTGCAGCCGTGGCGACGTGCAGGGCGAAGCCCAGCCACGGCGCCAGCAGCGGCAGCACCGAGCCGCCGAACCCGATCGCGAACGGCACCAGCAGCAGGCTCCACAGCAGCTGCACGCCGCTGGTGGAGACTCCCTCGCTGACGACCGGCCCGCGACCCGCAGCGACGTTCGCGGCCCAGGTGAACTCGTAGAACGCGTCGTCGCGCAGGCGATTCGTCGCGTCGGGATGCAACTCGAGGTGGCTGACGAGTCCGACGATGGCAGCAACCGCGGTGGCGCCGAAGCAGAGGAACGGCAACCAACTGCCCTTGCGTGGCAGGTTCACCGCGCCCTCAGGAACGTTCCGACCCGTTCGCCGACCGGACCACCGACCGCCAGCGACAGATCGTTGTGGCCGGCACCGGGCACGACGAGCAACTCCGTGGGGCCGCCCAGCAGCCCGCGCAGCCGTTCGCCCTGCGCCAGTGGCACGATGCGATCCTGGTCGCCGTGCACGATCAGCACCGGACACCGCACGCGCGGCGCGACGGCGGTGTTGTCGAAGCGGTGCTGCAACAGGAGCCGCACCGGCGCCCACCAGAAGCGACCCGCGGCGGCATCGATCAGGCTGGTCGGCGGAGCGCGCAGCAGACAGCGGGCGGCGCGACCCGCGGCGGCGACATGCAGGGCACAGAAGCTGCCCAGCGAGCTGCCGCCGACCACGAACGGCACACCCAGCTTCGTCGCCAGCGCCTCGGCATGGGTGGCGACCACATCGGCGGCCGCCAGCAGCGACGCGACGCCAGGTCGGCCTTCGCTGGCGCCGTAGCCGGGATACTCGACCGTCACCACCGCGACACCGTGCGCCGCCAGTTCGACGGCACGTCGGGCGGCGCTGCAGAGGTCTTCGCCGTTGCCGACGAAGAACGCCAGCACCGCACGCGGCGCGGTGGGCAGCACCGCCGCGCCGCGCAGCAGGCCGCCCGGGCCGCGCAGATGCAACTCCTCGACTCCGCCGATGTCGATCGGCCGCGCCGGCCGACCGGACGCCGGGAACACCAGCTGATCCTGCAGCAGCCACATCGCGACGAGCAGCAGCCCATACGCGAGGCACGTTCCGACGACGAAGACGAACAAGCGGCGGAGCATCCTTCCTTGCCGACCCTGACGGGTGGTGGTCACCATAGCCACTGGCCCCCGCACGCCAACGGCCGCAACCGAATCCTCCTCTGCCTTATGCGGCCGGGCCGCTGGTCGCTGGATGCCTTGCGATGCGACGGCGTCGCACCAAGGGCTGGCGGAGGAATCCAGGCCCGGTCGCCGGCACGATGTCCCCCATGCCGGATCGCCGCCGAGCCCTGCCGACAGACTCCTGCGCCCCGCGCTTCCCGGCCGCAGGCGGACGGCCGGGGCAGCCAACCGGGAAGGAAATGCGCGCAGCAGCGTCTGCCTGCCCGCCATCGGCCGCCGATCGCGATCGATGGCCCCACGAACGGCAACCGACCTACCGCACCATGCCAGGCAACCCATTACGCGGGCGATGCACCCAGAGCACGCCGCGCGCGCGAAGAGCCGATGGCATGGTCGGGAGCAGGCACCGGTGAGCCGGTCCGCGGTCCTGCTCGCGGTCGGGCTGCTGCTCGCGGTGGGCGTCTTCTGGTGGTCCGGCACCGGTTCCGGCCCGCCGGCGCCGCCCGACCAGCCGATCGCAACGTCGCCGGCCTCTGACGCGCTCGCGCCGGCGGCCGCGCCGGCCCCGCTGCACGCGGATCCGGGCCCCACCGACCGCAGCCCGGCGCCCGACCGGGTTCCGGTAGGCACGACGGCCGCGACACCGCAGGGACTGCGCGGCCTGGTATTGGACGAAACCGAACGCCCCCTGCCCGGCGTACAGGTGCACCTGCTCGAGAGCGCCAGCAACGACCCGCTGGGCCTGCCCCTGTTGCTGCAACAGCGACTGCCTGCAAGCGCCCTGGCGACCACCGAGAGCCAGCCGGACGGCACCTTCGCCATCGGCTTGCCGCGCGTCCAGGATCGCATCTACGAGCTGTATCTGCTGTCGCCGCGCCACGCGACCGTGCGGCTCGCCGACCTGCGCCTCCTGGCCGGCGAATGGCACGACCTCGGTGCCATCACGATGGGCCCCGGCGCGACGCTGCATGGCCGGGTGACCGTCGAGGGATTGGCGATGCCGGTGCCCAACGCCGTGATCACGGTGCACGCCGGCACCACCTTCGACGACGTCGCCCGCCGCGGCCTCGACGACGGCCACCACGGCCTGGTCGCCACCACCGACGCCAGCGGCCACTACGAACTGCGCAATGCCCCCGGCCGCGGCGTCGTGCGCGTGTCCGCCGTCGCTCCCGGCTTCGCGCGCGTCGTGCGACAGGACATCGAACTGACGGTCGCGCAGCCGATCGAACTGGACTTCGCGCTGCCACCCGGCTGGACGCTGCGCGGGGAGGCGCGCGATCCCGCGGGCCACCCCGTGTCGCAAGCACGCGTCGAGGTGTGGCCCAGCAAGTCGGCGGCCGCGGCGTTCCTGACCACCAGCGACCCCGATGGCGTGTTCGCGGTGCAGGGACTGTCGACCGGCCCGCACCGCGTCCGCGTCAGCGCGCGCGGGTTCCAGACCGCCGAAGTGACGGACGTCGAAGCCGGGCGCCAGGATGTGCAGGTCGTGCTGGCGCGGCGCGGCAGTGTGCAGGTCCGCGTGAAGACGCCCGAAGGTGCCATACTGCGCGACTACCAGCTCAGCATCCGGCGCTACTTCGACGATCGAGGTGGGCAGATCGGCTTCGTCGCCGACGTGCCGGAGCAGGGTGTGCATCTCGATGGCTGGACCGATCACGCCGACGTCGACGGGCTGCCGGCGGGCATCTTCGTGGCGGAGGTCGTGGCCGTCGGCTGGGCGAAGACTCTCTCGGCCCCGTTCGCGATTGCGGGTGTGCCGCCCGCCGAGCCGCCCTGGATCGAGGTGACCATGTCGCGCGGGGCCACGCTGCGGGGCCGGGTGTTCGCCGAGGATGGCACACCACTGCCCGGCGCCACGGTCGTGACGCAGGCGGCCGGGGCGGACCCGGACAGTCCGATCTGGAAGCTGCTGGCCAGCTCGGTTCCCGACCGCATCACGGCGACCCGGACCACCACCGACGCCGAGGGCACCTTCGTGCTGCCGCAGCTGGCGCTGGGCGACTACCAGCTCGAAGTCGACCATGCCGAGGCCTGCCGGACGCTCGTCCGCTCGATCCTGGTCGACCGCCCCGTGGAGCAGACCGTGCCGCCGATCCATCTGGCCCATGGCGCGGCGGTGTCGGGCCACGCCACCGTCGGCGGGCGCCGTGCCGGGCAAATCAAGGTGGTCCTGGTGGAAGCCAACGCGGGTCGACAGGGTCCAACGGCGCGCTTCGAAACCGTGACCGACGCCCAAGGCGCGTTCCGCATCCCCCGCCGCGTGCCCCCGGGAACCTACGAACTGCGTGCAGCCGTCGTTGGCACCGTCGACCCCGACGCCCACATCCTCCAACAACTCTTGCAGCTGCAACGCTCTTCGATCACCGTGGTGGTGACAGCCGGCCAGGCGGTCGTGGAGCGCGACATCGACATCCCCGATCAGCATTGAGCCAACCCCGAACCCGCATCCACTCGTGACCAACGCCAGCAAGATCGCCGTTCCGCTGCTCCTCCTCGCCGCCGTGGCGGGCGGTGCCGCCTACCTGTTCTGGAACCAGCCAGCCGCCACGCCGCCGCCCGCCGTGGCCCCGGCCAACCCGAAGCCGGCGCAACCGAAGGCCCCGGCACCGGCACCGGTGATCGCGCCGACGGTGGCCCCGGCACCGGTGCGCACCGAGGTCGAAGCGACCAACGGCGCGGCGCAGTCGGATGCGCCGCAGGGCGTGCGCGGCCACGTGGTGCTGCCCGACGGTCAGCCGGCCCCCGGCGTAACCGTGATGCTGGTACAGAACCTCGCCACGGACGCCGCCAGCCTGTTCCTGATGAACAAGATGACGCAGGCGGTGACGCCGCTGGCGGTGTCGAAGACGGCCGACGACGGCAGCTTCGCGCTCGGCGTGCGCCAGCCCGGCAAGCCGTGCGACCTGCGCATCGTCAGCGACGATCACCCCGAGAAGAACCTGTCGCAGCTGCGGGTCCGCGAGGACGACTGGTACGACGCCGGCGAGATCCGACTCGAGTTCGGCACGATCGTGCAGGGACGGGTGGTCGACGAGGCCACGCAGCTCGGCGTCGCCGGCGCCACAGTGTTCCTCGCCAACAGCCACCAGGCCCACGCGATGCTGGCCACGCCCGGCCGCGAGCGCGGCATCGCGGCGCTCACCGACGCATCGGGCTTCTTCCGCTTCACGAGCGCCCCCACCCAGGGGCTGGTCAACCTCTCGGTCGAAGCGGTCGGCTACGCGAGTTCGCCGGTGCTGAACCAGCCGTTGAAGCCGCAAGGACCGAACGAGTTCACGCTGCCGGTTGTGCGCGGCGAACCGATCGCAGGTGTCGTCGTCGACCCCGATGGCAAGCCCATCGGCGGCGCCACGGTGACCGCAACCGGCCTCAGCACCAAGACGCCACAGAACGCCACCTCGGTCTCCGCCGCGGACGGCACGTTCACCTTCCCCAGCCTGCGCATCGGCCCCTACCAGTTGCAGACCTCGATGGAGGGCTTCCTCGACGCCCGTGAACCGATGGTCATGAGCGGCGACACCGCGGTCAAGCTCGTGCTCGGCACACGCGCGTTCATCAAGCTACGGGTGCTGGCCGCCAACGGCAGCCCGGTGAAGGTCTACCGCATCAGCCTGACGCGCTACTTCCCCAACAACCCCGCCGGTGTCGGCAAGGTGCTGGACTTCCCCGACCGCAACGTGAATCCCAGTGACTACCCGGCCGAGTTCCGCGGCGAATGGGCGGTCGTGCGCGGCCTGCCGCCGGGCGAGTTCCGCATGATGGTCGAGGACAAGGCGCACGCCAAGACCCTGTCGCAGTCGTTCGCGGTGGTCGACGGCGGCCCGACCCCGGAGGTCTCGGTCGAACTGACCCTCGGTGGCTCCATCAGCGGCACGGTCGTCGACGACCGCGGCCAGCCCATCGCCGATGCCCTGGTGACGACGGACATGAACGGCGGCCCCGCTGCCGACCTGGGCTTCCTCGAGATGTTCCGCTCGATGATGCCGGAGAAGCACACCAAGGCGCAGACGCGCACCGATGCGCAGGGACGCTTCCGCATCAACAAGCTCGCCTTCGCCGACTACATGGTGCGGGTGTCGAGCCCGATCTACTGCGAAGGATCGGCGCTGAACATCAAGGTCGAGACGCCGGGACAGGTCGCCGACATCGGCGTCGTGCAGCTGTCGAAGGGAGCGCTCGTCGAGGGGCGCACCACCATCGCCGGCATGCCTTCCGGGCAGATCGAGGTCTCGGTGTCGACGCCGTTCACCGAGCAACTGAACCAGAAGGACCCCAGCGGCAGGCCGGCCCAGGCCATGTTCCACGCCAAGGTGATCAGCGATGGCGACGGCAACTACCGGCTGCTCAAGCGCGTCCCCCCCGGCACCTACAAGATCACCGCCAGCCGCCAGGGAGCCGAGAACCCGTTCGTCAAGATGATCGACATGAAGGAGACCGAGCAGCAACTGGTGGTCGGCCCCGGCCAGGAGCGCATCGAACTCAACTTCAACCTGAGCAAGCGCTGACGCACGAGGGCGCGCGGCGCCGGCCCCGAGCCGCCGCCGCCGCCCGACTCCTCCCGCCACGCAACCACGACGCAGGACGGCGGGCGACAGATCGTGGCTGTGAGCGCCGGCGCGGCTAGATTGCCGGCATGCAGCCCGACCCACCGCGCCCGACCAACTACTGGGACTACATCCGCGTCGAACAACTGCTGCAGTTGCAGAGCGGCACGGCTGCCAGCGAGCAGGATCTGAGCGACGACGAGGTGCGCTTCATCGTCATCCACCAGGTCGACGAACTGTGGTTCAAGGTCGTCCTGCGCGAATTGGTGGCGGCGCGCAATCTGTTCGCGCTGCGGCCGGTGCCCGAGAATGCGCTGGCCGGCGCCGTCGCCAGCCTGCGCCGCGTGACCATCTGCTTCGAACTCGCGTCGCAGCACTTCCGGCTGATGGAGACGATGGCGACGCAGGACTACCTGCTGTTCCGCGACAAGCTGAACCCGGCGAGCGGCTTCCAGTCGGCGCAGATGCGCGAGATCGAGATCCTGCTGGGCCTGCCCGACGAAGACCGCATTCCGCTCGGCGGCGAAGGCAGCTACATCGAGGCCCTGAAGAGCCACGATGGGGCCCCATCGCCGGCCCTGGAGCGGGTGCAGCGGCGGCGGCAGGATCCGCCGACCTTGAAGGCGGCCGTCGACGGCTGGCTGCACCGCACACCGATCCACGGCAGTCAGCCAGGGGACGTGGACGACGAACGTGTCGTCGGCGAGTTCGTCGAGCAGTACCTCGCCGGCCACGAGGCGTTGTGCCAGCGTGCGCTCGACCATGCGGTGAGCGTGCAGGCACTGACGGTTGCGGACCAGGAACGACTGCGCGCTCGGTATCGCGGCCAGCTGCAGGGAGCTCGACGGCACCTGCGTGCGGAGGACGTTCCAGCGGCTTCCCAGCCGCACGTGCGGCGCCTGCGCGCGGCGATCCTGTTCGTCGACAGCAACCGCATGCTGCCCCTGCTGAGCTGGCCCGGCCAGATCATCGACGGCCTGATCGAGTGCGAGCAGCAGATGCTCGCCTTCCGCCAGCGCCACGCGCGCATGGTCGAACGCGTGATCGGCCGTCGCGTCGGCACGGGCGGCAGCGACGGCGTCGCCTATCTGGACCAGACCGCGCTGAAGTACCGCGTGTTCACCGAGATCTGGGCCGCGCGAACCCTGCTGCTGCCGCCGGACCTGTGTCCCGCCGTGGCCGACCCATCGTTCTACGGCCTGATCCAGCAGTGAGCGCGGCGGCGCCGCCCCGTCACAGGCGTGCGTTCTCGGCGCGGGAACGACGACGGGTGAAGGCGAGTCGATCCCCGCGCCGCCGCTCCTTGCGGAAGCCGATCAGGTGGAACCACTCGGTGACGAACCAACGCGCGATGCGCGGGTTCACCAGGATCGTGTCGTGATCCTCGGGATCGACACGCACGCCCGGCAGGAACCTGGCCACGGCATCGGCACGCAGGCGCCGCATCCAGCGCGCGACGTGCAGCCAGAACGGCCACACGCGCCGCGCCAGGAAGAAGCCGTCGTCACCGAGCGCCTGATACAGCGGCAGCACCACATGGCCCTTGTGCGGTGCGCGGATCTCACCGTGGCGGTCGGTCGCCAGAAGCCGCCGCTTCTCGACCGGCGAGAAGTTCACGAACCCGGGTTCCATGCGGAAGTGGTCCTCGGCGGTGATCGCATGTCGCTGCACGATCTCGACGATCGACGGAACACCGACCGCCGCACGCTCCAGCTGGGCCCGGTGTGCCGACAGATCCGGACCGCCGGCCGGCAGCATGCGGAGCCGCTCGAGCATGCACCACAACAGGGCCTCGTGATTCGACACGGTGCTGGCGTCCGCGTGGCGCCCTCCCTCGGCGGCGAGCGCCGCGATGCCGCGCTGGGCGAACCACTCCAGTGACGCGCCTTCGATGGTCTCCTCGATGCCGAGGATGATCGGCACGCCGGTCGCGAGTCCCAGCCGCCGGTTGTCGATCGTGTCGGCCAGGCACAGGAAAGGCGCCCCGGGTGCCGAGCTCGAATGCAGGTCCAGGAACACGATCGGGCCGGTGGCCGTGGCCAGGACCTGCTCGAAGCGCCGCAGCAGATCGCGCTGCTCACGGTCCTCGGCGGACAGCTCCGTTTCGGCGCGACGCCAGAGCGCCGCGATCGCCGGTCCACTCCAGCCCCGGTTCAGATCGCGATCGTGGAACCGCTTCGCTGCGGCGAGGGCGCCCAGGTTGCCGGCAAGCACCAAGAGCCGCCCGACGATCGGCGACTCCGACTCCTGCAGCCGTTCCAGCACCCGCTGCGCGGCGTGCACGCCGGCAGGCTCGTTGCCATGGATGCCGGCGAGCACCAGCAGCGTCGGGCCCGGTCGCCCCACGTCCCAGCTGCCGATTTCACGCTGCAGCGCCTGCGCGCACCGGAGCCCGGTCATTCCGCATTCGTCTCCCGCAGGTGCTTCTCGAACAACATCGCCGCCACGCGGATGAGATCGCGCTCGGTGATGATGCCGACCAGCCGGTTGCCTTCTTCGACGACCGGCAGGCTGCCGACGCGGTGGCGACGCATCAGTTCGATCGCCTCGAGCGTCGGCGTACCAGGCGTCACGGTGATCGGATCCTGCCGCATGATGTCCTTGACCGCGACCGGCGTGCGCTCGCTGCCGCGCATGCCCTGCCCGACCAGCCGCAGCAGCGTGCGGTGCGACACCAGCCCGACGAGCTTGCCGTCGTTGTCCTCGACCGGCACGTGGCGGATGTGGCGCCAGTCCATCAGGCTCGCCGCCAGGTCGACGACGTCCTCGGGGTGCACCGTGAACAGGTCCGTGGTCATGAACTGACCGACCTGCACATAGTTCTCCTTCCACCCCTCGAACTCACCGGTGTCGGCCAGTTCCCACGTGTGCACGGGCTCGGCGGTCGTCTGCCGCGCGATCGTCGCCCGCACCAGCGCCGTCATGCGCTGTTCCTTGGTCCCCTTCTCGCCCATCGCCGTCAGCGAATCGAGCGCCCAGCGGGCTCCGGTGCGACCGCGGCGGCATCGCTCGGCGATCACGCCCAGGTAGCGGTCGATGTCGGCGGTGTCGAGCTTGGCGTTCTCCAGCCCGGAGCGCGCCATCGGCAACAGCACTTCCTGGATCAGGTTCTGCGCCCCGAATTCGCGCCCATGGAACCAGTTCAGGTTCGCCTGCAGGCCGAGCCGCGCCGCCGCCACGAAGTTGCCCTTGGCATCGTCGAACGGCATCACCTTGCTGACGTCGTCGAACTCGTTCGACACCGCGGCCATCAGGCCGAAGAAGAACGCCGCCGTCGCGATCTCGTCGAGCACGCTCGGACCGGACGGGAACGCCCGCGCCTCGATGCGCAAGTGCGGCTTGCCGTCGCTGATGCCGTAGCAGGCGCGGTTCCAGCGGTAGACGGTGCCGTTGTGCAACCGCAGCGAGGTCAGGGCCGGCACGCCGCCGCGATCGAGCACCGCCTCGGGGTCCTCGTCGATGTCGGTCGCCAACACGACGCGGAAGCGCGCGATGTCTTCGCGGAAGATCTCCAGGACCGAGTCCTTGACCCAGCCGTCGCCGAAGTTGACGCGCGGTCGCCGGCCACGCAGCTGGTGGGCAGCCGACCGTGCGTCCACCGACTGCTGGAACAGCGCCACGCGCGTCTCGCGCCACAGGCGGCGCCCCAGCAGCACGGGCGAGTTGGTCGACACGGCCAGCACCGGTGCGGTGATCGCCTGGGCGACGTTGTAGAGCTTCGCGAACTCGCGCGGCCCCACCTGGAAGTGGATCTGGAAGCTCGTGTTGCACGACTCGAGCATGACGTTGTCGTGCGTCATCTCGAACTCGTCGACACCCTTGATGCGGAACTGGAACTCGCCGCCACGCAGCTGGGAGATGGCCCGATTCAGCGCCAGGAAGCGCGGGTTCTGCACCATCGAGTCGAGCGACAGGTCCGTGCGGCGCAAGGTCGGCAGGATGCCGCACAGCACGATGCCGCCGCCGAGCTCCTTCGCCGCATCGCGGGCCTTGCCCAGCAACCCGTGCAGCTCTTGCTCCATCGTCGACAGACAACTGCCGCCGAAGACCTGGGGCAGCAGGTTGCACTCGAGGTTGAACTGGGCCAGTTCGTAGGTGAACTGCGGGTGCGCGAGCTTCTGCATCATCGCGTCGACCCCACACCACGCCCGGCCGTTCCGATCGACCAGGAACATCTCCTGCTCGGCGCCGATGCGGCGCACGCCGGTCTCGAACGCTTCCCCCGCCAGCATGCGCTCCACCGCGTGAACGTCGGCCAGGATGGCCTTCATGAACCCGCGCAACTGGTCGTCGGTGAAGCCGCTAGGAAGATCGTGTCGGCCCATGCAGGAGATCGTGAGGGACGCGCGCAACCATACCAAGGCCCACCTGGCGACGCTTGCTGCCAGTCGACGATCGCGGCGCTGCGGTCGGCCCAGTTCGTCCCCTCCGGGCCGCGCAGTGCGCCAGTGCTTCGGGTGCCGCGACGCAGACAGCTGCGCGTGCCGTCAGGTCGAGCTCGGCGGCTGGATCAGCGCACGTAGCCGTTGAACATGATCCGCTTCTCCTTGACCAGCGGATGGTTCAACTCGACGACCAGATCGCCCTTCAGCAGCCCGGTGGGCGCGTTGTCCAGCACCTCGAAGTGGATCACCAGCTTGTTGCCGTCCTTGGTGGACGTCACCTTGAGGCTGTTCTCCGCGCCGCGCAGCTTCTCGAAGTGGAAGCCGGTCAACTCCAGGCTGCTGCCGTCGTTCGGCTCGAACACGATCTCCTTCTGCAGCGTGCTGCCCTGACGGACCATGCCGAGCGTCAGGAAGCCGCCTGGCTTGACCTCGAGCGGCCCTTGCACGAATGCCATGACGCGCACGCTGAAGGTCGCGCCGCCGTTGACGTTGGTGTGGAACTTCAACACGCCGCCACCGGCGGTGTCCTCACCGACCGGGCCATACTTGCCCTTGATCGTCCACGTGGCGAGGTCGCCGTTCATCGACTTCTCCCAGCTGACGTCGAACGCCTTGGGCGCCGTGTCCATGCTGGTGATCTCGAAGTCCCGGTTGACGGGCGACACGACCGCAACCGAGAACTCGCGCGTCTCGTTCCAGGTCATCTTGTTCAGCTGGACCTCGGCGGGCGAGATCGCGAACAGCTGCGCGCCCGTCGCGTTCCACTTCAGCTTCACCATGGGCAGCGTCGGATCCGTCAGGTGGATGTCGAGCGTCGCCATCTTCGGACCGGTGATGCCGTGCATGTCCAGGTGCACGGTCAGATCCCCGGACTCGCCGGGGCCGACCGCGACCTGGGTCACCGGCTCCTCCTGGTCCTTGCCGTTGGCGTCCTTGGTGACGCGGACCAGGGGGCTCTGCTGCTTCGGCCGGAATTCGTAGAGCCGGTCCGCGACGTGGATCGTCGCGCGCACGCACTGGCAGCTGCCCTGCAAGTTGCGCCACTCCACCGCCTGGTCGGTCGGGTTCTTCCACTGGAAGGTGCCCGAGGCTTCCCCTTCGCCGAAGTAGGTGCCCAGGTCGATGTCGGCGACCGGGAACCAGCTGTTGCCCGGCATCTTGCCCGGCTGCTGCACCGGCGGCGGCAGCGCGGCCCGGTCGGCCTCGGCCTTCTTGACCGCATCGATGGTCTTGGCGGTCTGCACGGCCCCGGCGTCCTGGGCCGGCGACAAGGCAGCAAACAAGGCGGCGGCGAAGAGAACGAAGCCGGGGCGAAAGGACGTCATGAGCATCAATCTGCGGTTGTCGGGACGGCGCCGGGCGGGTGGGGCGGTCGAGTGGGCGCAGGAGTATAGCCACCACAGCAGCCGAAAACTCCCGTGCCGGCGAGTGACCCCACGCCAACGCTGCCACGGGCGCGAGCCGCCGCGGTCCGGCTGCGGGCCGATTCCTCGCGCCGCGCGAAGCCTCGGGTCGCAGGTCCCGCGGCTGGAAAGACTGGCTCGCCGGGGCACGATGACCAGCCGCCCATGCGACCGATCCTGTTGTCGATGCTGGCCGCGATGCTCAGCACTCTCTCCGGCTGCTGCTCGCTGAGCCGGCTGTTTTGCGGTCCCGACCGCAGCGCCTGGGTGTCGCAGAGGTTCGACACGCCCCACCGCACGGCACAGACCCTGTTCGAGGCCCTGCGCCGCGACGATCCCGAGGCGCTGTTCCTGTGCCTGGACCGATCCTACCGGCGGCGCATGGGCATCGACGACTCGCTGACGATGCGCCTCGCGTGGGACCGTTTCCGCGAACAGAACCCGAGCCTGCACGTCGCCGGCTACACCGAGGTGCCAGAACCCACCCGGCTCGACGACGACCGGGCGACGGTCACGGTCGACGTCGTGGGCCAGCGGGTCGACATGGACTTCGAACGGCGTTCCTATTGGGAGTTGCGCTACCGACGCCCAAACGGCACCACCGGCGAAGATGGGCAGGAACTGCGCACATTCACAGGCAGGGCCCAGGTGGCCCGCCTGCCGCGCGACGACGACGACATGTCGCAGCTGATGCTGGCGCCGTTCGACTTCCGCCACGAGGGCCTCGACGAGGTCCCGCTCGGGGCGATCGAGCACGTTGCGCTGACGCGGCGATGGCTCGTGACCGATATCCGGCAACGCCCGTAGGTCTGCCCGATCAGCCCAGTTCCCGATCAGCCCAGGGCATCGTCGGCCACTTCGGACATGCGGAGGAACTGGAACCCCTCCGCACGCAGGGACATCACCGCATCGAGCCTGGCGAGCACGTCGTCGTTGCTGGTCACCGAGTCACGGTCGAAGTCGTGCAGCAACACGACGCCGCCACCGGCCCGTCGCACCGCGTCGGCGAGTGCCGACGGCGGCATGCTGACACCACCCCGGGTGTCCTGGCTGTCGTGCGTCCACATCGCCAGCGGTGCGCCATGCCACCACAGCCACAGCAGCGAGATCAGGTTCAGCTTGCCGTACGGCGGCCGGAACGGCATCGCGCGCACCGGCGCCGACAACACGCCGGCGAGCCGCCGCCACCCATCCCGCGTGTCGAGCACACCCACCCACGGCAGCGACCAGACATGGTGCACATGCAGGTTGCCATGGGTGCCGACCTCGTGGCCGTGGCGCTGCAGGTCCACGACGAGGTCCCGGTTGGGGCCGACGTTGTGGCCGAGCAGGAAGAACGTCGCCGGCACGCCGGCCGCAGCCAGTCGGGCCAGCACCTGCGGCGTCAGTTGCTCGCCGGGCCCGTCGTCGAACGTCAGCGCGATCGCACGGCGACGCCGACATTGGCTGCCAAGTCGCCATCGACTCGCCTGCAGCAGCAGCCGCGGCACCGCCACGTAGGCGAAGGCGAGGGCGCCGAAGGCACTGAGGGCGACTAGGGTCGGCGACATCGGGCGGAGGATTGGGCGGTGGCACCTCCGACCGCCGGGCCATGCGGGGCGCGCGGTCCGTCAGTGCAGCAGCTTCACCGCACGGACTCGGACGCGAGTACCGTGATCTTGGCGCCGCGCGGCAGGAGCTGGAACACCTCGGCGATGTCCGGCGCGAGCATGCGGATGCAGCCCATCGACGACATCGTTCCGATCGTGTCCGGCATCGGTGTACCGTGCGCACCGAAGCCTGTGTAGCGGTCGTTCCGGAACTTGATGAAGTACTCGCCGAGGATGTTCTTCGGGTGGCCGTACGGATAGCGCTGGCCGTCCGGCGCCGTCCATTCGGGCCGCGGCTGCTTCTCGGCCACGGTGAACTCGGTCACCGGCGTCTTGTCGTTCTCGCCGTGGCCGACCCAGTAGAGCCGCAGCAGGTGCTCGCCGAGGTAGATCGCCATCGAGTAGCTGCGCTTCTCGACGACGGCGAAGATCGGATCGACCGGCACCTTGATCTTCTGGCCGACCTGCACCGTGTTCGGATTGTGGATCCGGTTCAGCACCGCCAACGTGCCGTCCTCGACCTGCACGCCCTCGCGGCGGAACTTGCTGGCGACCCGCGCCAACGAATCACCCTTCTCGAACGTGTAGCTGCGCGAACGGGCGACGTTCGCCGGATCGCACAACCAACGGTCGACGCGGATGCGGTGTTGGCGGTAGGCCTCCTCGACGAAGGTGCGCACGTCGGTGTCCGTGCGTTCGATGCGACCGCGCAGCGACAACGCGAGCAGCAGCGAACCCGCGGTGCAGGCTTCGGCGTCGGGCATCGCCAGTGCGGCGGCCAGCACCTTGTTCGCCAGTGCCCGTCCCTCGGCCGAGTGCAGGACCGCGTTGTTGGTGCCGAGCATCGCCAGCATGGCCGCGAAGTCGTCGGCCGGTGGCTGCAGGGCATCGACCAACCGCTGGCGATCGACGCCACCACGCCCCGCGGCCACGGCGGCCCACGCGCTGGTGATCGCACCCGAGTCGCGCTGGGTGATGCCGGCGACGAGATCGTCGATCCCGGGCAGTCGAGCGGCTTCGGCCACCGCGACCTCCGCGGTCTTGCCGCGTGCGCTCGCCTCGAGCGCGGACGGACCGGCAGCCGGGGCCGACTGCGGCGTCAGCATGCGACTGAGGTCCAACGGCGCCGACTTCTCCGGTGGGCCGCCGACCGGTGCAACCGGCACGACGATCCAAGTTGAGTAGACCCACCAGGCAAGACCCGCCACCAACAGTCCGAGCAGGAACTGTCGCATCACTCCACCTCCTGTTGCGGCGCCATCCGGCGCCAGACCGCTGCGGCATCCCCTGACCGGGCACGCCGTTCTCCTGGTCGCACGCGCCACGCACGCCGAGCCAGGATGGGCAAGGTAGCGTGCGGCGCGGGGAAATCGAGAGCTCCGCTCCGCGAAGACCGTGGACGGAGGCCGGTTGAACCCTTGGGTTCAGGTGGGCTCCCCCCGGAACGTTTGGGTGCAGGCCGGCAACGCCATCACAGCGCGCCTCCCGCTCCCGCCCGATCCTGGGGTCGGAGCCCGGCGAATGGTCATCGGTTCAACTTTTTGGCCCGCGTGCAGACACGTGAACCGCAGAGCGGAGCACCCGAAGGGCGGCGAGTGTAGCGCGGCACACGCTCGACGTCACGCGGTCACACCACACGTGCCACGGTCAAGCTCCGCGCTGACGGCAGGCGCCCGTCACTGCCAACGGTTCTGCGCGATCGCCGCCAGCACCCGCTCGGCGGCCGCGACCGCTGCGACGCCGTCCTCGCCGGTGACCAGCGGCCGACTGCGGTCCCGCACGCACTGCAGGAACGCGAGCAGCTCCTCCTGCAGCGGGTTGCCTTCGTTCAGCTCGAGCTGCTTGAGCTGTAGCAGGCCATCGAAGACGAACTTCCACAGGTCCCCCATCTGCGCCCGATCGAGCTTCTCGAGGTCGAGTTGCTCGAAGTCCCAACCCGGCGCCTTGGTCACGACCATGCCCTGCCCGGTCTGGAAGTCGAGGCTGGCGTAGCCCTCGCGCGAGAACACGCGCATGCGGCGCAGCGGCTTCAAGGCGACCCGGTTGGCGGTCAGGTGCGCGACGGCGCCGTTCTCGAACTTGATGATCGCCGACGCCATGTCCTCGGCCGGCGTGAACACCGCACCGCCGAACGCATCGATCGACTTGATCGGGCTCTGCACCAGCGCCAGCACGAGGTCGAGATCGTGGATCATCAGGTCCAGCACGACACCGATGTCCGTGCTGCGGAACGAGAACGGCGCCAACCGGTGCGATTCGATGTAGCGCGCACTCTTGCCGATCTCCTCGATGCCGCGCAGCGCCGGATTGAAGCGCTCGACGTGGCCGACCTGCAGGATGCGGCCGTGCTGCCGCGCGAGATCGACCAGCACCTGGCCGTCCTCGACCGTGCGCGCGATCGGCTTCTCGACCAGCACGTCGACGCCGTTCTCCAGGAACACGCTGGCGACTTCGCGGTGCAGGCGCGTCGGCACGACCACGGACACGGCGTCCAACTTGCCGAGCAGCTCATGGTGGTCCGCGAACGCCGGCACCTCGTAGGTCGCCTCGGCCACCTTGCGCGCGGCCTCGCTCGGATCGGCGACCGCGACCAGCTCGCAACCGGCACCGCTCTTGGCCAGCGACTGGAACAGCCGGGCGTGGTGTTTGCCGAGGTGGCCGACGCCGACGACGCCGACGCGCACGATCTTCGCCGCCACGTTGCCGGGTCCGGTGCTCACGCGTCGACCAGCGTGAACTTCAACTCGGCCTCGGCGACCAGGCGGCCCGCGACCTTGCAGCGCGCGCGCACGTGGCCGACCTGGGGCTTGGCGCGGATCGTCTCGACCTCGATGCGCAGCTGGTCGCCGGGCACGACGGCGCCGCGCAGCTTGACCTTGTCGATGCTCCACAGCACCGCCAACTTGCCGGTGTTCTCGAGCTTGCGCAGCAGCAGCACACCGGCCAACTGTGCCATCGCTTCCAGCTGCAGCACGCCCGGCATGATCGGCTGCTCGGGCCAGTGGCCCTGGAAGAACGGCTCGTTGATGGTGACGTTCTTGATCGCGACCGCGCGCTGGAAGCCGTCCAGCTCGATCACGCGGTCGATCATCAGGAACGGGTAGCGGTGCGGCAGCAGGTTGAGGATCTGCCGGATGTCGAGCCCGGAGTCGCTCGGCGCCTCGCCCTCCTCCTGTTCGCGCTCGCGCTCCTCGAGGATGCGCTGCACCAGCGCCATGTTCAGGCCGTGGCCGGAGCGCGTGGCGATGATGTGCGCATCCAGGTCGACGCCGGAGTTGGCGAGGTCGCCGATCAGGTCGAGGATCTTGTGCCGCGCCAGCTCGTCGTCCCAGCGCAGGGCGTTCGCCTCGGGACCGTTCGGGCCGACGACCAGCGTGTTCTGCGGCGTCGCACCCTTGCCGAGACCGGCCGCGCGCAGCGCGTCGACCTCGTGCGAGAACACGAACGTGCGTGCCGGCGCGATCTCGCGTTCGAAGTTCTCCGGCGACATCTCGAAGCCGACGATCTGCTTGGCGCCCGGCAGCGAACCGTTCGTCTCGCCGTGCTTCGTCTGGGCCGGGTAGTCGAGGTGGTACTCGATCGTCAGACGGCCGCTGCCCGGCAGTGCGACCAGGCTGGCGGTGCCTTCGCGCACGTAGATCGGTTGCTTGACCGCATAGACCTGGCGCGTCGCGCGCATCTCGACGGTGCCGCTTTCGCGCAGGCCGCGGAAGAACTCCGACGCGGCGCCGTCGAGCCCCGGCACCTCTTCGCCGTCGATCTCGACCATCGCGTTGTCGATGCCGAGCGCGTAGAGCGCGGCGAGCAGGTGCTCGCAGGTGTAGACCTCGGCGCGGCCGTCCTGGATGCAGGTGCGCCGCTGCCGCGCCTTCATGTTGGCGCCGTGCGCGCGCACGACCGGATGGTCCTCGATGTCGGTCCGCACGAACGTGACGCCGGTGCCGGCCTCGGCCGGACGTACGACGATGCGGATCTCCTTGCCGGAGTGCAGGCCGACACCGCGGTACTCGACCGGGTTCTTCAGCGTGCGCTGCTGGCGCGCGACCGGGCTCTGGGGAGCGTTCGCCACCACTCGGCTACTCGCCTCCACCACCGGTGGCCTTGTCGCCCGCGCCGGCCGGCGGTGTTGCCGGCGGCGCACCCTTGTCCGCCTGCGCCCCTTTGTCGAGCGGCCACACCTGCAGCAGCTTGATCAGGTCCGCGGTCAGGTCGAGTTCCTCGGCCGCGAACCAGACCTGGCGCCGCTCGTAGGCGAACACGCGGTTCTGAACGACCTTCGGGCTCGTCTTGTCGGCACCTTCCGGCACACCGGTGTCCTTGACCTCGGACCGCAGCACCAGATGCACGCCGCGGTCCTTCGCCAACCGCACGACCGCGGCATCGAGGTCCTCGTAGATGGACAGCTGCATGCGCATCGTCTCGCCCTGCAGTTGGTCGTTCAGCAGCTTGGCGGTGCCCTGCCGTTCCTGCATCGCCAGTTCGAGTTCGAGCTGGCGGGAGTCGCGCTCGA
Source organism: Planctomycetota bacterium (assembly GCA_044230075.1). Lineage (GTDB taxonomy): Bacteria > Planctomycetota > UBA1135 > UBA1135 > UBA2386 > JAEUHS01. The sequence goes on along the minus strand of JBGARS010000028.1, from coordinate 15,908 downwards.
TCGAGCCCTCCTTCAGCAGCGGGATCAGGCCACGCAGTTCTTCGATGCGCTTGCTGACCTTGTCGACCTGTTCGCGCGAGCTGTCGGCCAGCTTCTGCAGCCGCTCGCGCTCCTTGATCGTACGCGGGTAGAGATCGAAGGCCTTGCCGAAGTCGACGATGCCGACCACCAGTCCGGCCGGCCCCACAGGGCGCGACGGGGCCTTCTCTTGAGCGGGGAGAACCGAGACCAGGGCCGCACAGACCAGGGCCACCCAACAACGCGACATCGACATGCAGAACCTCGCCGATCCGATCGGATGGCAGGCGAACACGCTAACAAAGGCCCCGGCGAAAGGCACGCACGAGGGTGGCGCGGCCGTTGTGTTCGGGTCCGGCCGACGTAGGCTCGACGTGCATGCCCCCCGACGAGGTCCGCCTCGCAGCTGCCGCGCAGCGCACGATCGATCGCGCCACCCGCAGCGCCTGGCCCCTCGAGATGGTCGGCGCACTGGGCGGTACGCATCGGGATGGCACCGTCCTGGTCGAGCACGTCGTGCCGATCGCGCTGGCAGGCCAACACGACTCGTTCGCGGTGACGCCGACCGCCTTCCTGCTTGCGGAAGCGGAACTGACGGCGGCCGGCCACCGGTGGCTCGGGTTCGTGCACAGCCATCCCGGTGGCGCCGCTGCGCCGTCGGCGCGGGACCGGCGCGAACTCTGGCGCCGCTGCCTGCAGCTGATCGTCGGCGGCGCCCGGCCGGACGCACTGCAGACCGCGGCGTTCTGGTGCGAAGACGACGCCTGCGCGCCACTGCGGCTGTGGCGATGCCACGCCGAAGCACGCACATCGGAGTCGGCCGGATGATCGTCGCGATCGGCGTCGACTCGGTCGCGATCACGCGCATCGAGGCGCTGTGGCGGCGCGGCGGGACGCGGTTCGCGAACCGGATCCTGACCCAGAACGAACTGGCCTACTGCGTCGGCCGCGCGCACCCTGCCGAGTCGATGGCCGGCCGCTTCTGCACCAAGGAAGCGGTGATGAAGTGCCTCGGCACCGGCTGGGCCGAGGGCATCGGCTTCCTGCAGATCGAGGTGCGACGGGACGCCAGGGGCGCCGTCACCATCGGCCTCGACGGCGCCGCCGCGGCGCGCGCCGCGCAGCTCGGCATCCGCCGATGGCACGCGAGCCTGACGCACACCGCCGACGTCGCCACGGCCTTCGTGATCGCCGAGGCGTGATCACGTGGCGGCAAGGGTCGCGTCCCGCATCGGGACGGACCCGGCCCGCCCGCCTGCAGGAACACCCGACAGCTGCCGAAGGGCAGCGCGGGTTCCATGCCGGTGTGTACCGTTCTTCGTCAACTCGCGCTCGGCGCGACGGCTCTCGCCGCCGCCTGCGCGAGCGCGCCCTCGACGTACCGGTGTGACTACGAACGCCGCCTGGACCTTCCCGCCGACGTGGCGGCAGCCATCGCCGCGGGCGCGGTCCGCCACCTGCTGCCGTTCGCCGACCCGGTGCCGCAGTCGGCGGGTGCGCCCGCCAGTTGCACGGGCGACGGCGAGTTCCGTGTGGTCTACGAACAAGGCGGCGACGACGCCTGGGTGCCCCGCGCCAGCCATCGGCTGACGCTCTTGCGTTGCGGCGACGGCGAGTCACCGCAGTTGCTGGTGCAGCGGGAACGCATGTCGGGCAGGCTCGCGCTGCCGGGCTGGGGCAGCGCGGCGACGACCCGCCTGCAGGTGTCGGTGCGCGGCGATGCCCGCGGCTGCGCCGTGCGCGCCGAGCTGCCGGCACCGCTCGGCGCCGACCTCTGCCGGGCGCTCGATCGGGCGTTTGCGCTGGCCGATGACCCCGGCGCACAGTGTGTCGGCCTCGCCGAGCCGAACCTCGCCGAACTCGCCTGCACGCGCGCGCTCGAGGCGGCGCGCCGGCTGCTGGCCAGCGGCGAACCCGGCCTGGCCGAGGAACAACTGCTGCGTGCCGCACGACTGCGCAACCCGGCACCATGGCAGCAACGACAGCTCGGCCAGTTCGCCGCCGCCAACGGCGACCTGGCGCTGGCACGCGAACGGCTCGGCTGCGCCTTGCTGCTGGCCACCGACCCGACGACCCGCGCCGGGCTCGCCGCACAACTGTCGTCGCTGGGCGAGTCGACGTCGGACCCGGCAACCCGTTCGCGGGCGACGCTCGTGTCGACGTCCGTGGCCGAACGGGCGGGAATCGCGACGCGCCTCCACACGGCCCGCCGCGAACATCCCGACCCGGCGCTGGACTACCGTCTCGCCAGCCAGCTGCACCGCCAGGACCGCGACGAACTGGCGGCCTTCGCCTGCGCCTTGCTGGCACGCGAACACACGCCGCAGGCACCCACCCTGGCCGCCAGCAAAGGCGCACCGATGCGGCGCGGACTCGACGACTTCGTGCGCCAGGCCGGGCACGGCATCGAACCGGTCGCTGCCGGGGCGGCTCTGGTGGCGCCCTCGTCGCAGCCGGCGGCGGCACCGGCGCGATAGCAGGACGGCGGCCGCTACAACCCGCCGGCGCGCACGGCGACCCGACGCACCGCGATCTCCTGGCGCGGGTAGAGCAGCACGTCGAGCGCCTGCTGCGGTTGCAGGTCGTGCAGTTCGCCGTCGATGAGCACCGTGCCGTCGAGATCGACCGTGACGTTGGCGCGCCGGCGTGTCGTCGAGGCCTTGACGTCGACCGACAGCCGGTGCACCGCACCCGGCACGACGATGGCTCGCGGCGGCTGCAGCGCGCCCAGCATCGCGCGCTCGAAGGCCCGCTGCGCCAGCTCCTCGCGCCGCGGGTCGCCATCGACCAGGGCCGCATGAGCGCCGTCGGCGGCGGTGACCACCAGCATGATGGCGATGCCGCGGAACTCGATCACGTAGTAGCGCCGCCCCACGGCCGACGTCGGCAGCACCATGTCGACCTGCAGCGTCGACCGCTCGGCGCTGCCGTCCATGCCCGTGCCGCAGCGCAGCACCTGCAGCGGCAGATCACCCCATGGCCGATCGCCACCGGCGAACTCGACCATGCCCTGGGTCAGCCGCCAGCCTTCGGCGGCGTCGCGGTGCAAGGCAGCGCCCGTCAGGGACACTTCGGCTTCGAGCTGCCCGCCGGTGGACACGACGCTCGCCTCGGCCCCGGCGGGCGCGCTGCTGCGCAGCTCGGCCAGCAACTGCCGCCGCCGCCGTTCCAGCTGCAGGTACGACGACGCGGCGCGCAGTTCGGCCCGCTCGCGATCGCTCATCTCCGCGGTCGCGACCCGCGACTGCAGGGTCAGGATCGCCGCCTCGAGTTCGTTCAGCGTGCCCGCCTGCGCGGCCGCCTCGCGCGCGCGGCGCAAGCTGGTCAACAGCGATTCCCGGTCGAGGTCCGCGTCGGGCTGTTCGTCGCGCACCCGCACGATGCGCGGCCAGACGTCGTCACCGAGGAAGCGATCGCCGTCGCGTTCCAGCTCGGCGACCAGGGTGCCCACGCCCGCCAGGTCGTCGCCAGCCAACGACACCACCACGGAACCCAGTGCCAGCTGCGGCGCCGGCACCGTACGCAGCGGATCGATGCCGTGCTGCCGCAGCCATGTGACCAGATCCGTGAAGCGGAACTCGCCGAGCCGCGCCGCCCGCACCGGCTGGCCGATGCGCTGGCAGGTCAACTGGAAGGTGTCGCCCGCCGCTTCCGCGCGCAATTCGACGGCCTGCGCGGCACCGCTGCGAGGAAAGGCCACCACCGGCACCGTGGAACGCGCGATCGCCCGCAGCAGCGCCTGCTCGACCAGCTGCGCCGCCGCCAGCGCTTCGTGATGCCGCCGGTAGCGCTCCGCCTGCGCCGGCGTCGACGGCTCGGCCCCGGCCAGCACCGACAGCGCGTCCGCCGCGCTGCCCTGGCAGAACGTGCGCCAGACGAGATCGCAGCGGCGCTCGAAGCGCTCGTCGGCCTGCCGCGCCGCCGCGGCCAGGATGCCCTGCTGCAGCACTGCGAGGCGTCGCTCGACGTCGGGCCACGGATCGAGACCGACGCGGAACTGTCCGGGTGCCGGCCAGACCTGCGCGAGCTCCTGGCGAAAGCGCGCCAGCGCCGCGGCCACCGCATCGGGCGCGTCGCCGTCGCGCAGCCGCGCGCCCAGGCCATCGGCGACCTCGTCGACTTCGCCGCGCAGGGCCTCGATCACCGCCGCCTCCGCCGCCTCGATGCCGGCTGCGGCGCTGCGCCGTGCCCGCTCGTGCAGATCGGTCACGCGCTGCGCGGTGGCGCCGTTCAGCCGCTCCGGCAACGGCAGCCGCACGCCGTCGAAGTAGGTGACCACCGCGTCGCGCCAGAGTCGCTCGGCCGCCGCGAAGTCGCCGGCGCGCACCCGTTCGTCGACGCGGGCCGGCAACGGGGAGCCGAGGTAGTGCTCGAATCGCAGCAGCAGCTCCTGATCGCGCTCCGCCAGTTCGCGGTCGACGCGAGCCAACAGCTCCTCGAGCCGCAACGTGCGCACCTGCGGTGGCAGCTGGCCGAGCACGACGCCCGCGGCGGCGAGCAACGGCGGCGCGATGCGTTCGCGCTCGCACTGCGGCCGGTCGGGCCAGAGCTGCGGATCGCGCAACCACGCTGCCAGGGCCGCCCACTGCTCACCCAGCAGCACGGCGACGACGCCGTCGACCGCCGCCTGCAGATCCGACATCACGATGCGCTCCCGCCGCAGCAACTCGCCCTCACAGCCGGGCGGCGTCGGCGCGCTCGGCAACCGCAGGTACTGCATGCGTGCCGCAGGCGTCGACAGCGAGTCCAGCACCGCATCCAGCCGCGCGAGGTACTCGTCGGCGGTCGGCGGCGGCGGCTCGCGCTGCCGCATCTGCATGCCGATCCACAGCGCCAGTCCGAGCATGGCTGTGGTCACGCCCACTACCGTTGCCCGCCACCATGGGCTGCCATGGCGCCCTTCGCCGGCGGCGAGGCGCGAGACGTCGACGTCGGGCGGCAACTGACGTTCGACGCGATCGAGATCGTCGAGCAGCTCGCGCGGGGTCTGGTAGCGAACGCGCAGGTCCTTCGCCAGCAGCTTGCGCAGCACCAGCGACATGCCCTCCGACAGCGCGGGGTTGATCTCGTTCGGCGGCACCGGCGTCTCGCTGAGCACCTTGGTGATCAGCTCCGCCATCGTGTCGCCGCGGAACGGCGGCACGCCGGTGGCCATGTGGTACAGCGTCGCCCCCAGCGAGTAGAGGTCGCTGCGCACGTCGACGTCCTGCGGATTGCGCGCCTGCTCGGGCGAGATGTACTGCGGCGTGCCGAGCGTGGCCCCGTCGCGCGTCAGCGTCATGTCCGCCGGCCCCTTGGCCAGCCCCATGTCGGTCAGCTTCACCTCGCCACGCTCGTCGATGAGGATGTTGCCCGGCTTGATGTCACGATGGATCACGCCGCGGTGGTAGGCGTGGTCGAGCGCCAGCGCGACGTGGCGGGCGACGCGCCGCACGTATTCCTCGGCGAACATGCCCCACTCGACGAGCAGCGCGCGCAGCGACTTGCCCTCGACGAACTCCATGACGAAGAAGTGGTAGCCGCCCTCTTCGCCGAGGTCGTAGCCGGTGACGATGTTCGGGTGGTTCAGCGACGCGACGATGCGGGCCTCGCGCCGCAGCCGTTCGACGTAGCGGGTGTCGCGCGCCAGCGACGGCTTCAGCACCTTCAACGCGACGATGCGGTTCATGCGCTTCTGCCGCGCCTTGAACACGGTGCCCATCGCGCCCGCCCCCACGCGATCGAGGATCTCGTAGTCCTGGAATGGCTGGGCGAAGGTCATCCGTGACGGCGGCCGGCCGGGTTCATGCGGAATCGTCGTCCGCCGCGGGAACGCCACCAGCCGGATCACCGGTCGCACGCCCGGCGGCATCGAGCGCGTACTTGTCGAGCTTGCGTTGCAGGGCGAACCTGGACACGCCGAGCAGCTCGGCGGCGCGGCTCTTGTTGGCATCCGCGCGGTCGAACGCCTTCTGGATCTCGCGGATCTCCAGCTCGCGCACCATGTCGGGCAGCGTGGTACCGCGCTCCAACGGCACCAATCCATCGTCTGCAGACGACGAACCGGGCCCGCTGCGCCCCTCGCGCACGTGCTGGCTGAGGTGGGTCTCCAGGATCACGCCGTCGCACAGGATCGCCGCGCGGCGGATCTCGTTCTGCAGTTCGCGCACGTTGCCGGGCCAGTCGTACTGCACGATGCGCTCCATCGCGTCGGGGCTGACGCGCACGCGGGTCTGCTGCTCGCGCGCGAGGTCGCCCAGGAAGCGCTTCACCAGCTGCGGCACGTCCTCGCGCCGATCGCGCAGCGGCGGCAGGTGCACCGGCAGCACCGCGAGCCGGTAGTAGAGGTCCTCCCGGAACTCACCCTCGCGCACCATGCGTTCGAGGTTGCGGTTCGTGGCGCAGATCAGGCGCACGTCGACCTTCACCGTCTCGCGGCTGCCGAGCGGCCGCACCTCACCTTCCTGCAGCACGCGCAGCAGCTTCTTCTGCAGATCCTGCGGCATGTCACCGACCTCGTCGAGGAACAGCACGCCGCCGTGCGCACTCTCGAGCAGGCCCTTCTTGTTGCTGGTGGCGCCGGTGAAGGCGCCCTTCACGTAGCCGAACAGTTCGCTCTCGAGCAGCGCCTCGGGCAGCGCGGCGCAGTTCTCGCTGACGAAGGCGTGCCCCGAACGGCGGCTGTGGGCGTGGATCGCGCGCGCCACCAGTTCCTTGCCGGTGCCGGAGTCGCCGGTGATCAGCACCGGATCGTCGGCCTCGATGTACTTGTCGAGCAGCGCGAACACCGACCGCATCGCGCGACTGCCGCCGACGATCTGCTTGTAGTCGTACTTGCTGCGCAGCCCGAGGCTCTGCGAACTGATCTCCTCGCGGATCTGCGTCAGCTCGTTGGTGCGCTCGGCCAGCTGGCCCTTCAGCGCCGCGTTGAGCTGGTCGACGCGGTCGAGCGCGGCCTGCAGTTCGAGCTGCTTGCCGCGTAGCTGTTCGACGCTGCGGGCATTGTGGATCGCGGTGCCGGCGTGATCGGCGAGCGACAGCAGCAGCGCCTTCTCGCGTTCCTGGAACACCTGCTGCTGCAGCCGATTGTCGACGTAGAGCACGCCGCCGACCTCACCTTCGATGCGGATCGGGATGCACAGCACCGAGCGCAGGCGCAGATCGGCCACCGACTGCAGGTCGCGGAAGCGATCGTCCTCCTGCGCGTTCGTCGTCAGCTCCGGCACGCCGGTGGCGGACACCCGGTTGGCGATCGTGCGGGAGATCTTGAACTCGGGCGACAGCACCTCCTCCTGGGCGAAGTTGCGCGCCACCTCGACCGAGTGTTCCCCCGAATGGCCGAGCATCAGGAAGCCACGCTCGGCACCGCAGAGCTGGATCGCCGCATCGACGATCTGCGTCAGCAGGCGGGTCAGGTTCTGCTCCTCGTTCAACGCCCGCGCGATCTGCAGGAACGCCACCAGGTCGTGGCCACCGCGCGGATGGTCGCCCGGCCGGGTTTCGTCGACCGACGCGATCTCCACCTTCGGCATGCCGAGGGCGATCTCGTAGCTGCCGAGCGTGAACACCTCGCCGGGCTTCAGTTCGGCGCGCAGCACCGGCCGGCCACGCAGCTTGGCCGGGTTCTGGGCACCGGCGTCGACCAGCGCAAAGGCGCCATCGGCACGCTCCACCCGGCAGTGGATGCGCGAGATCATGCGATCCGGCAGGAACAGGTCACACTCGCGCGAACGCCCGATCGACACCACGTCCTGATGGAACGCATGCGTCTCGGACTTGCCGTCGCAAGTGACTACGAGCAGGAAGGGGCCTTGGGACATGCTGGCGACGACGATGACGGATAGGCTCGGGCACCCTCGCTGTAACGCCCGAAGCCGCCACGATCTGGCCGCATGCTACCCGGCATGGCGGGGATTGCCTCGGCGGACCACCACCGCGCCGATGCCAACCGCCGACGACCGCGATGCGAACGAGCCGAGCGCCGCCCGCCCGACGGTGCGCGCCCTGGACGTGCAGCGCATCGACAGCGGGGAGCGCCGCGGCATCGTGCTCGCCGACCGCCTCGGCATCAGTGAGCCGGCGTTCGTGGCGGCCGAATTGCTGCCGATCGTCGGCCGCTGCGACGGCTCGCGCACGCTGGCCGAGATCCGGCGCGAAGCGAGCCGTCAGCTCGGACAGGACGTGCCGCTGACGTTCGTCGCGGACCTGGTGCGCCAGCTGGACGAACGGCATCTATTGCTCAGCCCGCGGTTCACGGCGGCGGTGCGAGCGGCCGCTGCCACCTTCCTCGCCGCACCGGCGCGCCCAGCCCGTCACGCCGGCTCCGTCGGCTACCCGAACGACCCAGCGGCGTTGCGACGCACGCTGACCGACCTCGTCGGCGAACCCGGCCCCCGATCGGACCGCACGCCGCTGCGCGGGCTGGTCGCCCCCCACATCGACCTCTCCCGCGGCGCCGCCGGCTACGGGGCCGCCTATGCCCGCCTGTTCGCCGCGCCCGCCGCGGATCTCTACGTGGTGTTCGGCACCGGCCACGCCGGCCCATCGTCGCCGGTCACCGGCCTGCCGCTCGACTGGTCGACCCCGCTCGGCGTCGCTCCGTCGGCACGAGACCTGATCGCCGCCGTACACGAGACCATCGGCGCGCCGGACCCTGCCGACCTGCTGATGCACCGCGACGAGCACAGCCTCGAGTTCCAGGTGCTGTTCCTGCAGCACCTGCACCAGCTGCGCGGCGACCCGCCGCCACGCATCGCCGGCTTCCTCTGTGGCGCACTGCCGTCCCGAGCCGGCGATCCGTTGGGCGAGCCCTGGTGCCAGGACCTGCTGGCGACCTTCCGCAGCGCCGAGGTGGCGGCCAGCGCACGGGTCTGCTACCTCGCCGGCGCCGATCTGGCGCATATCGGTCCGCTGTTCGGCGATGCCGACGCCGTCGACGAGTCGCGTCTCACGCAACTCGCGGCAGCCGATCGCAGTCACCTCGCCTGCCTCGAGCGCGGCGAACCGGGCAGCTTCCACCGCGCGATCACGGCAACCGGCAACCCCGACCGCATCTGCTCGGCACCCGCGATGACGTTGTGCAGCGAGTTGGCCGGCGGCCGCGGCGAACTGCTGCACTACGGGCAGGCGCGCGCCGACGACGGCTCGCAGGCGGTCTCGTTCGGCGCGATGGCGTTCACGGCGTAGCCGCCTGCTCGCGCCGCAGCAGGCGCTCGCCCGCCGCCACGACCTCGTCGACCGTGATGTCGCGCATGCAGCGATGGTGGCCGAGCGGGCACACCTTGCGCTGGCAAGGCGAACACTCCAGGTCCTTGCGGATCAACTCCGTGTGCTCGAGGCAGTAGTTCGTGTAGTTCGGATCGTTCGGCCCCATCAGGCAGACGACCGGCCGATCGAACGCCACGGCCAGATGGCGCGGACCGGTGTCACCGGTGACCATCAGCGCGCCGCGGCGCACCAATGCCTTCAACTTGTCGAGCGGCAGCACCGGCCGCGACAGTGCAATGCAGTTGCCTTCGGCGGCGATGCGTTCGCCGAGTGCGACCTCGGCGGGGCCGACCAGCACCAGCGCGCGCATGCCATGCCGCGCGGCGAACTCCCGCGCGACCGCGCCGAAGCGTTCGGGCAACCACAGCTTGCTGGCACCGAAGTTGGCACCGACGACGAGCAGCAGCAGGCGTTCGCCATCGGCGATGCCGAGCGAACGCAGGTGCTCGGCGACCCACTGCTCTTCGCTGTCGGTGACCTCGAGCACCGGATGCACGCCGCCTGGTGGCAGTCCGATCACGTCGAGCAGCTCGTTGTAGTAGTCCGGCATCGGCGTCGGTCGCCGGCTCGGGCCGCGACGGCGCTGCCACCAGTGCCGGTTCGGGACGGCGCGGCGGCCGAGATTCATCAGCAGCGGGCGCCCTTGTCGGTAGCCGAGCCGCAGCGGCACCCGAGCCGCGAACGGAACCAAGCCGGCCGCGAGTGAGTTCGGCAGCACGATCGCCAGGTCGAAGGCGCCGCGGCGCATGTCCCGGACCTGCTGCCAGAAGGCACCGATGCCCTTCGCCCGCGGTGTCTCGGCGATGGCGTCGAACAGGGTCGTGCCGGCCAGCAACGGCCGCAAGTACGGTCGGATGCCGACGGTGATGTGGGCGTCGGGGAACGCGGCGCGCACCCGCGCGAACGCGGCGGTCGCCATCACGAAGTCGCCGAGCCAGTTCGGCGCCCGCAACCAGATCCGCCGGACGGTCGATGGGTCGACGGCGCGGGTCACGGCGAGGTCGACTGGCGGCACATGGGGTCGGCGATCTTGCGGCAGTCGGCGCGCTCCCGCAACAGCGGGCGCGACGGCCAACGCCGCATGCGGGCACGCCAAGGTGGCGGTCGGCCAACCCCGTGCTACCCTACTGCGCCTTTTCTCGGCCGGCACGGCCGGCACCCAACATGGCATCGCAAGCCACCCTCGATCGTCTGCTCGCCGAGTTCGACAGTCCGCCCGAAGTCATCGGCGCGGTCGTGTCCCTGCTCGAAGAGAACGCCACTCCCTCCTTCCTGGCCCACCATCGCCGCTGGGCGACCGGCGGCCTCATGGAGGAGCGCCTGCAGGCGATCGCCGATCGCCTGCACACCCTGACCGAGATCGAGCAGCGTCGCGAGACGATCCTGCAGCAGGCGACGGAACGTGGGCGCCGCACCCCGGAACTCGAGGCAACCGTCGCCAGCTGCGTCGACCAGGACCAGCTCGACGACCTCTACCAGTCCATGCGGCCGCGGCGGCGCAGCCGGGCGATGGAGATGGAGGAGAAGGGTCTGATGCCGTTGGCGATGGCCATCCAGCACCGACAGCTCGGCGAGCAATCGCTGCAGGAACTCGCGACCACCTACCTGACACCCGATGCCGGCCTGGCCACACCGGAGGCCGTGCTCGAGGGCGCGCTGGTGATCCTCGCGGATCGCATCTCGCACGACGCGAACACACGCGCGCGCTTCCGCGAGGAACTGCGCGGCGGCATCCTGCGCGCTCGTGCCGTGAACCCCGATCGCGGCGGCGATGCTGGCCCCGGCACCGACCCGAAGCAGAAGGACCTGCTCGACTTCGCCGAGCCGATCGGCCGCATCCCCGCCGGCCGCATGCTGGCGCTGCGCCGCGCCGAGCGGGAAGGCATTCTGCGGCTCGAACTGACCTTGCCAGAAGGCCGACACCGCGAGTTGCTCGGCAGCCTGCACACCCCGGATCTGGCACCGGATGCGCCGCTGTTGTCGTTCTACCACCTGGTCTTCGACCTGGCCGCGCACCAGCTGCAGGAAGTCTGTGGCAAGGACGTTCGCCGCCGGCAGAAGGAGAAGGCCGATCGCGAAGCGGTGCGCACCCATGCACGCAACCTGCGGTCGCAGCTGCTCGCGCCTGCGCTCGGCGCCAAGAAGGTCCTGGCGCTGCGCACCAGCGGCAAGGGTGCGTGGGCCGTGCTGCTCGCGGAAGACGGCTCGGTCGCGCAGCACAAGACGCTGCCGGCCGACACCGACGAGCAGAAGCAGGGCTCGTTGGCCTGGCTCGTCGAACTGATCCGCACCGAGCAACCGGCCGCCCTGGCGGTGCCCCACGGCAGGCGTCAGGCCAGCAGCGAACGCCTGGTCGGCGAACTGCGCACGGCGCTCGGCGACACGCCGTTGCCGATGCTGGTGTCGGTCGACGAAGCCGCGTCGACGATCTTCGCCACCAGCACTGCCGGCAAGAAGGCGATTCCCGGCATGGAAGTCGGTGCCCGCACCGCGGTGTCACTGGGCCGGCGGTTGCAGGATCCGCTGCTCGAGCTCGCTCGCATGGACGTGCGCACGCTGGGCCTGGGCCACACGCTCGACGACGTGCACCAGGGCATGCTGCAGCGGGAGCTGGGTGCCGTGACCGCGAGCTGCCTCGGCATCGTCGGCTGCGACCTGAACACCGTTTCGCAGGAGATTCTGGAGCAACTGCCCGGCCTGGACGGCGACAAGGCGAAGGCGATTCTCGACCATCGCCGGCGCATCGGCGGCTTCCCCTCCCGCGCCACACTGCACGACGTGCCCGGCCTCGATGCTGCGACGGTGCGCAACGTCGCCAGTTGCCTGCGCGTGGTCGGCGGCGCCGAACCGCTGGATGCGACGCTGATCCACCCCGAGGACTACGCGATCGTCGCCGCGGTGGCCAACCAGAAGGGGGTCGAACCGATCGCCCTGCTCGGTCAGAACCTGCGCGACGTCAACGTCGATGCGCTGGTGACCGAGGCGGCGTCGCGCCAGCGCGTGATCAGCGTGCTGCAGCAACTGCAGCACGGCAAGGACGACCCACGCGGCGAGCTCGTCAACAGCAGCAACGAAGGCGTACACACGATCGCGGACCTACACGCCGACCGCGAACTGCGCGGCCGCGTGGCGACGTTGACCGAGTTCGGCGCCTTCGTCGACCTCGGCATCGGCCAGGACGGACTCGTGCACATCTCGCAGATCCCCGGCCAACGCCTGCGCGACCCGGGCCAGATGCTGCGCGCCGGCGAAGTCGTCACGGTCTGGGTGCTGAACGTCGACACGGAGAAGCAGAAGATCGCCCTGTCGATGCTGAAGCCGCGCCACCTGCAGGAAGGGCGCTTGCCGACGCTCGGCGAACGCATGGACCAGCAACAGGGCCGTCGCCGGCGGCGCCCCGCCGAAGGCGAGGGAGCTCCCGCCGGTGGCGGGCGGTTCGCCGGACACTCCAGCCGACCCACCCAGCGGCGCGGGCCGCCGGACGCGGGCCGCGGCGACGGCGACCGTCGTTTCGGTGGTGGTGGTCGTGGTCCCGGCGGCGGACGCGACGATCGCGATCGGGGGGATCGGGGTGATCGGGGTGATCGCGGCCGAGGCGATCGCGGCCCACGCGAGCAGCGCGTCTACACCGTGGAACCCGCCAAGGAAGTCGTCGAGACCCGCTCCCACAAGGGCGAGGTCACGTCGCTGGCAAGCCTGCGGGCCCTGCTCGGTGGTGGCGGCACCAAGCCCCCGGCGAAGCCAGTTGCCGACGGTTCCTCGAGCGACGCCGAGAAGTAGCCGAGCGGATGCAGCAGGTCTTCGTCGTCGACCGCGCGTCGTTCTTCGATGGCGCCTGGCCACAGGGTTTCCTTCCCCTGGCAGGCGTCGCCGCGACGGACTTCCTCGACCGGGCCCGTGCGCAAGGCCGCTTCGCCGAACGCCCTCGAGCCGAACGCACACCCGCCTGGAAGCAGTGGATCCCCTACTGCGTGCTGCGCTGTCGGCAGCAGTCAGCCCCGGCGAACGAGGGCATACGGCCGGCCGCCGCGGCACTGTCCGGCATCTTGTCCGTGCAGCGCACGAAAGGGCAGGGTGAAGCCCGGCTGCATGGCTCCTGGTCGATCGGGCTGGGTGGGCACGTCGAGCCTGCGGACCTGGCGGTCGACCCGGTCCCTGAACGGGGGGCGGACTTCTTCCAGCGGTCGCTGGGACGGGAGCTGCGCGAGGAGCTGGCCCTGGCCGCCCCCCTGCCGGAACCCCGGTTCGTGGGCCTGCTGAACGACGACCACACTCAGGTCGGTCAGGTCCACGCCGGTCTGGTCTACGTCTGCGACCTGGTCGCCGACCTGGAGGCCTCCCGCCGTCTCTGCAAGGTCGGTGAAATCTCGAAGATGCGCGGGGGTTTCGGGTCCCTTGTCGAGTTCGGCGAACTGTGGCAAGATCCAGCCCGGTTCGAGTCTTGGTCGCAGTTCCTGGTCGCAGCTGGAGTCGCCGGTCCCATGGGCGATTCCAGACGTGCCAGCCAGTGCATCCAAGTCACGTGACCGGATCCCGTCCAGACCCCAGTCCATTGACCTTCCGCGCCGCCTTCGACCCCGAGCGGCCGGCGCAGGAGCTGTTCCCCATGTCCGATCGGCACACCACCCGCCCCACCCGCGACGAAGTCTACGACCTCCTGATGAATGCTCGTCAGGCGGAGTGGGTTGAGTTGTTCCTCGAAGACGGACGAGCTCTCTCGGGCGCCATCATCTTCAACGAGTTCAAGGGCACGGGGCGTCTGATCAACGTCGACGAAGAGTTCAGCTACGACTTCAACGTCGACCAGGTGGTCGACGTCAAGCTGTAGTCGGAACCTCACCAGCTGCACGGCTTTCCGCCATTCTGGTTCCGAGGACCAGATGGCCGCCGACGACCCGGGTCACCCGTCTCGTCACCGCCTTCCGATGCCCCGATGTGCCGTCGACGTCAGTCGGCGCGCGCAGGTGACGCTGGCCTGCCCGCCGAGCCCGCCGGCATGGTTCGGCCGCAAGGAGCACGAAAGTGCGCCGCCGGCCCAATGAAGGGCCAGCGGCGCGAAGCTCCAGAGCGTGCCCGACTGCTGCCTCGCGGCACGAGGAGCAGCCTAGCCATTCGTCCCGGTCCTCACCGGACGCCGCGATCAGCGCAAGCGCTGAACAGCCGTGCACACGACCAGAGTCGGGTCGTCCGGGTGCCTAGCCCGAACGACCCGTGCCGTCGGTCCCTCCCTTGGCGACCGCCCAACACGAGCGCGGACGCTATGCGCCGGACCCGAACCTGCCAAGCACTTTCTTGACGACAACCACAAGGTGTCGTTGCCGGCGTCGGCCAGGGCACCAAGCAGAAGCACCGTCACGACTCAGACGCGCGACCGATCCACCGGCAGCACCACGCGGAACATCGTACCGTGTCCAACCTCGGTCTCCACCTCGATGCGCCCACGGTGCCGCTCGACGATGCCATGGCTGATCGCGAGCCCAAGCCCAGTGCCCTTGTCGACGTCCTTGGTGGTGAAGAACGGGTCGAACACCTTGTCAAGGTGTTCTGGCTGGATGCCCGCGCCCTGATCCCGAACGGTCAGATGGACTTCGTTGTCCCGATACTGGCAACGGAGTTCGACGCGTGATCCTGCCGGGGCGGCGTCCTTGGCGTTCAACAGGATGTTGATGAGTACCTGCAGCAGATGATTGGCCGACCCCTCGACGACGACCCCTGGCAGCCCGGACGCCTCGCAATCGAGTTCGACGCCAGCGGTCGTGAAGGGCAGTCGGACGAGATCCGCCGCCTCACGTAGCAAGGCAGGCAAGTCCAACGCCCGCAACTCGAACGGCGACTCACGCGAGAAGGTCAGCAAGCCAGCGGTGATCTGCGCGATCCGTCGCGCGTGCTTGTCGATGACGTCCAGGTCCGCCAGCAGCTTGCTCGCGTCGTCGCCGTCGCGCACGCGGTAGCGCAGGATCTGCACCTTGTTGGTGATCACGCCGATCGGGTTGTTGATCTCATGGCTGACACCGGCTGCCAGCGTGCCCACCGATGCCAGCTTCTCGCTGAGGGCAAGGTGCCGCCCCAGCAGCAGCAACTGTCGTTCGTTCCGTCGCAGCCGTCCCAACACCGTCGACACGAAGTAGATCGAGAATGCGAGCGTGACCGAGTAAGCGAACACCAATACCCAGAAGCCGAGCGGTTGGATGTCGCGGAGCTGGGTCAGGCCCAGAGGCATCGGGTGATGCGCCAACCAGCCTGTGCGCTCGGCGACGCCGAGCAGGACGAGCAGGGCAAGACTGCAGGCCGCCACGACCACGGCGGCCGCCACCGACAGCACGAGAGCCGCGATGAAGGCATGGAACAGGTAGAACAACGCAAACGGGTTGGTGATCCCGCCGGTGTAGTGCAGCAGGGCCGTCAAGATCAGCAGGTCGACCGCGATCTGCAGATACACATGACGGCGCAAGCCGCGGGTGCCGGAGCGCTCCAGCCGCGGAAACACCGCGATGTAGAGCCCATCGACGACGACGATGGCACCGGCGAGCAGGTAGAGCGGCAACGGATCACGCACCAGTGCAAGCGCATGCGCCGCGAGCGCTGTCAGCCACACGACTCCGGCTGCCACCAGCAACCGCAGTCGGTTGAACCACGAGACCTGC
>JBGARS010000027.1:0-51935 GCA_044230075.1 Planctomycetota bacterium | reverse complement strand
GCGAGGGGTGCGGCGCTTCGCGCCGCGGGACGCAAGACGCCCTCGCGGCAAGGGCGCGCGGCCGCTTCGCGGCGCGCACGGGGCGTATGGGGGCCTCGAGCATGTTTGGGGGTGTGGGGGGTGTGTGCGGCCGCTGCGCGGAGCGCAGGGGGCGCGTGCTGGGTGGGCTCGGTGATTGGCGGCGGGCGGGTGTGGCGGCACAGTAGGCGGCATGCGCGTGTATCCGTGGGCTGCCGTTGGTTGGTTCGTGTTGGTGGGCGGAGTCGTCGGCCAGGCGGCGCCGGTGCCGGTGGCGGTGGCGCGGGAGGTGCGCGGTCGGCTCGAGGAGTTTGCGGGGCTGAAGGTGCTGCATGTGTACGGGTCGCCGGGGGAGCGGGGGTATGCGCACGGGTTCTTGCTCGGCAAGGAGATCGCGGCGGTTGCGATCGCCGAGTTCACGGCGCGGTTTGCGCGGCAGAAGCCGCTGCTGCAGCAGGTGCGGGGGGCGTTCGATCGGCTGATCGAGTACCCCGAGGACGTGCAGGCGGAGATCGAGGCAGTGTGGGCTGGCATGGGCGACAGCGGCGTCGATCTGGCGATGCCGGAGCTCGAGCGTGACTTCGACCTCGAGGACCTGCTGGTGGCGAATGCGCTGGACGTGTTCGGCCTGTTGGGCTGCAGCAGCTTCTCCGTGTGGGGTGACGAGGTCGAAGGCGGTGGCGTGCTGACGGGGCGCAACTTCGACTGGCCGCTCAGCGGTGCGCACCTGCTCGACGCGACGATGCTGCTGGTGGAGCACCTGCCCGACGGGCGCGCGACGGCCTCGGTGACCTGGCCGGGTTACGTCGGCGCCGTCACCGGCATCAGCAAGGCGGGCCTGGCTGCGTTCCTGCACGTCGGTTCGGCGAAGATCACGTTCACGCCGGAGCCCGATTCCTGGCCGTCGGCGGTCGCGTTGCGGCGCGTGCTCGAGCAGGGCCGCGCGGATGCGGGGGCGGCGACCTTCGATCTGGCGCAGCAGCTGCTCGGCAATACGAGCCCGCCGGCGGGCTACCTGCTGCACGTGGTGCTGCCGCGCGTGCCGGCCGGGAGTTCGCCGGCGTTGGTGTTCGAGACCGACTCGCAGTCGTGCGTGCGCGGCGAGTGCCCGACCGGCGCCTGCGTGCTGACGAACCACTTCCACACCCGTACCGACGGCCGGCCGGCCAGCAACGACAGCACGGGCCGCGAACGGCGGGTGCGCGCCGGCATCCAGACCTGTCTCGACGAAGGCGACCACAAGGTGTCGATCGCCGAGGCGTGGGAGCTGCTGGCCGCGGTGGAGCGCGGCGGTGGCCACGCATTCGGCACCCTGCACTCGTTGGTGTTCCGCCACGAGCCGTGGTGCTTCGAGCTGCGTGTCGGCGCGCTCGACGGCAAGAAGGTGATCGCCGCGCCGGATAGTCCGCGCCGCCACGTGCTGACCCGCGAACAGGTGTTCGGCGCCGATCCCGCACCGAAGTAGGTCACTTCGCCGCGGGATCGGCCGGCGGCTCGCCGGTGCCGATGTAGCCCGTTGCCACGACGACGTCGTCGAACCAGACCGTGTTGTCGCGCCTCGCCTCGTGCACGTAGGCCAGCAGCCCGATGCGCTTGATCCGCACGGACCCGGTGCTGCGCCAGCGCAAGCCCCGGTAGTGCAGATACAGGCGGCCGTCGAGCCAGACCGCGAGTTCGCCGTCGGCGGCCCCGGGTGTGTTCACGGCGACCCGCTGCTCGACGCACAGCCACTTGCCGAGCGGCGGCACGAAGCGTTCGGCTGCGGCTGGCTCGAGCATGTTGCCCCAGTAGTGGCCGTCCGGGTTCTGCTGCATCTCCATCCAATAGGTGTAGCAGTGCAGGTAGCCGGGGGCGGGGAGGCGCCGCCAGTCGCGCCAGCCTTCGACGCGCGTGCTGAAGTTGTCGTCACCTGCCGGCCGCAGACCGGCGCCACCCATGCCGTCCCACTTGCCGGTACCGGCGACGCCGCTGATCGAGCCGCCGGTGTGGTGCAGGTTGCCCTGGTCGTAGTCGTCGGCGTAGCGGATCCAGTAGCGCAGGTGCACACAGTCGTAGCCCTCGTCGCCGAGCCACCGCTCGGCGCCAGCACCGCTGGACTTGCCGTCGCGGGCGATCGACGTGAGCCGCAGCGAGCCCTTGCCGCCGTGCACGTGTCCGGCAGCCGTGTCGATCGCGGCGTGGCCTTCGTCGCGCCCCCGGACCTCGAACCAGGAACGGAACGACGCCTCGGTGTCGAAGGTGTCCTCGAACACGCGCTGTCCCGGCCGGGTCAGCCGCGCCGACTCGGCCGGGTCGGCACGCGTCTGCTCGGTGACCAGCCGTGGCGGCGACGGCTCCGGTGCCGGGTCCGGCGGCGGCTGCTGGGCCAGCGCCAGGGCGGGCAGCAGCGAGAGCAGCAGCAGGGTCGGCGCGGTGTGCATGGGGGTGGCTCGGGTGCGCGACGATACGCCGCGGCTGCCACGGCGCGGCTCGAGCGCCGGCAAAAGGCTTCGGTGGCCAGCTCTTCGTCGGTAACCTCTGCGCTCTGCATGGTGCACCAGAATGCCAGTCACCCGGCGCGCGGCCTCGGTTGGGGGGCCTTCCTGTCCGGCTTCGTGCCTGGCCTGCTGCAGTGGCGCTCAGGGCAGAAGCAGCGCGCGGCGGTTGCGTTCGCCAGCTGCACGCTGCTGTTCTTCGCCGGTTGGGTGCTGGTGCGCGAGCGGTTGTTCTACTGGGCGCTGCTGACGCCGGACGCCGGCGGCTCGGCGTTGATCCGGTCGATTGCGCCGTTCGGCCTGTCGCTGACGCTGCCCGAACTGCTGAACCTGCCGGCGCACGCGCTCGGCGCGATCCTGTGCTGGGACGGCAGTCCGACCGGCGAACGGTTGTGGCGCTTGCCACGCGACCTCGAGCACCTCGGCGGGTTCCTGACCGGCGCGTCCGGCATGCTGGCGGCGTTCTGGGCGGCAGCTGGGCACTGGCAGCTGCGGCTGCGCCGCGATGGCGGCGAGAATCTGCCGGCAGCGGTCGCCGATCCGGCGCTGTGCGCGGGGCTGTCCTGGCTGGTCCCGGGTCTCGGTCACGCGCGCGCCGGGCAGAAGGGCAAGGGCGTGCTGCTCGGCGTCGCCGTCACCACGGTGTTCGCGCTCGGGCTCGCCTTCTCCGGCGGCCACGCCGTCGATCGCGCCACGGCCTCGGTGTGGTGGATCGCGCAGAACCTGTTTGGCGGCGGCTCGTTGTTCGCCGCGCTGTTCACGGGCCCGCTGCGCATGGTCGCGGAGCCGTTCGATCTGCAGCTCGGCATCGTGTTGTGCACGGTCGCCGGCCTGATGAACCTCGTCGTCATGGTCGACGCCTTCACGGTGGCCGAGCGCTCGGTGTTCCCGCTGCGGCGTGCGCAGGAGGCGGTCGCATGAACCTGCTGCTGCGCCTTGGCGTCTACGTGCCAGTCCTGTTCCTGATCGCGATCGTGATCACGGGCCAGCACCATGCGACCGCGGGCGACACCACGCGGGCTGCCGTGCTGCGCGCGGGTCGTTGGCTGCTCTGGTCGCTGGTCCTCGTCGGCTGCATGCTGCTGCTCGAACTGCTGTTCATCGGCTGGTAGCTGCGGTCCAGAGGTCGCCGGGCAGCCGGCGCACGCAACCGTCCACCTCGAGGTGGAACAGGGCCCGCAACAAGGTTCCCCGTTCGAGCCCGCTCTCGCGCTGGAGCAGGTCGCCCGGTCGTGGCCCCGCGCGCAGCGCCTGCAGCACTGTCTGCTCGTCGGCGGAGCGACAGATCGCCAGCGCCTCGGCGCCGGTCTGGTCGCGACCGAGACCCAGCGCGCGCAACAGCGACTCCGGGTCCTCGACGATGCCGGCGCCCTCCGCGAGCAGGCGGTGGCAGCCCTGGCTGCGCTCGCTGGTCCACGGTCCAGGGACGGCGAACACGTCGGTGCCGATCTCCGCCGCGAAGCGCGCCGTGTGCAGTGCACCGGACGCCAGGCTCGCTTCGACCACGACGACGGCCCTGGCGCCGGTGGCCAGCAGGCGATTGCGGCGGGGGAAGTGGCCGCGGCGCGCGCGATGACCCGGCGGCAGTTCGCTGATCACGCAGCCGCCGCCGGCGACGATGCGCTGGGCCAGACCGGCATGTTCGGGCGGGTAGACGCTGTCGAGTCCGCCGGCCAGTACGGCAACGGTCGGCGTGCCGGCGGTGACGCTCGCGCCGTGGGCCAGCGCATCGACGCCGCGGGCGAGGCCGCTCCACAGCACCGTGCCGGTGCGCGCCAACACGCCGGCCAGTTGCGTGGCGGCGCCGATGCCATATGGCGTCGGTGTGCGGCTGCCGACCACGGCGATGCTCGGCGCGCGTGCCAGGGCGGCCGGGTCGCCGCGCACGAACAGCACCAGCGGGCGCAGCGGAGCGTCGCGCAGTCGCGGCGGCCAGCCCGGATCGGTCGGCGTGAGCACCGTCAGGCCGTGCCCGGAGGCGCTCGCGAGCACGGCGGCCGCCCGTTCGGCCAGGCCCGGCTGCCGCAGCCTGGCGGCAACCCGCGGCGGTACGAGGGGTGGCGCGGGCGGGTCCCGCAGCACGGCCCGCGGGTCGAGATCCGGCGCCAGCAGGGCGGGCACGAGGCTCTCGCCGAAGCCCTCGGCGAGGGCGAGCATCAGGTGGACATCACGCACGCACGCAGAGTGGCTGCGGGCGCGTGTCGGTGGCAGGAATCTCCGCCCGACAGATCAGGCGGAGATCGCTCGTGTGCCTACTTCTTCTTCGGCGAGCTGTCGCCCGCCTTGACATCGCTCGCCTTGCCGCCATCGGCCTTGCCGGCGTCTGCCTTCGCGGCGACGGGCTTCGGTTCGACCGCCTTCGCGGTCATCTCGAAGTGCACCTCGGCGTCCTTGACGATCGCCTTGATGTGGTACGGCGTGTCGAGCTGGCCCTTCAGGATCTGCTCGGACAGCGGGTCCTCGAGGTGCTTCTCGATGCCGCGCTTCAGCGGCCGCGCGCCGAAGTCCTCGTGGAACGACTTCTCGATCATCCAGTCGATCACCGACTGGTCGACCTCGAGCTCGTGGCCCTTCTGCTTCATGCGCGAGTTCACCTTGCGCAGCTCGTTTTCGACGATGCGCTGCATGTCGTCGCGGGTGAGCTGGTTGAACACGACGATGTCGTCGAGACGGTTGATGAACTCGGGCCGGAAGTGGCGCTCGATCTCGCCCTGGATCAGCTCGCGCATCTTGTCGGCGCCGCTCTCCTTGCCGGTGCCCGGACCCTTGCCGAAGCCGAGGCCGGTGCTGTTCTTGATCAGGTTGGCGCCGATGTTCGACGTCATGATCATGATCACGTTGCGGAAGTCGATGTGCCGCCCGAACGAGTCGGTCAGCCGGCCTTCCTCCATGATCTGCAGCAGCATGTTGAAGATGTCCGGGTGCGCCTTCTCGATCTCGTCGAGCAGCACGACCGAGTACGGCCGCCGGCGGACCTTCTCGGTCAGCTGGCCGCCTTCCTCGTAGCCGACGTAGCCTGGGGGGGCGCCGACGAGCCGCGAGGCGTTGTACTTCTCCATGTACTCGGACATGTCGATCTGGATGATCGCCTCCTCGCTGCCGAACATGAACTTGGCGAGGCACTTGGACAGCCAGGTCTTGCCGACGCCCGACGGGCCGAGGAACACGAAGCAGCCCATCGGCCGGTTCGGGTCCTTGAGGCCGGCACGCGAGCGGCGCACGGCCTTCGCGATCGCGGTGATCGCGCGCTCCTGGTTGATCACGTCCTTGCCCAGCTCCTGCTCCATGCGCAGCAGGCGGTCGGCCTCGGCCTGGTCCAGCCGGTTCAGCGGGATGCCGGTCATCTTCGAGACCGTCTCGGCGATCACGTCCTCGTCGACGACGCCGCCGGACTCGCGCGAGTTCTCGCGCTCGCGCCACTCGCGCTGGATCTCTTCCTTCTTCTTGCCGAGCTTGAACGCCTGGTCGCGCAGGTCGGCGGCGCGTTCGAAGTCCTGGTTGGCGACCGCCTCCTCCTTCTCCTTGTTGAGGCGCGTGATCTCGGTGTCCATGTCACGCAGGTCCGGCGGCGCCGTCATCGACTTGATGCGGATGCGCGCGCCGGCCTCGTCGATCACGTCGATCGCCTTGTCGGGCAGGAAACGGCCGGTGATGTACCGGGTGCTGAGGTCGACGGCGGCCTGGAAGGCCTCCTCGGTGTAGGTGACGCGGTGGTGGGCCTCGTAGCGGTCGCGCAGGCCCTTCAGGATCTCGAGCGTCTGCTCCGGCGTCGGTGGCTCGACGTTGACGGTCTGGAAGCGGCGCTCCAGCGCGCCGTCCTTCTCGATGTACTTGCGGTACTCGTCGAGCGTGGTCGCGCCGATGCACTGCACTTCGCCGCGCGACAACGCGGGCTTCAGTACGTTGCTGGCGTCGATTGCACCCTCGGCGCCGCCGGCGCCGACCAGCGTGTGCAGTTCGTCGATGAACAGCATCACGTCCTTGGCGCGGCGCACTTCGGTCATCACGGCCTTGATGCGCTCCTCGAACTGGCCGCGGTACTTGGTGCCGGCGACCATCATCGCCAGGTCGAGCACGACCAGTCGCTTGCGTCGCAGCAGCTCGGGCACGGTGCCCTTGACGACGCGCTGGGCCAGGCCCTCGACGATCGCGGTCTTGCCGACGCCGGCTTCACCGAGCAGCACCGGGTTGTTCTTGGTGCGGCGCGACAGGATCTGGATCACGCGTTCGATCTCGCTGTCGCGGCCGATGACCGGGTCCAGCTTGCCCTCGCGCGCCAGCTCGGTCAGGTCGCGGCCGAACGAGTCGAGCGCCGGCGTCTTGCTCTTCTGGTTGCCGCTCGGGGAGCTCGAACCGGGGCTCGATGGGCTGCTGCCGCCACTGGACGACTCGCTGCTCTCGCCCTCCTCCTCGTTGTTGTTCTCGGAGGCGCCGAGGAACTCGAGCACTTCCTCGCGCACCTCGTCGAGCTTGACGCCGAGGTTCATCAGCACCTGCGCGGCGATGCCCTCGTTCTCGCGGATCAGGCCGAGCAGCAGGTGCTCGGTGCCGATGTAGTTGTGGCTCAGCTGGCTCGCTTCCTCGAGCGACAGTTCGAGCACCTTCTTGGCCCGCGGCGTGAACGGCAGCTGGCCCATGGTGACCATCGACGGACCGGTCTTGACGATCTTCTCCACCTCGTGGCGGATCTTCTCGAGGTCGATCGTCATGTTCTTGAGGACGTTGGCCGCGACGCCGCTGCCCTCCTGAACGAGCCCGAGCAGGATGTGCTCGGTGCCGATGTATTCGTGGTTGAACTTCATCGCCTCCTGGCGGGCGAAGCTCATGACCTTCTTGGCGCGGTCGGTGAAACGGTCGAACATGCGGCGAAACCTCGGGGGGCCTGACGGGGCCAGTCCTTAGATCGGATGGCTGCGGTATATGATTTACCCCAGTTGGAGATCCAGCGCCCGAGTTGGTTCCGTTGGCTGTTTTTTCGCCAGGCGGGGCGCCATGCGATCGCGGTCAGGGGCCAAGGCGTGGTGTTGCACCACACAAGTTCGCAGGCGGTTCAGGGCACGCAGCCGAGCGTCTCGCGCAACAACTGCGCACGCCGCTGGTCCCGTTCGTCGGGCTGCAGCCGTTCGCGCGTGTGCCGCTGCAGGTGACCCGGCTGCGACAGCAGCAGCGCCCGGTTCACAGCCGCCGTGTCGAAACCCTCGAGCAACTCTTCCTCGACGCCGAAACGCAGGGCGGAAAGGCAGCCCAGGGCCTCTTCGCTGGTCAGGATCTGGGCCCGCTCGAGCGTGCCGAGGGCGCGGTGGACGCGATCCAGGGTGCGGGTGCGGGCCGAACCGCGCAGCAGCGCCTCGCGTACTTCGCGCTCCCATTGCACGATCCGGCTGACGGCCAGCAAGACGTCGGCCTGGATCTGGGGCTCGTCGCGGCCGAGCGTCACCTGGTTGCTGACCTGGTAGAAGTCGCCCAGCGCCCGGCTGCCCTCGCCGTAGAGGCCGCGCACGGCGAGGTGGATCTTCTGTGCGACGTTGGTCGCCTTGTCGATCTCCTCCGACCAGACCAGGCCGGGCAGGTGCACCATCACGGACAGCCGCAGGCCCGTGCCGGTGTTGGTCGGGCACGCGGTCAGGAAGCCGAACTCCTCCGACCAGGCGATCTGCAGCCGCTGCATGATCGCGTCGTCGAGGCGCTCGGCGCGCTGCCACACCGCCTCGGTCTGCAGGCCGGGTGCGAACACCTGCATGCGCAGGTGGTCCTCCTCGTTGACCATGATCGCGACGTGTTCGCCGTCGTCGACTTCGTCGACCGACTCGAGGTCGACGATGCCCAGCTGTTCGGGCAGGCCCGGCTGGCGCAGGCGCGAGGTGATCAGTTCGTAGAGTTCGCGCGATTCCGTGTCCTGCAGGCGCGGTGCGAAGTGGTAGCCCTGCAGGTTGCGCGCCAGCCGCGCGCGGGTGCAGATCGCGATGTCGTGTTCGGGACCGGAGCCCGACAGCCAGGCGCCGGGTCGGAACTCGGGTGGCTTGTCGCCGCGGCGCTTGCTCACGAAGCGGTCTCCTCGCCGCGCTCGGCGCGCCGCAGGTCGTCGCGCAGCTTCGCCGCTTCCTCGTAGCGTTCGCCGCGCACGGCGTCTTCGAGCCGGCGGCGCAGGTCGGTCAGGGCGCGGTCCTCCTGCAGCGGCGCGATCACGGTCGAGCGGGCCGGCAGGCGGCCACGATGGGTCTGCGATTCGTGGATGCGCTGCAGCAGCGGCATCAGGTCGCCGCGGAACACCTCGTAGCAGCGCGGGCAGCCGAGCCGTCCCTTGCTGCGGAACTCCGTCGGCGTCATGCCGCAACCCTGGCAGGCTTCGATGCGGGCGCGGCCCGCCGCCGGCTTGGTGGCCTTCAGGCCGCCGAGCAGGTCTTCGAGCATCTCGGCCGAGAACTTCGGCGGCAGCTTCGGCTGGGCGATGCCCAGCTGCTCGGCGCAGGCGGCACAGACGTGCTGCGATCCCGTCACGGCCCCGTTGGTGAGGTCCATGACCACGATCGTCGCGATCGCCTTCTGGCAGGCAGTGCAGTACTGCATCGTCGGCGGGCCAGTCTAGCAGAACCGCAGCGCGAGGCTACGCATGCGTTGCCTGGCCGTCGGCGCGGCGCGCACTGAGCCAGGCGTGGAACTCCAGCGCCCGGGCGCGGAAGTTCGGGTACTGGTCGAACGAGGCGAACGCCGGGCTCCACAGCACCGCGTCGCCGGCCTGCGCCGCGGCGAACGCCGCCTGCAGCGCATCGGCCAGCCTCTCGTGCACCGTGCAGGGCACGCGCGCGGCCAGCAGGGCGCCCAGCGGTTCGGCCGCGGCCCCGAACAGGTGCGCCGAGGCGATGCGCGGCGCCACCGCGGCGGCGACGGTCGCGTAGTCGCCGTCCTTGCTCTTGCCGCCGCCGACCCAGTGCACGCGGCCGGCGAGCGACTGCAGCGCGGAGCGGGTCGACTCGACCTCGGTCGAGACGCCGTTGTCGAACACGCGCACGCCGTCGCAGGTGCCGACCTGCTGCAGGCGGAACGGCAACGGTGCCGCGTTGCCGAGCGCCAGCCCGATCGGGTGCGGGGCGGCACCGAGCAGCCGCGCCGCGGTCGCCGCGGCCATCACGTTCTCGACCTGGAACTCGCCGAGCAGCCGCAGCGCGTCCTTGTGCACCAGCAGCTCCGGCGGACCCTGTTCGAGCCGCGTGGCGACGAAGCCATCGACCACGCCGGTGCTGCGAGGTGCGGGGTAGGTGTTCGCGTACTGCAGCCGCTGTGCGGCGGGCGACGCGAATGCCGCCGCGACCGGGTCGTCGGCGGCGTGCACGACGAAACCGGTCGCCGCCGCCGCGAGCCGCGCCTTGGCCGCGTGGTAGCAGGCGAGGGTGCCATGCCGGTCGACGTGGTCCTTGCCGAGCCGCGTGTAGACGGCGCCGGCGAGGCGCCGCGAGGCGTGCATGCGTTCGAGCTGGAAGCTGGAGATCTCGAGCACGGCGATCTGGTCGGGGCGCCAGTTCGCTTCCTCGGCCAGCAGGCTGTGGCCGATGTTGCCGCCGAGCAGCGCGTCCTTGCCGCTGCGCCGCAGGGCGGCGTGCAGCAGCGTCGACGTCGTCGACTTGCCGTTGGTGCCGGTGACTGCGACGACCGTGCCTGGGTAGGCAGCGAGGAACAGGTCCACTTCCTGCGTCACCCACAGTCCGCGCTGCCGCGCGGCCACCAGCAGCGGGTGCGCGTCCGGCACGGCGGGGTTGGCGACCAGCACGGACACGCCGTCGAGCAGCGCTTCGTCTTCGCGACCGAGCTGCCAGTCGATGTCGGCCAGGTCGCGCAGTGCCTGTCGCACCGCCTGCAGGTCGGCGCCGTCGCTCTTGTCGGCGACCCGCATGTGGCACCCCCGGCGAGCCAGGAAGCGCAGCGCCTCGCGGCCACCGCCGAAGCGACCGAGCCCGTGCACCAGCACCGTTGCACCCGGCGGGGGCAGGCCGGCGGTCGCGGCGGCGTTCATCGCTGGAGACGCGCGTCGGTGGCGCGCTGCACCAGGGCGCCCAGGCCCGGCGGGGGCACTTCGGCTGGCACCACGAGTTCGGGGGGCGTCGGCGGCAAGTCGATCGCCACCTCGAAGTCGCCGCGGCCGACCCACGCGCGGTGCAGCAGTTCGAGCGGGAAGTCGAGCGGGAACAGCCACTCGCTGACCGGCGCGGGCAGATCGATCGGCGCGCTCGCCGGTTGTCGCGACCAGTCGGGCAGCTGGTCGACGTCGCCCGGCTCGGCGTCCCAGCGGCTGGTGCCGTAGTAGCGGAACGGCAGCTGCTGGCCCCGCTCGGTGATCGGCACCTCCCGGCCGTCGACGAACACCCGGTCTGCCTTCGGGTTGTGCAGGATCGTCGCCGGCCCGGTGCACGCGGCGGGCAGCAGGCAGGCGCAGACGAGCAGGTGGCGCGAGTGCACGGAGGGAATGCTGGCGGAGAGGGGGGGATTCGAACCCCCGGTACCGTTACCGGTACATCACCTTAGCAAGGTGACGCAATCGGCCACTCTGCCACCTCTCCGGCGGCGCGACGAGTAAAGCCGCAGGCGAACGGCGGCGCAACTCCGATCTCGTCGATCCAAGGCACCCCGACGCCAGCTCGCAGCGGGTGCGCCGCGCCGCAGCCGGCGTGGCGTCCCGTGCGCGGTGGCGCTACTTCGGTCGCCTGGTGGTGCCGCGCGACAGCAGGAATGCCAGCAGGTCGCGCAGCTCCGCGGCCGACAACCGATCGACGAGGCCCGCCGGCATCGGTGACAGCGGCGAACGGGCTACCTTGGCGACGGCGGCCACCGGCACGCGCACGACCGGCGGATCGGCTCCTGGCTGTGCGATCTCCCACACTTCGACGTCGCCCTCGTGCCCGCGCACCGCGAAGCCGAACAACGTCGAGCCATCGTGCTTTGTCAGCACCGTGCCGCCGTACTGGTCGCTGACGTCCTTGTCGGGGTCGAGGATTGCCTCGAGCACGTCGCGAGCCCGGAACTTGTTGGCGAGGCTCGTCAGGTCTGGCCCATGGTTGCCGCCCTCGCCCGCGAAGTAGTGACAGCCGGCGCAACCCACGGCATGGAACAGGTTGCGACCGCTGGCGACGTCGGCGCCGGCGAGTCCGTCGCGCAGGACGAAGTCGGTGTCCGGGACCTGCCAACGGCGGCCAGGACCCTTCGGCGGCGTCGCCTCGAACGCCGGCGCCGGTGCCCTCGCCTTGCCGATCACGTCGGCGAGCTGCGCCTGTTCGGCCGGCGTGCACGTGGCCCAGGCCGCGTCGATGCACTTCCCGATGTAGCCGTCGTAGCTGCTGCCCCCCTTGCGTGCGCGCGCCGCGGCGAGGAACGAGAAGTACGTGCGGCGTTGTGCGAGGGTCCAGCCATGTGGCACCGTGCGCAATGCATCGGCGATCGCCAGCTGGCCGACGGGCGGCATCGCCGTGGCCATGGCAGTGACGACGGCGCCGTACTGGTCGCCATAGACGTCGCCGCCTGCGGCGATCCTGGCCCAGACCGGCACCGGTGCCGGTCGCAGTGGTGTCAGCGCGGGAACGAGCACGTCGAGCAGGCCCGGCGCGTCGACGTGGACCAGCAACTCGGCGAGGTCCTGGTCTTCGCGTGGGTCGCCGGTCGGGAACAGCGGCAACAGGCGCCTCGCCACCTGGAGCTGCGCCGCGTCGTCGGCGGGGCCGAGGCGCAACAGGGCCAGCGCGTGAGCCCGCAGCCAGGCGATGCGGTCCAGGTGCGTGAGCGGCGCGAACGGCAAGCGGCCGAGCGCGGCGAGGGCGGGCTCGAGGTCGCCCGGTCCGCCGCGTCGGCACAACGCCAGCAGGCCGGTCAGCGACCGCGTCGCGTGGTCCGCGTCGACGGCGAGCGCGATCTCGCGCAAGGCTTCGACCGGCAGCCGCTCGAGTGCGACCCGCGCCGCGGACCATGGCGCCGTGCCCGGTGCGCCAGGCACCGTGCGCTCGGCCTCGGCGAGGATCTGCCCCGCCGTGCGCACCTCCTCGGCGGGCCAGGGCCACGGCGCGGTCGCAACTGGCGGCGCGGCCGCCGGCGGCGACGACGATCCCCACGGCAGGCGGAGGATCGCCGACGGGAGCCCGCGGCCGCCGGTGACGAGGGAGGTCGCGGATGGTCCGACGGCGACGTCGCAGAGCGGCAGCGGCGCGCCGACCAGCCAGGCGTGTGCATCGAGGTAGACGGTGCCGAACGTCCAATCGAGCGCGAGCAGGTGGTCGCCGAGCATCGCCATGCCGGTCGGCGACCCCGGGCCGATGTCCGCGCGCGCAGGCGGCGCTTCGGGGTAGTCGGCGGGCCACTTCGCGCTGCCGATGCGCCAGCCGTAGTCGATGCCGTCCTGCACGGTGAGCAACCGCGTCGGCCGGTACCACGGCAACCCCAGGTCCCATTCCATGTCGGCGTCGAAGACCACGACCTCGCCGTTCGGTCGTACGGCGGCGTCGTACGGATTGCGGAAGCCGCACGTGAGCAGTTCCCAGGCGCGACCATCGGCATCGACGCGGCAGACCCAGCCGCCAGGAGGTGAGATGCCCTCCCAGTACGGGTGCGGGTCGTCGACGCGCGGCAGCAGCCGGTCCTCGCGCCAGTCGGGATTGACGCGGCTCTGCGCGAGCGGCGGCAGCCGCGTCTGGTTGCCGCAGACGACCAGCAGGTGCTCGCCGTCCGGGGCGACGACCACCGAGTGAGGGCCGTGTTCGCCCTCGCCGTCGAGCGCCTGCAACCGTTCGACGTGGTCGAGATGGTCGTCGCCGTCGCGGTCGGTGAGGCGGTAGAGCCCGGACCGGGCGCCGTTCACGACCGCGTAGAGCGCGCCGCGGAACCACAGCAGGCCATGCGCTCCATCCAGTTCGACCGGCACGCGTTCGACGGTCGTCGTGCCGCCCGGCGACGAGGCCGGCGCGATCCGGTAGAGGCCGCCTTGCTGGGCCCCGGCGTAGAGCCGGCCGTCGGCGTCGCACGCGAGCGACACCCAGGAACCGAAGGCGCGCGGCACCTCGAACAGCTTCAGCACCGGCGCCGGGGGGGGGGGGGGGGGGCCGGGCTCGTCCCAGCCATCGGGGTCATCGTCGCTGCAGCGCCAGGCGGCATCGCTGACCAGTGCGTGTATCGCGTCGCCCTGCGTCCACGACAGCCGCACGGCCAGCCCTGCCGGGCCCGTGTCGTTCCAGGCGTGCACCGCGACGACGTTGTCGCCTTCGCGCAGCTGTGCCAGGACGGCGACGACGAGCGGCGCCTCCCATGCGTCGCTGTTGCCGACCCTCGTGCCATTCACGTAGACGCGGCAGTGGTTGTCGCACGACACCGCGAGGCGCGCAGCGGTCGGCGTGCCATGCATCTCGAAGGCGCGGCGGAAGAACACTTCCTCGCCGTCCTGCGGCGACGCGTCCCACAGCCATTGCGGCACGGGCATGGTTGTCGCGCCCGGCCGTGACTGCGCGGCCAGCGACGGGATCAGGCAGAGCACGCAGGCGGCAACTCGCATGGCGCGGCCAGTGTGACCGTCGCCGGTGCGGGCGTCCATCGGCCGCTGCGGTGCGGCAGCCGTGGGCTGCCGCCGGTAGGAGGCTGGCGGTGGGAGAGGGATTCGAACCCCCGGTCGGTGTTACCCGACAACGGTTTTCAAAACCGTCGCAATCGGCCACTCTGCCATCCCACCGCAGGCGGGCTCCGGCCCCGCGCGGTGTCACGCTAGCCGCCGCACGTGCACCCCGCCACTGCTACCCGGCCACTACTCGACGGCGACGGCGTCGAACACCTCGCGCGCGACCAGGATCGGCGCGCCGGTCTGCACCGCCAGCGCGATTGCGTCCGATGGCCGGCAGTCGACGACCACTTCCTTGCTGCCGCCGGTGCCGGCGTCGCGCGGCACCAGGACGAGCGTCGCGTAGAAGGTGGCCTCGCGCAGCTCGTTGATGACGACCCGGTGCAGCCGATGGCCCAGCGCGCCGAGGATGCGGCCGACCAGGTCGTGGGTCAGCGGCCGCGGCGGCTGCACGCCACACAGCTTGCGGTTGATCTCCTCGACCTCGTTGAAGCCGATCACGATCGGGAAGCCGCGGCTGCCCTTGCGTTCGCGCAGGTGGATGAACTGCTGATCCCCCTTCTGGTGGATGACGACGCGGACGAGTTCGACTTCGACGAGTTCCATGGCGGCCCTGCTGCCCCGGTTCTTATAGCAGGTCGACCTGGGTGCGCGAGCGCGCGACCGGCGCCGGCTCCGGTATAACGCCGCTGTGCAAGTCCCACCCAACCTGGCCAACCCGGTGCTGGCCGTGGCGGTGCGCAGCGGCCACATCGAGTCGTGGCATCGCGGCGCCGTCGCGATCTGCCACGACGGCGAACGAGTGGCGGCGGTCGGCGACTCGGACCGGCTGGTGTTCGCACGCTCGGCGGTCAAACCGCTGCAGGCGCTGCCGTTCCTCGAACGTGGGCTCGCCGACCGGTTGGCACTGCCCGACGCGGAACTGGCGGTGCTGTGTGCGAGCCATGACGGCGCGCCGGAGCACGTGGCGGCGGTGCGCTCGTTCCTGGCCCGCGGCGGACTCGACGAGGCGCAACTCGGCTGCGGACCGCACGCGCCGTTCGACCCCGCGAGCCGGCGCGATCTGCTGCAGCGCGGCGTGCGGCCCGGCAAGGTGCACAACAACTGCAGCGGCAAGCACACCGGCTTCCTGCACCTCGCGCGCGCCTGTGGCGACGACCTCGCCGACTACCTGCTGCCCGACAGCCGCTGCCAGCAGGAAGTGCACGCCGCGGTCGCGGCGATGGCGGGCTGCCCAGAACCCCTGGAGATCGGCCTCGACGGTTGCGGCGCGCCGACGTTCCGCATGCCGCTGGTGGCCTTGGCCCGGGCATTCAGCCGGCTCGCGAACCCCGAGGGACTGCCGCCCGTTCGTGCGGCTGCATGTCGCCGCATCCTCGCCGCCGTCGGTCGCACGCCCGTGCTGCTGGCCGGCGAACGCCGGTTCTGCACCGCTCTGGTGCGCACCTGGCCGGGCGGCTGCTTCGCCAAGAACGGGGCCGAAGGCGTCTACGCCCTCGCCCTGGCGCCCGACCCGCGGCGCCCGCGCTGGCCCGGCGGGCTCGGCCTCGCGATCAAGATCGACGATGGCGCCGAGCGCGGCTACCAGCCGGTCGTGGTCGAGCTGCTGCTTCAGCTCGGGGCGTTCGCGGCGGGCAACGTGCCCCCGGCGCTGCAGCCGTTCCATCACCTGCCGATCGACAACACGCAGGGTCGTCGGGTCGGCCAGGTCGAATGCGTCGGCGAGTGGCCATGGCGATGAAGTCCGTGCGCCTGCCTGCCGACCTGCCGCCGCGACCGCCGGCCGCGCACAAGGGCGACTTCGGCACCGTGCTCGTCGTCGCCGGCAGCCCAGGCATGCTCGGCGCGGCGGTGTTGTGCGCGACCGCGGCGCTGCGCGGTGGTGCCGGGCTCGTGCAGGTGTCGCTGCCGGTGGCGTTGCAGCCGCTGTTGCCGCTGGCGGTGCCGTGTGCGACGACGCTGCCGCGGCTGCGGCCGGCGCTGCGGCGCGCGGCGGCAGCGGCCGACGCGATCGTCGCCGGTCCCGGTCTCGGCGCCACCGCGGCGGTGCGTTTGCTGGTGCGCGAGCTGCTGGCTGCGGCCCGGGCGCCGGTGGTGCTCGACGCCGATGCGCTCAATGTGCTGGGGCCCCTGCGCGCGCCGCTGCAGGCCGCGGTGCCCGTCGTGCTGACGCCGCATCCCGGCGAAGCCGCCCGCCTGCTCGGCACCGATGCGCGCGCGGTGCAGCGGGATCGTGCGGCGGCGCTGCGCCAGCTCTGTGGACGTTCCGGCGCGATCGTCGTGCTGAAGGGCGCGCCGACGTTGGTCGGCGATGGCCGCCGCTGCTACACGAACCGCACCGGCAACCCGGGCATGGCGACCGGCGGCGCTGGCGATGTGCTGGCGGGACTGCTGGCGGCGCTGGTGGCGCAGGGCATGGAGCCGTTCGCGGCGGCGTGCCGCGCGGTGCACGTGCACGGCGCGGCCGGCGATCTCGTGGCACGGCGCCTGTCGCAGCGCGGCCTGATCGCGTCGGATCTGCCGCTGGCGATCGCCGAGGTGTTGCGGTGATCGTGCGTGTTGCGACTTGGCTGTGGCTCGCGGCGGGCATCGCGGCGCAGCAGCCGACCCCGCGCGCGACGGTGCTCGACGTGACGCTCGAAGCCGAGACCCGCTGTCGCGCGCTGGCGGCGATGCAGCACGCCGGTGCGCTCGACGTGCCGACCCTGCTGCTGGCCATGGGCAGCGCCGACGAAGCGGTGGGCGAGAGCGCGGCGGCGATCGTGCGGCACAGCTGGCAGGAACTGCCGCCGGAACTGCTGCAGGGGCTCGACCGCGATGCCGTCGCGGCGCGCCGCTTCCTGCGCGAGCTGGCGGTGGCGCCGCGCCCGGCCGCGACGATCTGGACCGAAGCCTGGATCGCCGCGGCGCCCGGCCGTTCTCTGGACGATCGCTGCCTGGCGCTGGCCGCACGTGGCCGCCCGTTGGTGGCGGCCGATGCCGAGCTGCTGCTGCAGGCGCTGGCCGACGGCGACATCGACCAGGGCTTTCGCGCGGCCGTCGGGCTGTTGCCGCCCGCGCTCGCCGACCAGCTGGTCGGCCGGGTGCACGCGCTGGTGCTGCAGGGCAAGGCCGACGTCGCGCCGGCTGCACCGCTGTTCGATCGCATGTCCGGCACCGGTGTGCGACAGCTGCTCGGCGTCGCCGCGACGTTGCCGCTCGACGTCGGCGAGTCGATCTGCGACCACATCGCGCAGCGCGATCCGGCCGCCGTCGGCGAACGCGCGCGCGCCGCGCTCGACGGCGAGGTGCCGTTGGAGGCGCTGTGGCTGCGCTATGCCGGGCCGCTGCTGGATCGGCCGGCGCGGGTCGCACGGCTGCTCGCCGTGCTGCAGGACGAGGCGGCGGCCGAGCCATTGCAGCAGCGCGCCTACGAGGCCTTGCTCGCGGCCCACTGCGTCGATGCGCGCCTTTGGCACTGGGCGCTGGCGCACGAGACCGATCGGCAGCGCAACCTCGCGCGGTTGCTCGATGCCGCGGTCGAGACGCTGCCGGCCTCGCTGCTGGCCGACTGGCTGGTCGGTGATCCCGAACTGGCGCGCACCACCGTGCGTGCGCTGGGCCGGCGCGAGCAGCTCGGGCCCGAACTCGAACGCGTGCTGCTGCAGTGCTTCGAGGGTGCCGCCGCCGAGGGGCCGTTCCTGCAGCCGGCGGCGAACGTGTTGCTGCAGCGTGGCAGCGAAGCGGCCGTCGCCGCGGTGTGGCCGCACCTGCGTTCGTCGACGCTGTTCGGCGACTACGTCGACACGCTGGCGCGGCGGCGGGCGCCGTTCGTGCACCAGCTGCTGCTGCTCGAACTCGACACCGAGGCGGCCGCCGACGTCGCGACGACGGCGCGGGACCAGCAGCTCGATGCGGTCCGGCTCGGGCTGGTGGCGCAGGGGGATCTGCGCCAGTTGGGTGAACTCGTCCAGCACGCGGTCGCGGCGACGTCGACGTTCGTGCGCCGCTGTGCGCACCACGCGCGGCCGTTGGCCAGGCAGTTCGCGCTGCAGTTGCTCGACGCGTTGCCGAGCGTGACCGACGTCGATCTCGCCGGCGAACTCGCGGCTTGGGCGGCGACCTGTCGCGACGACGAGGTGCTGGCGGCGATGCAGCGCCTGTGGGAGTCCCCGAGCGACACGGAGCTGGCGGCGATGCTGCGCGAGGTCGCGCTGCGGGCGCTGGCGCAGGGCCCCGCGCGCGGGCGCCTGGTGGCGCGCCTGCGCGCGGCGCTCGCCGCGGGACCTCTGCCCGCCGCGCTCGAACCGCTGCCGTTCGAGCTGATCGCGACCATGGCCGAGCCGCCGACGGGTGAGGACGTGCACCTGCTGGCCGAGCTGGCACTGCTGCCGCCGCTGAGCGATCCACAGCGCGAACGGGAACTGGTCGCGCGCTGGCCCGATGGCCGCTACGGCTTCCCGGTGCTGGCGGCGGTGGGGCGCCGACTGCTGGGCGCCGAGCCGGCGACCGTCGCGCCGCCGTTCGCCGACGTGGCGGCGGCCGTCGCCGCCGATGCGCGCCGCGATGCGCTGTCGTGCCAGCGGCTGATGGTGCTCTGGCGCGTGCTCGAACGCGATCGCGACCTGATGCAGGCGATCGGTGGCGCCACCGCCGGACTGTGCCTCGCCTTGCCGGCCGCCGACGTGGTGGCTACCGGGCCCGCGCACTGGTTCCTGCAAGAGGTCGCGGCCCAGCGAGCCGACTTCGTCGGTGCCGCGGCGCACGCGCGCGCGGCGATCGGTGGCCTCTTGTGGTGTGCCGACGAGCGTTCCACCGCGCGCCTGTTCCTCGGCGAACGGGATCCCGCCGCCGGCGACGATCCATGGGCGGCGCTCGCGGCCGCTCCCTACCACTACGCTCTGCTGGCGGCGCGCGCCGCCGGCGACACCGCCGCGGCCGCACGCGCTGCCGCCGCCGTGCGCGAGTTCGCCGGGCACGATGCCGGTTCGCTTGCCGTTCTCGATCTCCCGCCCGCCAAGGACCCGCCCCGATGATCGCCTGCCATCTGCTCTGCCTCCCGACGCTGCTCGCCGCCATCACCTGCCAGCAACCGCCGCCGGCCGACCAAAAGCCACCGGAGCCGACGGCGGAGCAGGTGCTCGCCGAGGTGATGCAGCAGTTCCAGAAGGAGGGCATCGAGCTCGACGCCAAGGCCGAGACCGTCACCATCCCGGCAGTGGTCAACCAGACGCAGGATCCGATGGAGTATCTGCTGATCCATCGCCGCGGCAAGCGGCACGAGGCGATGTTCTGGACCCGCAGCAAGCCGAGCGTGCTGAACGCCGCGCTGCTGATGCTGGGCCTGCAGCCGGGCAAGAACGCGTCCTACGTCGAGAAGGATCCGCCGCCGACGCTCGAGGAGATCGAGGCCGGCGCCGACCCCATCGTCGTCACGCCGCCGTCGGGCACGCCGCTGTGGCTGACCGTGAAGTGGAAGGACGCGGACGGCAAGCCCGTGGAGCACTGCGTCGAGGACCTGCTGCTGGACCTGTCGACGCAGAAGCCGGTGGTCTCTGCGAGCTGGGTCTACCTCGGCGGCCGCATGGCGCAGATCTACCGCGGCGAGCCGGAGGTGTTCGTCGCCGACTTCGAAGGCAACCTGATCAGCTGCTGCTACCTGACGCCCGACAACCACCTCGCCACGATGGTGCACAAGGACGCGCGCGACGACCAGAACTGGTGGATCACCAGCCTGATGCCGGAGCCTGGCACCGAGGTGTCGTTCGTGTTCCACCGCCACGAGACCAAGCTGCACCAGGACCGGCTGGCGCGGCTGCAGCGGGAGAAGGCCGCCGAGAAGCCCGCGGACAAGCCGGCCGAGAAGCCGGCGGACAAGTAGTGCGCCGGCGCCGCGAAGCGCCGCCGCCCTTCGCGGCCGCTAATAGGCGACGGTCTTGCCGGCCTGCGACGTCGCCAGGAAGCCGGGCACCGTCGGATCCAGCACGAGCCACTGGAAGAACAACGGCACGTAGCTGAGGCCGCCGGCCGGCGGCAGGCCGATCGCGTGCGAGAACTGGCCCGGTGCACTCGGCGGGAACGTGCCCAGCGTCACGTCGGGTGAGATCGACAGGTAGCTCTCCGGCATGCCGGCGCCCAGAAGCGGGCCCGGCAGCGGCAGGCCGAGGTAGGTGTCGTTGCTGAAGCCCGCGTAGAGCACCGCGAGCAGGGCATCGGGCACGCCGCTCAAGGTCACCGCGAACGTCGGCGAACCCTCGAACGCCGGGCCGCCGCTCATGCCGCACGTGCCCATCTGGCTGAAGCCATAGCGGAACGGTCCCGCCATCTCGTACAGCTTGGTCGTGTTCGTGAGCCGGACGACCGTCACCAGGCGCAGCTCGCCGTTCGCGCGCCGGTAGGCCTCGAAGCCCGAGGCGATGCCGCCGGCCGTGCCGAGCGGGTTGCTGATGCGCAGGTCGCCGCAGAACTCGACGCCGGTCGGCTGGAAGTCGTAGGCCGACCATTCGTAGCCGTTGATCTGCGAGACGCCGAATGCGGGCGTGGGCCGCGGCTGCTGGCTGAAGCCGTAGAAGTTGCCGAAGGTGCTGTCGTAGCCGAGCCCGACGACACCGGTCGGGATCGCTCGCGTCTCGACCAGGTTGCCCGAGCGGTCGAACTCGTAGCTGCTGCCGTTGGTGTCGCTGACCCAGAAGGTGCCCAGGCCGAGGTTGCCGGACGGGTCGAACGCGAGCCCGAACTGCTGCGGCGGGATGGGCGGGAACGCGACCAGCGTCACGTTCCTGGTCGGCACCAGCGCGCCGGTCGTGTCGATCGCCACCAGCACGACGTTGCCGCCCGCCGGCCGCCGATCGACCAGCGCGTAGACGAACTGCTGGAACACGCCCGGCGAGATCTGCACGGTCTCGACGGTCAGATCCTGCGCGCCGAGCGGCGCTTGCGCGACGGTGTCGGGCAGCGTCGTCACGGTGGTCACCGAGCCGGCCTGGTTCAGGCGGAAGATGCGATGGAACGAGCCGGTGACCGACTCGACGGAACTGACCCAGTAGCTGCGCACGAAGCCGGGGCCGGGCCCCTCGGTCACCGCCGCCGCGCGACAGTTGGCGCTGGTGGCCGCCAGCAGGTCGAACGACAGGCCCTCGACGTCGCCCATCGCCTTGCCCTTCTCGTCACCGGGCTTGACGCACTTGCTGTTGACGAACAGGTTGTCGATCGCCTCCGTGCCGAACGCGTTCTCGAGCAGCGTCCACAGCATCTTCTCGTCGTCTGGCTGCGGCACCAATCGCGCGTCGATGGTGACGCGGTTCCAGCCGGTGGTGCCGATCGGTTCGCTCTTCTGCGTCACCGAGGCGCGGCCGTACTTCACCAGGTCCTGCTGGATCTGCGCGGCGACCTTGCCGCTGCTGCCTTCGAACGCGTCGAACTGGAACCAGAAGATCTTGATCCAGTCGATGTGCGGGTCGTTGTCGACCTTCAGGTCGATGCTGGCCGAGATCGGTGCGCCGGTGCCGACCAGGCCGAGCACGCCGGTGTGGCCCATGAACGTCGGCAGCAGCGTGACGTTCGGCGACGTCTGCAGCAGCGTGATCGACGCGTTGTACCAGCTGGGCACCACCTGCAGCGTCGGCTGCACGCCGGTGTCGAAGTCGAACGCGAGGCTGACGGTGACCTCGTCGTTGACGCGCCACCACGGCGGTGGGTTCTCCTGTGCCAGAGCCAGGGGGGCGAACAGGAGTGCCGCGGCGAGCACGGCGGGAGCGTGGTGGTGGATCATGGTGCAGGGAGGCCGGCGGAAGGCGTGGTGGGTGCGCGGTGAGTTGCTACTTGCGGTCCGAGGTGTCGAGCAGGCCGTGGCGTTGCCGTTCGCCCGGTTCCAGGGGACGCAGGGGTAGACGTCGGGCGACGGCGACGGGATCCGTCGGCCAGACACATGTCGTGCCGTCGCTGGACGCGGTCGCGGCCCAGGCGGCGTCGGGGCTGAAGGCCGTGCTGCCGATGGCACCGCGGTGGCCGCGGAAGCGCAGCAGTTCGGTGCCATCGGCGACGTTCCACAGCTGGGCCTCGACGCCGCTGCGTTCGGCGCAGGTCAGCACCGCGGAGCCGTCTCGGCTCCACGCCGCGCCGTGCAGCGGGTTGCCGGCGGCGAACGTCGACAGCACGGTGCCATCGAGCCGCTGGATGCGGGCGGTGCCGTCGAGGCTGGTCGTCAGCAGCGA
The DNA here is from genome assembly GCA_044230075.1 of Planctomycetota bacterium. Taxonomy (GTDB): domain Bacteria; phylum Planctomycetota; class UBA1135; order UBA1135; family UBA2386; genus JAEUHS01. Next base: position 29,670 of record JBGARS010000027.1, on the reverse strand, counting down.
CTCGCCGTCGGCGGCGAAGCGCACCGCGGTCACCGCGTCGCTGTGGCCGCGCAGCTCGCCGCGTGGCGTCAGGTCGGGCACCGACCACAGGCGCACGCACTGCTCTTCGTCCTCGACCGTCGCCAGCAGCGGCTGGTGCGGCGCCAGGTCGGCGGCGACCACCCGGTGCGCGCGCGCCAGTTCGAGCACCTGCGTGCGGTCGTTGGCGTTCCACAGCGTGACGATGCCGGCGCTGCGCGACGCATCGCTGTCGCCGGCGGTCACGATGCGGTTGCCGCCGGCGACGAAACGCGCGACGGTGACGCGACCGCGCGGGCCGGGCAACGTGAACAACTCGGCGCCGTCGACCATGCGGTACACGGCGATGTGGCCGTCGGTGCGGCCGAGCACGATGCGTTCACCGCTCGGATCGACGTCGAGCGCGCGGATCGGATTGCCGAGCTTGTCGGTGACCCACAGCTGGCGGCCGTCGTGTGCGTTCCACAGCCGCAGGCGTTCGTCGTCGCCGGCCGTCACCAACCGGTCGCCGGTCGCGTCGAAGCACGCCGCCGGCACCTGCCCGGGCTGGCGCAGCGTCGTCACGCCGCGGGTGTCACCGAAGTCCCAGACCAGCGCGCGCTGGCGGCCGGCGAGTGCCAGCACGCGCCGGCCTTCGGGGTCGAAGGCCGCCTCTTCGACCGCCGCGCCGATCTCGTACCGCATCAGTTCGCTGCCGATCGCGACCTCGTGTTCGCCGGCGTCGAAGATGCGCACGATGCCGTCCTTGCCGGCCGTCACCGCGAGCTGCCCGGGCCGGTCGAAGCCGACCGCGAGCAGCTGGTCGGTGTTGCCGACGAACACGCGCAGTTCGCGCGCGCGCAACCCGCCGCCCGGGTCGCGCTGCAGCTGCCACAACCGCGCAGTGAGGTCGCGCGAGCCGGTCAGCAGGCGCGAGCCGTCGCCGTCGAACGCGAGGCAGTCGACCGAACGGCTGTGGCGGACCTCGTCGAGGAACGCGCCGTCGGGCACCGAATAGAGCCGCACGGCGCCGTCCATGGTGGCGGTCGCGACGAGGCTGCCGTCGGGCGAGAACTCGATCGCCTGCACGCGCCCGACGTGGCCGCCGAGCCGGGCCCGTTCGACGCCGGTGGCCGCGTCCCACAGGCGCACGTCGCCGCGTTCGCCGCCCCAGCTCGCGGCGCAGGTGCCGTCCGGGCTGATCGCCGCCGCCATCACGTGCTGGGGATGGTCGATGGTCGGGCCCAGGCGTTCGCCGGTGGCGACGTTCCAGATCTGGACCTCGTAGGGACCGTTCTCGCCGCCGTAGCTGGCGGTCAGCGCGCGTTCGCCCGTGCGATCCAGGCGCAGCATGCTGACGGCGCCGTCGTGCTGCCAGATCGAGGCCGCGCGGCCGTCGGCGAGCTGCCACACGCGCACGGTGCGATCCTGGCTGGCGGTCAGCAGCAGTTCGCGGCCAGGGTGGAACACCGCCGCGGTCACCCAGTGCGAGTGGCCGGTGAACGTGCGCAGCACTTCGCCGGTGCGCGCGTCCCACAGCAGCACCTTGCCATCGTCGCCGGTGGTGGCGATGCGCGTGCCGTCGGGCGACCACTCCGCGTGCAGCACCTGGTGTTCGTGGCCGCGCAGTGTCGTCGTCGCGTAGCCGGAGCCGAGCGCGTCGAGCACCGCCGAACGGGTCTCCGCCGAGGTGCGCTTGTCGTTGGCCGCGAGCGCCAGCAGCACGCCGAGCCGCCGGTCGCCGCGGTCGATCGCCTGGCTGCTCTTCAGGCTGCGGCGCGCGGCCTCGGCGATGTCGGCTTCCTCCTGGATCGCCGCGGTCTTGCTGCGTTCGTGGTAGAGCGCCAGCCGGGCGCGGCCGGCCTCGTCGTTGCGCTTGCCGAGTGCCTGCGTCGCCAGCTGGATCGCGGCCGCGAGCTGACCGTGCTCCGCCTCCTGCTCGGCCTGTGCGAGCCACAGCTCGGCGTCGCGGTCGCGTCGTGCGGCGTCGTACCACTGCCAGCCGAGCACCGTGCCGGCGAGCAGCAGCGCGATGGCCGCGGCGGCGCTCTCGGTGCGGTGCCGGCGGATCCACTTGCTGGCGCGCGTGAAGGCGCCGGCGGGCTTGGCGTGGATCGGCTCCCAGCCGAGGAAGCGCTGCAGGTCGGCCTCGAACTCGGCGGCGGTCTGGTAGCGATTCTGCGGGTCCTTCTCGAGCGCCTTGCCGCAGATCGTCGCCAGGTCGCGCGGCACCTTCGGGTTGCGCTTCTGCGGCGGCACCGGCTCCTTGAAGCAGATCTCGTAGACGATCTGCTGCAGGTTCTTGCCGTCGAACGGGCGCTTCAGCGTCAGCAGCTCGTACAGGATCACGCCGAGCGCGAAGATGTCGGCGCGGTGGTCGATCGCGACGCGCTTGGCGAGCGTCTGCTCCGGGCTCATGTAGTGCGCGGTGCCGGTGATCTCGCCCGACATCGAGATGCTGCCCTCACCGAGCGACTTGGCGAGGCCGAAGTCCAGCAGCCGCGCCTGCCGCTTGTCGTCGATCATCACGTTGCGCGGCTTCAGGTCGCGGTGCACGACAGAGGCTTCGTGCGCGGCCGCGAGAGCCGACGCCAGCTGGGCGGTCAGCAGCGCGCACTCGGCGACGTGGCCCTTGTCCGGCGCGATGCCGAGCGAGCCCTCGACGCTGGCCGGGTGTTCGCCGTTGCTCAGCCGCAGGTCGTCGAGGATGTCGCCGAGGTTGCGCCCGGCGATGTAGTCCATCGCGAACGCGAACGTGCCGTCGACTTCGGTGAGGTTGTGCACCGGCACGATCGCCGGGTGCCGCACCTGCGCCGCGGCGGCGGCCTCGCGGCGGAAGCGCTCGACGTGGCGCTTGCTGAGCGTCAACCCGCTGGCCATGACCTTCAGCGCGACGCGGCGGTTCAGCGACTTCTGGTGCGCGAGGTAGACGACGCCCATGCCGCCGCGGCCCAGTTCCTCCTGGATCACGAAGTCGCCGAATGCGCGGCCGCCCGGCTGCGGGCGTTCGCTCGGCGTCCATTCCTGGTGGCCGAGCAGGCCGTCGAAGGCGAGGAATTCACGGCACTGGGCGAGGATCTGCGGCCGCAGGTCCACCGGGTGCAGCTGCGTGAACGCGGCCAGATCCGGCGTCTGCCCCGACGAGTGCAGGTCGACGAACTGCTCGACGGCCTGCTGCACGGTCGCCGTGCCGCCGCTGCCGGGCCCTGCACCCGGTGTCGCTCCCGGCTCGCGCGGCATCACGTACCCTCGGTGCGCGACAGCAGGCCGGACAGCCGCGCCTGCGCCCGCGACAGCAGCGCGCGCACCGCACCTTCGGTAGGCAGGCCCATCTCGGCGCAGATCTCGTTGGTGTCGAGCTCGAGGTAGCGCCGCAGCATGATGATCTCGCGCTCGCGGTCGGGCAGCTGCTGCAACGCGACGCGGATGCGCTCCGACAGTTCGTTCTCGTCGTGCTGCTGCGACGGCGTCGCGTCTTTGGTGGCGAGCTGCTGCTCGGTCTGCTCGTCGATGCCGAGCAGGCTGCCGGTGGGGGAGCGCTTCCTGGTCTCGAGCGCGCGGATGCGGCGCACGATCTCGTACTCGGCGCCCTTCAGCAGCCAAGCCAGGAACGAGCCCTCGCCGCGGTACTCGAACTGGTGCAGCCGCCGCAGCGCCGACAGGATCGCGTCGTGCGTGGCATCCTCGCTGTCGGCCAGCAGCAGGCGGTACTTCGGTCCGATCAGCTTGCGCAACGCCGAGCGCAGCCGGTCGCGGTAGCGCTGGAACAAGAGGTCGATGGCGTCGCGGTCCTGATCGAGGGCGCGGCTGACGAGGCTTCTGGTGTTGTCGTCCAAGAACGGTGCGTCGGCGAGGAGGCCCTGATTCTGCCCCCGCCGCAAAAGCCCACAAGGCACACACCGGATGCGGGCGACGAATCGCCGCGGCAGCCAGCGGACCATGGGGGGAAACGCAGTCATCCAGCAGGGGAAGGGCGGGTCCGCGGCTGCCGCACGCAGAATTCGTCGCCGACTTCGAGTCGCCGATGGCACGGCGTGTCGGTGCTGCGTCAGAAATGCGCGTGCGCTTTGCCCCGACTGGGTCTTCGGGGGTGAGGCAAGAGCCTCGCCCCTTTCCAACCCAGGACCACCCATGCGCTACCAACTCCTCGCGGCCGCCACCATGCTCACCTGCGCCATCCCGGCGCAGCGTGTCGCTGCCTACACCCCGGCCGCTGCCACCATCTCCGAGTGCCAGCCGGCCAGCCCGCTGTTCCCCGCCCCGCTGCCGCCACTGCTCATCTACCCGCAGGTGCCGGCATTGCCGGTGATGGCGGCGCCCGCTGGCGACAGCACGTTCGACAACACGCTCGGCTACCACTGGGTCACGAACGGCGCGATCCTGGCGGCGCAGCCGACACCGCTGTTCCCGCCGCTGGGGCCGATTCCGCCGGCGGTGCCGATTCCAGCGGCCGTGCTCGGGGCGATCGGTGGCGGCCCGGTGACCGGCATCGCGATCGACTCCGTTGCCGGCATCATGTACCTGGTCGGTGCACCGGGCATCACCATCGGCGTCGCGCCGGTGCCCGGCATGCCGGTGCTGGTGCCGCCGTTTCCGCTGCTCTTCCCGTTCATCGGCCCGATCACCGGTCTCGAATGGGACAGCATGACCGGGACGCTCTACGCGGTGAACGCCGCTGGCGTCGTCTACAACTACTTCCCCGGCGGTGCACCCGCCGCCCCGCCACTGCCGCCGCCGATCCTGATGCCCGGGATGGCCACGGACGTCGCTCTCGATCGCACGCTGGCGGCGAACGCCGCCGGCCTGCGCCCGCTCTATGTGCTCGCGGGTCCCGCCTACTTCGACGTGCGCCTTCCCGCCCCGATCCTGCAGCCTGTCGGCGGGCCGGGACAGGGCCTCGCCTTCATGAACCACCCGGCGACCAACATGCCCGGTGGGCCGTGCATCTGCCCCGGCACCCCATACCCCGCCGCACTGCCGACCACGACCAGCGTGATGACCAACGCCAACCTGGCGTGGGGCGTCAGCATGGCCGGCCTGCCGCCCGGCTTCCCGGTGATCTTCGGCTTCGAAGTCGGCGCCTTCATCCCGTTCTTCCCGGTCATCAATCCGCCGGTCGGGTGTGGCATCGGCCTGACCTTGGGCCCGACCACGCTGCTGTTCACCGGTGTCGCCGGTCCCGGTGGAGTCGCGACCTTCCCCGTGCCGCTGGTGCCGCCGGCGTTCTTCCTTGGCGCCCCGCCGGTGTGGAACCAGAATGCCACCCTGTGCGCAGCCGATCCGACCTTCGGCCTGGTGCTGTCGCCGATGCAGTCGGTCTACAGCTGCGCGCCGTGACGCGCGGAGCCAAGCCTGCCGGAGCCGCGTCAAGTCGCGGCTCCGTGCCGGCCGATGGTCCGGTGTCATGGCTCTCCTGGTCGCACAACCGGTCCGTCCCAGCACGCAGATCCCGACCACGCTGCACGTCGGCAGTGGCAAGAACTTCCAGCCCGGCTGGCTGAATCTCGACGTCGACCCGCGCTGGCGGCCCGACTTCGTGTTCGACCTGAACCAGCCGTTGCCAGCCGATGGCCAGCTGACGGTGGCCACGCGCCGCTTCGGTACGGTGACGCTCGGCGAGGGCTGCTGCCAGGAGGTCGTCGCCCAGGACGTGCTCGAGCACATCCGCGAGCTGCCGACCGCGATGACCACGCTGCTGCACTGGCTTGCGGTCGGCGGCGTGCTGAAGGTCGCCGTGCCGCACGAGCTGTCGCTCGGCGCCTGGAGCGATCCGACCCACGTGCGCGCGTTCAACGAACGCAGCTTCGACTACTTCACGAAGTGGTCGTGGTACCTCGGCTGGCGCACGCACCACTTCGGCCTGCGCCACCTGGAGTTCGTCGCCTCGCCGTATGGCCAGGAACTGACGGCCCAGGGCCGCGGGCTCGAAGAACTGCTGCGCACGCCGCGCGCGATCGACCAGATCTACGTCGAACTCGAGAAGCGACCGCTCGACGCGGCCGGGCGCGCGGCGACCGACTTCTACTTCGAGCGACCGCTGGGCTGAGCGCGGCGTCAACGCGGCTGCGCGTCGATCTCCTGCAGCTGCCGCTGGCTGCTGGTGGCGATCCAGTTCGACGCGGGGTCGCCCGCGCAGTCCCGGACCAGTGCCGTGAAGTCGGCGCGGGCGCGGGTCAGGTCGCCGCTGCAGCGGGCGATCCAGGCGGCCGTCCAGCGGGCCTCGAACACGAGCCCGGATGGCCCCCCGCGAGCGATCTCGTCGGCGAGTCGGAGCCCGTTGGCGTAGTCCGCCGCGTTGCAGCGCACCATGGCCAGGTCCAGGCCGGCGCGCGCGCCGTCGCCGCTGCGCATGCCGCATTCGTCGAGCGACTGCTGCAGCGGTCGGCTGGCGGCCTCGTAGTCGTGCAGGTCGCGCAGGCAGAGGCCGAGCTGCCGCCGCGCCTGCGCTCGCAGCGACGGCTCGAGCGGTCGTTCGAGCAACTGTTCGAGCAGGCGCCGGCAGCGCGGCCGATCGGTCGTGCCGGCGCGCAGCAGGTGTTCGGCCTCGTCGAACAGCTCACGATCCGTCATGCCGTCGCAGCGCTGGCGTTCTTCGCGTTGGCGCACGTGCACGAAGGCCGCCAGCAAGGTGTCCTCGTCGATCGTGACCGGGCTCGTCGCTGTGGTCCGTTCGCCGCCGGTATCGAGGCGGCGTTCGATCGCGGCCAGCCGGGCGACGACCCGTTCCAGGGCATCGGTGCTGGCGCTGCCAGCGGCCGGTGCAGGCTGCGCTCGGGGTGCTAGGCCAGCGACGGGCGGACCGGCGCCGGCGGGTGGCGCGACGTCACCCGGCCAGCGGCTGATCAGCGCGATCGTCAGGGCGCCGACGGCGGTGCCCAGCAGGAACGGCACCGCGGAGTTGCTGCGCATGCCGCTGCCTACGCAGCGGCACCCCGGTTCGTTGGCGGGTGCGTCAGTTGTCCCGCGCGTTCGGCCGCATCAGGGCGCTCGACAGCCGGTAGGTGCCGAGTTCCTGGCGCAGGTGGTTCAGGATCGCGTCGTCGTAGGTGATCGTCGCGTAGTCGCTCGCGCCCACCACCGTGACCGAGCCCGTTACCACGACGGCACCCTGGATCTCGCTCGGCTCGTGGATGGTCAGGTTGCCCTGCACGTAGAGCAGGCCGGAGAACGCCGAGTAGCTGCCGACGTTGATCGTCGTGTTGCCGACGATCGCGACCACGCCGGTGCCCTTCAGCGGCTTCGCCGCGGTGAACGTCATGCCGGTGCTGCACAGCACCAGCGTGTCCACCGGCACCGGGCTCGGGAAGTCGACCGCCGTGGTGACGTAGTAGTCGGCCATCGCCGCGAGTTCACTCTGCGAGACGCCGAACACCGACTCGAAGCTGTCGTCGTAGGTCGTCGCCGGCGACTGGCCGGGCGTGCCGCTGACGGTTGCGCCGGTGCCGCTGACCGATGGCGAGCCGGTCCCGTTCAGGTAGTAGATGCCCGCAGCCACCGAGCCGCCGAGGATGCGACCGCGGGTCTGCACCGCGACACCGCCGCCGCTGCGCGAGCACAGCGCCGCCTGGCCGGGGGGCTGCAGCGCCAGTCGCCGCGTCTCGACCTCGGCGATCTCGCGGCCGATGATCTGGTTCGGCGGCTGATCGAACGGCACCGTGTTGTCGACCAGGCGGAACACGTAGCCGACGCTGCGCAGGCGCCAGATCGAGCCGGGGCTCAGGTTGCCGCGCAGATCGGAGATGTCCTCACTCTCCATCTGCTGTCGCCATGTCAGCCGCGTCGACACCGGGTCGGCGTCCCATTCCTTCCACACTTCGTAGCGGCCCCAGATCGAGTTGGTGATCTCGAACTCGCGCACGATGCCGATCTCGGGCGCGATCGTGTCGAGGATGGGCGGCGTCGCCGCGGAGTCGAGCAGCGGCTCGAAGGCGGTCACCGGTTGCGCGGTCTGCTTGCGTAGCCAGCCGAGGGCCTCGGTCAGGCCCGACTTGGCGAACTGCACCGCCTGGCCGTGGGCGACGAAGCTGACCTTCGTCTTCTGCTGGTGCGCGCGCAGCAGCAGCGATCCGGTCACGGTGATGCCGACGACCAGGATCGAGAACAGGATCGCCATGACGAGTGCGACACCGCGCTCGCCTTCACGGTCCGAAGTGGATTGGAACGGGACATGACGCATGTGGATCTCCCGGGGTGCCGGAACCTCTGCCTTCGCCCTATCGACAGGTTGGGCGCCTCGGCTGCATGTCGCGTCCCGGTTCGGGACCGGCGTCACAGTCGGGAGCCCGCTGCAGCCGATATGGTCCGCATGAAGCGCCACCTTGCCACGGCCCTGTGTCTTGCCACGGCCTTGCCGCTCGCGGCCCAGCAGCCATCCCCGCCGGCCCCGGTGAAGCCCGAGGACTCGCGCCTGCAGGAACGCGCGCAGTCGATGCGGGAGCAGATCGACGACGGCCACACGGTGCGCAGCCACGTGCGCGTGCTGGTGCGTCTGAAGAACGGCAACAAGCTGCGCGGCGTGGTCAAGGACGGCCGCTTCGTCGAGCGGGTCGACGGCCTGCGGTTCGTCGAGGCGCAGGCCAAGGACCGCGGCGCCGGCATCCGGCTCTGGTACACCAGCGGCGCGCGCAACTTCGTGTTCGTGCCGTTCGCCGACTTCGCCGAGTACCAGGTGCTGCAGCGCCTGTCGGAGACGGAACTCGAGCAGATGGAGAAGGAGCTGCAGATGCAGGAGTCGCGCAAGGCCGAGCGGCTCGCCGCGGCGGCGCGTGCGACGCCCGGCAAGGTGGACCACGGCGAAACGGCGACCGTGTCGGACCAGCCGGTAGATGTGCCGCCGGCGCCGGGCCAGGAACCGGGCAACCAGGGTGGCGACACGACCGGCAGCACGAAGGACAAGACGACCGGCAAGGCGCCGGCGACGAACGCGGCGACGGTCGAGCCGGCGAAGGACGAAGTGGCGCAGCAGCGGGCCTGGTTCGCGCTGCTGCAGGACTACCCGCCGACGGCGGGCTGGAACAAGGCCAAGCGCGACGAGATCGCCCGCCGCAAGGTCGTCATCGGTGCCGTGCCGAGCGCCCACGAGCAGCAGTTCGTCGACAAGTTCGCCGAGTGGGAGAAGGCGTGCCAGCACTTCGCCGTCGACAAGGAAGCCAAGCCGGCCGAAGGCAGCGAGGCCGAGGAGTCGACGAAGGACCGCAGCAGCCGCCGCAAGCGCCGCTGATCGAGACTCGCGGCGACGATTCCTCGTTGCTGGCTTGATCGCGGCGGGGCCGGAGCGGAATGCTGTCGCTCCATGCAACGTGCCTTCCTGTTCACCGGTCAGGGTTCGCAGTTCGTCGGCATGGGCAAGGACCTCGCCGACCGGTTCCCGGTTGCGGCCGAGACCTTCGCCGAGGCCGATGCCGCGCTCGGTGAGTCGATCCGATCCCTGTGCCTGGAAGGACCCGAGGACCGCCTGGCGCTGACCGAGAACACGCAGCCGGCGACCCTGGCGGTCGCGGTCGCCGCGTTCCGCGCGCTGGGCCAGACCCCGGATCTCGCCGCCGGCCACAGCCTCGGTGAGTACGCGGCGCACGTCGCCGCGGGCACGTTCCGGTTCGCCGACGCGGTGCGCCTGGTGCGCGAACGCGGCAAGCGCATGCAGAGTGCGGTGCCGGTCGGCACCGGCGGCATGGTGGTGCTGCGCAAGATGGGGCTCGAGGAGGTCGAGGCCCTGATCGCGAAGGTGGATGCGGGCCGGTGCCAGATCGCGAACGTCAACGAGCCGGAGCAGATCGTCGTCTCCGGCGCGATCGCGGCGATGGACCAGGTGGTGGCGCTGGCGCCGCCGCGCAAGGCGCTGAAGCTGAACGTCAGCGTGCCGTTCCACTGTTCGCTGCTGGCCGCCGCCGCCGACGGGTTCGCGGGCGTGCTCGACGGCGTGTCGATGCAGGATCCGGCGTTCCCGGTCTGGTGCAACGTCGACGCCAGGCCGGTGACGACCGCGGCCGCGGCGAAGGACGCGCTGCGGCGGCAGTTCGCGGGCTCGGTGCTGTGGCAGCAGACCATCGAAGGCATGTTCGCGGCCGGCGTGCGCCACTTCGTCGAGTGCGGACCCAAGCCCACGCTGGTGAACATGGTGAAGCGCATCGGCAACGCGCGCGGCATCGAAGGCGTCGAGACGTTCGCCGCAACGACCGCGGACGAGATCACGGCGCTGCTGGCCCGCTGATGCCGGCCGGCGAGCAGGGCAACCCGCTGCGTCAGGCGCTGTGGCCTCTGGCACTGCTGTACGGCGGGGTCGCAGCGGTGCGGAACTGGACCTTCGACGCGCGGCTGCGGCGCGTGCATCGTTTGCCGGTGCCGGTGGTGTCGATCGGCAACCTGACCGTCGGCGGCACCGGCAAGACGCCGAGCGTCGCGTTCCTCGCCGCGCTGGCGCACGCGCGTGGCCGGCGGCCCGGCGTGCTCGCGCGCGGGTACGGCCGCGCGCCCGGCGCCGCACTCAACGACGAGGGCACGATGCTGCAGCGGCGGTTGCCATGGCTGCTGCAGCAGCAGGATCCGGACCGGGTCGCCGCCGGCGAACGGCTGGTGGCGATGGGCGCGGACTACATCGTGCTCGACGACGGCTTCCAGCATCGGCGTCTGCACCGCGATCTCGACGTGCTCTGCCTCGATGCCGAGCGGCCGTTCGGCAACGGCCAGTGCCTGCCCGCCGGCGACCTGCGCGAGTTCCGGTTGGGCCTGCGCCGCGCCGGCATGGTGCTGTTGACCCGCGCGGGCCGCCTCGAACGCGAACAGCTCGCCAGCCGCATCGTGCGCGTGCGCGAGCTGGCGCGCCGGTCCGACCTGATGGTGCACGCCTGCGAACATGGTCCGAGCGATGTGCTGGTGCAGCCCAGCGGCGATGTGCAGCCGCTTGCGTCGCTGCGCGGCCGCCGCGCCGTGCTGCTGTCTGCGATCGCGCGACCGGCGAGCTTTCGCACGACGGCGGTGGCACTCGGCGTCGAGGTGGTCGCCGAGCATCGGCACCGCGACCACCACCGGTTCACCGCCGCCGAGCTCGCCGCTGCTGCGTCCGACGCGCGCACCCACGACGCGCTGCTGTTGACCACCGAGAAGGACGACGCGCGCCTGGCTGCCGTCGACGTCGAACGGCACGTGCTGCGCGTCGAGCTGCGGTTTCTCGCGGCACCGCCGACGGCGGGGGAGTGGTTGCTGTGAAGATCACGTTCACCGACCGCCTGGTCTACGTGCTCGCGCGCGTGGCGATCGGCACAGCCGCATGGGTGCCGCAGTGGCTCGGCTACGGCGCCGCCGCCGCGCTCGGGCGTTGGTTCTTCCGCTACGACAAGCGGCGTCAGGGCTACGCGCTGCACATGCTGAAGAACGCGTTCCCGGACCGGCCCGATGCCGAACTGCTGCAGCTCGGCGCGCACGCGACCGGCAACCTGTTCAAGGTGCCGCTCGACATGGCGCGGCTGACACGCCTGCTCGCGCGCGGTGGCGACATCCGCACGGTGCTCGACTACGGCGACACGGCGCGCAAGATGGCGTCGCTGACGCCGCCGTATCTCGGGCTGACCGCGCACCTCGGCAATTGGGAAGTGGCCGCGATCGGCGTCGCGCAGTTCGTCGGCGGCGCCGATGGCATCGCCCGCATCGCGCGCAACCCGCTGCTCGAGACCTGGATCCTGAAGAACCGTCGGCTCGGCGGCATGCGCATCCTGCCCCGGCGCGGCGGCATCCGCGACCTCGCCGCCTGCCTTGCGGCGGGCCACGTCGGCCTGATGGTCGTCGACCAGAACCAGCGCCTGCGCGGCGTGTTCGCCCCGTTCTTCGGCCAGCTCGCCAGCTGCGAGCGCGGCGCGGTCAGCCTCGCCCTGCGGCACGGCTACCCGATCCTCGTCGGTGTCGCGTTGCGCCGTGGCTCGGGCTTCCGCTTCGAGCTGGTCGCCGAGGAGCCGTTCGTGCTCGAGCGCACAGGCGACAAGGCCGCGGACCTGCAGGCTGGGGTGGCCAAGGTCAACGCCGCGGTCGAACGGCTGATCCGGCGCGCGCCGGACCAGTACCTCTGGATCCACGATCGCTACCGCACCCAGCCGCCGGTCGGCTGGACGCAGGATCAGGACTCCGCCGACGACTAGCGTCGGCTACGGGTCGGCGGGCGGCCACCCGGCCGCTGCCCGGGGCGCTGCCCAGGTCGCTGTCCCGGGCGCTGCCCGGGCCGCTGCGACCGCGCTTCGCCATCGACGTCGTTCGGTCGCGCGGGGCCGTGGCGCCGCGGCTTGCTCGGCGTCGTGCCGTGCGCCGCGTGGCGCGGGCGATTGCCGTCGGCGGGCCGGCGCTTTTGCGGCGACGGCTCGTAGGGACCGGGTGCCGTGCGGCCGGCGGGGCGTTGGCGCTGCACCGGACCTGTGCGTTCCGCAGCCACGGCCACCTCGCGCTGCTCGCGCGGCGCTTTCTCGGGCGTGCGCGCCTGCACGCGCGAGCGGTCGCCAGCGACGTGGATGCGCTGGCGGATCAGCTTCTCGATGTCGCGCAGGAACTCACGTTCTTCGTGGTCGCAGAACGAGATCGCGATGCCCTCGCGGCCGGCGCGCGCCGTGCGGCCGATGCGGTGCACGTAGCTCTCGGGAATGTTGGGCAGGTCGAAGTTGACGACGTGCGAGATCTCCGGCACGTCGATGCCGCGGGCGGCGATGTCGGTCGCGACCAGCACCGGCGCGCGGCCGCTGCGGAAGTCCTCGAGCGCACGTTCGCGCGCGCCCTGCGACTTGTTGCCGTGGATCGCGTGCGCGGCGATGTCGGCGTCGCGCAGATGGCGTACGACGCGGTCGGCGCCGTGCTTGGTGCGCGTGAACACCAGCGTGCGCTCGAACGCCGGATCGGCCAGCAGATCGGTCAGCAGGTCGCGCTTGCCGGCCTTGGTGACGTACCACAGGCTCTGTTCGACGCGGTCCGCCGTCGCGGCCGGCGGGGTGACCTCGACGCGCAGCGGCGAACGCAGGATACCGTTCGCCAGCTCGGTGATGTCGCGCGGCATCGTCGCCGAGAACAGCAGCGACTGGCGTTCCTTCGGCAGGCGTTGCAGGATGCGGCGCACGTCGGGCAGGAAGCCCATGTCGAGCATGCGGTCGGCTTCGTCGAGCACCAGGATCTCGACCGCCGACAGGTCGCAGTGGCGCTGGTTGATCAGGTCGAGCAGGCGGCCGGGCGTGGCGATCAGGATGTCGATGCCCGCACGCAGCGCCGTCACCTGCGGGTGCTGGCCGACGCCACCGAAGATCACGCTGACGCGCAGGCCCAGGTTGGCGCCGTAGGCCTTGAACGAGTCCGCGATCTGGGTCGCCAGTTCGCGGGTCGGTGCGAGCACCAGCGCGCGCGGTTGCCGTGGCGCCGGACGTTGCCGGTGCTGGGCGAGCAGTTGCAGCATCGGCAGCGCGAACGCCGCGGTCTTGCCGGTGCCGGTCTGGGCGATGCCGAGCAGGTCGCGCTCGTCCAGCAGGTCGGGGATGGCGCGCGCCTGGATCGGCGTGGGCGTCGTGTAGTTGCGGGCCTCGAGGGCGCGCAGGATGGGCTCAATGAGGCCGAGCGAACGGAAATCGGTTGCAGTCATTACGAAGGGGGGCCCGACCTCGGACTCCGACCGCTCCAGCGGGGGAGGCCGCGATGATCGGATCAGGCGGGCCAGTCTTCGGGACTCCAGCACAGGTGCGCTGGTGCGGGATCGCGTGCGACCCCGGCGAGGTGCGAACCGAAGAATCAGGCGAGCACGATACCGTCGGGGCCTTGCGCCGCAAAGCCCCGACGTGGCTTCCCGCTCCCAGCCAGCTATCGTCCCGGTTCCGGGCGCCCGTAGCTCAGTTGGATAGAGCACCGCTTTTCTAAAGCGGCGGTCCCAGGTTCGATTCCTGGCGGGCGTGCCATGCCGGACCTGGCGATTCCGGGGCGGCTCGGTGTGGATTCCCCGGGGCCACCGCTCACGGGTGGGACTTGCCCGACCACTGGCGCGCCAGCCGATCTGCCGCGATCGTGACGTGGCAGCCGGTGCGACATCGGTGGCAGCATGTTGTTGCGCCATGCCACGTCGGATCGACTTCCACGTTCTCCTGCCCGCCATGAATCGCCTCCTGCTGTCGCCAAGGTTCCTGCTGTTCGTTCCCCTGGGCCTGGCCGCCGCATGCGGTGGCGGTGGTGGTGGTTCGCCACCGACGGCGGCGTTGGCCGGCGCGCTGCGCGTGCCCCAGGTGGCGCCGGCGTCGCTCGAGGCCATCGACGAGGCCATGCGGCCGATGTTGCCGGGCGAGGTCGTGGTTTGGCTGGAGCCCGGCATGGCGGCACCGGACCTGACTGCCGATGGACTCGACCTGTTGCGGGCGCCGGGCGGGCCGATCGCGATCTACCGACCGCGCAGCACGCTGACGAAGTACACGCTGGCCGAGGGAGCGCTGCTCGCGGACAGCTGCGAACTCGAGACCTGCCGCGCCGCGCGTGCGCTCGTCGGCAAGACAGGCGTGCGCTGCGCCCAGCCCAACTACCTGTTGCAGGCATGCATCCAGCCGAATGACACGTTCTTCGACAAGCAGTGGCACTACCCGCAGATCAACCTGCCGCAGGCCTGGGACGTCACGCAGGGGTCGGCGAACGTGATCGTCGCCGTGCTCGACACGGGCATCGTCTCGGCGCATCCCGAGTTCGCCGGCCGGCTGATTCCGGGCTTCGACATGATCAGCAGTGCCGCGGCAGCGCGCGACGGCGACGGGCGCGACAGCAATCCGGAAGACGTCGGCGACCTCGCCACGCCGCAGGGCAGCAGCTTCCATGGCACGCACGTCGCCGGCACCATCGGCGCGAACGGCAACGACGGCCAGGGCGTCGCCGGTGTCGACTGGACCTGCAAGCTGATGCCGGTGCGCGTGCTCGGCCAGGGCGGCGGCAGCATCGACGACATCGCCACCGGCATCCTGTTCGCCGCGCGGTTGGCGAACGGCAGCGGCCAATTGCCGGCGCAGCGGGCCGACGTCATCAACATGAGCCTCGGTGGCCCAGGCCTGAACCCGGTGCTGCAGCAGGCGTGTGATGCGGCGTCGGCGGCGGGCGTGCTGCTGGTCGCGGCGGCGGGCAACGACAACACCAGTTCGCCCGGTTCGCCGGCCGCGTTCGACTCGGTGCTGTCGGTCGGCGCCGTCGACCTGGTGAAGGCGCGCGCACCGTACTCCAACTTCAGCACCACGGTCGACATCTGGGCCCCGGGTGGCGACATGTCCGCCGATCGCAACGGCGATGGCTTCCCCGATGGTGTGCTGTCGTGTGCGGCCGACGACCAGGGGCAGCTGTTCTTCAAGTTCGAGAACGGCACCTCGATGGCGAGCCCGCACGTCGCCGGTGTCGCGGCGCTGGTGAAGGCCGCGAACCCGGCGCTCGATGCGGCGCAGATCCGCACCGTACTGCTGAACACGACCCAGGCCGGCAGTGGCCTGCCGAACGGCGGACGCGTCGTCGATGCACTGGCGGCCGTGCTCGCCGCGACCGGCGCGCCGCCGACGACGCCGGTGCTGGTCGCAACGCCGGGCAACGTGGACTTCGGCGCTGCGGCGACGAGCGCCATGGTCACGCTGGAGAATCGCGGCGTCGGCAACCTCGCCTTCCAGAACGCCACGGCCCAGCCCGGCGCACCATGGCTGAGCTTCTCCGCCACGGACGCGACCGCGGCCAACGGCATCGACGACGACCAGTTCGGCTTCCTCGCCGATCGCACGGGCCTCGGCAACGGGGTGTTGCAGACGGTGGTGACGCTCCACTTCCTCGACGGCGCCACGCCCGTGAACATCGACATCGCCATGCGCCTGCAGGTCGGCGCCTCGACGACGAACGGCGAGACGATGTTCGTGCTGCTGGTCGAGCCGGTGCCGCCGTTCGAGACGAAGTTCCAGGCCGAGACCTCGGTGCTCGCCAACTTCCAGTTCTCGTTCGCCGGCGTCGCGATCGGTGACTACCTGCTCGTCGCGGGCACCGACCGCAACAACGACGACCAGCTCGGCGACGCCGGCGAACTGTTCGGCGCCTGGCCGAGCCTCGACACGCTGCAGACGCTGAGCCTCACGGGCGGCGAGAACCTGTCGGCGCTCGACTTCAGCCTGCAGGAGCTCGCCACGGTGCAGTCGGCCCCGGCGCCGCAGAGCGGCACGTTTCGGAGGCTGCGCTGATGCGCCGGTGGTCGCTGCCGGTGATGCTGCTCGCTGCCGCCTGTGCCTGCGGCCACCCTGCGATGTCCGACAAACCCGACTGGTCCGGTCCGCCGCTCGAAGTGACGAGCCGAGCCGACGGCGGCCTGCGGCTCGAACTGCGTGCGCCGACAGCGGGCCATGCGTTCGAACTGCGCGCGGTGGTGCAGGCCGAGGGCACGGCCGACGTGCAGCTGGTGCACCGCACGCCGGGCGACGCATACACCGCGCAGGTGATCACGCCGCTGGCCGTCGTGGTGCCCAAGGAACGGCTCGTCGACTGCAAGCGCGTGCGCGTCTGGGTGACGACGCTGCATGGTGCCGACGACATCCGCGAGCCGGCGGCGGCGCTGGCGTTCGTGCTGTTGCGGCCCTGAGCGCCCGAGAAGAAATCGATGACACGGGCTCTCAGAGTCCCCTCGGTGGCCGCCTTCGCGGCCACACATTGTCACTCGCGCTCCGAGGTCAGACCTGCTCGCTGGCGCGCAGTGCGGCCAGGAATGCGTCCTTCCAGTGGTAGCCGTCGAGCAGGCTCGGGTCGTCGTCGCCGAGGATGCGGCGCGCGACGTAGAGCGCTTCGATCGAGGCGAGGCCGGCGGCCGGATCGTCGAACACCTTGCTGACGCGTGGGTAGGCCGTGCGCAGTTGGCCCGGGATCGAGCGCGGTACCGGTTCGCCGTGCAGGCAGGCGAGCAGCTGCGGCAACCAACGCCAGGTCGAATCCAACAGCAGCAGCGGTCGGCCGACGTCGGCGATCGTCAGTGGCGGCGCGTCCACTGCCAACAGCGTGAAGCCGGTCGCGTCGAACAGAAAGCCCTCACGTTGGCGCCGGAAGGTCATCTCCGGCCGGTCGTGGAGGAACCGCAGTGAGCACTTGCGGATCCGCTCCTTGTGGTGGCGGATCACCGTCGTCGGCACGGGCGTCACGGCGTCGGCTCCAGCTGCCGCAGCACGGCCGCTTCGACGTCGGCGACGGCGATGCCGAGCACGCACTGCGGCGTGACGCAGGTGCGGCGCCGGCAGGGGCGACAGGGCACGTCGTGGAACAGCACCTCGTGGCGGATGTCGCCGTGGGCACGGGGGCCGTAGCGCGCCGGGTCCTTGGGACCGAACAGCGCCACGCACCTTGCGCCGACCGCGGCCGCGAGGTGCAGCGGGCCGGTGTCGGCGGCGACCACGACCCGGCATTCGGCGAGCACGCCCGCCATGCCGAGCAGTCCGGATGCGCCGCCGTCGATCGCGCGGCTCGCCGGTGCCGCCGCGAGCGCCGGTTCGGCGAGTTCGCGTTCGCCGGGGCCGTAGCCGACCAGCACGCTGATGCCGCGGGCTGCCAGCCGGCGCGCCAGTTCGGCGAAGTGTGTCACCGGCCAGCGCTTGAACTCGGCGAACGCCGACGTGCCCGGGTGCAGCAGCACGCGCGGCGCCGGTAGCCCCGCGAGCAGTTCGGGTGGTGGTGGGGTGGTCGCGAGCACGGGTGCCGTCGGCAGTCCCGACAAGCCGATCGCAGCCAGCAGGCGGTGGCCGATGTCGGCGCGGTGAGGCACCGGCTCGGGCATCGGCACGACCAGGTCGTAGACGCGTGCCGCACCCTCGCGCGATGCCGGTGCCGCCGGGCCCACCGTCGTGCGGGCGCGCGCCAACCAGGCGTGTGCCGCGCTCTTCAGGATCCCATGCACGTCGAGCACGACGTCGTAGCGCGTGCGGCGCATGGCACGCACGCCGCCGGGAATCGCCAGGCTGTGTCGGCGCGGGTAGACGAGCACCGTGTCGAGTTGGGGGTGGCCCGCGAGCAGCGAACGGAAACGATCCTCGACCAGGAAGTCGATGTGCACGTCCGGGCGTTCGCGCCGCAGCGCCGCCACGGTCTCGAGCGCGAACAGCACGTCGCCGAGCGCCGACAGGCGGATCACGAGCACGCGACCGTTGCGCGGCAGCAGTCGTTCACCCGGCAGGGACATCGCCGTGGAATCGGTGGTGGCGTGCGGCATCGGCGTCAGGTGCGAGCATTCTGCATCGCGCGCCGCACTTCCAGTGCGATGTCGTGGGGCGGATCGGGGGCCACGCCTATGATCCGGCGCGTGACGTTCCAGCAAGCGTTCGTCGAGCAGCGTGCGCGGGGCGCCGTGGGCTGGCTGCGGCAGGACCTCGATGCCGTGGGCATGGCTGCGTTCTGGGCCCCGCTGGAGCCGATGCCGGCGGCCAAGGGACGCGGCGGGGTCGGCCGGCTGCAGGTCAGTGGCATCGAGCTGGTCGTGCGGCCGTACCGGCGCGGTGGCGCCTTCGGCCGGCTGCTCGCCGATCGCTACTCGGGGCCGGCGCGCGCGCGGGCCGAACTGGAACTGCTGCACGGGTTGCGGGAGGACGGGGTGCCGGTGGTGGTGCCGGTGGCGGCGGTGGCCCGGCGCCACCGCGCGTTCTGGCGGCTGCGGCTCTGCACCGAGCGGCTGACGGATGCGTTGCCCGTGCCGGCGTTCCTGGCCGCCGTGCCGCACGCGCGCCGTCGCACCGCCGAGGCGGTCGGCGTCGTGCTGCGGCTCGCGTTCGCTGCCGGGCTCGTGCATCCCGACCTGCATCCCGACAACGTCTTGTGCCGCGAACAGGGCGACAAGGTGCGCGCGGTGCTGGTCGATCTCGATCGTGCGCGCCGACGGCCCAAGCTCACCGAGCAGGCCCGCGACGAGATGCTCGCGCGCATGCAGCGCTACGTCGTGCGCCATCGCCAGCGGCTGGCGGCGGTGCCGACCCGGGCCGAGACGATGCGGTTCCTGCGCGCGTTGGGCCT
Organism: Planctomycetota bacterium; assembly: GCA_044230075.1. Classification (GTDB taxonomy): domain Bacteria; phylum Planctomycetota; class UBA1135; order UBA1135; family UBA2386; genus JAEUHS01. The sequence continues at coordinate 10,683 of JBGARS010000027.1, read as the reverse complement.
CGAACTCGATGCGCGCCACGACACCTGGCGGCGCGTGGCGGCGAAGGTCCGCCGCGCGATCGGTCGGCGCCGGTGGTTGCGCCGCTGATCAGCGTCTCAGCGCGTGCGCTGTTCGACCGGGGTCTGGTCGTAGTTCATCATCGACAGCCGGTAGCCCTCGGGCCGCAGGGTCGATACGCCGAGGTCGCCGAAGCCGTCGCCGTCGATGTCGCCGAGGTCGATCAGCGAGTAGCCGATCGTGAAGGCGCCGGGACTGGCCAGCGTTTGCGTCGGCTCACCGCCGTTGGCGAGGAACACCCGGACGTAGCCGGTTCCCAGTGGGCCGCCGCGGCGAGCACTGACGGCGATCGCCGGTTCGCCGGGCTTGCGATACCAGGCCAGTCGGCACAGCGCGAGGCCGAAGCCGTCGCCGGCGCGGTCGCCGCGCAGTTCGTACAGCAAGCGCCCGCTGTGACCGCTCAGCACATGAACCCTGCCCGGCTCACGGCCCGAACTGCTGAGGCCCGGCGCGGTGATCGCGATGTCGGCGTAGCCATCGCCGTTGACGTCGCCGAGGCCGAGCACCTTCTGGCCGAAGTCCGGGCCGGAGTCCTCTTCGCTGAACGTGCTGAGCAGCGATCCCGTGCGCCCGTCGTACAACGAGACGACGCCGGTGGCCTTGCCGAAGTTGCCGCCGACGACCAGGTCGTTGACTCCATCGCCGTTCACATCGCCGGCGTTCGCGACGGCGCCACCGAACCACACGCCGCCGCGTTCGGCGGTGATTCCGTACAGCGTCCTGCCGCTGCGGCCGGAACAGACGATCGCGCGGCCGCGATCATCGGGGTCCAGGTACATCGGTGGCACGCCGACGACGAAGTCGTCCGTGCCATCGCCGTCGAGGTCGCCCATGTTCGCCACCGCGGCACCGAAGCTCGGCGTATCGTCTTCGATGCTCCAGATCTCGTTGCCCGTGCGGCCCGAACGCAGGCACACGGCGGCACGGCTGAAGCCGTCGAAGCGAGCCAATGGCGAGCCGATCAACAGGTCGGTGCACAGGTCGCCGTCGACGTCGCCCAACGCGGCCAGCGAGTGTGCGAACCCCACGCCGTCACCGCCGTCCCAGGTGCGCTGCAAGGCGCCGTCGCTGAGACGGCGCAGTTCCAGGTAGCCGCCGCCGACGGTTCCTTGCGGTGGCGCCGTGATGCAGAGATCCTCGAGCGTGTCGCCGTCGACGTCGCCGACTCGCTCGATCTGGTTGCCGTAGAGGAAGGTGAAGTCGAACAGCTCCTTGCCGAACAGCATGGGCACGCCGACCGGGACCATGCGGTTGCCCAGGGCCTGCTGGTAAGGCAGCAGCATCGGTTCCAGCGCCTCGGTCGCCCGCTCGATCCAGGGCGGCGTGGCCACCAGCGCGGCGACGTAGGCAGGCCAGCCGACGAGCGTCACCAGCGCCGGCAGTTCCACCAGCGTCTGCCACGAAGCTCGCAGGGTAGCGGCGACCGGCCTCGGGTCGTTCTGGGACGCGATCGTGAACCGACGATCGAAGGTCTGCAGGGTTCGCAGCACCTGCGTGATGCCGGCGACCTGCGCCGGCTGCAACCAGGCGCCCAGCGGTATCGCGTCGTCGGAGCGCAAGGCGCCGGGGGGTTCGCCCAGTTCCAGGCACAGGTCCCGGTGCAGCGTGGTGAGGCCACCGATGCGCAGGATGTCGGCCAGCTGGACCGCGGAGCTGTGGGCGAAACGCGACAGGTCCTGTTCCATGACGTGCCGCGCGGCACCCAGGTAGCCGGCCAGGTCACGGCGTTGCAGCGCGATGCGGGCGAGTTTCAGTCGCGGTCGGGCGAGGTCCGGCCAGCGGCGCACGACGGTGGCGTACGTGTTCGCGGCCGCGACGACATCGCCGCGTTCCAGCGCCATCGATGCGAGCCTCTGCAGCGGTTCGGGGTCACTCGCGTCGGTCTGTCGGAGTTCGGCGTAGCCCCGGCGTGCCGCCTCGTCCTGTCCCTTCGCGGCCAGGATGTCGGTTTCCAGGCGTTTGCGCTGCGCGCGCGCGATGCTGCTGCCGTCGGTCTCCTTGATCGCGCGCAGCCAATGCTCGGCGAGGTCCAGGTCGTTGCTGCCGACGGCGGCATCGGCCATCGCGAACGCGAGCGCGGTCGACTTCGGGAAGGCCGCCACGGCACGAGAGAGGCGCGGGAACGCCCGTTCGTGCCCGCCTTCGGTGATCTCCTGCAGGACGAGGCATGCATCGAGGAACGGTTGCTCGGCGGGCGGCAGCTGGAGCCGCTGCCAGCACGCCTCGCTGGTGTCGTGTTCGCTGCGCAGGAACGCGAACAGGCCCGCAGCGAACCGGTCGTTCGGGGTGGCGGTGGCCATCAGCCGACGGGTGTCGTCGTCGACCCTCGTGCCCTCGGCGGCACCGCGCACCAGCGCCGCCGTGAGCGGCGGCAATGCGGTGAGGTCCTGTGAGTCCATGCGGACCGCTGGGCTTTCCACTTCGTCGCGCACCAATTGGGCAACCGCATGCACGACGGCATTCTCGAGCACCAGGTCGCTGTCGTTGGGAGTCGCCTGCAGCGCACGCGCGTAGCTCACCAATGCCTGGTCGAGTTCCGCCAGTTGCGCGTCGCGCACCGAGGTCATGCGCAGCGTCTGCTGCGGCTGGCCCTGGCGGGTCGGTGACCAGGACGAGTAGAGGTTCTCAGGGCACAGCAGGCGCGAACGGGCCTCGGTGTGTTCGACACTGGCGCGATGGCGGGCCTCGGTCAGGGCCCGCGCATGGGCCAGCACCGGGAAGGTGATTGCCGCGACCAGGACCGCGCCGCCGGCGGCTGCCATCGCCAGCTTCTGGTGGCGGCGCACGAACTTCCAGGTTCGGCGTACGGGACCCGCGGGGCGGGCGCTGATCGGTTGCAACGACAGCAGACGCTCGAGGTCGTCGGCGAACTCGTCGGCGGTGGCGTAACGATGGCGGCGATCGGGCTCCATCGCCTTCGCGACCACGATCTCGAGGTCGCGCGAGACGTGCGGCGCGCACTTGCGCAGCGACGGCAGGTTGCCTTCCTCGATCCGGCGCAGCACCTCGTGGGTGGTCTTGCCGCCGAACGGCGTCGCCAGGCTGAACGCCTCGTAGAGGGTCACGCCGAGGCTGTAGACGTCGGCGCGGGCGTCGAGGTCGGCATCGCCGTTGCGCAGCCGCTCGGGGGCCGCGTAGACCGGCGTGCCGGCGAACGACGCGTGCGTGACCTCGAGATCCCCTTCGCGTGCGAGGCCGAAGTCCGCGAGTACGGGCTGTCCGTTCTGGCGCAGCAGGATGTTCGATGGCTTCACGTCGCGGTGCACGAGGCCGTGCCGATGCACCTCGCCGAGGGCGCGCGCGATCTTGATGCCCAGCCGCACGAACCACTCGACGGTGTTGCGGGTGCCCAGCGCTTCGACCGGCAGCGTCAGCACCTCGGCGAGGCTGGCGATCGCCTGTGGCTTGGGCTTCTGCTGCAACGCGAGGATCAGCGTGCGCAGGCTGGGGCCGTTGATGTACTCCATCTCGAACGCCAGCATCTCGGCGTGGTCGAGGATTCGGTGCACGTGCACGACGTGGTCATGGCGGAGCCGGGCCAGTGCCCGCGCCTCCTCGAGGAACCGCTGCTTGGCGGTCGCCGACATCGCCAGTGAGTGCGGCAGGACCTTGATCGCCACTTCGCGTGCCAATGCCTGATGGCGAGCGAGGTAGACGGTTCCCATGCCACCGTGGCCGAGTTCCCGCAAGATCTCGTAGCCGCCTAGCACCGGGCGACTCGGCTCGCGGCGGCCGGCGACCGAACACGCCAGCGCCCAGGTCGCCTGGATGCGAGCTCCGAGCTCGGGCCGATCGTCACGGCAGGCATCCAGGTCGGGTTGGCGGCCGTCGAGGATGTCCTGCAGGAACGTGTCGAACAGGTCGGCCAGGAACTCGCCGTCCTGGGTGTCGGTCCCGGCACGGTCGCCGTCGCTCATGGCGTCATGGCGCTCTCTTCGTCGCGGCCGAGGATCTGCCGCAGACGGTGGCGATAGCTGGTCACGCCGCGCAGCAGCCGCTCCTTCGCCGTCGACAACGACAGCTGCAGTTGCTCGGCCACCGCTCGCATCGGCACCTCCTCGAACAGGCGCAGGCTCACGACGGCCCGCAGTTCGGGCTCGAGTCCTTCGAGCGCGAGCTCCATCGCGCGGGCACGTTCGCGGAAGCCGGCGACCCGGCTCGGAGTGGTCGAACCGGGCGGCAGCATCGCCGAGACCGATTCGTGCGCCGCGAGCATCGACGAGAACGGGGCCGTGTGGTGTTCGCCGCCGCGCTTGGCCCGGCCCCACATGCGGCCGGCGTCCCGCACCCGGTTGCGTGCGATCGAGAGCAGCCAGACGCGCCACGTCGACAGGCCGCGCCACTCGTGCTGGTCGCGGTCACGCCAGGAGCACCACAGGGTCTCCTGCCAGATGTCCTCGACCGACACGGAGCCGCGCAGCTTGGGTCCGAGCCAGGAGGAGATCACGACGAACACGCTGGCGATGTCGAGGCTTTCGACCAGCTGGCCCCATTCGGTGGGGTCGCGGTGAGGCTCGGCGCCGTGTCGGAGTTCATCGATCATGAGACCGGTGAAGATACCTCAGTGCCGCCCGGACGCCTGTGGCACTGTTGGCAGCGCGGCGATCGAGGTCCATGCGCTCCGACGTAGGTGGTGGATCTGCGCGCTCGGGTCCACTCGCTCGCGGCATTCCGCCGGTGCACAGCTGCGCATTCCGCCCGGCGCTGGCCACGATGCCAGCGGTGGTTTTGCGACGTCCAGGTGAAACTCTTGCAACATGGTCGGGTAGGAACGGCGTTCGGATCGGCGGTGTGATCCCCGATCCGGACAAACCAACTACGAGACTCTCCACCGAGGAGGAACGAGCACGGTGCCCGGACCTCCGGGGGCGAGGTGGAGAGTCTTCTTTCTTGTTCCTGCGGCAGGCTTGCAGCAGCGAGGAGCCGGTGCGGCTCGGCGCGATCGTCGCATCAGACACGGCGCATCCACTGCCCGACGCCGGGCGTGTCGCCGAACACGGTGACTAGCACCTCGCGTAGCTCCTCGCGCGAGGCGCCGAAGTGCAGCGCGCCGCGGGCGTGGGCGAGGAACTGCGGCAGCTGCTCCTGCGCCGCCAGGACGCCGACCGCCAGCAGTTCGCGCACGCGCGGTTCGAGCCCTGGCCGCGACAGCACCCGTCCGTAGGCCGCCTCCAGCACGAAGTCGTGGAACTCGCCGTGGAAGCCACGGAGCAGCTCGTGCACCGCGGCCGTGTTGCGGCCGTAGATCGCCGCGAACAGTTCCTGTCCGGCGGCGGCCTGCGCCGCGGGTGCCAGCGCGCCGCCGGTGGGCGCGGCCGCGGCTGGCCACGCTGCGGCCAGGGTCTCGAAGGCGGTCACCGCGCGCGGGAAACCGGCGAACAGCACCGCCTGCAGCAGCGTCTCCTCGAAGTCCTGGCGCGGTTGCCGGTCGGCCCGGCCGCGGAGTGCACATTCGGCGAACCGCTGCCAGTCGCCGCGCCATGCCGATGCCATGGCCAGGACCAGGAGCCGGACAGGCGGCGCCAGTCCGTCGCGCGCCAGCAGTTCGTCGAGGTTCACGCACAGAGACAAGCGGCCTCGGCCCCGGATGGCAACGGGGGATCCGGTTGGGCCGCCGGCGAGGTCAGTTCTGCATGCTCGCGTCGAGCACCGCGGCGCGGATCGCCGCCTCCTGCTCTGACGACAGCGCCAGCGCCTGCATCGAGTCGGCGTCGCAGATGTCGCCGTGGTAGCCGCCGTTCTGGCCCGTGACCGCCTGGTGGGCCAGGGTGTTCGCAGCCTTGACGACGAAGCCGCGCGCCCAATCCTCGGCGTTGGTCGCTGGGCTGTGGTGGTACATGACCGCGGCCTGCACGACCGGCGCCAGCTTCCATCGGTTGGCCAACAGGCCGCCGACGTGCGCATGGTTGAAGCCGAACACCTCGCCTTCGGCCTTCGCCAGCGGCATCGCGTGCGTGGCCGACAGCGTCAGCGCCTCGGTGAAGCGGTCGCCGTGCGAGTCGATCAGGATCAGCTTGCCGATGTCGTGGATCAGCCCGCAGGTGTAGGCGTCCTCCTTCGGCATGCCGTTGGCGACGGGCGAGTGCTCGGCCAGCAACCGGCACGCGACGGCGGTCTTGAAGCTGTGGTCCCAGAGCCAGCGGGCGTCGAAGCCGCGGATCTCCGGCGTGCTGCCGAAGGTCTGCAGCACGGTCGCCTGCACCACCAGGTTCTTGATCACTTTCAGGCCGAGGATCGAGCAGGCGAGGTTGATGTTCGAGACCGGGTTCTTCAGGCCGTAGAAGGAGCTGTTCACCAGCCGCAGCACGCGCGTGGCGATGGCAGGGTCCTTCTCGATGACGCCGGCCGCCTCTTTCGCCGATCCGTCGGGCGAGTTGAAGATGTTGGTGATCTCGGTCAGCACCGTCGGGATGGTCGGGATGTTGACCGTGCCATCGACAAGGTCTTCGAGTTCGGCGGAAGTCGTGATCATGGTCGGCGACGCAGGTGTGCACCCATTCTTCGTCGCCGATGCCGCGACACCTTGATGGGCCAGCGCGTCAGCGCCGGCGCACGAAGGCCGGGTCGCCGTAGCGGCCCGTCTGCAGCGTCGCTGCGAGCGCACGTTCCGGCGGCGTGAGTGCGCCGGGCTTCGGGATCAGATCGAGAGCCTCGGCGATGTGCGTCGCCAGCGTCGTGCGCAGCCGCTCGATCGCTGCCGCATCCGGCACGATCGTGTCGGCGAGCGCCGCGACGAACGGCGTCAGGTCCGGGCGCTGCACGACGATCGATCCGTGGTGCAGGATGCGCGGTCGCTGTGCGTTCGTGCGCCGCTGCGCGGATCCGAGCAGCTTGCCGTGCGCCGTGACGACGTCGTCGCGGCCCGGAGTCGCGAAGCACCAGCGCTGGTCGGGTCGCGCGGCCTGTGGCGCGCCTGCATCGAGCCGCGAACACGGCACGCCGAGCTGTGCCAGCGCGGCAACTGCCGCGTCGTGCAGCAGCCGGTAGCTGGCGGCGATGTCGCCCGGCAACACCCCCGCGTCACACGTCAGCGAGAACGTCACCTCGCTGCCATGGTGGATCGCCCCGCCGCCGGTCAATCGGCGGACGACGGGCACCTCGGCCGGCAGCTCGGCGAAGTCCTGCCAGCGCTGGAACCAGCCGAGCGAGATCGCGTGCGGCGACCAACCGTAGAGGCGCAGCGTCGCAGGATCGCCGACCGTCAACAGGGCCTCGTCGACCGCCATGTTCCAGGTCGCGTCGGCGGCGCCGTCGAGGATCACCCGCAGCTGCATGCTGGCACAGGGCGCGGCGCCGTGGCGCGCGTCGGCTCGCTCACCCTTCGGCTTTGCAGTGGGCGTCGTAGGCGGCCGCGTCGATCAGGTCCGGCGACTTCGCGGTCACCCGCACCTTCAGCATCCAGGCCTTGCCGAACGGTTCCTGCGCCAGCCACTCGAGGTTGTCCGGCAGCTGCTGGTTGCTGTCGACGACTTCGCCGCTGACGGGTGAATACAGGCTGCTGACGGCCTTGACCGACTCGATCTCGCCGAAGCTCTCACCGGTGGTCACGGAGGAGCCCTTCGCGGGCAGATCGAGGAAGACGAGGTCGCTGAGGTGCGACACCGCGTGATCGGAGATGCCGATCGTGGCGATGCCGTTGTCGATCTTGCACCACTCGTGACTCTTCAGGTATTGGCGGTCGGTGGGACGCATGGCGAAGTGATGGGGGGTTCCGTGATGCGGACAGCGGAGGGCAGGTGGGAGAGGACGATCAGCGCGCGCGCTTGTAGAACGGCAGGGCTGCGACCGTGCAGGGTTCGCCCTTGTCGCGGACCAGGAACTCCAGGTGGGTGCCGGGAATGGCCAGGTCGGTGCGAAGGTACGCGGTGGCGATGTTGGTGTCCAACGTGGGCGAGATGCTGCCCGAGCAGACGTGGCCGACCTGCTTGCCGTCGTGCACCAGCGGGTAACCCTGGCGGGGGCAGCGCTTGCCGGCGGCAGTGAGGCCGACCAGCTTGCGGCCGGTGCCGCCCGCGGCGAGCACGCGCTCGAGGGCAGTGCGGCCGACGAAGTCGTGGTTCATCTTGACGGCCCAGTCGAGTCCGGCCTCGAGCGGGTTCGTCGTCTCGTCGATCTCGTGGCCGTAGAGCGGCATGCCGGCCTCGTGGCGCAGCGTGTCGCGCGCGCCGAGGCCGATCGGCTGCAGGCCATCGGCGCGGCCGGCGTCGAAGAACGCCTGCCACACCTTGGTCTCGTTGCCGGTCGGCACGTAGACCTCGAAGCCGTCCTCGCCGGTGTAGCCGGTGCGCGAGACCGTCATCGGCGTGCCGCAGACCGTGGCCTCGGTCCAGGCGTAGTACTTCAGCGACGCGAGGTCGGCGTTCGTCAGGCGCTGGGTGATCTGCTGCGACAGCGGGCCCTGGATCGCGATCATCCCCAGCGACTGGGTGCAGTCCTCGACCTCGACGTCGAAGCCCTTGGCCAGCGACCGCATGATGCCGAGGTCGCGGTCGTGGTTGCCGGCGTTGATGACGACGAAGAAGCCGTCGTTGTTCGGGTTGCGGTAGACCAGGATGTCGTCCTGGGTGATGCCCTGTTCGTTCAGGATCATCGCGTAGCGGATCCGGCCGGGCAGGATCGCCGCCGCATCGTTGGTCTGCACGCGTTGCAGGAACGCTTCGGCCTGCGGCCCGCGGATGCGCACGCGACCCATGTGGCCGAGATCGAACAGGCCCGCCTTGCTGCGTACGGTGCGCGCCTCGTCGAGGATGCCGCCGTATTGCACGGGCATGCTCCAGCCGGCGAACGGCACCATGCGGGCACCCAGGGCGATGTGGATCTTCTCGAGGGCGGTTGCTTGCATGCGTAGTGGCGGCGCGTGGCGGAAGGCGCGCAGTCTAGGTGTCCGCGCTGGGGCAGCCAAGCATGCAACCGGCTCCGCGCACCGAACGGGTTGCCGCTGCCGCGCGACGAGGTGCGCTCAGCCCGACAGGCGCCGCGCCAGTTCGTCGAGGTCGCAGCTGCGCACATCGGCGACCCGGATCGGGCCGAGGGCGGACAACCGGCGGCGCTCGGCGATCGACTGGCAGTCGTCGTGCGGCGCGCTGGCGCCGTCGGCGCGTGCGCCGTCCTGCGGCCGCGGCGATGCGGCATCGGTGGTCGCGTCGGCGCGCACGTCCCAGTCCGGCAGCAGGGCGTCGAGCCCGCCATCGATCGGCGTGTCGAGGCGTGGGGTCAGCTGGTGGCGCATCTGGCTGCCGCCGAACGGCAGCAGGGAACGCCATGTCGCGCGGTCGCCGGTTTCGTCGAAGTCGGTGCCGGCCAGCCGCGGCTCGAACAGTTCGAACGGGTGGCGGAGCTTGGCGAAGCGCGCGGGATCGGCGCGACGCGCGTGCTCGAACTCACGCCGCCAGCCGGCGTAGTCGCCGGCCGCGAACGCCATGCGACCGAGCTGCACATAGGCGGCGAAGTCGCTGCCCCGCAGCACGAGCACCCGTTCGTAGTGGCGGCGAGCCAGCGCGCCGAGGCCCAGGCGCCACGAAGCCCAGCCGCACCCGGAGTGGATGCGCGCCAAGAGCGCCTGCAGGAATCGGCCGACCAGACCCATGAACCGGGCAGCGTACGGCGGCGGCAGACGTCCGGCAAGGAGCCGGCGCCGTCGGACCGTCCCCCCCGTGCCGAGCGGCTTTCCGGCATCCCCTCAACAAGGCGTTCCGGCACGGTCGATAGGACGCGTTGGACCCGGGAAAGCAACGACCAGCACGACAACACCATGGCACTACGAGGGGATCTTGCGAGTGTGGATCTGGCGCAGGTGTTCCAGATGCTTGCGCTCAACAAGAAAGTCGGCCTGCTGAGCATCCAGTCCAGCAAGCTGTGGAAGGTCCTCTACTTCGACCAGCGCGGCGTCACCGTGCACCACAACGTGCACCGGGTGCTCGACCGGGTCGTCGCCGGCTTGGTTCGCCTGGGCCGGCTCACGGATGCCGCCCTCGACGAGGTGCGGGACCATGCGGCCCGCATGGGCCAGCCGTTGACCGACAGCCTGCTGGCCGGCGGTTACCTCGAGGCGCAGGAGCTGGCCGACCAGTATCGCCTCGAACTCGAGGAGGAGATCTACGACCTCTTCTTCTGCCGTGACGCGCGGTTCGAGTTCCACGAGGGAGTCTCCCATCTCGAGGGCCGCGACGGCACCATCGACGAGCGGTTCTTCTGCAACTGCGACAGCGTCATCATGGAAGCGGCCCGTCGCATCGACGAGTGGGCCTACATCAGCGAGCGCGTGCCGACGACGGCCGAGGTCCTGGTGGCGACGGTCGACTCGATCGAGACGACGGCCTACGGCACCGATGGCCCGGCGGTGTTCGAGCTGATCGACGGGCGGCGCAACATCGCCCGCATCGTCGAGATCACCGGCCTGTCGAACTTCCAGGTCTGCAAGGTCACGAGCCAGATGCTGGACGCCGGTGCGGTGGCGCCGGTCGCGGCCGACGACCTGCTGCCGCTGGCTGCCGAGTGCATGGCGGAGAGTCGCCTGCAGGACGCGATCAGCCTCTACGAACGCGCGATCGGCCTCGGTACCGGCGTGCCCGAGGTGCATTCGCTGGCGGCCACCGCCTACCAGGCGGCCGAACAGTACGAACACG
>JBGARS010000026.1:0-52360 GCA_044230075.1 Planctomycetota bacterium | reverse complement strand
CGTGCAGAACGCCTCGTCGTCGGCGACCGCGCGGTCGCGCGTATGCAGCAGTGTCACCTCGGCGCCCGGCAGCCGTTCGCGGTAGAGCCGCAGCGTGTCCGCGTTCTCCTTGTCGTCGTCGGCGGTCTCGCTGGCGGTCGGGATCAGCACGACCTTGGCGTGCGCACCGCCGGCGAGCTCGTGAAAGCGCGCGAAGATCTCCGCCGGCAGCCGGCCGCCGCCGGCCAGGAGGCGCGTGCCGGGGTGCGCGGCCGGGGCGGCCGGCGGCGACTGCGCCGCGAGGCCGACGGTGGACAGCAGGACGATCGCGAGGCGGTGGCGCATGGCGCACACGATAGCGCGCCGCGGCCGCCGGCACGTTCACGGCACCGGCACGATCAGGCTGTCGAGGATCGGCCGTTCGCCGGTGACCGGGTTGGCGTGGAACGTGACGCGGAACTGCAGATACAGCTTGCCCGCGGCGATGTTCGGCGACGACGACCAGGCGGTCGGCGTGGCGATCGGCGAGTCGGCGCCGCGGTATTCGACCGCGATCGAAGTGCCGAACGGCAGCGATTGCGCCAGGATCGGCGTACCGAACTGGGCCGCGCCCGCCAACAGCCACGGCGATTGCGCGAACGTCTCCGTGCGGGTGAACTCGATCTGCAACTCGGGCATCGCGTTGTCCCGCGTTCCGGTCGTCACCAGGTCCGGAGTGATCGGCGCAGCAGCGGTGCCGGAGCGGACGACGCGCGCTGCCGGCAGCGGCGAACTGACGGCCTGGAGCCGATGTGCGATCGGGTTCAGGCCCTGCTGGGGCCAGGCCGGGACGCGGAACTCGAGCAGCAGGCTCGACACCCCGTCGTACGGGAACGACGTGAACATCGGGAACGGCAGGTAGCCGCCCAGCAGCAGGTCGCTCGGGGAGACGACGTAGGGGCCCTGGTAGACGACGATCGGCGGTTCGCCGGGGCGCTCGTTGTCGGCGAAGGTCGCCGACAGGCCGGAGTCCGGCGCCACGGGCAGCGCGCTGAACCAGTCGAGGGTGTAGTCCGGCACGACGTCGGTGTGCCCGATCCGGAAGTCGAACGCCGGGAACGTGTCCGGCGTCGGCAGGACCGAGGCCCCGGCCTGACGGTGCCAGCGCACCGACGTGATCCGTTCGGGTGCGCCGCTGGCGCCCAGGTCCACGTTCCGAAGCACGTACTGCACCCGACAGCCATGGGTGGACAGCGGGGCCGACAGGAAGCCGGTCGACAGCAGGTCGACCGGGACCGACAGCGGGGTGATCGTCTCGTACGTGCGGCGCGTCACCGGGCCGCCGCGCACGTGGCCGGCCACGTCGGCCGAGTAGGTGCCCGAGTAGCCCTGGTTGACCGGGTCGTCGAAGCTCGCGACGATCGCGCGGGAGCCGGCGTAGGTCGCGGTGCTGGCGCCGTTGCTGGTGCGGAACAGGCCGTTCGGCGCGCTGTAGTCGAGTACGACCGCCTGGCCGTAGAGGATCAGGCCGAGGGCGCCGGCGAACAGCGGCACCTGCACCGAGCGCTGCGACGTTCCGCCGGGCCCGACGACGCCGCCGTCGAAGTTCGACAGCAGCGGCGTGAGCCCGAGCAGGATCCGTTCGCCCAGCACTTCGCGCGGACCGCCGTCGAAGTCGAGGAACACCGTGAAGGCAGCCCCCGGTGCGGCGACCAGCGAGGTCTGGATCGGGAACCCCTGGCTGGTCAGCAGCGCGTCGGGGTGCATCGTCAGCGAAGGAGCCTGACCGGTGCCGAGCACCGGCAGTCCGAGAGTGGCGGCGAGCGCCAACCGGGCGTGGGAACGGGCCATGGCGGCACTAGCCACGCATGATAGGCGGTGTAACACCGTGGGCGTCCGGCGCGCGCTGCGGCTGCGGCCCGCATCGGTGCCGCGAACACCTCTTCGCGCGGCGCCTGCCGACGGGCTACCATGCCGGCGTGGCCTCTGCTGCCGAAGACGCGCCGCTGATCCTGTTCGACGGCGACTGCAACCTGTGCAACGGCGCCGTGCAGTTCGTGCTGCGGCGCGATCCCAAGGCCCGGTTCCGCTTCGCGTCGCTGCAGTCGGTGGCTGGCAAGGCCGCGATCGCAGCCGTCGCTCCGGGTGTGACGTTGCCGGACAGCATCGTGCTGGTGCACCGCGGAAGGCTCCGCACGAAGTCGGCAGCGGCGCTGGCAATCGCCCGCGGCATGCGTTTCCCGTGGCCGCTGGCCACCGTCTTCTGGCTGATACCGTTCCCGCTGCGTGACGTCGTCTACGACTGGATCGCACGCAATCGGCACCGCTGGTTCGGCCGGCGCCAGCAGTGCTGGGTGCCGACACCGGAGCTGCGGGCGCGCTTTCTCGATGCAGCGGAGCGGCAGGTGGCACCACCCGCAGCGGGACCAACGGCGTAGGTCGCGAAAGCGAGTCGGCGGTAGCGTGTGGGTATGGACCTGCGCCTGTTCCTGACCATCTTCGGTAGCGTGTTCGTCGCCGAACTCGGCGACAAGACCCAGCTGGCGACGATGCTGTTCGCGTCGAAGGAAGGCGTCTCGCGCTGGCAGGTCTTCGTTGCCGCGTCTGCCGCCCTGGTCGTCTCGACCGCACTCGGTGTGCTCGCCGGTCAGCTGATTGCCAGCGCCGTCAGCGAGAAGGTGCTGCACTGGATCGCCGGCATCGGCTTCGTCGCCATCGGCCTGTGGACGCTGTGGCGCGCCTGATCTGCTGCCACCGCGTCACCTCACGACAGCGTTCGATCAGCCGGCTGGCTGGCTGGTGCGGTGCGCCTCAGGCCACGACGCGTCCGTGGATCTCGCGGGTCAGCTTCTGCACCTGTTCCGTCAGCGCCGTGTTCGCGGCCAGTAGTTCCTCCAGGCGGCGCGTCTGTTCGAGCGCGATCTCCTGGCGCTGCACGGCGGCCTCGGCGAGCGACTCCCGATGGCGGGCGTCGGCTTCACTCAGCGCCTTGTCGCGATCCGCCTGGCGCGTCTGCGCCAGCAGGATCAGCGGCGCTGCATAGGCAGCCTGCAGCGAGAACGCGAGGTTCAGCAGGATGAACGGGTAGGGATCCCAGCGAGCGGTCGCCGCGACGACGTTGGCCACGATCCAGCCGACGACGACGGCGGTCTGGCCGACCAGGAACATCGGCGTGCCGAACCAGCGCGCGAAGGCCTCGGCCTTCCGTCCGAAGCGATCCGCGCCGAAGGCCTGGTGCAGGTGTTCGAGACCATGATGGAACTTGGAGGGGTGTTGGGTCATGTTCCTCGGAGCTTCGCGGCGCGCGAGGGTAGCGCCTGTCGCCCCGCTCGCGGCGCACGACTCAGCTCACCACGGGCCTGGAACACGAATGTCCTTCGAGCAGGCCCTGACCGACTACGGCTACCTGGCGCTGGTGATCGGCTGCTTCCTCGAGGGCGAGACGATCCTGGTGCTGGCGGGCTTCGCGGCACATCGTGGCTACCTGGATCTGCGGTGGACGATGCTCGCCGCGTTCGCCGGCAGCGTGCTCGGTGACCAGTTCTACTTCTTCCTCGGCCGGCGCTACGGCGCGCGCATCGTGGCGCGGCGGCCCACATGGCAGCGCGCGGCGCAGGTCGTCGATCAGCGGCTGCGGCACCATCGCGACCTGTTCGTGCTCGGCTTCCGGTTCCTGTATGGCCTGCGCACCGTGTCGCCGTTCGTGATCGCCGTCGGTGGCGTCTCGGCGGTGCGGTTCACGATCCTCAACGTGATCGGCGCGGCGGTCTGGGCAGTGGCCTTCGCGTGCCTCGGCTATGCGTTCGGCGAGACCGTGCAGCGGCTGATCGGTCGCGTCCAGCGCTACGAACTGGGTTTGTTCCTGGGCCTCGCGGGCGCCGGGCTGCTGTTCTGGACCTGGCGCACCTGGCGGGTTCGTCGGCCGAGGCTGCCGAAGGCGAACTGATGCAACCGCACTACTGGTTCCTCGCCGAGTGGTCGATCCGGCTCGGCATGGCGGTGGTCGTCGTCACGCGTCGACGTGCGCCGTCGACGGCGTTGGCCTGGCTGGCGGTGATCTCCTTCCTGCCGATCGTCGGCGCCGCGGCCTACGTGCTGGTCGGTGAGAACCGGCTCGGCCGCACCCGTTCGCGCGCCTACCGTGCGATCGTCTCCCGGATCCGCGCCGCGGAAGCCGAGCGGCAGCGCCTGGGTGCGGTCTGCCACGCGAGCCTGCCGCCGCAACACGCCCCGCTGGCGAGTCTCGCCAGTGCGCTGGGCGCCGGTTCGGCGATGAGCGGCGCGGCGCCCCAGCTGTGGACCGATGCCGGTGCGTTCCGCGACGCGCTGGTCGCCGACATCGACGCGGCGCAGCACCACTGCCACCTGCTCTACTTCATCTTCCAGGACGACGACCACGGGACCGCGGTGGCGCACGCGCTCGCCCGCGCCGCTCGGCGCGGCGTGGCGTGTCGGCTGCTCGTCGATGGCGTCGGCTCGCGGGAGTTCGTCGCCAGCACTCTGCGCCGCGAGGTGGAGCAGCAGGGTGTCGCCGTGGTCACCGCCATGCCCGTCAACGTGCTGCGTGCCGCCGTGGCGCGTCTGGACCTGCGCAACCACCGCAAGCTCGCGGTGATCGATGGTCGCGTGGCCTACCTGGGCAGCCACAACGTCGCCGCCCCTGTCTACCCTCACAAGGCGCGCTTCGGTGCATGGGTCGACGCGTCGGTGCGGCTGACGGGGCCGGTCGTGCACCTGCTGCAGGAAGTGTTCGCGCAGGACTGGATCTTCAATGGTGGGGAACTCGCCGCGCTGGATGCATTCCTCGCCGCGGTGGTCGGCGACGTCGACGGCCGCGGCGTGCCGGTGCAGGTGCTGCCGACCGGGCCCGCCAGCGTCGGTGGACCGCTGGTCGACGTGCTGGCACAGGCGATCGCCATGGCGCAGCGCAAGGTCGTCCTGACGACGCCCTACTTCGTGCCCAACGAGGCGCTGGTCACGTCGCTGCGGTGCGCGGCCCTGCGAGGTGTCCTGATCGAACTCATCGTGCCGCGTCGCTCCGACCACGCGGTTGCGCAGGCGGCGGGTCGATCGCACTACGGGTTCCTGCTCGAGGTGGGGGTGGTCATCCACGAGTACGCCGGTGGCCTGCTGCACGCGAAGACGCTGACGGTGGACGACGACCTGGCGATGATCGGCTCCGCGAACCTCGACCTGCGCAGCTTCCTGCTGAACTTCGAGCTGGCCGTGTTGGTCTACGACCGGGAGTTCACGGCGCAGATGCAGGCGCTGCATCAGGGCTACATCGCGCGCTGCCAGCGCATCTCGCTCGACGCCTGGCGCGGCCGCGGTGGCCTGCGGCACGTCGGCGACAACGTGGCGCAGCTGCTGAGCCCGTTGCTGTGAGTGGCCCGCCAGCGATCGGGATCGCAACGAACCGAAGGATCGTGCGCCGTCGTTCCGTATCGTCCGCAGTGCGATGTCGACACCCGCATCCCACCTGCGACGCCGTCCGTGGTTGTTGCCCGTCCTCACGGTCGGGTGCGTCGCCGTCGCGATCTGGTCGTTCGTCGGTGCGAAGGACAAGCCGACCTGGGCATTCGAACTGCTGCCGCTGAGCGCCGTGATGCTCGTGTTCGCGATCCGGCGCCGGCGGTTCCGATTCTCGGACCTCGCCTATGCGCTGCTGGCCTGGTTCTTCCTGATCCAGTGTCTGGGCGGCCGCTACACGTTCGCCGAGGTGCCGTTCCCACGCGCCGTCATGGATGCGCTCGGCCTCGAACGCAACCCCGTCGATCGCATCGGCCACTTCTTCCAGGGCTTCGTGCCGGCGATCCTGCTGCGCGAGTGGCTGCTCCGGCGCCGCGCGATGTCGCCCGGCGGCACCGTCTTCTGGCTGGTCACTGGCTGCTGCCTCGCGTTCAGCGCCAGCTACGAGTTGCTGGAGATGGCGGTGGTGCTGATCTTCTATCCGGACGCGGGCCCCGACTGGCTCGGCATGCAGGGTGACCCGTGGGACGCGCAGTGGGACATGACGATGGCACTGTGCGGCACCGTGCTGGCCCAACTGCTGCTCGGCCGGCTGCACGATCGCAGCATGCGCCGATGCGAGCCGGCCGCCTAGAAGGCCCCGAGGAGGACCTGCACGAAGTTGCCGATCGGCGCCGATTCGCGGGCGTCTTCGAGTGCGCGCGAGACCTGGACGAAGATGCGGCGCACGCGCACGCCGAGGTCCTTGTCGTTGATCAGGATGCCGAGCGGGCCTTCGTTCTGGGTCAGGCTGTCGCTGACATCGCGCAGGTTGGCGATCGTCAGCTTCAGGTTGCGGCCGGTCTCCGGATCGCTGGTCAGCGCACCGAGCACGCCGGCCTCCGGGTCGTTGGCCTTCGCCAGCAGCGAGCTGAGGTTCGCCAGCGCGTCGCCGAAGTCGTTGGCGAGCTTGTCGTCGCGCAGCAGGCGGCCGAGTGCGCCCTTGCCGTCGTGCGCATCGGCGACGAGGCGGTGGATGTTCTCGACCGTCGCGCGCAGGTTGTCGGCGGTGCTGCGGTCGTTCAGCAGCAGGCCGATCGTGCCCTCGCTCGAACGCAGTTGGTCGCTGGTGGCGGCCAGATTCGTGACCAGGCGCATGACGTCGTCGCGCATCGTGTGGTCGACGACGAGGCGGCCGATCGTGCCCTCTCCCTTCAGTACGGCGTCGGCGATGGCGTTCAGGTTCTGCACGGTCTGCAGCACCTCGTCGTAGAGTTCGCGCCGGCCGACCAGGCGCCCGATCGTCGACTCCTCGTCGTTCATGCGGTCGAAGAAGGTGCCGAACGCCTTGAACGCGGCGTTCAGGCTCTCGCCGAGTTCGCCCTTGGCGTCGGCGATGTTGCCGATGCGATCGAACGCGCCCGGGCGGCTGTTGCCGCGCAGTTCGCGATCGGCGGGCATCGGGGCCCCGCGCCCCGGGTCGATGTAGATCATCTTGCCGCCCAGCACACCGGCGTCGCGGACTTCGATCAGCGCCGTCTCCGTCAGCGGGATCGCTTCCTTCAGCAGCAGCGTCATGCGCACCGGTGTCTGCGACCGCTCGTAGACGACGTCGATCGCGCCGACCTTGCCGACCTTCTTGCCGAGCACCATCACGTTGGTGCCTGCTTCGGCGCTGCCTGCGTCCGGGAAGTACACGACCAGCGGCGGCACCTTGCCGAGCGACAGGTCGGTGAGGTTGACCGTGGCCCAGAGCAGGAAGGCCAACGTGCCGAAGAAGACGAGGCCGAGCAGCGTGTCGCGACGGATGCGATCCATGGGATTCTCGTGGTCAGTCGGTGGCGCCGCCGAGGAAGGCGCGGGCCAGGGGGTGTTCGCTGCGCACCATCTCGTCGACGGTGCCTTCGAGACCGAGCTTCCCCTTGTCGAGGATGCCGATGCGGTCGCCGCAATGCACGGCGCAGGCGCGGGAGTGGGTGACGATCAGGCCGGTGACGCCCAGCTCGTCGCGCACTTCGACGATCAGTTCGTGGATCTGCTGGCTGATGATCGGATCGAGCCCGGCGTTGGGCTCGTCGTAGAGCACGTATTCGGGCTTGGTGACCAGCGCGCGGGCAAGGCCTACGCGCAGCTTCATGCCGCCCGAGATGCTCGGCGGGAACTGCGCGGCAGCGTGGTCCATCTTGACCATGTGCAGCACTTCCTGCACGCGGTCGCGGATCTCGTTCTTGCCGATCTTGCTGTGCTCGCGTAGCGGCAGCGCCACGTTGTCCTCGACCGACAGCCAGTTGATCAGCGCGCCGTTCTGGAACAGGTAGCCCATGCGACGCCGTAGCGCCATCAACTGGGTGTGATCCATCGCCGGCACTTCCTGGCCGTCGACCTGCACGGAACCGGCGTCGGGCCGCAGGATGCCGATCACATGCTTCAACGTCACGCTCTTGCCGCTGCCCGAAGGGCCCATCAGCACGAAGTTCATGCCCTTGGGCACGGACAACGTCATGCCGTCGAGGATCTGCCGGCTGCCGAGCCGCTTCTTGACGTCGCGCAGTTCGATCATCCGGTGAGGAAGTAGAAGAACCAGGTGATGATGAAGCCGAGCACGATGATCAAGATCACCGAGTTGCGCACTGCGGTCTGCACGGCGAGGCCGACGCCGAGTGCGCCGCCGCTGGCGCGCAGGCCCGACGCGCAGCTCACCGTCGCCACGGCGACGCCGAACACGAACGCCTTGAACAGGCCGACGTAGACCTCCTTCGGCAGCAGCGTGCCCGACGAGGTCAGCGCCTCGCGGGCGCTGAGCCAGTAGAGATCGGAGCTGACGCCGAGGTTGTGTTCGGCGATCACGCTGCCGCCGTAGATGCCGATCAGGTTCGACAGCACGGTCAGGATCGGGCACATGAGCGCGAGCGCGACGACGCGTGGCAGCACCAGGTAGTCGACGGGGTCGACGGACATCACCTCGAGCGCGGCCACTTCGTCGCTGACGTTCATCGTGCCGAGTTCGGCGGCCATCGACGAACCGACGGTGGCGGCCAGGATCACGCCGGTGATGAAGGGGCCCATCTCGCGGCACATCGACAGCGCGGTGATGGTGCCGAGCACCGCCGAATCGCCGAATCGCCGCAGTTCGATGCCGGTCTGCATCGCCAGGATCGCGCCGGCGAATGCGGCGACGACCATCGTGACAGGCAGGGAGCGCACGCCGGCGTTGAACGCCATGTCGAGCGTGAAGCGCAGACGGCGCGGCAGGCGGCGTCCGGCCAGCGCCGTGCGCAGCAACAGGTCGACGACGTAGCCGGCGCCATCGGCGCGCGTGCGCAGGATCTGGCCGACGCTGGCGAGCACGTTCATCGGGGAGCCTCGGCAGTCGAGGTGCCGCCGCCGAGCGGGATCGGCAGGAACTGCAGCAGGCGCAGCGTTGCCGCACCGGTTTGGTCGCGCTCGTAGTTGAACAGGAACGGCACGCTGGCGGTCGTTTCACCCTGGCGTTGCCGGCGCGTGAACAGCCGCGCCGCGAGGTCGACGGCTGTGTCGTCGGCGGCGCGCTGGCGCCCGGATGCGAGTTCCCACAGGAAGCCGTAGTGCTCTGCCATGCCGTAGGCGTTGCCGTCGCGCCAGGGCCACGGCGACAGCAGGCTCCAGTCGCCGCCGGTCCGGTTGCCCTCGGCATCGGTGCGTGCCGTGTGGTGGAACAGTGGCCAGAGCTTCCAGAACTCCTCGCGCTCACCCTGGTGCTGCTGCTGCACGACGTGCCAGAAGAACGGCAACACCCACTGCTGTTCGGTGCGGCCGTCGGGGTCGTCGTACGAGCGCCACCAGATCAGCGGCCAGAGGAAGCTCCAGCCGTCCTGGTCGTCGCTGTGCACATGGCCGACGAATGGCCACAGCCACCACTGCGTCACGTTGTCTTCGGCGCGGTTCCAGTAGTAGTGGAACAGCGGCCAGAACAGGTTCAGATGCGTGAAGTGATCGTCCTTCCAGGTGTGCTGGAAGAAGGGCCACAACGCCATCCACCCGTGCACCGTGCGGCCGGTGCGCCAGCCGAGCAGGGGCCACAGCCAGTAGCTGTCGGTGGCCGCATCGGAGCCATCGTTCTCGGTGCTCCAGGCGAGGAACGGCCACAGCGCGAAGCGCCGGTCGTGGCGGCCTGGCTCGATGTCGTGGCCGTAGAAGGGCAGCACGCGGAACCAGCTGTGGTCGTTCGCCGCGCACGAACTCGTTCCGATCAGCGGCCACAGGAACAGCCGGTGCCGGTGGCCGCCCTTGTCGACCCGCGCGTAGAGCGGGAACAGCAGCGCGTAGAAGCGGTCGTAGGTCAGGAACTGCGGAATGTCCGCGTAGAAGGGGAAGAACGCGAAGTAGTTCTCGCGGTCGTCGGCCGACGCGCCGCCCCAGAACAGCGGGAACAGCGCGTACCAGTCGACATCGCGTTCGCCGCGGTCGTTGAGGCGCGCGCGCCAGCTCCACAGCGGGAACAGGCGCTGCGAGGTCTCCTCCTCGTCGCTGCGCATCCGGCCGAACGGCCACAGGAACTGGTGTTCGGTCGCTTGCAGCGAGGGCTCGGTGACGCGACGGTAGAGCGGCCGCACACGGAAGTCGTCACCGCCCTCTGGCGTGCGCTCGTAGTGCAGGATCGGCCAGGCGCAGTCCCACTCGAGCACCTCGCCCGCCGCGTCGAGGCGGTGGAACCACAGCGGCGACAGGTTCAGTTCGCGCGGCATCACGGCGCAGGAGGCGAGCAGCAGCAGGCTCGAGCAGGCGATGAAGGTGCGACTACTGCATGCCATGTCGTGCGGCGGAGGATACTCCGCGGTGGGGCGAAGCCGCATACACGAAAAGCGATGCTGCGGCGCGGCGAGAGGGGCGACCAGAGCGTGGTCGCGGCGATGGCGTCGCAGCGCGCCGCACGAAGCTTCCGTGCAACGCTGGGCGTGCTGTATACCGATGCCCATGGTTCGCACCATGTCCGGCATCCAGCCGACCGGGAACTTGCACATCGGCAACTACCTCGGCGCCCTGGTCAATTGGGTCGCGCTGCAGCAGCAGTACGAAGCGTTCTTCTGCGTCGTCGACCTGCACGCGCTGACGCGGCGTCCGGACGCGGCGGCACTGCAGCTCGCGGTGCGCGAGGTTGCGATCGGCATCCTTGCCAGCGGCGTCGATCCGGACCGTGCGACGTTGTTCGTGCAGTCCCACGTACCGCAGCACGCCGAACTGGCCTGGGTGCTCAGCTGCCTGACGCCGCTCGGCGACCTGAATCGCATGACGCAGTTCAAGGACAAGAGCACCGACCAGCCGGAGAACATCAACGCCGGGCTGTTCACCTACCCGATCCTGCAGGCCGCCGACATCGTGCTCTACCGGGCCGAGCGCGTGCCGGTCGGCGAGGACCAGGAGCAGCACCTCGAGCTGGCCCGCGAGACCGTGCGCCGGTTCAACCATGTCTACGGCGACACCCTGCCCGAGCCGCAGGTCGTCAAGAGCCATGCGCCGCGCGTGATGGGGCTCGACGGCGAGCGCAAGATGTCGAAGTCGCTCAACAACGAGATCGGGCTGTTCGAGACCGCCGAGGAGACGATGCAGAAGTTGCGCGGAGCCAAGACCGATCCGGCGCGGCTGCGGCGCAGCGACCCCGGCAACCCCGACATCTGCAACGTGTTCGCCTGGCACGGCTTCTTCTCGCCGGCAGCCCAACGCGAGGAGATCGCCATGGGGTGTCGCTCGGCGGCGCTCGGTTGCGTCGACTGCAAGAAGATGCTGGCCGCGAATCTCGAAGCCGTGAAGGGGCCGATCCGCGTACGTGCCGCCGCGTTGCGCGAGCACCCCGGCAGGCTCGACGAGATCCTGGCTGCCGGCGCCACGAAGGCTCGTGCTGCGGCCGAGGCGACGATGGAGATCGTGCGTGCGCGCATCGGCCTGCGCGTACCCAGGGCCGGAGGCGGTGCGTCATGAGGCGCTGCGTCGCTCGGGTCTTCGGCGTCGTGGCCGGGCTCGCCGCCTGCTCGGGGCCGCCGGCGACTTCGGAGCAGGTCCATCTCGCCGAGCAGCGGCTGCTGCTGCCGTTCACGCAGACGGCCGAGGTCGGCTGCAGCGAACTGCAGATCGACATCACCGGCAACTTCCACGTGAACGTGGGGCAGCCAGCACTCGATCCCGGTACCCAGACGGTGTCGCGCGAACAGGCCAGCAGCTATCGCGACATCGTCTGGACCAACGTGACCGGCGACTTGTCGCACGCGTTCGTGATGACGATCGGCCAACCGCCCGAGGTCACCGACCGCGGCATCGAGCTGCGTCAGCAGACGCGGTTCCGGGTCGTGAACCAGGTGCGGTTGCGCGTGCACGAGGATCGGCGTCCGCTGCAACTCGACGTGCGCGCTTCGGGCGACGTCGTGCTGGTCCGCGACGCGGGTGGCAAGCTGCGCGAGGTGAAGGAGTTCCTGGTCCGAGACGGTGAGGTGAAGACGCGATGACGGCGCGGCCACGGTTCGTGGCCGGCGGCGCCGCGCTGCTGTGGTCCGTCGTGCTCGGCGGCTGCCAGGCCGGGCCGGTGCGCGTCGACGGCGCCATCGATCCGCGAGTCTACTCTGTCTGCCAGGATCCCGAGGGTGCGGCTGCCTGGCAGCGGGCGCAGGCCGCGCTGGCGCGCGGCGACGACCTGGCTGCCTTGCCGGACCTGCGGACATGCGCCGAGCGTTGTCCACGGCTCGTGCGCGCCAACCTTGCCTACCAGGATGTGGCGCGGCGGCTCGGCGGCGACGACGAGCGCGCGATGGTGGCGTTCTACGTTGCCGCCCAGGACGCTGCTGGTCCGGGCGGCGCCGAGCCGAGGGCAGCGGACACGAGTCCGGACGCGACGGTGCGCGCCTACCTGCGGGCGCGGCTCGCCGACACGTCGTATGCGCAGAGCAACGCGCTGCAGGCGATCCTCGCGCGCGATCCTTCGTTCGCCTGGGGGCATCTGTCGCTCGCGCGCGTCAATCGGCGGCAGGGGCGTCTGCTGCAGGCGGTCGACATGTTCGCCGCGGCGATCGTCAACGATCCGGGCCTGCACGAAGCACGGCTCGAACGGGCGCAGGTGCTGGCCGAGTTGGGGCGCGAGGAAGAAGCCGCCGTCGACTACCGCGCCTACCTGAAGGGGCGGCCGGACGACGAAGCGGCGATGCACGCGTTCGTTGCGCTGCTGCTCTACCGACTCGAGCGCACCGACGAAGCACTGACGTTGCTGGACCGACTCGAGCTGCTGCACCCGGGTTCCGCCTCGCTGCGCATGGACCGCGCGGCAGCCCTGTGGCGCGCCAAGAAGCTGCGCGAGGCGGTCGAGATGTACCTGGGGGTGCTGCACGAAGAGCCTGGCCGGGCACGAGCCGCGTTGAACATCGGCTACCTCTACTACGAGGTGCTGGCGCGTGACGAGGCCAGCTGCCGTCGCTTCTGGCCGGCCGCGCGGGCAGCGTTCCGGCTCTACCTCGAACGGGCCGTGCCGACCGATGGCCATGAGCAGTTCGAGCGCACGCTCGCGGTGCCATACCGGCTCGAGGTCATCGAGGAGTTGCTTGGTCCCGACGAAGGCGGCACCGTGTCGTTGGCAGCGCTGGCCTGGCCGGCCAGCGGTTGAGGCCTCGACTTCGGGCCTCGTGCCGACGTGCTCAGCGAGGTGCCGCGCTGGCGGCAGCTCGCGCCGCGCTGTCGAGACCATGGTGCGCGAGTTGTGGCAGCAGCCGGTCCCAGTCGGCCCGGGCCCAACGGTCGTCGCGCCCCGGTGCGAGCAGTCGATGTCGCGGCGAGTCGATCTTCGCTACGACCCATGTGTCGGCATCCACGCGCCGTGCCAGCAGGTTGCGCAGGTCGAGGTTGCCGTCGCGGAAGCCGAGGCGATGCAGACGACCGATGAGGTCGCCGATCGCGGCCGCGAGTCGGCTGCGGTCGGCGGCGTCGAGTCGCGGCAGCAGCGCGTCCACCGATTCGCCGTCGAATGCCTCGGTCACCAGCACGGCGCGCACCAGGAAGCCGCAGCGCCGGGTTTCGCCGACCAGGATCGGGGCCGGGGCCGGCAGGCCGTTGTGCCGCAGCCAGGCCAGCGCATCGAATTCGGCGGCAGCACGCGACCGCGCCCAAGGTCCCGTCCGGTGGGCGAAGTCCCGGAGCCTTGAGGTCCAAGACAGGTATTCATAGACCTTTACGAAGTAGTCTCGGTCACCGATGTGGACCTCCCGCACCCAGGAAGTGCGGTGATCCGTAACCACCCGTCCGGCGTCGCGCCCAAGCACGAGCGCCGTGGCCGCGAGGTCCCCGTTCCGCACCAGGACATGTTCCTGGCCGCGGACGATCCTTGGCAAGTTGGGGATCCTTGTCGACACGGCGTTCGCAAGAGTATAGTTCGCCGCTACTTGATGCTTCCCTCGTACAGCGAGGCCCCGCGTGGATTCGCGTCGGTTCCTCGTCCCTTCCTCGCTGTGACCGGGACCACCGGAGGTCGTTCTTGAAGACCATCACCAAGAAAGAGCTGGTTCATCGCATCGCCGAACGGACAGGCGTCACCAAAGTCGTGGCGAAGGACGTGATCCAGTCCTTCCTGAACGCGATCATCGATGAACTCGCTGAGGGCAACCGACTGGAGTTCCGCGAGTTCGGTGTGTTCGAGTCGCGCGAGCGAGCCGCTCGCCTGGCGCAGAATCCGCGCACCCTGGAGAAGGTGCCCGTTCCTGCGAAGCGCATCGTCAAGTTCAAGGTCGGACGACTGATGCGCAAGAAGGTCTCGGGTGAGGACACCGGGGAGCTGTCGCTCGACGACCACGATGACGAGGACGCGCCGCCGGCGCCGGTGCGCAAGGCCAAGCCGGGCAGCGAAGCCAGCGGCATGGCCTGAGCTGCAGCGCGGTTGCGTCACCGCAGCAGTCGCAACGCGCGATCGAGATCCGCGATCAGGTCGTCGCGTTCCTCGATGCCGACCGAGAGTCGGATCAAGCCGTCCTGCAGGCCAGCGCGCCGGCGCTCTTCGGCCGGGATGGAAGCGTGGGTCATCGATGCCGGATGATCGACCAGGCTCTCGACACCGCCGAGGCTCTCCGCGAGTGAGAACACCGAGAACGACGAACAGACCTGCTTGGCCTGGTCGACGGTGGCCTTGAGCTCGACCGACACCATGCCGCCGCCAGCGCGCATCTGCCGCATCGCCACCTCGTGGTTGCCGTGGCTCGGCAAGCCGGGGTAGTAGACGGACTCGACGCGCTTGTCCGCGCTGAGCCACTGCGCGACGGCCAACGCGTTCTCGCAGTGGCGTTGCATGCGAAGGTGCAGGGTCTTGGTGCCGCGCAGCACCAGGAAGCAGTCCATCGGGCCCGGCGTGCCGCCGCACGAGTTCTGGAAGTGCATCAACTGCTGGTGCAGGGCGTCGTCGTTGCAGATCAGCGCGCCGCCGACGACATCGCTGTGGCCGCCGAGATACTTCGTCGTCGAGTGGGCGACGATGTCGCAACCCAGCGCCAGCGGGTTCTGCAGCCACGGCGTCGCGAACGTGTTGTCGGCCATCGACAGCACCTTCTTCCGCCGGCACACCTTGGCGATGGCGGCCAGGTCGCAGCAGCGCAACAGCGGGTTGGTCGGCGTCTCCAGCATCACCAGCCTCGTGGTTGGCCGGAACGCGGCCTCGAGCTGGCTCAGATCGGTCAGATCGACGAACGTCGTCTCCACGCCGAACTTCGTGTAGAGCGTGCGCAGCAGCCGATAGGTGCCGCCGTAGAGATCGTTGCCGGCGATCACGTGGTCGCCGGACTGCAGCAGGTTCAGCACGCAGTGGATCGCCGCCATGCCGCTGGCGAAGCCGAGCCCGTGGCGGCCGCCTTCCAGGGCGGCCAGGTTCTGTTCGAGCGCCGTGCGCGTCGGGTTGTGGCTGCGCGAGTAGTCGTAGCCTTTGGTCTTCGCCGGCGCCTCCTGCACGTAGGTGCTGGTGAAGAAGACGGGCGTCATGATGGCGCCAGTGGTGGGGTCGGGCTGCTGGCCGGCGTGCACGGCGAGCGTGCCGAAGCCAGGTGTGCGTTCGCTGTTCATCGGGCGGCGGAGTTTACATGGCGCCGGCCGCCGGCAACATCAGCATTGCATGCCGGCAGCCGCTCCGACTCCGCGTCCGTTCGACCTCGACGTGCTCGAGTTCCAGGTCGTGCGCGCGATGTTGTTCGAACGACTCGCGTCGCCGGTGGGCCGCTCGGCGGTCGAAGCGCTCGAGCCCGGTGTCGAGTTCGCCGCGGTCGTGCGCGCGCTCGATGCGACGGCAGCGCTCGCGGCGCGGCTGCACGACGGTGGCGAATTGCCGCTGACCGGCGCGATCGAGGTGCGGTCGTGGCTGCAGCCGTTCTTCGCCGGCGAACACGCGTTGCAGGTGCGCGATCTCGCCGACTGCAAGCGCCTCCTGCGCGCCAGTGAACGCTGCCGGCGTTGGTTCCTCGCCGGCGTTCCGGCGCTGGCGGTGATCGCAGCAACCGCTCCCGACGTCGACGATCTGGTCGAAGAACTGGAACTGCTGGTCGACGACCGTGGCGAGGTGCTCGACTCGGCGTCGCCGAAGCTGGCCACGATCCGCGCCGAGATCGAACAAGCCCGGGCCGCGGTCGATCACACGCTGGCGCGGGTGCTCGCGGCTGCCGACCTGCGCAAGTACCTGCAAGCGCCCGAGCCGGCCTGGCGCCATGGCCGTCCCGTGTTGCAGGTCAAGGCCGAGTCGCGCCATAAGGTCGCCGGTGTGCTGCACGATCGCAGCGCATCCGGTGCGACCCTGTTCGTCGAGCCCGAAGCCGTCGTCGAAGCCGCGAACCGGTTGTCGGATGCGCAATCTGCCGAGAGCCGCGAGATCCAGGTCGTGCTGGCCGACGCCGCCCGCGGCCTGCGCCGGCTCGAGAGAGAGGTCGCGGCGGCGGTGGAGTTCGTCGCCGAAGCGGACCTGCTGCAGGCGAAGGCCCGCCTGGTCACGGGCGACGGCTACACGGTGCCGGTGCTGGTCGAGGCCGGCGTCCTGCGGCTGCACGACGCGCGTCACCCGCTGCTGCTGCGGCAGCGGGCGGCAGCCGCGATCGTGCCGCTGCACGTCGCGCTCGGCGACCCGAACCACATGCTGGTAGTGACGGGGCCGAACACCGGCGGCAAGACCGTCGTACTGAAGACACTCGGGTTGCTGACGCTGATGGCGATCAGCGGCGTGCCGATTCCGGCTGCGGTGGGGGCGCAGGTGCCGTTCTTCCTCGCGGTGCAGGCCGACATCGGTGACGAGCAGGCGATCGCGCAGAACCTGTCGACCTTCAGCTCGCACGTGCAGCGCATCGCCCGCTGCTTGCGGCATGCCTCGCCGCGCTCGTTGGTCCTGCTCGACGAGCTCGGGGCAGGCACGGATCCCGAAGAGGGCGGCGTGCTCGGGTATGCCGTGCTCGAACAGCTACTGCGGGCCGCCGCGTTCGCCGTGGTCACCACGCACCTTGGGCGGCTGAAGGACTTCGCCTACCAGCATCGCGGTGCCGAGAATGGCTCGATGGCATTCGATGGCGCCTCGTTACGGCCGCTCTACCGACTCGATATCGGCATTCCCGGCAACAGCCATGCGCTCGACATCGCCAGTCGCGTCGGCATGCCCCGCAGCGTCGTCGACCGCGCGCGCGAACTACTCGGCGTGCGGGACCAGACGCTCGATCACGTCATCGAGCGCGTCCAGGTTGCGCGGCGCGACGCGGAGGCAGATCGCCGTCGCACCGCGGACCTGACGCGTGCCGTCGCCCAGCGGCACGAGGAGCTCGAAGATCGCATGGCGCAGGCCGTGCGCAAGGAGACCTGGTTGCAGGAGGAAGCGGACGGGGTCGTCGAAGCGGAGCTACGCGCCGTGCAGGCGGCCCTGCAGGAGCCGCTGACCGCCCTCGTCAGCGCTCCCGGAGTGCACGGCGAACGCGCGCGCGCCATGCAGCAGATCGTCGTCGGCCTGTTGAAGCGGGCCGCACTTCACCGCCGCCGTATGCAGTTCTGCCATGCGTTGAAGAAGGGCGACCCGGTGTTCCTGCCCCGCTTCGCTCGGGTCTGCAGCGTGCACAAAGTCGACCGCGTCCGCGAGACGATCACGATCGACTACGGCAAGGTGAAGATGGAGGTGCCGTTCGAGGACGTTTCCTGGCTGCAGCCGCTGCAGCCATGAGTGCGGCGACCGCCATGCTCCGGCTTTTCGCCTTGGCACGGCCTCCGGGCCGCAGCTACGTTGACATCAGGAGGCCATGGTGCCCAGCGTCCTGATCGCCGACAACGACCGCGCCGTCAACGACCTGCTCAGCGAGGTGCTGGCCCGTTTCGGCGTGCCGGTGTGCCAGGCATTCGACGGTCGCGCCGCCAGCGCCATGGCGCGCAACCCGGAGATCCGGATCCTGGTCTGCGACCTCGACATGCCCGGGGCTTCCGGGATCGAGGTGTTGGAGTCGCTCGCCGATCTGGCGCGGCCGCCGCTGGCCGTAGTGGTGTCGGGCTACCTCGACAGCGGGGTGCGGACGCGGCTGGCGGCGTTGTCGTTCGTGCGCGCGGTGTTCGGCAAGCCGTTCGACCTGCTGTCGTTCGCCGAGCGCGTGCGCGAACTGTTGGCCGGCGACATGGGCGGCCAGGATGCCACGGAAGTCGGGGCTGGTTGAGCCGATCTGCCGCGTCCGGGCTGCGGTCGGAGAGCCGGCGCCAAAAAAGGCCTGAGCTGACCTTGAACTGTGGGGGGGTGTCGGTATCTTCCTTCGGCCTTTCCACAGCAGCTAGCCCGCTAGCGTAGCTCAACTGGTAGAGCACCTGATTTGTAATCTGGAGGTTGTGGGTTCAAGTCCCATCGCTAGCTCCAGGTCGGGTGCCAACCGATTGCCCTTCGCGGCAGGCGGCAGGTGAGCACGCGACCGGGGGCGCCGCTAGGGAAGGGTTCGCGCGCACGGCAACGCCGGGCGGATACCAAAGCGGCCAAATGGACCAGACTGTAAATCTGGCGGCTCAGCCTTCGCAGGTTCGAATCCTGCTCCGCCCACCAAGTCTCCCGTTCGGCCGTCGGTGATCCACCGGTGTCCTTCCGGGCGTTCGCGCGATCTGTCGGCCTGTGCGTCGCTGTCCGTCCCAGTTCGTCCAGCGGGTGTAGCTCAATGGTAGAGCTCCAGCCTTCCAAGCTGGTGGTGAGGGTTCGATCCCCTTCACCCGCTCCAGATCGTTCTTTCCTTCTGCGTCCGCTGCTATAGCTCAGCTGGTAGAGCACCTCCTTGGTAAGGAGGAGGTCGTGGGTTCGATTCCCGCTAGCAGCTCCAACCCTGCATTCCTGTTTCGGGGCTCCCGCTGCCGGACCCCACCGAAGTTCGAGATCCCATGGCCAAGGAAACTTTCACGAGAACCAAGCCCCACGTCAACGTGGGGACCATCGGGCACGTTGCCCACGGCAAGACCACGACGACGGCGGCCATCACCTACACGCTCGCCGCGGTGGGCCTCGCCAAGTACAAGGAGTACGCGTCAGTCGCCAAGGGTGGCACCGTGCGCGATGCCACCCGCGTGGTCACGATCTCGGCGGCACACGTCGAGTATGAGACCAAGAACCGGCACTACGCCCACGTCGACTGCCCCGGCCACGCCGACTACGTGAAGAACATGATCACGGGTGCGGCGCAAATGGACGGCGCGATCCTCGTGGTCGCGGCGGACGACGGTCCGATGCCGCAGACCAAGGAGCATGTGCTGCTGGCCCGCCAGGTCGGTGTGCCTGCGATCGTCTGCTACCTGAACAAGTGCGACCTCGTCGACGATCCGGAATTGCTCGACCTCGTCGAGATGGAGATCCGCGAGCTGCTCACCAAGTACGACTACCCCGGTGACACGGCGAAGGTCGTGCGCGGTGCGTCGTTCAAGGCGCTGCAGACGCAGAACCCCGGCCCGGACAACCCCGACAGCAAGTGCATCTTCGAGCTGATGGAGGCGATCGACGAAGCGATCCCGGAGCCGCAGCGGGACATCGACAAGACGTTCCTGATGCCGGTCGAGGACGTGTTCTCGATCGAAGGTCGCGGCACGGTTGCCACGGGCCGCATCGAGCGCGGTCGCATCAAGGTCGGGGAGGCGATCGAGATCGTGGGCATCCGCGACACGCGACCGACGACGGTCACCGGCGTCGAGATGTTCCAGAAGACGCTGGATGCGGGTCAGGCTGGCGACAACGTCGGTCTGCTGCTGCGTGGCCTCAAGAAAGAGGACATCGAGCGTGGCATGGTGTTGGCGGCCCCGAAGACGGTCACGCCGCACACGAAGTTCACGGCTCAGGTCTACGCGCTGACCAAAGAGGAGGGTGGCCGCCACACTCCGTTCATGTCGGGCTACCGGCCGCAGTTCTACTTCCGCACGACGGACGTGACCGGCGCCGCGAAGCTCGTGGGTGCCGAGATGTGCATGCCGGGCGACAACGTCGAGATCGAAGTCGAGCTCGGCACCCCGATCGCCATGGACGAGCACCAGCGCTTTGCCATCCGCGAGGGTGGTCGGACCGTTGGTGCGGGTCGTGTGACGAAGATCCTCGCCTGATCGGCGGGGACCGGCGCCACAGCCAGCACGTTGGGCACCGGCTCGGCGTGCTTCCGAACCCGACCATTCTGAAACACAGGGCAGTAGCTCAATTGGTAGAGCTGTCGATTCCAAATCGACGGGTTGAGGGTTCGAGTCCTTCCTGCCCTGCCATACACTTGCAACGCCTCGCGCTCAGCGAGGCACGGGCCATGGAGCTGCGGCGACATGGCCCCTGGTGTTTCACCGCCGTGCGGTGGATCACCAATGGACGAGCCGCTGTCGAGATCGATCTGTGAGTTATCGCAAGGACCAAGGACGCTACGCGCGGATGCTCAGTTTCTGGGCGATCCTGCTGCTGATCGCCTACGGCTGCTTCCACAGCGGTGGCCTGGTGAGTGTTCTGGACCGCTACATGGGCGAGTCGAATCCAGTGCTGATCGACCCGTTCCCCTTGTTGGGGCGGCTCAGGGTCTCCACCTGCATCGTGCTGGGCGTCATGCTGCTCGCCGGCATCGCGGTCTACGCGCTGCTGCATCGGCCGAAGATCGCCGATGCGCTGATCGAGACCGAGGCCGAGATGCAGAAGGTGACCTGGCCCACCTGGGGCGAGGCCTGGCAGGGCACCGTTGCGGTCACTGCCATGGTGGTGGTGCTGTTCGTGTTTCTCTCGGTCGTCGATCTCCTGCTGCTCAAGGCCATGCAGATGTTGACCGGCGGAGGCGCAGCCTGATGGCTCTGGACTGGTATTTCCTCCGGGTCCAGGTCGGCCGCGAAGACCGCATCCGCGAGAGCATGGTGCGCCGGCTCAAGCAGGCCGGCATCGAGCATCTCGTGCCGCAGATCGTCGTGCCGACCGAAACCGTCGCCGACCATCGTCAGGGCAAGAAGACCGTCAAGCGCCGCAAGCTCTACCCGGGCTACCTGATGGTGCAGATGGATCTGTCCGACGACGTCTGGTTCGTGCTGCGAGAGACGCCCGGCTTCGGCGACTTCGTCGGCGGCCACTCGCAGCCGACGCCCGCCCGCGGGGAGGACATCGAGAAGGTCCTGGCGACGATGGATGCCAGCAAGGAGCAGCCGAAGGTCGCCGTCACCTTCAAGAAGGGGGACCGCGTCAAGATCAAGACAGGCGCCTTCGAGAACACCGATGCCATCGTCGAGGAGGTCCACGCCGAGAAGGGAACTCTCGATGTGTCCGTCAACTTCTTCGGCCGCCCGACGCCGATGTCGCTCGGGTATTGGGCAGGCGAGCTGACCTGACGGGCGGTCCGGTCAGCTCGACAGCCCAAGACCCGAGCAGACTGTCGGAGCCGCTGCTACGCGGCGGTGCTACACCGGGGAGCGAAAGCGGCCTCGGCAGCGGCAGTGAACCTGGCCACCGGCAGCCGTGGGGAAGCAGGATGCGTCCGGGGCCTCACCGTCCCCGTTCCGTGTTCGCACCCCTGTAGGTGGTTGCAGTGGAAATCGCGCATCGGGACTGTTGACGGCGCAGGGGCGTTCTGCTTTACTCTTCGCCCCTTCCTGTCGGTTCACCGGTGGGAGACCTCTTGTAGTGGGAGGGCGCCGGCAGCCGCCGGGGTCCGCCAGAACCGCTGAGAGCATAAGATGGCCAAGGAAATCACCGCATACGTCAAGCTGCAGTGCCCCGCTGGGCAGGCAACCCCTGCACCGCCCGTGGGCCCGGCCCTCGGTCAGCACGGCATCAACATCGGGCAGTTCGTCAAGCAGTTCAACGACGAGACGCGCCCGCAGGCCGGCCTGATCATCCCCGTGATCATCACGGTCTACAAGGACCGCACGTTCACGCTGCAGTACAAGTCGCCGCCGGCGTCGGTGCTGCTGAAGAAGGCGGCGAAGCTCGAGTCGGCCGCGAAGACGCCGGGAAGCCAGATCGTCGGTCAGGTCACGCGGGCCCAGGTTCGCGAGATCGCCCAGGCAAAGATGAAGGACCTCAACACAGTCCGCGAGGAAGCAGCGATGCGCATGGTCGAAGGCACTGCGCGCTCTTGTGGAATCCAAGTCGTCGATTGAGACCCGTCTTCGCCAGTCGAGCGTTCCCCTGACAGGCTGTTGCCAGCGCACAATCGCCGAGCCGCTGAAGCCTCCGAACGTCGGTTGACCTGAAGACACGCACCGAAGCAGGAATCACCCCATGGCCAACAAGCGCAGCCGTCGCTACCAGAAAGCCGCCGCCAAGGTGGATCGCACCAAGCGTTACCCGCTCGTCGAGGGGATGGCGCTGATCAAGTCGTTGGTCGGCCCGAAGTTCGACGAAGCCGTCGACGTGGCGGTCCGGATCGGCATCGACGCCAAGAAGACCGATCAGTTGGTGCGCGGCTCGGTGAGTCTGCCGAAGGGCACCGGCAAGACGGTCAAGATCGCTGTGTTCGCCGATGGTGAGCGCGCCCAGGAGGCTTTGGCTGCCGGTGCCGACTTCGTCGGTGCTGCCGATCTTGCCGAGAAGATCGAGAAGGGCTTCACCGACTTCGACATGACGATTGCGTCGCCCGACATGATGCGCTTCGTGGGCAAGCTCGGCAAGGTGCTCGGCCCGCAGGGCAAGATGCCGTCGCCCAAGGCGGGCACGGTCACGCCGAACGTCGCCGCCGCCGTGCGCGAGTTCAAGGCCGGCAAGATCGAGTTCCGGACCGACGCGGGTGCCAACGTGCATGCTGCGATCGGTCGCAGGTCGTTCGGCGCCGAGGATCTCGCCGCCAATCTGAAGGCCTTCGTCGATCACCTTCGCACCCTGCGGCCGTCGCAGGCCAAGGGTGACTTCATTCGGAAGGTCGTCGTGTCCACGTCGATGGGGCCGGGCGTCACGGTCGCCATGGAGTAGGAGCCGAGTCATGCCCAACCTAGTCAACGAGATCCTGCTGGCCGACCTGCAGCGCGAGTTCCAGAGCATGGGTTCGTGCGTGGTGGTTGAGTTCGGCAAGCTCCTCCCACAGCAGGACATCGAGATCCGCAGCCAGCTGCGGAACGCGGGGGTCCGCTATCGTGTCGTGCGCAGCCGTCTGGCCAAGAAGGCCTTCGCTGGCCTCGACCTGAACCTCGATGAGGCGATGAAGGGCCGTTGCGGCGTCGCCATCGCACAGAAGGAAGGTGCGATCCAAGCCGCGAAGATCCTGCGTGACTGGATCAAGAAGACCAAAGACGCGCCGCTGCACATCAAGGGTGGCGTCGTCGAAGGGGCCGCCTACGTTGGCGCTGCCGCCGCTGCGATCGCGGAGCTGCCGGATCGCCATACCGTGAACACCCAGATCGTGACGGCCATCAGTGGTCCGGCGCGTTCTCTCGCCACCCTCGTCAGTGCCGTCGCCGGCGGGCTCGCCCGCTGCATCCAGGCGCGCATCGACAAGGCCGGCGGCGAGGCCGGTGCTCCCCAGTCCTGACCAACCGTATCCATTCCATCGGAGATCGTGCCCATCATGTCGGATGAACAAACCGTGGTTCTCGAAGCTGACCTCGAGGACATCTTCAAGAAGATCGACGCCCTGAGCCTGGGCAAGGCTGCCCAGCTGGTGAAGGCGATGGAGTCGCGCTGGGGTGTCTCGGCCGCGGCTCCGGTCGCGATGGCCGCTGCGCCGGCCGCCGCCGCTCCCGCAGCCGAAGAGCAGACCGAGTTCACCGTCGTCCTCAAGGAGGGCGGCCCGAACAAGATCAACGTGATCAAGGTCGTGCGCGAGATCACCGGCCTCGGCCTCAAGGAGGCCAAGGCGCTCGTCGACGAGGCGCCAAAGCCTGTCAAGGAAGGCGTCAGCAAGGACGAGGCTGCAGAGCTGAAGAAGAAGCTGACCGAGGCTGGTGCCACGGTCGACCTCAAGTAGTGCCAAGATCCCGCGCGCCCGGCCACGCTGCGCGCGTGTGGTCACGTGCTCTCAGGCACCCCGGAACCCCATCGCACTTTTTGGTTGCGATCGGGTGACGGGATTCCTTACGCTCTTCCCCCCGCTCTGGTTCGCTTTTTGCGTCAGCACATCGTGCGCCAGGCAGTGTGAGCCGTCCGTGCCGCAGCGCACAGTAGGCGTTGCACGCGCGGGGGTCGTCTTCGATCGCAGTCCGATTCGTTCGCAATCGCTGAGTTTGACCCCCCGCCAGGGGTCCGCAGGTGGAACCGCATGGAGACCGTAGTCTACGGGCGTTACAGGTCCGTTGCCGAGATCCCCGACCTCGTCGAGATGCAGACGAAGTCGTATCTGGGCTTCCTGCAGCCCGACGTGGCGCCCAACCGGCGCAAGGTCGAGGGGCTCGAGGCCTTGCTTCGAGAGATCTTCCCGATCTACTCGTACGACAAGACGCTGTGCATCGAGTATGTCAGCTATGAGCTCGGGCGGCCGCGCTACACGGTCGAGGAGTGCCGCAAGCTACGAGTGACGTACGGCTACCCGTTCAAGATCCGGGTGCGCCTGGTCAAGCCGGAGCCGGTCGAGGAGGACATCTACCTCGGCGAGATCCCGATCATGATCGGCGGCGGCGAGTTCATCGTCAACGGCAGCGAGCGCGTGACGGTGAGCCAGCTGCACCGTTCGCCGGGCGTCGACTTCTCCGTCGAGTTGCACACCGGTGAGAAGAAGTTGCACTCGTGCTGGATCATCCCCGAGCGCGGCTCGTGGATCGAACTCAACGTCACCAAGAAGGACGCCGTCGCGATCCGGATCGACCAGTCGGGGAAGTTCTCCTGCAGCACGCTGCTGCGGGCGATGGACCAGAAGTACTCGACGGACGCCGCGATCCTGCGCGAGTTCTACGAGGTCGAGAAGGTCGGGCGGAAGAAGGCGGATCCCGAGGCCAAGTTCGCCAAGGTGCTGGTCGGAACCTATGCGGTCGGTGACATCGTCGACGCGGCGAGCGGCGATCCGTTCGTGCGTAGCGGCGAGGAAATCACCGAGGAGGCGGCTCGCGCCATCGCTGGCAGCGAGTTGCGCGACGTCGAGGTGCTGCGCGATCCCGATGACTTCCTGATCCTCAACACGCTGCGTGAGGACACCACGAACAGTCACGAGGAGGCGCTGCTGAAGATCTACCAGCGGCTCCGTCCGGGCAACCCACCGCAGATCGAGAAGGCCCGCGAGCTGTTCCACGAGAAGTTCTTCGACGAGACCCGGTATCGACTCGGGCGCGTGGGGCGCTTCCGCCTCAACCGCAAGTTCGGCACCGAGACTGCAGAGGCGCAGCAGACGCTGTCGGCTTCCGACTTCGTGCAGGCGATCAAGTACATCCTCGGCCTGCGCAAGGGCGAAGGCGAGATCGACGACATCGACCACCTGGGCAATCGGCGGGTGCGCACGATCCAGGAGTTGGCCGGCGACGAGTTCCGCAAGGGCTTCCTGAAGCTCCGGCGCACGGCGCAAGAGCGCATGAACCTCGAGAACGTCGACACGGTCACGCCGCGCAACCTGATCAATTCCAAGACGTTCTCCTCGGCAATCGAGTACTTCTTTGCCCGCGGAGAGCTCAGCCAGGTCGTCGATCAGACCAACCCGCTGTCGCAGTTGACGCACGAGCGGCGCTTGTCGGCGCTCGGCCCGGGCGGCCTGAACCGCAAGCGTGCCGGTTTCGAAGTGCGCGACGTGCACATCTCGCACTACGGGCGCTTGTGCCCGATCGAGACCCCGGAAGGCACGAACATCGGTCTGATCTCAAGCTTGGCGATCTACAGTTCGCTCGACGAGTATGGCTTCCTGACGACCCCGTACATCGTGGTCAAGAACGGCAAGCTGACGGACGAGGTCGTGCGCCTGCGCGCTGACGAGGAGAATCTCGGCACGCTCGCTCCCGCCGACACGGAGGTCGACAAGAACGGCCGCCTGGTCGGCGACGAACAGGGGCGCGTGATCGCGCGCGTCAAGGGTGACCCGGCGCTCGTGCCGGTGAAGGACGTCCACTACATGGACGTCAGCACGAAGCAGGTCGTCGGTGTGTCGGCTTCACTGATCCCGTTCCTCGAACACGACGACGCCAACCGCGCGTTGATGGGGTCGAACATGCAGCGTCAGGCCGTGCCGTTGCTGGAGTCGGAGGCGCCGCTGGTGATGACCGGCATGGAGGAGGTCGTCGCACGCAACTCCAGCATGGTGGTGCGGGCGCGCAAGAGCGGCAGCGTCACGGCCGTCGATGCCACGCGCATCGAGGTCGGCGACGACGTCTATAGGCTGCGCAAGTACGAAGCGTTGAACGAACGCACCTGCCAGAACCAGACGCCGCTCGTGCAACTCGGTCAGAAGGTCAAGGCCGGTGAGGTCATCGCCGACGGCGCCGCCACCGACAAGGGTGTGCTGGCTCTCGGCAAGAACCTCACGGTCGCCTTCATGCCGTGGGACGGCTACAACTACGAGGACGCGATCCTGCTCAGCGCGAATCTCGTCAAGGACGACGTCTACACGTCGATCCACATCGACGAGTTCGAGATCGAGATCCGCGAGACGAAGCTCGGCCGCGAGGAGTTCTCGCGCGACATCCCGAACGTGTCCGAGAAGGCGCTGCGGCATCTCGACGAGAGCGGCATCGTGCGCGTCGGCACTCGAGTCAAGCCAGGTGACATCCTGGTCGGTAAGGTGGCACCGAAGAGCAAGAGCGAGCTGACGCCAGAAGAGAAGCTGCTGCACGCGATCTTCGGCCGCGCCGGCGAAGATGTGAAGAACGCGTCGCTGGAGGTGCCGACCGGAGTCGAGGGCATCGTCATCGGCGCCGAGAAGTACAGCCGCAAGGTCAACCTCACCGAGAACGAGCGGACGCGCAACCTCGAGGAGATCAAGAACGCCGAGATCGAGTTCCTGAAGCAGTTCCGCAGCAACACGAAGCGGTTGCTCGAGAGTGCCAAGGCGATCACCGGCCACCCGATGAACTCGCCCGAGGGCAAGAAGCTCGGCGTCACCGAGGACATGCTGATCCTCGACCTGCGCACGATCCGCGATCGCGTGCGCCAGGTGGCCGAGGAGCTCAGTGACACCAAGCAGCGTCAGGAGTTGCTGCAGGTGTTGCGCGAGTTCGGTGACCGCATCGAGGAGTCCGAGGCCGACAAGAACAAGCTGGTCAACCGGCTGTCGCGTGGTGACGAGTTGCCGCAGGGCGTGCTCGAGATGGTCAAGGTCTACGTGTCCACCAAGCGTCGCATCTCGGTGGGCGACAAGATGGCCGGCCGCCACGGCAACAAGGGCGTGATCAGCAAGATCCTGCCGGTGGAGGACATGCCGTTCCTCGCCGACGGCACGCCGGTCGACATCGTGCTGAACCCGCTCGGCGTGCCGAGCCGCATGAACGTCGGCCAGATCCTCGAGACCCACCTCGGGTGGGCGGCGAAGAAGCTCGGCTTCCGCGCCGTGTCGCCCGTGTTCGACGGCGCCTCCGAGGCCGACATCGAAGCGGCCCTCGAGAAGGCCGGTTTCGCCAAGGACGGCAAGTCGATCCTCTACGACGGCCGCACGGGTGAGCAGTTCACGCAGCGTGTCACCGTGGGCACGCTCTACATGCTGAAGCTGCACCATCTCGTCGACGACAAGGTCCACGCTCGTGCAACCGGCCCGTACTCGCTGATCACGCAGCAGCCGCTGGGCGGCAAGGCGCGTTTCGGTGGGCAGCGGTTCGGCGAGATGGAAGTGTGGGCGCTCGAGGCCTACGGCGCTGCCAATATCCTGCAGGAGTTGCTGACCGTGAAGTCGGACGACGTCGACGGCCGCACGAAGATCTACGAGGCGATGGTCAAGAACGAGAACATCCTCGAGCCCGGCACACCGGTCTCGTTCGGTGTGCTCTGCAACGAGATCAAGGGTCTCGGCTTGAACATCGAATTGCACAAGCGCGGCGCGGCAGAGTCCGTGCTGCCAGGCTAGTTCCCGCGAAACCCGCAACAGGTTCCCGCGAACCCAAACACAGGCAGCGCACCGATGGTCGAACCCATCTACGACAAGATCAACGACTACGCTTCCGTGACGATCCGACTGGCCTCACCGGAAGACATCCGGACGTGGTCCTTCGGTGAGGTCAAGAAGCCCGAGACCATCAACTACCGCACGTATCGCCCCGAGCGTGACGGCCTGTTCTGTGAGCGCATCTTCGGTCCTGAGAAGGACTGGGAGTGCTCGTGCGGCAAGTACAAGGGCATCAAGCACAAGAACATCACCTGCGACAAGTGCGGCGTGATGATCACTCACAGCCGCGTGCGCCGGAAGCGCATGGGCCACATCAACCTGGCCGCGCCGGTCGCCCACATCTGGTTCTTCAAGGCGATGCCGTCGCGTCTGGGCACGCTGCTCGGCCTGAAGACGGCGAGCCTCGAGAAGGTCATCTACTTCCAGGACTACATCGTCGTGGATGCTGGTGACACGCCGCTGAAGCCGCAGCAGCTGCTCTCCGAGGACGAGTACCGGCAGGCGCGGCAGAAGTACGGCATGGCATTCCAGGCCGGCATGGGCGCGGAGGCGATCCGCGATCTGTTGCGCCGTCTGGAACTGCCGCTGCTGAGTGAGACCCTGCGCGAGGACCTGAAGCGCACCGAGTCGAAGCAGAAGATCAAGGACATCATCAAGCGGCTGAAGACGGTCGAGATGCTGCGCGACTCGGGCAACCGGGCCGAGTGGATGATCCTCGACGCCATTCCGGTGATCCCACCGGATCTGCGCCCGCTGGTGCCGCTCGACAGCGGCAACTTCGCCACTTCGGACCTAAACGACCTCTATCGGCGTCTGATCAACCGCAACAACCGGTTGAAGAAGCTGCTCGATCTCAACGCGCCCGAGGTCATCATCCGCAACGAGAAGCGGATGCTGCAGCAGTCGGTGGACGCGCTGTTCGACAACAACCGCTGCCGTCGGCCGGTGCTGGGCTCGAGCAACCGCCCGCTGAAGTCCTTGACCGACATGATCAAGGGCAAGCAGGGTCGCTTCCGCGAGAACCTGCTGGGCAAGCGAGTCGACTACTCGGCGCGTTCGGTGATCGTCGTCGGTCCCGATCTGAAGCTGCACCAGTGTGGCTTGCCGAAGATCATCGCGCTGGAGCTGTTCCAGCCGTTCATCATCCGCCGGCTGAAGGAGCTCGGCCACGCCGACACGATCAAGTCGGCGAAGAAGATGCTGGAGCGCAAGGACGAGGAGGTCTGGGACATCCTCGAAGAGGTGATCCAGAACCACCCGGTGCTGCTCAACCGTGCACCGACGCTGCACCGCGTCGGCATCCAGGCGTTCGAGCCGGTGCTGGTCGAGGGCAACGCGATCCGCATCCACCCGCTGGTCTGCTCGGGCTACAACGCCGACTTCGACGGCGACCAGATGGCAGTGCACCTGCCGTTGTCGTTCGAGGCGCAGATCGAGGCGTCGACGCTGATGCTGTCGACGAACAACATCTTCTCGCCAGCACACGGCGGCCCGATCATCGCGCCGAACCAGGACATCGTGCTGGGCTGCTACTTCCAGAGCCTTGCGCGCCCCGGTGAACTCGGCGAGGGCAAGACGTTCGCCACGCGCGACGAAGTGTGGATGTCGTACTCGAGCGGCAAGATCCACATCCATGCCCGCATCAAGGTGCAGTTCCCGGCAGGCGTCGAGATCCGCAACCAGGGCAACACGGTGACGACGGATGGCAAGGCTCTCGTCGAGACGACGCCTGGCCGCATCATGTTCAACGAGATCCTCGAAGAGGGGATGCCGTTCTACAACCACGACCTCGACAAGAAGGGCCTGTCGAACATCATCGCCGACTGCCATTTGCTGCTCGGCCGCGACGCCACGCTGCGCCTGCTCGACAACCTGAAAGAATCGGGCTTCAAGGCCGCGACGCGCGCGGGCCTGTCGTTCGGCAAGGACGACATGGTCGTGCCGCCGACGAAGGACAAGATCATCGTGCAGACGCAGAAAGAGGTGGAGAAGATCCACACTGCGCACCAGCGAGGCATCATCACCGAGGGCGAACGCTACCTGAAGGTCATCGACTCGTGGACGCACGCCCGCGAGCGCATCGGCGAGGACATGCTGCACGAGCTGCGCAACGACACGCGCGAGGGGCGGCTCTACGTCAATCCGATCTTCTGCATGGTCATGTCGAAGGCGCGTGGCTCGGTCGAGCAGATTCGGCAGCTGGCAGGCATGCGCGGTCTGATGGCCAAACCGTCGGGCAAGATCATCGAGCAGCCGATCAAGGCCAACTTCCGCGAAGGTCTGCGTGTGCTCGAGTACTTCTCGTCGACGCACGGCGCGCGCAAGGGCCTCGCCGATACGGCGCTGAAGACGGCCGACTCCGGCTACTTGACGCGCAAGCTCGCCGACGTGGCGCAGAACGTCGTTATCTCGATGGACGACTGCGGCACCGAGAACGGCGTCGACAAGGGCACCGTGTATCAGGGCGACAAGGTCGCCGTCACCTTCGTCGATGCCGTGCGCGGCCGTGTGGCGCGCGTGTCCATCGTCGATCCGATGACCGACGAGGTCATCGTCGAGAAGAACCAGTTGATCACCATCGACATTGCCAAGCGCATCGAGCGCGTGGCGAGCAGCGAGACGATCCGCGTGCGTTCGCCGTTGACGTGCGAGTCCCCGATCGGTCTCTGCGCCAAGTGCTACGGCATGGACCTTTCCCGCAGCGAGACCGCGGAGCCGGGGCTCGCGGTCGGCATCATCGCCGCGCAGTCGATCGGCGAGCCGGGTACGCAGTTGACGATGCGCACGTTCCACATCGGTGGCACGGCATCGAAGAAGGTCGAAGACTCGGAGATCAAGAACAAGCGCGCAGGTCGCATCCAGTTCGCCAACCTGACAACGGTCGAGGTCCAGGTCGAAGACCAGAAGGGGGGCAAGAACATCACCCAGTCGATCGCCCTGAAGCGCAGGGGTGAGATCCTCGTCGTCGACGCCAAGGAACGTGAGCTCGAGCGTCACGCCGTGCCACTCGGTGCCGTCGTGCACGTCGTCGAGGGGCAGGAGATCAAGGAAGCCACGCTGCTCTGTTCGTGGGATCCGCACCACAACCCGATCCTGGCCGAGGTGACCGGTCTCGTTCGCTACGAGGACATCCTCGAGGGCAAGACATTCCGCACCGAGCGTGACGCCGATACCAAGGTCCA
Source organism: Planctomycetota bacterium (assembly GCA_044230075.1). Taxonomy (GTDB): domain Bacteria; phylum Planctomycetota; class UBA1135; order UBA1135; family UBA2386; genus JAEUHS01. Next base: position 21,363 of record JBGARS010000026.1, on the reverse strand, counting down.
GCGCAAGGTCCTGATCGAGCACAAGGGTGACCTGCACCCGCAGATCATGATCGAGGACGACAACGGCAACCGGCTCGCCATCAACCCGATCCCCGAGAAGGCCTACATCGAGGTCGAGAACGGCCAGCGCGTCACGGCAGGCATGCTGCTCGCCAAGACGCCGCGTGAGATCCAGGGCACCCAGGACATCACCGGTGGTCTGCCGCGCGTCACCGAGCTGTTCGAGGCTCGTCGCCCCAAGGACCCCGCCGTGCTGTCGGAGATCGACGGCATGGTCGAGCTCGGCGACAAGCGCCGTGGCAAGCGCACGATCGTCGTCAAGGGCGAAGGTGGCGTCGAACGCGAGCACCTGGTGCCGCAGGGCAAGAACCTGCGCGTGCACCGCGGTGATCACGTCAAGGCCGGCGAAGCGCTCGTGGACGGTCCGCTGGTGCCGCACGACATCCTGCAGATCCAGGGTGAGAAGTCGGTGCAGAACTACCTGCTGCGCGAGGTGCAGACCGTCTATCGCGCCCAGGGCGTGCAGATCGACGACAAGCACATCGAGATCATCCTGGCGCAGATGATGCGCAAGGTGCAGATCGAGGATCCAGGCGACAGCGACTTCCTGCCGGGCGCGGTCGCCGACAAGTTCCGCTTCCGCGAGTCGAACCAGGTGATGCGCAAGGAGCGCAAGAAGCCGTCGACGGCCTCGCCGCTGTTGCTGGGCATCACCAAGGCATCGCTGCAGTCGGACTCGTTCATCTCTGCGGCTTCGTTCCAGGAGACCACCAAGGTGCTGACCGAGGCCGCCCTGGCCGGCAAGCGCGACGAACTCGTTGGCCTGAAGGAGAACGTGATCCTCGGCCACCTGGTCCCGACCGGAACGGGCTTCCGCAACTACCAGAAGACCCGTGTGCGCAAGAACGTCGACTTGCAGGCCGCGGCCGAAGAGATCGGTCGTCTGAGCCGGCAGGGGGTGCTCGACCAGGGCGGACCCGTCATCCGCCTCGAGGGCATCGACAGCGAACCTTCGGGCCAGGAGGCGGAGAAGGCCTGACCCGTTGTCGGGCCTGCCGTGTGGCAGGCCCTTGCCGGGGTTGCATTCACCGCGCCGATCCCTATCTTGCTCACCCCTCCTTCCTGACCGCGTAGCCAGAACTGCATGCCCACGATCAACCAGCTCATCCGCAAGGGCCGCAAGAAGATCAAGTACAAGAGCAAGTCGCCGATCCTCGACGCATGCCCCCAGAAGCGTGGCGTGTGTCTGCAGGTGAAGACGATGACGCCGAAGAAGCCGAACTCGGCTTTGCGCAAGATTGCGCGTGTGCGCCTCAGCAACGGGAAGGAGACGACGGTCTACATCCCTGGTGAGGGCCACAACCTGCAGGAGCACTCGATCGTGCTCGTGCGCGGTGGCCGTGTGCGCGACCTGCCTGGTGTGCGCTACCACGTCCTGCGTGGTTGCCTCGACGCCTCGGGTGTCGAGAGCCGTCGCCGCAGCCGCAGCAAGTATGGCGCGAAGCGCCCGAAGAAGTAGGGCGCCCCCAAGAAGTTCCCCTGGCCACCGAACGCAGACACCCGCCGACCCGACTCCGATGCCCCGCTCCTACAAGTCCACTGAAGTCTTCCTGAAGGGCGACCCCCGCTACAACAACAAGCTCGCCAGCAAGATCATCAACAAGATCATGCTGCAGGGAAAGAAGACCACGGCGCAGCGGATCTTCTACGAGGCGGTCGAGTTCGTCGCCAAGAAGGTCGAGAACGCCGAGCCCGTGGACGTGTTCTCGAAGGCGATCGAGAACATCAAGCCGCGCGTCGAGGTGCGCAGCAAGCGGGTGGGTGGTGCGACCTATCAGGTGCCGCGCGAAGTGAACAAGCGCCGGCAGCAGAGCCTCGCGATCCGCTGGCTCGTCGATGCGGCGCGCGCCAAGCGGGGCAAGCCGATGGCCAAGTCACTCGCCGAGGAGCTGTTCGACGCGTTCAACAACCAGGGCGCCGCGGTCACGAAGAAGGAAAACGTGCACAAGATGGCCGAGGCGAACAGCGCCTACAGCCACTTCGCCTGGTAGGTGGCCTGGCCTGGGCTGTGCGACAGGGCGGCGCCTCACCTGCGTGTGAGGGCGCGCCTCGCCTCGATGCCGCAGTCGATTGGCCGCGACGGCGCCCCGGTCCCGGGCAAGGGAATACGCGCTGGCGGTCCGCGTCCCAGGCTAGACTGGAACCGAGCCGATGAAGTCGATCCCACTGCTGCTGTACGTCCTGTCGGCGGGCCTCTTCGGGTTCGCTGGTTGGACGGTCTACGAGATGCTCCCGCTGTGGAAGGCGCCGGTGCGCGAGGCGGCGACCAAGAGCGGGCAGGACGACGGGACGCGCGGTCTGACGCTTGGCAAGGGACAGGGGCCCGTGGCGTTCACGTGGGCCTACCATGCGGGCACCTCGAATTGGTGGGCTGGCCTGAAGGAGGTCAACCTCATTGGGACACTGCCACCACCACCGGAAGATCCCAAAGTGGTGGAGGGGCCGCCGGTGGAAGAGAAGAAGCCCATCCGTCCTCTGGAGGAGATCATCGAACTCGTTTCGATCGCCTATGACGGCCAGCATCAGGGCCGGGGTGGCTACTCGCACGTGATCGTGCGGTTCAAGCCCGAGGCCAACGTGCAACCGCCGGAGTGGTACGTGCGCGAGAACACGCCGCCGACGCCCGGGAGTGGCGGGGGGCCGCGTGATGTGACGGCACCACGGATGCCGCAGCGGCCAGGCGTGCGAGCGCCAACGGGGACGCCACCGCGCGTGTCGACGCCGATGCCGACGTCGATGGTGGGACGCGAGGTCCTGCAGAAGCTCTGGGTCGACGATGGTGGCGATCCTCGGCGCAGCAACCGCTTGTGGCCCGGGTTCGACGACATCCAGCTGGTGCGTGTCGCCGGCGACGCGCAGTCGGCGTTCTTCGTTCGCGTGCAGCCGCCACCGAAAGCCGGTGAGACAGTGGCCGAGCCGAAGGAAGAGGAGCTGCTGAAGACCAGCATGAACCTGAGTCAGGACGTGTTGCAAGAACTGCGTCGGCTGCAAGGTCGCGAAGGCGAGGTGACGACCCGAGATCCTGCGGCGGGTGACGCCAAGGGAGCCTGGATCGATCAGGAAGAGACGACGCTGGTGAACGGCGTGCGGAACATCGGCCGCAAGGACGCGCGCCGCTTCGAGGAGGACGGGGACCGTCTGTTCGAGCAATTGCACGTCGACACCTACGTCAGCAAGAGCAGTGACCTGCGCGGCCTCGTGGTGCGCAATGTCGACCCCAGGCTGTCGCAGCAGTTCGGTGTGGCCGCCGGCGAGGTGTTGCTCGAAGTCAACAACCGGCCCGTGCAGACGCAGGCGCAGGCGCTGCAGCTCGGCAAGTCCGACTACAACCGTGGTGTGCGGACCTTCGTGACCAAGTGGCTCGCCAACGGTCAAATCGTCGAGCGCACCTACCAGGCGCCAGACCGCTGATCTTCGGAACCGTGTCGCCTGCGCTGCCTGGCCTGCTGACGGTGGACTGTGGCAACAGCACGATCGATTGCTTGCGTCACGACGATGGCGCTCGCTTGGTCGTCGATGTCGCCGGCCGCGACGGCGAGGCGTTGGGGGCGTTCCTGCAGCATGCCGGCGTCCGTATGGCGATCGCGAGCAGCGTGGTGCGCGATGGCCTGGCCGCAGTCGAAGCTGCGTTGGGGCGCGGTGTGCCGTTGCGCGTTGCTGGCCGCGATTTCGGCTATCCACTAGGACTCGACTACGAGACCCCGGCGACCCTTGGCGCCGATCGCTGGGTCGGCGCCTTCGGTGCCTGGGTGGAGCACGGTCGCGCGGTTGTCGTCGACTGTGGCACGGCGACCACGGTCAACTTGGTCGATGCCGATGGCACGTTCCGAGGTGGACCGATCGCGCCCGGGTTGCGAGCGTTCGAGGCCGGGATGGCGGTGGCGACACCGGCCCTGCCAGCTCCGCGCTGCGATGTCGAGATCAAGCTGCCGCCGCGTAGCACGCAGGCAGCAGTCGATGCCGGGGTGATGCTCGGCTACTGCGGCCTGGTCGAGCGCCTGGTCGCCGTCATGCTTGCGGTGGCGAACGGCCCCGCGCAGGTGGTCGTCACCGGCGGCAATGCGGCCCGGCTGCTGCGCCATGCGAGGTTGCGCGGGTGCCACGCGCCAGATCTCGTGCACCGGGGGCTGCGTGCCCTGGCGGAGCGCCTCGCGTGCGACTCCTGACGCCGCCTGGAATCGCCGGTGTTGCCGTGTTGCAGGTTGCTGCGCACGAGCGATCGCAGCTGTTGTCGTGCCTGCGCTCGCAGGGAGATGCCGTGATCGCCACGGCCGTCGGAGCCCCGCCACGCCGGGCACGGCTGCTGCTCGACGGGGTCGTCGTCGACGACGTGCTGGTAGTCGAGCGTGCCCACGGCCTGGAGTTGCACGTGCACGGATCCCGAGCCGTGCTGGCCGCCTTGGCGCGCGAGTTCCCGTTCACCGAGCTGCCGGCGACTTCGTCGGCTGCGCGCCTGTTGGCTGCAGCGATGTGCGAGGCGCAGCTCGATCTGGCGCTCGAGCAGCTTGGGTTCGACTTCGACCGCTTCTGCTGCGATGTCGCTACGCTGCCGGTGGCCGAACGGGGCGTACGTCTCGCCGCTGCGCGCGAGCGCTCCGCCATCGCCATGGCCCATGTCGAGCCAGCGCGTCTGGTCCTGGTCGGTGCCCAGAACGCGGGCAAGTCGTCGCTCTTCAACCGGCTGCTCTTCCGCGAACGCGTGGTGACCGGGCCGCTGCCGGGTCTGACACGCGATCCCGTCCGTGAAGTGACTGCGCTCTGCGGCTATCCGTACGAACTCGTCGACACAGCCGGAGAGGGCCATGCGGCATCGGCTCTCGACGCGGCGGCTATCGAACGCGGGCGGCGACTGCGCCCGACCGCCCTGCAGGTGCTGGTGGTCGACGGCGGCCTGGGGCCTGCGCCTGCCGACTACGAGCTCGTCGGTGGCGCGGTCCTTGTGGTCGCCAACAAGGCCGACCTGCCCCAGGCCGCGTGGCCTGACGACATGCCGTGCCACCTGCGGGTGTCGTGCACGACCGGCGACGTGGTGCTGCTGCGTTCGCGCATCGGCGAGGAACTTCGTCGTCGCCGCGCGTTGCCGCCAGCCGGCCGGGTCGGTGGCGTGGCGGCGATGTGCGCTGCCGACGTTGCGCGGCTGTGTTGATCGCCACGATGTCGGGCCGATGCTGGTTGTGCCCGCAAGGCTGTCCAGGGTGGAGCTGCCATTGTCGCCACTGCTCGAGGCGGGCATGATCGCGGGCCCGGATGATCGACCACGGCAAACGCGATCTGGTTTCGATCGAGGATCTGAGCACCGCCGAGATCCTCGAGTTGTTCCGCCATGCGGACGAGTTCCGGGCGAATCTGTCCGCATGGACGGACCTGTGCCGCGGCACGATCATGGCGACCCTGTTCTTCGAACCGAGCACCCGCACGCGGCTCAGCTTCGAGTCGGCGATGTTGCGCCTTGGCGGCGGGGTGATCACGGCCGCGGATGAGAAGAACACCAGCCGTTCGAAAGGCGAGTCGCTCGCCGACACGGTGCGGGTCGTCGGTGGTAGCTATGCCGACATCCTGGTCGTGCGGCACCCGGAAGACGGCGCCGCGCGGGTCGCTGCTCGCTATGCACGTGTGCCGGTCATCAACGGAGGCGATGGTGCACACGAGCATCCGACCCAGACCCTCTGCGATCTCTACACGCTGTGGAAGGAGAAGGGGCGACTCGAAGGACTCGAGGTCGTCTTGTGCGGCGACCTCCGCTACTCCCGCACGATCCACTCGTTCTGCTACGCCCTGGCGCGTTTCGAGGCGAACATCGTCACGATGCCTTATCCGGGCTTCGAACTGCCGGACTACGTGCTGCATCGGCTGCGGCGTGACTTCGGCGTGCAGACCGCGGCTGCTTCGGTCGGCGACTTGCCCGGCATCGCCGGCAGCAGCAACGCCGCGGCGTATCTGACTGCGAGCAAGCCGCACCAGTTGGCGTTGTTCACCAACTTGACCAACGTCGAGGTCAACCGCATCGACGCGATCTACATGACGCGCGCGCAGCGGGAGCGGCACGCCGGCGAGGAAACCACGAACTACCCGCGGCTGTCGCGGTCGACCCTTGGCGCAGCCGCGGCCAAGGACGCACGGATCATGCACCCGCTGCCGCGGGTTGACGAGATCGACTACGACATCGACGACGATCCGCGGTCGATCTACTTCCGTCAGGCGGAGCTCGGTGTACCGATGCGCATGGCGCTGATGGCTTATCTGCTCGGCAAGATCCAGCTGCGCGCGGCGCGACCGGTCGCGCTGGCCGTGATGCCTGGCATCGCTGCGGGTGCCGGCCTTCGTTGTCGCAACGAGCGCTGCATCACGAACAACGAGGGTGTGCGCTACCTGACGCGCGACTTCCGGTTGCGCGAAGCCGAGTCGCCGCCGGTCCTGTCCTGCGCCTACTGCGAACGCGAGATCGAGGCCCGATTCGTCGGTCACATGCAGAGCCGCATCGTGCATCGCTACAACGCCGCCGATGCGCGCCGCATCAAGCCCGAGAACCGCGTGTATTTCGAATCCGAGGCTCAGGCGCAGGCGGCGGGGTTCCAGTGCCAACCCGGGTGAGCGCCGCTCTTGCCGGTGGCCGCAAGCCCGGCTGCCATCGAGCGATATCGCACCGGGGAACCGCGCAAGTGCGGCCGCAAGGGCTGTTGGCCCGTTCGGTCATGGAGCTCTAAGCTCCTTGCCGAAAGATGGTTGTGGGACCTTGCAGCGCGGTGGGGAGGCGGCATGATGTTTGATGACAGGTTGTGTCCGCTTCGTGGTTGCCGGATCCCCTCCCTCCGAGCATCCCGCTTCGATCGATGTACCATCTCCAGGCTCTCCCTGCGCATTCCGACCAAGCCCTCTCGAGGGGCTGGCGTTGGGCAGGATCGAGCTTCTGTCCCAGCCCATACCCAACCGTCTTCGCTCCAGCCGTTCGCTCTGGTTCGCAGTTGGTGGGGTCCTTGTCCACCGACTGCCGCCGCGGCAGCAGTGCAAAGGCAACGTACGTGAACAACATGGCCGACGACTCCTTCGCTTCCCGGTGCCTCGCGACCCGGTGCTCCGCCTCCCGTGACCAGTCGCGGTCTTCGGTCGTGCCCGCGTCGGTCCGCGTTGTGGCGCGAGGTCTGGTGTTGCTGCTCGCCGTGATCGCGGCGGCCTGCAACGGCAGCGGTGGTTCGCTTGGCCCGACTGGGCAGGTGACGACAGGTCAGGCGGAATTGCAGCGGGTTGAGTTCGGACGGCTGGTCGACGTCTATGGACTGCAGAGCGGTGCAGGTGGTTCGACGATCGAGTTGTTCCGCCACGATGTGCTGATCGGCAGCAACATCCGTGACGAGCGAACCAGCAACCAGACTCTCAGCGACGCCGAGATCGTGTACGACTTCATCGGCGCCGATCCGGACTCGCTGCAGCCTCGCCTGTTCATCACGCGCGACATCTCGAGCGCCGAATTCAAGGCGGCGTTCGACGCGCTCGACGACGAGTTGCGTGAGGTCACGCCGATGGTGTTCGGCAGCAATGGCCCCGGTAACCCGTTTGGCGTCGTGCCGCGCAACGCGGCCATCCGTCTGACCTTCTCGCGCAAGCTCTCGGTCGACGACAGCTTCTTCGTCGAGCGTGATGTCAACGGTCAGGTCGCCGCGCTGCGCAACACGGAGGCCGTGCAGCTGCTGAAGATCGTCGGCGATCCGACGCAGCCCAATGCCTTCACACCGGTGCCCGTGCGCGTCGTCGTCGACGACAACACGCTCGTGCTCGATCCGGTCCTGCTCGGCACCGAAGGCCTGCAGTACCAGACCGTGAACAACCCTGCGGGGCTGCCCGCATCGCCGGATCAGGTCGGCGCCAATCTGCGCATCGCGCTCGCGCTCGATGGTCCGCTGGCGATCCCCAGCCTGCGCGTGAGCTCGGTCAACGGCCTCACCGGTGTGAACAACGCGGGGCGTAACTCCATCATTCGCGACTTCCGGTCGGCGAACTCGAACGACACCTCCGCCGACATGACGCGTGGCTTCGTGCGTGACCCGCTGCCTCTCCGCATCCTCGGCGAGTTGGTGATGTACCTCGAGAAGGTCGAGGACGTCAACGAGTTGACGCAGGAGGTAACGGTGTTCAAGAACGGCATCGTGCACGAGATCGACCGAGGCGACGTGTTTCGCTTCGTCGCTGACAGTTCCGGCGTTCCCTTCGGCAGCGCCGAGGTTGTCGCCGATCCAGAGGATGACCGGGGCCAGCCTGGCGTGCAGCACGTGCGGGTGCGGGTTCGCCGGGTGGAGAACCTGGCGTCGATCGATCCTCGCAACATCCCCGGGTATCCGGCCGTTGTCACCGAGCGTGAGCCGTGGCTGGTCGCGAACGCACCGCGTGCCGTCTGCGTGGCCGAGTTCGAGGCCGGTGGCCGGGTGGAGAACGGCGTCGTGCGTGGGGACGATCCGCGCTACTTCCTCTCGTTCACGCCGACGTCACTGCCGAACCTCGACAGCACCACCCCCGCGCTCAACGAGTATGTGTCGCCCTATGCGGGCGCTGTCGTGCGCTTCACGAAGCCGGTCGATGTCGCCACGGTGAAGTGGGCCGACACCTTCTTCTTCGCGATGCGTGACCTGACCACGAGCGCGAGCATCGACGAGTTCATTGCGACACGACCGAACAACCAGGGCGGCATCGGCATGGACCCGGGCGCGTTCAATCCCGCCAAGTACCGGACGCCCTACCTGGTCACCGCACGCGTGTTCGACGAGAACGGGTCGCAGACCTCGCTGCGGCTGCAGCCGACGGCGGGGTTCTATCTCGACGACACGATGCGCAATCCGCCGGCGGGAGCCGACTACCGCTACTTCTTGCATTTGATCGCGAACTCGCCGGAGGGGGGCATCCGCGATCTTGCGGGCAATCCCATCGACTTGCAGGGAGACACCGCCGATCGCAGCAATTCGGTGGTGATCCCGTTCACGGTCGACACCCGGATGAACGGCAACCAGCCGTACTTCGACGACAACTTGGCGATCTCCATCGTGCGCCGCTTCGCCAGCCGTGATGAAGACGCGCAGCCTTCGTACTTCCTGGGCAATGAGATCCCGGCGCCGGGCCAAGCGCCTTTCGCTGAGTCCGTCCCGCTCGAAGACATGGTGGGCGGCTTCGTCTACCTCGACGGCAAGTTGCAGTCGCGGCCGACGACGCGGGTGCGCCAGGTGGTGGACAACCTGAACCAGGCGCCGGTGGGGCAGCAGGGCACGCCGCTGGCATGGTGTCCGCCGACTGTCGCCGGCGAAATCCAGATCTCGAACAACACCGCGACGACGCTGCTCAATCTCGGTCTGCAGAATCCGCTGAATCCCTACGGCTGCCGCCTGCAGACCTGCTGGCGCGAAGTCGACCTCAGCCTGTCACGCACCGAGCCGTTCGACTTCAACCTCGACATCGAGCAGATGTACTGGGCGCCGTTCACCGGCACGAACCTCTCCTACGACGAGTTCGACCGCGTCAGCCTGTTCCTCGGTCACAGTGAACACCGACCGATGCCCTGTGTCGGCAACTTCGCCGCCCTGCCATCACTGCCCGAATCCGGCCTGTCCACGGTCTTCCAGCGCAACTATGTCTGGAACCCGCGGCCGACCGGCAACGGTGCGACGATCGAGTCGCAGCCAGCACCGCTGGCCGCCTATGTCGACAAGGTGATGACGATCAACCCGGCTGCCGTCGTCTACGAGACCAACGGGGTCAACCGCTTCCTGCCGCTGCCCAAGTTCCAGAAGCCCTACTTCGTGTTCCGTGACGAGACCGTCGTCGAGCAGGGTGTCAGCCAGGACATGCAGATCACCAGTGACTCCGTGTTCGATGGCACCGACCTGGGTGTCACCGGCACCGGCGCCTACCAGCCGCACCTGCTGAGTCCGTTCAACAACGGCATCGGCCGGCGGCGGGCCCAGCTCATGACCGGGCTCACGTTCGTCAACTCGTTCTGGAACGACGCGCCGAACAGCAGCCTGAACGCGACGACCTCCCGCGAGCGTTTCACCGGCGGTCTGGTCGGCAACGTGGCGCTGCCGTTGCTGGCGGACTTCTGGACCTACTGCGATCGCCCCGACCTGCCGGCCGGCAACGGTTACATCGCGGATGGCACCAACGGTTGGCAGATCGCGATCCCGGTGCAGTCCTCGCCGCAGCCTTACTTCCGGGCCTTCAGCGCTGGCCGGCCCTTCAGCCCGACGCTGTGCCGCGCGCCGGGTGACGCCGCCTGGACCACGGCGGCCGGCGGCTTTGCCCCGCCGGGCAGCCCGACCGGCAACCCGCCGCCGCGCGACAACACCTTCTACTGGATCATGCTCGACCTGCTGAAGCGGCAGAGCGTGATCACGGCCGGTTTCATCGACATCAACAACCCGCACCGCGTGCCGGAGGGCTTCGGGGATCCGCGTCTGGGCCCGTTCTATCTGGCGAACGGCCAGAGCACGCGGCCGGCGAACGTGAAGCCGTTCTTCGCCTACGAGTTCGATCCGCCGCTGCAGCAGCAGCCGGCCGGCACGTCGGTGGTGCCACAGTTCCGCGGTGCCGGCGTCGTCGACGGGACGCCCTGGTACTGGGACCGCTGGATCAACACCACGACACCGTTGTCGCCGACGCCGGACTACACGGCCGCGGCGCGCCAGCAGCTGAAGCCGACGCCGGAGAACTTCCCGCTCGATCCCTACAAGGCCGGCGATGCCCACATCCGCAAGTGGGACACCCGCGCGATCCCCGGTTCGGGCACGACGCGCGACTGGTGGACCTACTTCTACAACCGCACGGTGACGCGCTACGTCGACGACCCGAACCAGCTGATGGATCCGAACTTCACGATCCAGTTCAAGGGGCCGAACGAGGTCTTCACGCCGAACGACATCCGCTACGTGAACTGGCGTCTCGTCATCGGCAACAACGCCGACGCGAGCCCGCCCGTGAGCCCGACGATCGAGACCTTCGCGTTGTCCTACCGGTTCCAGCGCACCAACTGATCCTGACTCCCGAAACCGCCCCTCCTCCGACGCCTACCCGCCGATGCCAAGGTCGACAGCGAAGCTGTCGGTGCCACGGTGCGGCGTCGCGCCGGAGAGGGGATAGACTTCTCCCCGACATGTCCTCTGCGGATGCTGTCTTCCGTCCGTCCTCGCCGCAGCAGCCCCCTCGCCCATGAATCGCCCGACCCCCGCCCGGCTGTTCCCTCTGGCCGCACTGATTCCGGCCGTCCTGATTGCGTTCGCCGCCTGTTCTTCCGGCGGTGGCACTGGATCCCTCTCGACTGGCGGCGGTTTCGTCGTGCTGCGCACCGAGCCCAGCGACAACGGCAAGCTGTTCCTGAACGAGCCGATCCGCATCGACTTCACGCGTCCGCTCGACCTCAACTCCGTCGACCTGACCACCTTCAGCTTCCAGGTCCTCGACCAGCTGGGCAATGTCGTCGCCGAACCGCCGGCTGGCGGCTTCCAGCTCGACCGCAGCCCGGGCGACGCGGACGTCGGTCGTCGTCTGTTGTTCGTGCCGCGGTTGCCGACCAATGACTCGTTCTCGAACGGCGGCTTCCGTCCGGGGCGCACGTACATCGTGCGGCTCGTCGGTGGCAGCCGGCTCAACGGCACCGTGATCCGAGATGCGGGCGGCAAGGGACTCGAACAGCCGATCACCTTCCGCTTCCAGACCGCGGACGGCACGACGTTGGACCAGTTGTTCCGCAACACCGTCGTCGGCGGGCCGAAGCGCACGGCCCTGACCATCACCCCGCAGCCGGACAACACGGGTGGTGTGCTGAACAACGGCGTGGTGCTCAACAAGCTGGGCGCGCCGCCCTTGGAGATCCGGCTGGGCTTCAACCAGCCGGTCAATCCCAGCAGCACCAACGTCCCGATCGCACTCGACACGGACCCGCTGGTGCGGGACGCCGCGAGCCGTGGTCGCATCTATCTGGTCTACGACGACGTCGACCCGGCGCTCGGCGCCAACCGTTGGATTCCGGCCGACATCGAACTGGAGTCGAACACCTTCACCGGCGCGACCGTGCTCCTGCGGCCAGTCGGCGTGCTGCCCAACAACGCGACGGTCCGCATCGTCGTCGAGCGCACTTTCGAGGACATCTCGGGCGAGTCCAACACCTCGAACGCGGCCTATGAGGAGGTCTTCGGGACCTTCAAGACGCGACGCTCCTACGAGCAGCAATTCGATGCCGTGGTCGAGGACTTCCTGACTGCCGACCAGGTCGATTTCACGGCCGCCTTTGCCGAGCCCCAGGCCGAAGTCGGCACGGGCTTCGTGAAGGCGGGCTTCGCCTTCGAGGGGACGCCGACGTCGGTCGAGTTCGATCCGGTCGCCGCCACGACGGTGCTGAACACGAACTTCACCCAGGTCGTGCCCAAACAGGGGTCGCCCTACAACGTCTCGGGCGGTGTCTTCAACTTCAAGTCGGTAAACATCGGCGCGAACAAGACCGTCCAGGGGCAGGGCTCGAACCCGATGGTGTGGCTCGTCAACGAGTCGTTCACGGTTGCGGGCACGCTTTCGGTTCGCGGCGGCGACGGCACTCGCGTCGAGTCCTCAGGCAATGCGAACGTGCCGAAGGACGGTGGCGTCGGTCAGTGCGGCGGTGGCGACGGCGGCGCCGGTTCACCGAGCACGACGCAGCGTGATGAGCACGGCGGTGATGGTCGCGGACCTCTGCAGGCGACCGGGCAGGGTGGCATCGGCGGGCTGCTTTCCTACACGGCCGGATGCAACCGCGGCTCGGGCGGCGGTGGTGGTTCGTTGGCGACGCAAGGCGACCCCAACTACAAGCAGAAGGTCCAGGCTTCAGGCACCTATCCGGTCGGGAGCCCGACCAACATCCAGCCGATCCTGCAGCAGCAGAGCGGTGTCGGTGGCCTCGGCTGCACCGGAGCCGCCGGGGCGGTGACGCGCGGCCTGAACGGTGGCACGGCCGGCCCCGGCGTCTTCGTCGACACCCGCCAGGACAACAACTTCTGGGGCTCCGGCCTCGACTTCCGCCGCAACCTTCGGATTACCGGAGAGCTGTCGGTGCCGATCGGCGGCGGCGGTGGCGGCGGCGGTGGCGATCTCTCCTACAACTCCACTTCCGACATCGACGACCCGAACTTCCTGAACGACAGCAGTGGCGGTGGTGGTGGCGGCGGTGGTGGTGTGCTGATCGTGAAGGCCCTCGGTCCGATCGTGGTCGCCGAGAGCGGCCGCATCACCGCGGACGGCGGCAACGGCGGCGGCGGCGAGCCGTCGGCGTCCTGTGGCCGCGGTGGTGGCGGTGGTGGCGGTGCGGGTGGCATGGTCGTACTGATGTCGGCTACGCGCATCGACATCAGCGTTCACGGTGGCACCTACGCCGCCAACAACTTCGACTTCTCGATCTCCGCAGATGGTGGTGTGTGCCGGACGGGCGCCGGCTCACCGGCGATTGCGGGCAAGTATCCGGTCGCGACCAGCTTCCTCACGACGTACGACTCGGCGCCACTTGGTGGCTTCGGCGGCATGGGCATCGTGCAGTTGATGGCGCCGCCCGGGAGCAACGCGGACAACACCAACACCGTGCTCGACGACAACATCCGTGTGCTGCAGGGGCCGGCGGAGCTCACCGGTACCGGCAAGCAGGCGATGTTGGCCTGGCGCGGGTTCCCCGATGCCCAAGGCGTCGGGCGCGACGACTTCAACCTGCCGACCAACATCGGCGACAACGAGGGCGACATCCGCCCGGCGCCGGTCCTCATGCCGGTTCCGTTCGGGGCGAAGTCGCGCCTGCGCTCGCGCTGGGTCGACACCGGTTCGACGGCGCGGCGCCCGCTACTGAGCGACGACGACACACCGCGCGGCATCATCACCACGAGCGGCGATGTGGCGGGCCCCACCTACGAATTCCTGGGGACCAGCGCGACGACCGGCTATGCCAACTACACCGTGGTCGGCAGCCGCGGCAAGGTCGACTATCCGCTGGTGGTCGGCACGCTGGCTGCCATCGCCTCGAAGGACACAGCGGGTACCTTCGGCGGTCAGCCGGCCTACCGGATCGAGCTGTTGCAGGCGACCCTGGGTGATGTGGCGGACCGCTACGCCCAATACGAAGCGGAGGCGCTCAACGCCGTCAACGTGCCCGTGGGTTCGTTCCGGATCCTGTCGCACACCAACGGGGTCTTGTTCTTGTCGCCGGAGAGTGGCGCCTTCCCGACTACGGCCACGAAGATCCAGGTGCGGGCCAAGTTCTTCCAGGTGACGACGAACGGCGAAGAGGGGCTGGGTACGACCTACATCGGCTCGGGTGGTGGCTTCGTGCCGAATGCCAACGTCCGCATCGGCTTCGCCTTCCACAAGAACCCGGCGGACAACATGGCGACGCGGTATCCGGAGATCCCCGGCACCTTCGTCTACGACCTGTCGACCATTCCGGAGGCCATCCGGATGCAGGGCCTGACATTCGTGCAGTGGGACGTGACGTTCGATGGCCAGTACAAGAGCAACGGGTCGGACTCGCCGCCGGTGTTCGGGCCGTCCACTCCGAGGCCGGAGCTGCACTGGCTGCGCCTGCCGTTCCGCTTCTGACCTACCTCATTCCGGCCGATGCCAGTGACGGCTTCGGTCTGACCACCACTGAACTCCTCCTCATTCCGATACCGTCTGCGAATCCACGACTACGACAGTGTCCCGGCCAGCCGGCGCCGCCATGGCCCGGTTGGTGCCCCGACAGGTCGAACGCTCGCAACGAAGGCAACTGACATGAAGCACGCGAAGACCGTGACCCCCGCGCTTGGTGTGGCACTGCTGCTGACGATGGCCGCCTGTGGCGGCGGCAAGCCCGGCGTTGGCCAACTCAGCGGCGGAGCTGCGAAGCTGACGCTGCAGGGCGTTTCGCTCGGGCGGCTCGTCGACGTCTATGCCTACCAGCGCATCGACCTGAGCAACGCCAATCCGACCAACGCAGACCGCCGCAATCGCTTCAATCGCCGGCTCGAACTGGTGGCCGCGAATGTGGTGGTGAATGCCAACCTGGAAACACAGTCGCTGTTCGACTCGTCGGGCGAGGAGCGGCCGACAGCGGACTACGAGTTCCGGCCGTTCGACAAGAGTGTCGGCCACGAGGAACTGGTGATCCTCTGGGACGATCGCGACGCCACCGAAGGAACGAACTTCCAGCGTGCGTTCACGGCCGCGCAGACCGGCCTGATCGATCTCGCGGCTTCGTACCGTGGCCAGAACACGCAGACGCATCCGATCCCGATCGTGCCCCGCAATGCGGCGATCCGACTCCAGTTCGACGGCAAGGTCACGCTCGACGAAGCGTTCTTCGTCGCGAATCCCTCGGCCATCCAACTGCTCGAGTTCAAGGGTGACCCGACGGTGGTGGACCCGGCGGATGCGTTCCGTGTGCTCTCCTACCGGGTGATTCCGAAGGACGACTACATCGTGCTCGACACCACGATCCTCGGTGGTGAGGCCAAGGGTGGTCTCAGCACGCCCGGGTTGCCGGTGTCGTCGGACAGCGTGACCGCCAACATCCGGATTGCGATCCCCGCGCGCGGCGGCGCAGTTTCGACCTTCTACCTGAAGCAGGATGGTGTCACGAACCTGAACGGTCTCGACAGCTCGGGCCGTGCGTCGGTGATCCGCGACTTCCGCTCGGGCAACCTCGCCGATGGCGTCGCAGGGCGCCTGCGCGAGCCGGAGGCGCCGATGATCGTCGGCTCGCTCGGCATGGGTATCACCAGCGTCGACACGGTGAACAACATCATCACGCTGAACAAGCGTTCGCAGTTGGTGCCGATCCGCGGACGGTATCCGTTCGTGGAGGGCCCCATCGGTACGGACGGTCTCCCCGAGGGACCGCTGGCGGCGCCGGTGACGCGCCCGCTCAGCACTGGCGATGTGTTGACCCAGAGCATCCAGGTCGAGATGCCGAACAGCACGTTCGAGACAGTGAGCTTGCGTGCCGAGATCCTGCAGAACCTCGAGGTCGGTACGGTGGTCGGTGATGCTGGCCAGCCCATCCTCGGTTTGACGATCACCCAGCCACCGTCGCTTCCTGCCCCGCAGCCGCCATCGCCGGAGCAGGGCGCCTGGCTCGCGACCGCGCGGGTCCGCGTCGCTACCGTCTTCGTCGGCAAGGACTCATTGGGTCGTGTGCATTCCTTCCGTGCCAACCAGCTGCCGACCGGTGAGGACTGTGTCCTGCGGGCGCGCTACGTCGAGGACGTGCCGGTCACCGGGTCGACGTTGGCCATCTCGGACGCGGCGTGGCGGCGCTTCTTCGTGCGCGTCGACCCGAAGCCCGTCAACACGGGCAGCATCTACAGCGATGTGATCAACAACATCCAGGCGAATGCCTCGGTCGCCATCGAGTTCACCAAGCCGATGGACCTGGACCAGGTCGACAACTCGTCGAACCTCATCGTGACGAACACGCGCGTTGCCGCTGAGTCCTTCCAGGTGCAGATGGGGGACCCGAAACGTGCCACGGCGCGAGTCGTGCCAACGCGCCTCTCCGACCTTGCCGGCGACGGCACGGTGCTGCGCCTGCAGCCGCCCATGGGCTTCCACCACGTCGCCAACCAGGCCGAGGACTACGCATTCCACGTCCGGCTCGGTACCGCGGGTGTCACCGACCTCGCGGGACAGCCGCTCGAGATCTTCGATCGGCTGAGCGCCCCGGCCGTCAGCTGGTCGGTTGACTTCGCGATGGCGCCGACAGCGCTGACGAATCGCATCGGCTGGCACTCCTATCTGTTCGAAGCAGAAGACGAGGACGGCAGCGTGCCGGGCTCGCCTGACCTGTTCGGTCAGTTCCGGCTGGCGAACGGTCGCTTGACGGCCGCAGCGACGGTGCGCTTCAGCCGCAGCGCCGACAACCAGAACCTCGGCTCGATCAGCCGTATCAACCGCGGTGAGTGCTGGGACTCCCTCGGCGACATGCAGGTGCCGTTCAACCTGATGATCCCGACGGTGCCGGTCACCAGCGCGGGCGCGCACACCGGCCTGCTCTACTGGCAGCCGTTCATGGTGGATTCGATCAATCCGCCGTTCGTACCGCAGGTCTACGAGTACTGGCAGACCGTGGCGCAGCCGGTCGGTCGCGTGATCGAACCGCACAAGCCGCAGGGCTCGCGCATGCAGATGCGCTACCTCGAGGACGACTTCTCGCTGAGCTACCGGGCGCCGTCCGACTTCGCGATCGACGTCGAGCAGTTGTACTGGTCGCCGTTCGCCGACGAGACCGTGCTGTACGACGTGTTCGATCGCTACACGCTCTCCCTCGCGCACAGCCGGCGCCGCCCCGACGAACGCTTCCAGTTGTTCAACGGCGCCTGCTGGATGTGGGCACCGTCCATGAACAGCAGCCTCTCGACGACCTTCAGCGAGAACCTGCTTGAGGGCACCAAGTCGACCCCGGTGTTCGAGGACAAGGTCTACAAGATCAACCCGAACGACGCATTCCGCACTGCTACCAACGTCAAGTACGTGCCCTATCCGCGCTTCGACCGCAGCTACACCTGGCGCGACTCGCGCTTGGTCACGGTGGACGCGAGTGGCAACGTGATCGGTCTGGGTGGCGCGCAGCAGCCAGGTGCGCAGGCGCCCAATGACGACCAGACGGCCAACATCGATTCGCCCTGGATTGTCGGCAATCCGGACCCGGAGTTCGTCCAAGTCGGCGGGTCGACGTGGGTGGTGGATTCGGCCGACTTCCTCGGCAACCAGCAGCGCGACCATGATCCGATCGCCCTGCCGTTGCTGGTCGACTTCAAGGTCTACAGCGATGGCCCGGCCAATGGTCTCGCCGGGGGTGCAAACGGGTTCCAGGTCGCCATGCTCGGCCCGCCGAGCAACTTCGCCAATCCCGCCGGCCCGGTCCCGGGTGGCTACTACGACTCGGAGGGAGCTGGCTTCGCTGGCTACCCCGCATGGCCGCGCGTGCGCGTGCAGACGAGCGGTGGCGAGAGCCTCGCCACCCCGGGGCAGGATGTGCTGGTCGACGTCGCCAACGTGCTGACGGCGACGGGTGGCCCCGTCAAGGACGCCGGTCTCGGCAACATGGCACGTGCCATCTTCAGCGCCCCTCCCGGTGACGGCATGCTGAACTGGGCACGGGCCGATTTCGTGCGCAAGACCTCGACGATGACCTTCGGGTTCTTCGACACGCTGCGGCCGCAGTGGAGCAGCACGAACACGGCGGGGACCTTTGGCTTCCCGAGCTTCGTGGCCGACGACACCCAGCGCATCCGCGACATGGTGGTGCAGCTCGATCCGCCGCAGGCTCGGCAGCCAGCAGGCACGACAGTTGTGCTCGAGATGCGCGGTGCCGACACGTTCGACAAGTCGGATGTGCTCTACGATCCGGCGACTAGTGACGCGCCCAACGACGACGCGACAGCGGTGCCTCCGGTCACCGGCCGCGGCAACCTGCTGAACGTGAACTACGCCTGCGAGGCGTATCGCTACTCGACCGCGAACACGGCGGGCGCCCCTCGCGTCACTGCCACGGGGCTGACGCGCTACGTCACCGAAGACCAGATCAACCTGATCCGCAACCCGGCAACCGGACTGCTGCCGCGGTTCCTGAACTTGCGCCTCGTGATGACGAACAACGTCGACGTGTCGCCGGCACTGTCGCCGTCGCTGCGCAGCATGAACGTCGTCTACCGGATGGAAGTGCCGCAGTAGGCGGCGCCGGCTGCTCGTAGGCGATCTGCACCGGGCAGGAGTTCCCAGCGTTTCTGGGAGCCCTGCCTTGTTTCGTGCGTAGCGCGGCACCCTGAGGCATCGGGGTGCTGCCACGGTCGTGATGGGCCAGGTTCTGGCGGGCGGCTTCGCCTGCGGTGGCGTAGGATCCGATGACACCTACGATGCGTACTGCCGGCCGAATCCCTGCGCTGCTCTTGGCCTTGATGGCCGCGGCGGCGTGCTGGCGCTCGAGCCCGCAGTCGCCGCCGTTCGTGGTAGCGCGGACATCGCCCGCGCTCGGCCCCGAAGACGCGCCGCTGCTGCTGAACGACTCGGTGACGATCTACTTCACGGATGCCGTGCAACCGTTGAGCGTGACCGAGGACTCGGTGACTCTGGTTGACGACGCTGGACGGCGGGTGCCGGGGTCCTTGCGCGTTGGCGCCAATTGGGTGACGTTCGAGCCCGAGCCGCCGCTTGCCGCCGATCTGGGGGATGGCTCATTTCGCCCTGGCTCGACCTACCGCCTGTTCGTCGCCGGCAGCCCGCGCCCGGATGCGGTTCGGGCCGGGGACGGTCGGCGACTCGCGGCGCCATCCACTTGGCAGATCCGGATCGCGGATGCGGGGCAGCGGCCGGCGGGCTTCGTTTCGTTGTTGCGCCCACCGGCGGCCGAGGTGCCGTTCCAGCTGCTGAGCACGCCCTACGTGCCGCAGTTGCTGCCGGTCGACGCGCCGCGGTTGCGCCTTCACTTCACGCTGCCGCTGCTGCCGACGGCTGTGACGCCGGACGCCGTCACCATCCGGTTGTTGCGCAACCTCGCCGTGCTGCGGCCGCGTGGTTTGCGGGTCGTCACCTCGCGGCTCGACCAGTTTCCCGGCAGTACGTTGGAGATCGACTTGGGCGCGCAACCTCGCCTGGTGGACGGTGGCGACGTCGCACTGCGGGCTGGCGACTACCTCAGCATCGAACTGAACCAGGGGCCATCGGCGTTGACCGACTACTCCGGATCTTCGGTGTTGCCCGGGCCCGCCAGTGCGCAGTGGTGGAGCGTCGTCGAAGGCAGCACCATTCGCCTCGCCGAGTGGCCGTCGTCGGGGGATCTCGCCTACCTGGGCGACGATCCGCTGTTGCCGGCGTTCGAGGTCCGCGGTGGCGTGATCCGGCCGCGCGTGCGCGTCGAGGCGGGCGATGGCAGCCTCGGCGTGTTCCGGCCGCAACGGGACACGCGCCTGTGTCCGGGCGAGGCCTTCGACCGCGGCGATGGCCAACGCGTGGGCAGTCGCGGCGCGGACTTCCCGTTCCTGGCCATCGATGTGCCGCAGGGTGTGACGGTCACGGTCGATGCCACCAAAGGACCGGTGCGTCTGCTCGCCTGTGGCAGTGTGCGCATCGATGGCACGCTGCAGCTCATCGACGAGCCGGTGACGCTGCGAACGCGTCGGTTCGAGACCCCGGTGGCGGAGTATGTTGCCGAGGCGACGATCGCCGTCGTCGCGGCGGGGGATCTGCATCTGGCCGGCGCGGTGCGCGCACAGGCGCGGACGCCGACCGATGCGTCA
Source organism: Planctomycetota bacterium (assembly GCA_044230075.1). Classification (GTDB taxonomy): domain Bacteria; phylum Planctomycetota; class UBA1135; order UBA1135; family UBA2386; genus JAEUHS01. The sequence continues at coordinate 1,045 of JBGARS010000026.1, read as the reverse complement.
CCTCTGACCATGCTGTGCGCCGGACGCATGCACCTGCACGGCGAACTGCCGTTCCACACGCTGCTCGCGACGGAGTCGCCGCTGGACGGAAGCCCGCCGATTCTTGGTGCGCGGGGGCAGGCGCTCGTCGCCCCCCCTGCGGTGTTCACCTACGGCGTCGCCGCGGGGGCGGACATCGTGCTGCGAGGGAACACGCCGTGGCGTCACCTGCCGCCGGATCGCGACGGCGGCAGGGTGTCGCTGCTCGAACTGCAGCCGGGGCTCACGGTGGCTTGGCAGAGCGCTCCCATGGATCCCGTGACGCCAGGCGAACCGGACCGGCGCGTCGCCCGGCACAGCCAACCGCAACCGGTGCTGGATCGCGACACCATCGCCGTTGGTCCAGGTTGGTTCGTGCGCTTTGCGTTGACGGCCCGGCTGCTCGACGGCCACCCCATACCGACCGTGCGAGAAGTGCGGCTGACCGATCGCTGACGCGGGGTGTCGCTGGATTCCGTCCGGCTCCACCGTATGCTCGCGCCCTGCGTCGGAGGCGTGGACGCACATCGTGGGTCAGCATGATGTGCAGGCGGCCAGCGTGGTCGCATGCCCCCGGCGAGTCGAGTCGTTTCGAGCGCCGCCCCAAGCGGCGTAGCGGGTTTCGTGAGTGCCACGGCGGTGTTCGAGGTAGGGGCAGCTCTACTGGGAGCCTGTGTGGGCTCCTTCCTGAACGTCGTGATCTGGCGTTTGCCGCAGGAGGACCCGCGGCAGCGCAGCCTCGGCGGTCGTTCGCGTTGCCCTCACTGTGGCACGCAGATCCGCTGGTTCGACAACCTGCCCGTGCTCGGCTGGCTGCTGCTGCGCGGCCGTGCGCGCTGCTGCGGCAAGGGCATTGCGGTGCGCTATCCGATGGTCGAAGCGCTGACCGCCGGCCTGTTCCTGGCGCTTGCGTTGTGGTCACCAGTCGGCCCGGTCCTGGGACCTGCGGCGAATGGCGTCGGCGGGGCCATCGACGCGGCCGCCGCGGCGGCGTTCGGCCTGCAGGCGGCCTTCGTGTCGCTGCTGG
>JBGARS010000025.1:0-52436 GCA_044230075.1 Planctomycetota bacterium | reverse complement strand
GGCTCAGCAGGCCGTTGCTCGTCACCATGCCGGTCTGCCCTGGCACCGCTGCATCGACCAGCGCGAGCGATTGGACGAACACCTGCAGTCCATCGGGCAGGCCCGGTGGGAAGTCGACGCACGCGGTCGCCGTCGCCGTCGTCGAGGTCCAGAGGAACTGCATGTCGAGGCTGCCGATGTAGGCGCGGCAGCCAGCAGCGCCGATCGGCGCGAGGTCGATGCCCGGTGCGGCGGTCAACGACAGCGCCGTGAGACCGAGGCGCACGCCGCTGTTCGCAACCGCGGGTGGCACGTGGTCGATCGTGTACGTCACGGTGGTGCCGACCGCGGGCGTCGACACCGGTGGCGGCGATGCGCGCAGCAACAGCGCGAGCTGGTCCGGCGCGGTCCCAAGCGGCAGGTCGTCGGGCAGGCGGCTGAGACCGCGGTCCAGCGACGGCCCGCCGGGCGAATAGCCGATCAGGTGCGCGGAGCCGAACACCGACGACGTGTCGGCATCGACGTGCACCCAGACGTAGGCGACGCGCCCGCTGGCGAGACCGAACTGGAACTGGAAGGTGCCGCGGTTCGGAACTCCGGTCGGGAAGTTCTCGACGTCGCGCCAGGTGACGCACAACGTGGGTTCGCCGGCGAGCAGCACCTCCTCCCGCACGATCGCGCCGCTGCCGGGCTCGGCTGGGTTCCAGTCGTGCCATGCCCAGAACGCGGTCGCCGGCGCGTTGCGGTATTGCGGCGACGGCAGGTAGTCGTTGGCCGGTACGTTCCAGGCACCGCCGTCGTTGCTCGCCGCCGCACTGACGAAGCCGTTGCTGTGCACGTAGAGCGTGGTCAGCGGGCCCTGCGGCGAAGGCAGCGGCTGCGAGGGAGTGACCGCGACCTGGCCGTCGTCGGACGGCGGCAGCACGATCGCCGCAGCGGTCGGCACCCGGTAGACCGCGCCGCCCCAAGTGACGCGGTAACCGTCGCCCTCGCGCTGCAGCACCAGGCACTGCCCGTTCAGCGCCGCTGCGGCCGCGCCGCCATCGGCGAACCACGCCGCGAAGGACTCGCACGGGACGTCGCGGCAGCCGGTGCCGTAGGGCACGTGTTCTGCCTGTTGGGCCGGCACCGGGCCGGCCAGGGCAAGGATGGTCCACCAGAGCGCCTTCATGTCCCGTGGCCAAGGCTACCCCGTCGACCGGACCGCGGTGCGCAAGCGCCGCTGCTCGGGCCCGAAGTGAGACCCGTACATGCAACGGGCCCGGTGAAAGCTCACCGGGCCCGCCGTCAGGTCCCCGGACGGCACGTGATGCCGTCCAGGAGCCCAAGCCTGCTCAGAAAGTCTGCGTCGTGCTGAGCACGGCGTTGCTGAACAGGAAGCCACCGCTCTCGCCGTTGGCGAGGGGGATGGTGCCGTCGAACAGCGACACGGCCTGCGCCGCGATCGCGTTGCCCGGCGCGAAGTTCACGTTGTCATACGTGAACATCCAGGTCGCCGTCGGGGCGAACGTCAGCTGCGCGCCGAGGTCCAGGTCCAGCGTCAGGATCCAGGCGTTGCAGCCAGGAACCGTGGTCAGGATGCCCGTCAGGGGGAAGCCGCCCGGCAGCGGGTTGACGCTGAGGAACATCGTCGACAGGTAGATGCCCGACGTCGGGATGTACTCAGGCAGGTTGGTGGCCGTGTAGGTCACGACCGTGCTCGGGTTGATGACCGGCGCCGGCGCGGCCGCCAGGGCCATGGGCAGCTTCGCCGCCACGTCGCCGGTCGGGCTGAGGACGAACGCCGGGGCAACTGCGATGTTGCTCGACGGCGGGGTCGTGCCCGTGCCGGCCAGCGTGCAGCCGACCAGCGTCGTGTAGGCAGTCGTGTCCGCGTCGTACGACACGAAGACCATCGTCACGGTGCCAGTCGTCAGGTCGACCTGGAACTGGAACGTGGCGGGGTTCACCGTCGCCGTCGGGTAGGCCTCGACGCCGTCCCACGTGACGTAGAGGATGCCACCGATCTCCTCACGCTTGATCTTGCCACTACCCGCCTGGACGCAGTACCAGTCGTGCCACACGAACCAGGCCAGGCCCGCGCCGGTCGCCATCGAGGCGAGGCTCGGGGTCCAGCTGGTGGTGTTGTTGCCGGTTGCGGCAGCCGTCAGGATGCCGTTCGACGAAACCGTCCAGCTCGGGGCCGTGCCGCCGGGGATCGGCGGTGCAACGGAGGGCGAGAACGTGGTCGTGGTGTCGTCCGCGTTGGCGATCACCACAGCGCCGCCGGTCGGAGCGACGTAGAGCGCGCCGCCACCGGGGATCCACTGGGCGGAGTAGCCGCTGCCCGCCAGGGTGAACTGCAGCGCGTTGCCATCCAGCACGGCCTTGGCGGCTGCGCCGGTCGGCCAGGTCTGGGCGTAGCTCGACGTGACCGAGGCCGGGATGCTGTGGCAGCCAGTGCCGTAGTTGGTGTTGTTCGCCGGGTTGCCCACGCCACAGGTCTGGGTCGCGACGTAGCCACCGATTCCGTTCGGGGAGATCAAGACCGAGCAGTCGGCGAGGTTGAAGGTGATGCTGCTGTAGAGCAGGCCCTCCGTGCCGGAGTCGGAAGGTCCGAAGGGGCCGCCCTTCAGGTTGCGCGACGGCGACGAGGTCGAGCCGACGTCATTGCCGATCGAGATGCCGACATAGGCCGTGGTGGCCGGGAAGGTGGTGCTGTAGTCGAACGAGACCACGCCGCCAGAGAGCAGCGTCATGCTGTAGCTGAAGCGGTCGGTCGTGTTGACGAAGCGCGCCATGTCGGTCCAGGTCACCTTGACGGAACCTGGGGTGACGTCACAGGTGATGCCCCACACGGCGCCGAGCACGACGGAGTCCTGCTGGTCGGGACCGTAGGCGAAAATGCGAGCGGAGCCGGCGGCACCGCCGCGAGCTTCGGCAAGGCCGTCCAGGCCATACAAGGCGGGGCCAACCGGCGCCGCCAATGCGAGCGTGGAGTCGGTCAGGTAGACGTGGCCGTTGCTGTTGATCCACATCTGGTCGAGGGTGCCGACGGCGCCAGCCATCGGGAAGCCACCCGCGCCGAACGCAGGCGTCAGGTCGATCGGCGGGCTGGTGATGCCTTCGTCGGCGAAGCCGAAGGTGCTGGCGTAGCCGCTGCTGCCGTCCCAGTTGACGAGCGTCGCGGGCGTGGTCGCTGCAGGCGTCGCGCACTGCGCGTGCGCAGCCGCTGCCAGCAGCGTGGTGGAAGAAAGGAGAGCAAGGATGCGATTCATGATTCGATTTCTCAGAGATGTCGACCCGAAGAGCGATGACACCATCGCTCCGGAACGAGGTTCGGATCGCAGGCGAGTGTAGGGGAAACGGCCCCGGAGTCTACCCCGGCCGGATCACATGTCGTGTGCCCAGAGTCGTTTGCGCTTCGGCGCATGGCCGGCCAATCCCGGCTGCCCGTCGCTCGCATCGCGGCGTCCCGGCCGGCTCGGGGAGCCGATCCCGGGCAAGCGCCCCGAAAACGGCGCAGGCCACGCTGGCGGTCGCCGCGTGGCCTGCGCAATGCGACGCCCGGACTACTGCAGTTCGGTCCGGCTCCGCACGCCATTGCTGAACACGAAGCCGCCGTTCTCACCGTTGCCGAGCGGGAAGCTGCCGTCGAACAAGGCGATGGCCTGCGCGGCGATGATGTTGCCCGGCGCGAAGAAGGTGTTGTCGTAGGTGAAGTTCCAGGTCGCTGTCGGGGCGACCGTCAGCTGCGCGCCGAGGTCCAGGTCCAGCGTCACGATCCAGGCGTTGCAGCCCGGGGTGTTGGTGAGGATGCCGGCCAGGTCGAAGCCGAACGGGTTCGGGTTCACGCTGAGGAACATCGTCGACAGGTAGACGCCCGAGCCGGGGATGAACTCGGGCAGGTTGCCGGCCGTGTAGGTCACGAGCGTGCTCGGGTTGATCACCGGCGGCGGCGCGGCCGACAGGGTCATCGCATCGACGTTGCTGGTCGCGACGATCGCGCCCGCAGTGGCGAGGTTGATCGAGCCGGGATCGGTGCCTGCGGCAGGCCCGGTGTAGCCGACGAGGCAGCTCGAGCCAAAGGTGCTGGTGGTGTCGGTGTTGATCGTCACCCAGACGTAGAACACGTTGCCGGTGGCCAGGTCGAACTGGAACTGCCAGGTGCTCGGTGACGTGGTCTGCGGACTCGTCCAGTGGTCGACCGCATCCCACGTGATGCAGAAGAGAGTGCCCACCAGCTCGGTCTTGATGGTGCCGCTGGGAGCCGGCGTGACGTTGTTGTCGCGGAAGTCGGACCAGGTGTAGAAGGCCTGCCCGGCCGCGGATGCAACCTCGGCACCCGACGGTGAGTAGTCGAAGTAGTTGTTGCCGACGCCACCGATGGTCACGATGCCGTTGGCCGACACGGTCACGGTCGAAGCGTTGCCGCCGGGAATGGGCAAGAGCCCAGGCAGGGCGACGACCGTGTCATCGTCGTCGGAGGGCGCGAGGGATGACGCTCCACCGGTCGGAGGGATGTAGAGACTGGACGCCCCACCCGGGATCCAGGCTGCTGAGTAGCCGTTGCCGAGCGGGCTCAGGACCATCGCGTTGCCCTGCAGCGCGGCGGAGGCCAGCGCAGCATCGGGGAACAGCTCGTAGAACGTGTCCGTCGGCGAAGCGATGGTGTAGCAGCCGATTCCATACGCCTGGTTCTCCGCCGGCGAGCAGGTGACGACCGCGAGCCAACCCGTGCCGTTCGGAATGAACGTGATGGTGCGCTCACTGAAGCCCGGCACGTCGATGCCGTTCGTCTGCTGGAACATCATGCCGAGGGCGCCGGAATTGGGGCCCGCCGTCAGATCGACCGAGGTCTCGAGACCCGTGCCGACCGCGTTGCCGATCGAAACGCCGACGAGGGCGGCCGCGACCGGCAACGTGCCGTAGGTCAACTCGATCACGCCGGTGCTGTACAGCGCCGCGCTGAAGCTGAACGTCGGTCCGCCGGAGAAGTACTCCTCCACGTCGATCCAGTTGACCTTGCAGCGGCCGGCAACCGAGGTGTCGACGGTGACTGCGTAGCTGCCCGCGAGACCCTCGAGGTCATCCGAGAACGGGAACACACGCGGCGAGGCGCCGGCGATGCCACGCATGTCGGTGACCCCATAGCCACCGAAGTCGACCGGATCGACCGGAGCGCCGCCTGAGGTGAGATACAACTCACCGTTCGAACCGACGACGACGTGCGTCAACGGGCCCACGGCGCCCGCCATCGGGAAGCCAGCGGGGCCGAACAACATGTCGATCGGCGGCGAACGGCCTTCGTCGCCGGCGGGGTAGGTGTAGGTCGGCACGAGGCCGGCAGAGACGCCGCCCGCCGTGTTGAGGCACTGGGCGCCCAGGGCGCCAGCGAGCATTGGCAAGATGGAGAGGATCGGGAGGATGCGCATGGTTTCACCGGGGAGACGAACCGCGGGGCCGAGCGACCGACGGATCGCGCGTGGGAGGCCCAAGGGCAATTCGACCCTATACCTGGGTTGCACAGGGCCGTCCACCCTAGCCACGGTGCGGTACGCCGCATCGGTCTCGCCAAGATGGGGACCACACGACGGGCCGCACGCCAAAGGCTCGTGGCACGCGACGATTTCGATACGCGGTGCAGCCGAGCGCACCTCGGGCTAGCATCGCGAAGATGGCGGCATCGCAGCGCGTACGTGAGGTCCAGGTCGGCAGCGTGCGCTTCGGCGGCGGGCGGCCGTTCGCGCTGATCGCGGGACCGTGCGTGATCGAGAGCCGCGAGCATTGCCTGCGCCACGCGGAAGCGCTGCAGCGGGCGTGCGCGGCGGCCCAGGTGCCGCTGGTGTTCAAGAGCAGCTTCGACAAGGCGAACCGCACCTCGGGCGGCGCCTTCCGTGGCCTCGGCATGGACGCAGGCCTCGCGATCCTCGCCGAGGTCAAGCGCGACCTCGGCCTGCCGGTGCTGACCGACGTGCACGAACGCGAGCACTGCGCCCCGTGCGCCGAGGTCGTCGACTGCCTGCAGATCCCGGCCTTCTTGTGCCGCCAGACCGATCTGCTGCTGGCGGCGGCCGCGACCGGCCGCGCCGTCAACGTGAAGAAGGGCCAGTTCCTCGCGCCGGACGACGTCGGCAACGTGCTCGGCAAGGTGCTGGGCGCAGGCAACCCCAACGTGATGATCACCGAGCGCGGCGCCTGCTTCGGCTACCGCACGCTGGTGGTCGACTTCGCCGGCTTTCCGACCATGCGCGCGTTCGGCCAGCCGCTGGTGTTCGACGCGACCCACTCCGTGCAGCGGCCCGGCGGCGCCGGCACCTCGACGGCCGGCGACCGCACCAAGGTCCCCTACCTGTGCCGCGCCGCGGTCGCGTGTGGCATCGACGGGTTGTTCCTCGAGGTGCACGAGGACCCCGATCGTGCGCCGAGCGACGGGCCGAACATGCTGCGCTTGCCGGATCTGCCGCCACTGCTGCGCGATCTGGTGCGCATCCAGGCAGCCGCGAACGGCACATGAGCGACGGCCCGGACTTCGGCGCGCGACGGGACTTCTACACGTTCTCGCCGGAACTGCTGGCCGCGGACCTGCCCGACTTCGAGATCCTGCGCGAGGTCGGCAAGGGTTCGATGGGCATCGTCTACGAGGCCCGCGTGCGCGCCAGCGGTCGCCGCGTGGCGCTGAAGATCCTGCCGCCGAGCCTGACGCTGACGGAACGCGCGCTGGCGCGGTTCCTGCGCGAAGGCCGCATCATGGCGCGCGTGCGCCACCCCGACATCGTCGGCTTCATCGACCAGGGCACGAAGGGTCGGCTGCACTGGTTCGCGATGGAGTTCTTCGACGGCGTGACGCTGGAAGAGCGCCTGCGCATCGGGCCGCTGCCGGTGCAGCGCGCCTGTGCGATCGCGGCGCGGGTCGGCCGCGCCCTGCAGTACGCACACGAGCACGGCGTCGTGCATCGCGACGTGAAGCCCGGCAACCTGATGCTGCGCGACGGCGGAGCCGGGCACGACGAGGAACTGCCGCTCGTCGCCATCACCGACTTCGGCCTCGCGCGCGAAACCGGCACCGGCTCGATGACCGAGAGCGGTGCGCTGGTCGGCACACCGATGTACATGGCGCCGGAACTGGTGCTCGGCGGCACGGTGCAAGCCAACACGCTCGCCGACGTCTATGCACTCGGCGCGACGCTGTACGCGCTGGTCACCGGCCGGCCGCCGTTCGAAGGACCGACGGCGCAGAGCGTGCTGAAGGCCGTGGTCGACCGCGATCCGGTGCCCGCCAGCCGGCTGCGCCACGACCTGCCGGCCGACGTCGACACGATGCTGCATAAGGCGATGGCGCGCGATCCCGCGCACCGCTACGGCTCGGCGCTCGAGTTCGCCGAGGACCTGGAACGCTTCGCACGCGGCGAACGCATCCTCGCGCGGCGTCCGAACGCGGTCGTGCGCAGCGTGCGCTGGTGCACACAGCGGCCATTGTTGACGTTCCTGTGGGCCGCGGTCGCGCTGTTGTCGATCGGCGCCTTCGTGCTGGTCGAACAGCGCAACCGCAGCGCGCTCGAACGCAGCCTCGCGGAGGCCGAACGGCTGCTCGCGTTGGCGTCGACGGAACGCGACGAGCACGACCGCCCGCGCACCAACGAGGAACGCCGCGATCTGCTGCTGGCATCGGTGGCCGCCGCCTCGGCGACGATCGCCCGTGACGGCGGCTTCGCGCCGGCGTGGTTCGTGCGCGCCCGCGCGCACCATCGCCTGCACCAGTACGGCGACACCGTCTACGACCTCGACACCGCGGCGAAGTTGCGCGGCGGACCGACGGCGGAGATCCTGCACTTCCGCATCGATGCCCTGCGACAGCTCGGTGACCAGGGGTCGATGACGCGTCTGCAGCAGGATCTCGCGACCCTGTTGCAGATGGACCCGAGCCCGCAGACCAGAGCCCTCGTCGCCGACCACCTGCTCGACCTCGCCGAGCACACCGGTCCAACCGAGCGCGCCCTCGTGCTGGCACGCGCGCGCGATGTGCTGGCCCACGCCGGGGACGACGATGCCCGGGCCGCGGTCGTGCGCGCGCGCATCCTCGAACTGGAAGGCGCGACCGAGGCGGCGACGCTGGCGATGCGCACCGCCTGCACGCGCTACGAGGGCAACCTCTACGTGCACCTGCAGGCAGCAGCACTGTTCGAGCGCAACGGGCTGCGCGACGACGCCTCCCAGCAGCACGCCGCCGCCATCCGCCTGCAACCGGACGTGCCGCCACAGCCGCAACCGACGCCGGTCGACCTGGACGCGTTGGGCCGTTTCCTCGGCGACGTCGACCGCCTGCTGCAAAACCTCGATCACAAGCCGGATGCGCGGCCGCCGCAGCGCCCGCAGTGACAGGCGGCTTGCGGCGAACCTTCACCTGCAGTTGGTCTGGCACTCGCAGTCAGACGCCATGGTCGGCGGCGCAACGATGATGACGCCCCCCGATCTGTGGCTGCTGCTGACCAGCGGCGCCGTCCTGCTGGGCCTCAGCCGCCGCCGCCGCCGCCGCGCCGCGCCGCGACGCTCTCAGCGCGCGGAGCGCAGCAGCCCTGCCGACGCGAAGGCACCGCCGAGCACGACGGCGGGATCGACCCCGAGCCAGCTGAGCACGTCGGCGTAGACGCTGCGGAAGTCCATCGTCGCGACCAGATCGCCGTCGTCCAGGTGCCGCAGATCGGGCACGGGTCCGACCACGCCGGCACCGCTGCCACCGAACGCGAACACGGGCGCCGCGGCGCCGTGGTCGGTGCCCTGGCTGGCGTTCTCGGCGGTGCGGCGCCCGAACTCCGAGTGCACCAGCACGAGCACCCGATCGCCGTGGCCATGGGCACCGATGTCCTGCAACATCGCGTCGAGCGCCGCATCGAGCTGCGTCAGCAGTCCGGCGTGGGTCGGCAGCTGCCGCGCATGGGTGTCGAAGCCGGGCAAGCCGACATGCAGCAACCGGGTGCCGAAGCCGGCGACGACCAGCCGCGCGGCGAGTTGCAGATCGCGCCCAAGGGCGCTGTCGGGGTAGTCCGCGCGCGGCTCGTAGCGCTGCAGCGCGGCGGTCAGGTCATCGGCGAGGCGGACCGCCGCCTGGGCGGTGGCGGCAGCGTAGGCACCGGCACCGACGTGCCCGCCGCCGCCGACGATCTGGCGCACCGGCGCGTCGGTGGCCAACGGCTGCGGCCCGGTCGCCGACAGCCACTGGAAGTCCTCGACGCGCCGCAGGCTCGGCACCGTGTTCCGTCGGCTGCGCAACACCAACGGCACCTCGAGTCCGCCGACCGCTGCCGCCGGCACGCCCGCCGCGTCGGCGGCGAGCAGATCCGCCGCGCGTCCCAGCCAGCCGGTGGTCTTCGCCTCGACGCGCACCAGCGACGGGTCGCCGCTGTGCCAGACGTCCCGGCTGCGGAAGTGCGAGCGATCGGGATGCGGATAGCCGACGCCATGCAGCACGGTGCCGCGGCCATCGACGATCCGGCGATGCAGACGCAGCAGCGCCGCGTGCAGCGAGGTGCCGTCACCGAGCGGGTGGGCCCCGCCGCGCACGACCTGCAGCTTCGGCCGCAACCTGGCGTAGTCCGCGTCGTCGACCGGGATCACCGTGTTGAGTCCGTCGTTGCCGCCGACGAGTTCGAGCACCAGCAGCACCCGATCGTCGCCGCCCGGGATCCACCCGCCGAGGCTTGGGCCGTGCACGAACGGCAGCGCCGAGCAGAACTGCAGGAACGAACGGCGGTCGATGGCGGTCATGGCTTGGTCGTCCAGCGTCAGCACAGTTGGTATTCGGGCAGGCAGGCAGCAGCGTGCAGCACGGCGGCCACGGCCGCCTCGTCGCCGGCACCGGCACAGGCGAGCGCCACCGCTGCGAGACGCTGGCTCGCATCGGCATCGAGCACGCCGTCGAGCAGCAGCAGCGCCGCGCCCTTCGCGCGCTCGGCAGGTCGGGCGAGCCCGCGGAACAGACTGTCCGGCGAAGGCCGCAGCTTGCCGTGCCGCCCCGCCAGCAGGTCGGCGACGAAGTTGCTGCGCAGCAACCAGGCCGCCGGCGACAACCAGGCGCGCTCGCCGTGCCAGCCTTCGACCGATGGCGGCTCCAGCCAGGTCTCGCCGAGGGTCGCCATCGTGGCGGCGAGCGACGCGGGCGCCGCCCGGGCACCGAGCAGGCGCACGGTGCCGACGACGAACTCGGCGGGACTCTTCACCTTGCTGCGATACGCCGCCGCCGAGAAGAACAGCCGGCTCTGCAGCAGCCGCCGCAGCGTGCTGCCGACGTCGCGGCCGCCCTGCTCGTAGACCGCGGCCAGCGCGGCCACGTCGGCGTCATCGGGTTCGGGGTGGACGAAGAACCGCAGCCAGCGCCGGGCGAGGAAGCACGCCGACTCGGGTCGCAACACCGTCATGGCCGCCACCTGCTCGCCGGAGAACGCGCCTGACGCACCGAACAGCTGCTTGTCGCCGTCGTCGTGCAGGTGCGGCACGAAGTGGAACCGACCGTCGCGCACGTGCCAGCCGGTGAACGCGCGCGCGGCCTGCCGCACGTCCTGCTCGCTGTAGTTGCCGCGGCCGAGCGTGAACAGCTCGAACAGCTCGCGGGCGAAGTTCTCGTTCGGCTGTTGCCTCGTGCTGACGTCGTTGTCGAGCCAGCGCAGCAGCGCCGGGTCGTGGCACATCGCCAGCAGCAGGTCGTCGAACCGGCCCAGCCCGAGGCGATCGAACGTCGCCATCTGCAGCGCCATCGCGCGGGGGTCCAAGACCTTCTGGTTGCTGGTCGCGAAGTGGCCGTGCCAGAAGCAGCTCATGCGCTCGCGCAGCGGATGCGCGCTCTGCAGCGCCAGCCAGACGCGGAAGGCGCGCACGCGCTCGATGTCGGCGAAGGCGATCGCCTCCTGCAACAGCGCGTCGGCAGGCGCGACGTCACCGAGCGGCGGCGACACATGGCGCAGCGCCGCCGGCAGACCGTCCGCCACCAGCTGGTAACGCACGCGCAGCGGCGCCGCGTAGCCGGCGCGGCGCAGCAGGTGGCCGACCTTGGCCAGGTCGAACGGATCGCGTGCGCTCGGTTCCCATGGCGCGAGCGGATCGCTCATCGCCGGCGCTCCAGTTCGAGCACCAACCGCGTCGTCTCGGCTTGCAGCGCGACGCCGAGCCGCAGCTCCGCCACCGCCTCCGCGAACGCGATCACGATCGCGAGGAACTGCTCTGCCTCGGCGCGATCCTCGCCTTCGTCCAACATGCGGCCGAAGGCCAGCGCCGAGCGGCTGCGGGCGATCGCCGCGCCGATCGCAGGCCCGTGCAGCACGAGCAGGTCGCCCGCCGTGCTGACGGCCGGCCCCTGCGTGCCGGCGACCATCGCCTGTGCCGCACGCTGCGTGCTCGCGAGCGCGATGCGACCGTTGCCCACCCACAGCGTCGGCGACAGCTGGCGGTCGAACGGCGCCGCGCCCGGCCCACGCCACAGCGGTGGTTCGGCGACCAGACCGTTGCCGGCATCGTCGTGCAGGCGGCGCACGAGGAACGGCGCCTCACCACGCTGCGCGCGTTCGGCGTTGACGATCGTCGCCAGCAAGCGAGCCGCGCGAAACAGCCCATCGACGGCAGCGTCGGTGGCGAACTCGGCGACGACGCCGAACTCGGGCAAGGTGATCGGTACGCGCGCGCCCTCGCCGTCGCTCGCAGCCGGCGGCAGCACCTGCAGCGTCAGCGGCTCGCGCAGCCCGCCGAGCAGATCGGCCACGAACGCCGACCGCGGCCCGTCGAGCGCATCGGCGATCGACAGGAAGCCCTGCACGGCCTGCACGTCGTCCGGCGACAGGAACCGGGCCGGGTCGGCGAGCAGCGCCTGCAGGCTGCGATCGAGCGTCAGGGCCAACAGCCCGCCGGGCGGCAGCACCGGCACGGCGACCGCGCGATCGCCGTTCGCCAGCAGCGCGCCGAACGGCGCCGCGAGCATGCTGGCGTCCGCGTGCACGGCGACGCGCAGACGCGCATCGGCAGCCTGCACGGAGAGCCGCAACCGCGGCGCCGTCGCCAGGGCATGCACGATCGGCGCGAACACGAAGCGGGCGACGCCGCCGAGCGGGTCGAGGCTCGGTGCCCGAGGCCCGAGCCATCGCCGGACCGCCGCGAGGTCGACCTCGGCGTTGATGTCCGCCGCGGTAGGCGCCGGCAGCGCGAGACCGGTGGTCGCCCACGTCCCCCGGTCGGCCCCGGCGCGCAATCGGTCGACGCCGGCGGCGGTCGCGGCGAGCAGCAGGTGTTCCCCCACCACCGATCGATGCAGCCGATCGGCATGCCGCGCGCACCAGGCATCGGCAGCGGCGACGTCCGGCGGCCGCGTGACCGCCAGCCACTGCCAGCCGGCACCGGGCTCGGGCGGCACCAGCGCCACGACCACGCCGCCCCCGGCGAGACGGTGCACCCATGCCCCGGTCGGTCCGTCGAAGGCCACCCGCAGGGCGGTGAGGCCCACGCCGAGGCGCGCGACCAGTTCGGCCGGCACGCCCGCAGGCATCGGCTCGAGCAACGCCGTCAGCGTGCCCACGGCCGCCGCGGGATCGGCCGCGGCGACGACCGCGACCGCGTGGTCCGGCACCATCGCCAGCAGCGGCCGCAGGTCCCGTTGTGCCGCCATCGACGTCGCGACCACCGACGCCACACCTGCGGCAAGAACCGACACTCGCCTGGCCATTGGGGGCGATCGTAGCCGCGGCGCGCCGGAACATGTCTCGACTCGGGACGCATGGTCGCGTGCCGGCAGCGTCGTTGGCAGGGCGCTGCGTGGCCCCGCGGCGAAGCACATTCGCACGCGATCGGTTGCGCGGCCGGTGCAGGTTACTATTCGGTGGGCAGCACCCCCGCGCCCCGACCCCCGATGCGAACCCGCGACACCCTGATCCTGCTCGGCGCCCTCGGCCTCTGTGCGGCCGCCGGCTTCGTGCTGATGACCCAGGACAGCTTCGCGGTGGAACTGCCGCCGACCGGCCCTGCCACCGGTTCGCCGCCGCCGGCTGCCGCGGTTGCGCCGCGCGACGTGTCGGTCGCCGAAGCCAGCGCGGTCGGCGGCAGGCATGCGACTCCGGTCGCCGCCACGGCATCGGCCGACGACATGCGCCGGGTGGACACGGCCGGCTGGACGACGGGCATCGTGCGCGGCGACATCCAGCTCGCCGTCTCGGCCCTCGACCGCATCGAGTCGATCACCGTCGCCGTCGAGGAGGCGCGCAAGGCGATCGCCGACGACGGCTCGTTCCACAACCCGCATCGACTGGTCGTGCCCGTCCGCCTCGGCGTCGGCACACCGACGTTCGAAGTGCGCGACATCCCGTTCTCCGAGTATCCCTACGTCGTGTCGGTCTACTCGCCGGGCCTGAACGGCACCCGCCGCACCGTCACGATCGATGCGAACACGCCGCTGGTCGACGACGTCGTGCTGACGATCACGCCCGGGTCGCCGTTCTCGATCCTGCTGCGCGACCAGGATGCCGCACCCTACGCCGGGCTCGAGGTGCGGCTGCTGCCGGTCGGCGAACCGCTCGGACGCCGGGTTGCGGTCGCCACCAGCGACAACTTCGGCAGCGTCGTGTTCGAGGACGTGCTCGCCGGCGACTTCCAGATCGCGGTCAGCCTCGGCGGCCAGCCGCTCGGCGAGCCCGAGACGATCACCGTGCAGCCGGGCCATACGAACTTCCAGGCGACGGCGCGGCAGACCCAAGGCCACACCGTGACGATCCCGCGCGGCGCGCCGCTGCCGCTTCGCGTCAACGATGTCGCCGGCTACGGCGTCGCGGACGTCAAGGTGACCGCGACCGCCACCGACCGTGTCCGGCTGACCGTGCTCGACACCGCGACGGACTACAACGGTGCGGCCCAATTCCCGCACCTGACTCCGGGCACCTGGCAGCTCGACATCGAGAAGGACGGCTTCCAGCGCAGCCATCGCATGGTGACGGTCGTCGCCGGCCAGCCGCCGACCCCGCAAGAAGTGCAGCTCGTGCGCCTGCGCTGAGTCGCACCCCACGCGCCGGATCGCGACCAGCAACCGTCTGCAGCCTTCCGGCCGGCCGTTGCGTTCGCTAGATTCGCGCCGCCATGGGCCAACCACTCGTCGATCTGAATGCCCTGGACCTGAGCCGCGACGTCGTCACCGAGGACGACCTGCGATCCGTGCTGCCGCACCGCGGCCGGTTCCAACTGCTCGATGGCATCTGCCACTTCGATCCCGAGCGCAAGCTGGCGGTCGGCTACAAGGACTGGGGCGCGGACGCGTGGTGGGCGAACGACCACGTGCCGGGCAATCCGATCATGCCCGGCGTGCTGATGATCGAAGGCGTCGCGCAGGTGGCGACGTTCGTGATCAAGCAGACCAGCGGCTGGGAGATCGACCGCTTCATCGGCCTCGCGGGCCTCAACGACGTGCGGTTCCGCGGCATGGTCGTGCCGCCGGCGCGCATCTACTTCGTCGCCGGCGACGTGCGCCTGTCCGGCCGCCGGCTCGCGCGCATGCCGGCGCAGGCGTTCTGCAACGGCACCATGACGCTGGACCTCGAGCTGCTCGGAGCCATGCTGTGACCCCGGGGCGAGCGAACGCGGACACGCCGGCAGGCGGCCGCGTCATCGTTCCGCCGCCGATGCCACGTTGGTTCCTGCTGCTGCCGCTGGCAGCGGCCATGCTGTGGTGGCCGATCGCGCCGTATTGGCAGAGCGACGACTACCTGGCGCTGCACTACGCGCAGCACCTAGGCCGCGCGCTGCACGACTTCATCGGCCCGCAGTACGGCGCCACGGACATCTGGTGGTTCTACCGGCCGTTGATCACGCTGAGCTTCTGGACCGACCAGTGCCTGACCGGCCCCTCGCCGATGCTGTCGCACGCCAGCAACGTGCTCGCGCACGCGGTCAGCGCACTGCTGGTCGCGCTGCTGTGGCGCCGGTTCCTGCCGGACGGGCGTGCGTTCGCTGCGGGCCTGCTGTGGCTGGCGATGCCCGGCCACCAGGCGGCGATCGACTGGGCCGTGGGCCGCGTCGACAGCCACACCGCGGTGTGGTGCCTGCTGACGCTGCTGCTGTCGTTGCGCCGCCAGGAACGGCGGGCGAACGGCGGCACTGCGCCGGCGTGGCCGATGCTGGTCGCGTTCGCCCTGGCGCTGGCCAGCAAGGAACTGGCGTTCGTGCTGCCGCCGCTCGCCTCGGCGTTGACGTTCCTACGCGCACGCGAGGTCGGCTCTCTGCCGCGCGCCCGCGCGGCCGCGACCTGCACGGCGCCGCTGTTCGTGCTGCTCGCGCTCTACTTCGCCTACCGCTACATCGTGCTCGGACGCCTCGTCGGCGGCTACGACGAGATGCAGTTCGATGCGCCCGGCATGCTGACCGGCTTGCTGCAGGTCACGCGCGACCTGCTGGTGCCGCTGCGCTGGAGCGGCGGCGCCCGGGCCGCCGCCGCGCTCGGCATGCCGCTGACGGCGCTGCTGTGGGCGAGTGCGCTGCCGCTGCTGGTCGCTCTGTCGTTCGCCCTGCGACGGCCCCGGCAGCTGAGCGCGCTCCTGCTGTTCGTGCTGGCCTGCACGCCGATGGCCGCATTCCTCGCCGGCGCCGACAACGTGCACAACCTGCGCTACTACTACCTGCCCACCGTCGCCCTGGTCGGCCTGCTGGCCGCACCCGGCCGCGTGCTGACGGCAGTGGTCCTGCTGACCTGGCTGTGGCCCCTCGGCGCCGTGCGCAGCGACGTGATCACGACCGATCGGCAGTCCCGCGCGATGCACGCCGCGCTGCTCGGCGCCGCCGACACGGGCGCTGGCTCACCGATGTTCGTCGCCGGCCTGCCGCACGGTAACGCGGCGGGAACCTGCCTGCAGTTCCACTTCGGCGTCGACCGCGTGCTGCAGCCGCCGTTCCGGGTCCACGGCGTGCCGCTGTTCGCGCTGCGCCCGATCGTCGACGGCCCCGGCACGTTCCGGCTCGACGCACCGGGCGCCGAGCCGCTGGCTCTACCGCTCGGTTCGACGTGGTCGCTGCACGGCGATGCGTCCATCACCGCGGTGACGCGCACGTCGCCGCTGCCCGACCTGCCGATCGAGGGTGACGAGCACGGCATCGTCGACCTGACGACGGAGCGCCTCGAGGCGATGCAGGCGAACACGCTGGCGATCCTGCTGCGGACCGGGTTGGCACGACCGCAGCTGCATCGGCTGACGATCTTCACCGCCACCGGCTACCTGTGCTGCCTGTTCCCCGACCACGGTACCGCCGGCGCGGACCACGGCAGCATCGATCTGCGGCAGTTCTTCGTCGGCTTCCCCGACCATCCCGCACCGCAGGTCGTGCCACCCGCGGTGTACGGCCTCGGCCAGGCGTTCGTGATGCGCGGCCTCGAAGTGCCGGTCACCCACGACCTGTCGCCGGAGTTCCCGGTGTTGATCGAAGCGGGCGCGCTGGTCGATGGCAGCTTCGTCGCCAGCCATCGGGCGGCGCGCATGCTCACCTTCCGCTTCGATCGTGGGTATCCGCGTTGGGTTCGGCGCGCGCTCGGCCTCGAACGCTGATCACTTTCCGATATCCTGCGGCCCCGTCCCGGCATGCACCCAACGCCCCTCCCACCGCCCGCCTTCGATCCATCGACGGCGGCACGCCGCGACACCCGGTGGCTGCTGGCGGCGCTGGTGGGGATCGGCCTGCTGCTGCGGCTGCCCCTGATGGGGCGCAGCATCTGGTTCGACGAAGCGTGCATGTCGAACGAACGCATCGGCACCTGGGCGCAGTTGCTCGCGACGCTCTACGTCGACATCCACCCGCCGCTCTACGTGACGTTCATGCACTTCTGGAACGGCACCTTCGGTGACGGCGAGTGGTCGATGCGCCTGCCGCCGCTGCTGACGGGCCTCGTCTCGATCCCGCTGATCTACTGGGCGGGCCACCGCCTGGTCGGTCGTCGCGCCGCGATGTGGGCGGCACTGCTGCTGACCATGTCGCCGGTTCACGTGTGGTACTCCGCCGAGGCGCGGCTCTATGCGCCGATGCTCGCGTGCACGCTGCTCGCCGTCGGCTGCGTCGACCGACTGGTCGATGCGGCACGCCCGCGGCAGCCTTGGTTGTGGTGGCTGCATGCCACCAACCTCGCGGTGATGCTGACGCTGCACTACTACCTCGCCGTCTACGTGGTGCTGCTGGCGGCGATGGCGCCGATGCTGCGTGGCTTCTCGCGCCCGGCGCGGCGACTGATGATCTGGCACGGCATCGGCATCCTGCTGCTCGGTGCCTTCATCGTCGCGAAGCGCTCGCTCGGCGAGTTCGAGACCTCGCAGGACTACCTGCGGCCGATGACGTTCCTCGAGTTCTACCGGTTCGTGTTCGACTGGTGCTGGACCGGCCACACGCTGCCCGCCGCCATGAACCCCATCGACGATGCCGCGCAGATCGCCGGCCAGGTGATCGGCGTGCTGTTGCTCGGCATCGGCTCGATCGGCATCTGGCGGTCGCGGCGCAACCGACCGGCCGGGGTGCTGGTGCCCGCGTGCCTGCTGGCGATCCCCGCCTTCCTGCTGATCGCCGCGCTGGCCGGCCTCGGGCGGACCTACACCGAGCGCAGCGCCCTGCCGGCGTTGCCGTTCGTGTTCCTGCTGGCCGGCAAGGGCATGACGTCGGTGTCGGCCACCGCCATGCGCTGGCTCGGAGTCGTGCTGCTGGTGCTGATGACCGCGGCGCTGGTCGCCCTGTTCCGCTTCCAGGCGGACCGCTGGACCGTCTACAAGCCCAACTCCGACTGGCGCTCGGCGACTGCATATCTGTCGCACGAAATCGAACACGGCGGCGCCGGTCGCCCCGTGTTCACTCCGACGCCCAATCCACGACCGCTGTCGTACTACGATCCGCGCATCCAGGACGAGAAGAACCTGACGCCGCCGACCGACCCGGCCGGCATTGGTGAGAAGGTCCGGCGGCGGCTCGGTAGCTGGCTCGGCGGTTGCGCCGAGCGGGTGTTC
The DNA here is from genome assembly GCA_044230075.1 of Planctomycetota bacterium. Taxonomy (GTDB): domain Bacteria; phylum Planctomycetota; class UBA1135; order UBA1135; family UBA2386; genus JAEUHS01. Next base: position 34,485 of record JBGARS010000025.1, on the reverse strand, counting down.
CGCGACTTCGCCGACCACAACGCGGCGTTGCTGCACGGTGCGTCCATGCGCGTGTTCCGCACCGCGGCCGATCCCGCCAGGCTGCGCCTGGGTGAACGCATGCGCGACGACATCTGCTACCTCGTGCGCGACCACTGGCATCCACACGAGTCGGTCGACGGCACGCTGGAGGCGCTGCTGCGGGATCCGCGCGTCGAGGTGCTCGAGCGGCATCCGTTCACGGGCATCACCGTCCACAAGGTCAGGATTCGTCCGTGACCGCGGCGCCAGCATCGCCGCCCTACGAGTTGTCGGTGGTGATCGCCTGCTTCCGCGAAGCCGGTCACCTGCGCGACTCCGTTGCCGAGCTGTGCGCCACGCTGGCCGCGATGGGTCGCCACTACGAACTGATCTTCGTCGAGGACTGCAGCGACGACGACACGGCGGCGGTCGTCGCCGACCTCGTGCGCGAGGCACCGCATCGGCGGGCGGTCTACCATGCGCAGAACGTCGGCCGCGGCGGCACCGTGGCCGAGGGCTTCGGGCTCGCCCAGGGGCGCATCGTCGGCTTCCTCGACATCGATCTGGAAGTGCATTGCCGTCACCTGCCGCGCGTGCTGGCGGCGATCGACGACGGCGCCGACGGCGCCACCGCGTTCCGCGAATACGACGTCACGTGGCGGCCGAACGCCCTGCTGCGCACATGCCTGAGTCGCGGCTACCGTTGGCTGTTCCAGGGCCTGTTCGCGGTGCCGTTCCGCGATCCGGAAGCGGGCTTCAAGTGGTTCGTGCGCGACCGGATCCTGCCGGTTGTACGCCAGACGCGCGACCCGGGCTGGTTCTGGGACTCGGAGATCATGGTGCTGGCGCATCGCGCCGGCCTGCGCGTGGTCGAGGTGCCGTGCCGCTTCGAACGCCGCGCCGACAAACAGTCCACCGTCCGGATCGTGCGCGACGTCTGGCGCTATCTGGTGGCGATCCGCGCCTTCCGCGCCCGGCTTCGCCGGCTGCCGCGCTGACACGGCCGGCGCCGACGCACGGATTCCGGACCTGGCGACTCATGGTGCGAACGTACTCGATGGTGATCGGCTGCTCGGCGGCCAGCCGTCGTTGGTCAGCTCTCGCGTGCGCCTCTGGCACAGGGGAAGAAGGTGAGTCGGGTCGGTTGTCGCCTGCCGACCCCGTCACGCCCGGCCCCGGCGGCCCCCAACCCCCGGCCCTCAACCCAGGTACTTGCCGATCAGCAACTGCAACCGCCGGCGGGCGTCGGCGGTGATCGCGTTCGGATGCGTCATCACCGCGTGCTGCATGCAACCATCGGCATGCACGGGCTCGGCTGCGGCCATGGCACGCGCCAACTCGACCACGACGCGGCGCGCCAGGTCGCCGTTCTGCTTCAGCACCGCCAGCACCGCGGTGACGTCGACGTCCGCCTCGGTCTCGTGCCAGCAGTCGTAGTCGGTGACCAGCGCAACCGTGGCGTAGGCGATCTCGGCCTCGCGGGCGAGCTTCGCCTCCTGCAGATTCGTCATGCCGATCACGTCGACGCCCCAGCTGCGGTAGAGGTGTGACTCGGCCCGGGTGCTGAACAGCGGCCCCTCCATGCACAGGTAGGTTCCGCCATCGTGGGCGACGGCACCGGCCGTTCGCGCTGCCGCCAGCGCCAGCTGGCGCAGCGGCTCCCACACCGGATCGGCGAAGTGGGCGTGGGCGACACAGCCGTCACCGAAGAAGGTGGACTCCGCGGTGCGGCCGCGCGTGCGATCGACGAACTGGTCGACGATCACCAGGTGCCCGGGCCGCACGTCTTCGCGCATGCTGCCGACCGCGGAGATGCCGACCACACACCCCATGCCGAGCTGCTTCATCGCGTGCAGGTTGGCGCGGAACGGCAGTTCGTGTGGCGCCAGCCGATGCCCGCGGCCGTGCCGGGGCAGGAAGGCCATGCGCACTCCGAACATCTCGCCCGTGACGAAGGCGTCGCTCGGCGGGCCGAACGGCGTCTCGATCGCCACTTCCCGTCGGTTCTCGAGTCCCGGCAGATCGTAGATGCCCGAGCCACCGATGATGCCCAGCGTCGGTCCGTTCATGCTCGATCCTCGTCGCCATCGCGGGCGTCCCCGCCGGAGCGGCGCGACTGCGCCGGGCCGTCGCCACCACGCGCGTCCCCCGCCTCCGCATACCAGCTCGGCGCAAACAGGCGCTTGATCATCATCGTCGCGTAGCTGCCGCGCGGCAGCTCGAACTGCAACGTGGCGCAGACGCGGCCCGGATTCTGGTTGTCGCTCTCGACGCGGACCTCGCCGACCCCCGTTGGCTTGATCAGCACATCGCGCGGCTCCTCCTTCCAGATCATGCCAGGCACTTCGTTGCGGATGAAGTCCTCGCGCGTGAGTCCGGCGTCGGCGAGCTCCGCGGCCATCGCCTTGCGGAACGGCTCACTGCCGCCGTCGCCGGCGGCGCCGTAGAGCGGCGCCCGCATCGCCAGCAGCTTCGTCTCGCGCTCCGGCGCCAGGTACTTCCAGGCCAACAGGTCACCGGTGATGGTCGCGATGCGCAGGCGTTGCGCCGACAGCACGCCACCGCGGAGCAGGCGACTGACGGCGCGGTTCCAGAGCAGGGACTGGTAGGCGAACGCGTGGATCACACGTTGCCGCAGCGGCACGTTCTCGAGCGCGCCGCGGAAGTCGTCCGGATGCGCCAGCAGATGCTCGAAGAGCCGACCGTAGGCCGGGCCGCGTGCGACCCGGGCACAGGTCTCCCAGTCGCCCCAGCGCAGCTGCAGCGTGCGCTTCAGCTTCACGTCACCGGTGATCGCCACCGGCGACGGCTCGGCGATCAGTTGCTGCAACGCGCGCTCGAAGTCGCCGAGCAACACGTTGCGCATCGGGAAGCCCTGGCCATGGCGCACGCCACCGAAGCGCTGGTCGTCGAAGTAGTTCGGAAAGCCGGTCTTCACCAGCGACGGCATGTTGCGCCGCAGTTGCGCCGCCTGTGCGGGCGGCAAGTCGCGCACGACGATGACGAACGCGTTGCCGCGGCTCTGCCGGCTCGTGATCGGACGATCGGTAGTGCCCACCGGCTGCAGGCGCAGGTTCGGCATGTCCAGCTCGACGGCGCGGCGCGGAATCGTGACGAACTGATCCGTCACGGCCTGGCGGTCCTTGAGGCCGGCGTAGGCCATCTCGCTGCGATCGACATGGCACTCGCGCGCGATCATCGTCAGCGCCTCGGTCGTCGACAGCTTCACCTTGTGCAGCCGGTGCACGATGTACTCGCCCTTGGGCACTTCGTCCCACTCGAGCAACTCGCGCACGCGGAAGTCCTCGGGAATCGCCTTGAGTCGCACCATCACCTCCGCCGTCCGTCGTAGCTGTCGAGTTTCTGCAGGGCGATCGTGAGATCGTCCGGCAACGGCGCAAGAACGTCCACGCGCGTGCCGTCGACGTCTTCGAACTCGACCCGCTGCGCATGCAGGAACATGCGCTGCAGCAACGGGCGCTCGACGACACCGCAACGCAGCTTGTAGTCGCCCTTCAGCATCGAGAGCAACAGATCCTGGCCGCCGTAGTCACGATCGCCGACGATTGCATGGCCGATCGACGCGAGGTGCACCCGCAGCTGGTGGCTGCGTCCGGTGCGGGGTCGCAGGTCGAGCAGCGCGTGGCGCATGAAGCGCCGCCGCACCTCGACCACGGTGTGCGCGTCGCGCAGTCCCGGCCCCGGCGCAGACGATGCGACCACCTTGCCGGGACGACGCCGGTCCGGGCCGAGCCAAGCGTCGATCGGGAACGTATCGCCGGCCGGCACGCCATCGACCAGTGCCGTGTAGGTCTTCTGCACCGCGGCGCTGCGGAACTGCGCATCGAAATGGCGCGCTGCGGCAATGCCCTTGCCGAGCAGCAGGCAGCCGGACGTGTCGCGATCGAGCCGGTGCACGATCCGGAGGTCGGCTTGCGGCCGCAGTGTGGGCAACTGGCCGTGGATCCCCTCGTCGCGGCCGCCGCGATCGGGCACGGTCAGCACACCCGCGGGCTTGTCGATCACCAGTACGCTGGCGGACTCGAACAGCACCCCCGGCAGACCGCGCCCCGACGCGGGCCTTGGCGTCAGACCATCAACATCGAACTGGACCACGTCACCGGCTCGCAGTCGCTGCCGCAAGGAGCCCGTCATGCCGTTGATGCGAACGTTGCCCGCGGCGACCGTCCAGCGCAGGTCGGCGCGGCGGAACGCGGCCCCGGCACGCTCGAGGAAGTCCGCGAGCCGGATCCCCGTCAACGCATCGTCCACGACCAGAACCTGCTCGAAGGAAGCAACCAAGGGCGAAGCACGATACGCACCCTCGCCGCGACCTCAACCCCAGGCACGCCCCCAGTGGAACGGCCCGATTGCGCGATGGCAACGCAGTTGCGCCAAGCAGAGACACCTCGCTGCCCATCCCAGGCACTCCCGGACGATCCCGGATGCGAGACGTCGCACGGGGACTGACGACATGAAGTGATGCTCAACACGCTTTACCAAATTGCCTACAGTGACTTACGTTCGCACGGTCAGGAACATCCGACGCGGCACGCGGGTTGCGCCAGCTGCCTCAGGCATTTCCTCATGCCCCGGTGCCGCTCCCCGATGGGAGACGGACCTGGGTGCTGGGTAGAAGCCGCAGAGAGCTGAGCGTCCCAGATGCATCGCGCTGGCGGCGCGGTTGGCGAGACCGCGCCGGAGCGTAGTGACTTGCAGTCGCAGACGTTGTGAGTGTGGCAGTGGCGAGGCGAGAAGCCGCTGCCAGGTGAGCGAGAGAAGTGCGAGTGTGTGAGTCTGGCCTGTGACTGCAGGTCTGGCTGAGGGTGTGAGAGCCCTTCCCACCGCCCGGTGTCCACAGGATGCCGGGCGGTTCCTTTTTCCACCTTGCGACGGGCAACGGTCGCGGGCCCGGAACTGCCGATGACATCGGCATGCTCTGCTCGGTGGTCATCCCGTGCCACAACGGCGCCGACCTGACCCACGCATGCGTGGAGAGTCTGCTGGCCCAAGACGGGCCGCGGCCCCACGAGATCCTGCTGGTCGACAACGCCAGCACGGATGGCACGGCCGCCCTCGTCCGTGCGCACCCATCGGTGCGCGTGCTGCGGCAACCCACCAACCTCGGCTTCGGCGCCGGCGTCAACGTGGGCATCCGCCAAAGCCGCGGCGAACTCGTGCTGGTGCTGAACAACGACACCCTTGCCGCACCCAACCTGCTGCAGGAGTTGACGGCAGTCCTGCAGTCTTCGCCCACGATCGGCGCCGCGGCACCCGTCAGCAACCACGTGAAGGGCCCAGCCCGGGTTGCGATCGGCACGCACGGCCGCGACCCCGACGACCGCGCCGAGCTCGCCCGGCTGCTGCAAGGCGCGGCAGCCAGGATGCAGGACGTCGACACGCTCGCCGGCCTCTGCCTCCTGATCCGCCGTTCGACACTGGACCGGGTCGGCGTGTTCGACGAGCGCTTCGGCCACGGCAACTTCGAAGACGACGACCTCTGCCTGCGCCTGCGCCTGCACGGCTACCGCCTCGTGATCGCGCGGCGCGCCTTCCTGCACCACGAAGGTCACGCCACGTTCCGCGCCCTCGGCCTCGACGTGCGCACGGAAATCGATCGGCGACGACAGCAGTTCCTGGCCAAGTGGCGGCCTGATCCGGCCGGGCGCGCGACGATCGCGGCGCTGCAGTCGGATCTAGGCGCGGCCGCGACCGCAGCGGCTGCCGCGCGACGCATCTGGCCGCTGTGGCCCGAAGCCGACTGGCACCTGGCGCGTTGGCACACCGCAAACGGCAACCACGCGACGGCTGCACGCCACCTGCGCCAACTGCTGTGCGCCTGCCCGCATCACAGCGAGGCAGCCGTCGCGCTGGGCGCGGCACTGCGGCTCGCTGGTGACGCCGAGGCGGCCCACGCGCAACTCATGCATGCCGCACGCACCTGCCACCTCGCGCCGGACCGGCTCAGCTCGATACTCGGCATGCTCGGCGAACACGACTACGCCCGCGGCCGCATCGGCGCAGCGGTCGCCCACTTCCGGAGCGCCGTCGAAATGGCTCCGGCAGACGGCGGGCTGCACAACTGGCTGGGCGTGGGCCGACTCGCCAGCGGCGACCTGCACGGTGCCGAGCAGTCGTTCCGCGCGGGCGCCGCCGCCGACTTCGCCCTGGCACACACGAACCTCGGCATCTGCCTGCAGCGACAGGACCGCATCGACGAGGCCCGCGTTTGCTTCGAGCGCGCGGTGGAACTCCTGCCGGACGACCCGACGGCGCGGAGAAATCTGCTGGCCGCGCAGGGATCGAAGGCCGCGAAGCTCGTCAGTTCGCGCGATTCCTGACGCACAGCGCGTCGACGTCGGGCAACTCGCCCGCGCGGCCGAGTTCGAGCAACTCGCCGACGATCTGCACCAGCGGCGCCGAGGGCACCCAGCCGATCGAGCTGCGCAGGCGCTGCAGGCAAGGTCGCCGGCGCGGCGGATCGGCGAACCCGGCCGGGAACACGGACGCCAACGGCACGCGCACGATCGGCGCCACGCAGCCCGCCAATTCGCGCACGGTCGTGGCGAGATCCCACACGGTCGTTTCGATCTCGCTGCCGACGTTGAACACACGACCGGCGGCACCACGCGCACAGGCGAGGTCCGCCAGCGCCCGCGCGACCTCGGCCACGTGGGCGAAGCACCGCGTCTGTTCGCCGCTGCCGTAGACCGTGATCGGCTCGCCGCGCAGCGCCTGTGCCACGAAGCGGGGCAGCACCATGCCGTGCTGGCCGGACTGCCGAGGCCCCACCGTGTTGAACAACCTCGCGACGACCACCGGCAGCGCATCGCGCGCCGAATGGCCGAAGGCGAGCCATTCGCTCATCGCCTTCGCACAGGCGTAGCCGCCACGGCGGCCCTCGGTGGCTCCCGGCCGCACCGGGTCCTGTTCGCGGAAGGGCACCGGCCCATCGCCGTAGACCTCCGAACTCGACGCCAGCAGGACCGGCACGTTGCGTTGCGCCGCCGCGGCGAGCACGACCTCGCTACAGCGCAGGTTGCGCTGCATGACTTCCAGCGGCTCGGCAGCGAGTCGCTGTACGCCGACGACGCCGGCCAGGTGGAAGATGACGTCCGCGTCGGCGCACAACCGTTCGGCCACCCTCGCCTCGGCCACCGACGCGACGGTCAGGCGCAGCTGTGGGTGCTCCGCGATCGCCGCCAGATTCTCACGGCAACCGGTGGACAAGTCGTCGACTGCGTGCACTCGACAGCCACGGCGCAGCAGCTCCTCGCACAGGTGGGAGCCGATGAACCCGGCACCGCCCGTGACGACGGCGCTGGGGCGGCCCGTCCCCGGCACGCCGGTGCGCGCGAGAGGATCGAACAGCGGCTCTGCGCCGGACAACGGCATTGGGACCACCTGGGTTTTCGGGAGCGCAGCGCGCAGGACCACAGCGTCGGCGACGCTGCAGCCCGAGTCCATGCTCGGGCACGCTTTCCTGCGCGCCTGCGACGGCAGGGCGCCGCCGGCTATTCCCAGGCAACCGACCCGAAGCGACCGGCTACGACTTCTGCTTCTGCCGACGCATCTCTTCGAGTTGACGCCGGAGGTCCTGCAGGTCGCGGCGCAACGCTTCGATCTCGAGCTCGACGTCGTAGGCCTCGGCGTTCGCCGGTCCAGCTGGCGCACGCGACGATTCGGCGCGTCCCGCGGCCGCGCCAGGCGCGGCACCGAGCGTGATCGTCAATGAACGCGTGCCGGCCGCACTTTGCAGCCCGATCGCGAGCTTCGTGCCCGGCGCGCTGCGCTGCAGCTCGGCGTCGAGATCGCTCAGCAACCGCACCTCGCGGTCACCGAGCACCGTGATGCGCTCGCCGGGCTCGATGCCGAGCGCCTGGGCCGGCCCGCCTTCGAGCGCCTCGTCGACCACGACGCCGCGGTCCGTCTCGCGCACGCGCAGGCCGAGGAAGGCCTTCTGCCCACCCGGAGGAACCGGCGCGATCGGCGCCGTCTCCACCGCCGGTCGTGGTGGCTTGCCCTGCTTCGGCGGCACGGGGGTCGGCAGCACCACACCCGGCGCGGGCACGGCTTCGGGACGTTCCGCCAGCTTCACCACGACGACCGACTCCTTGCCGGCGCGGCGAATCTTGAGGCGCAACTGCTCACCCGCCTTGTGGCCGCGGATCGCCGCGATCAGGTCGTCCCGGGTCGGTGTCGCCCGGTCGCCGACCGCGAGCAGCTCGTCGCCCACCTGCATGCCTGCGCTGGCCGCCGGTGAGTCCGGGATGACCTCGATGACGACCGCCTGCTCACGGTCGGGAGCCAGGTAGACACCTAGCCAACCATCGGCAACCGGCGCGAGCAGGAACAAGCAGGCGAGTGACAGGGAGAACGGGTTCATCGGCGGCTTCTCATGGGTGCAGGGGAAATCGGTCGGACCGCGTCCCCTTTGGTAGCTACGTCGGCGACCGCGCGCAACGGGGCGTACCAGCCAACATTCCAGGATCGCCAAACGCGCAGGCCACACTTGACCGCCAACACGGGGCTCCCTACAAACTTTGCCCTCGATCCGCCCCCTTCGTCTAGCGGCCTAGGATTCGTGATTCTCAGTCATGCGACAGGGGTTCAAATCCCCTAGGGGGTACCAGTCGCCCGGCAGGCCAGTCCTGCCGGGCGGTTGCCTTCCGCTGATCGATCGCAGGAAGTGACCCATGGTGTGGCTCCGACGCGAGGACCACGAAGACCGCGAGCTGCGCTGGTTGTGCCCGTGGGGCCTGGCGAGCCGCGGGGCTGGCGGGCGGCGGCTGCCCGAGAGCGAAGACCCGCTGCGCACCGCCTTCCAGCGCGATCGTGATCGCATCCTGCACGCGACGGCGTTTCGCCGGCTGCAGCACAAGACCCAGGTCGTGGCCGCATTCGAAGGCGATCACTACCGCAGCCGCATGACCCATTCGCTCGAGGTCGCCCAGATGGCGCGCAGCGTCGCGCGCGCGCTGCGCTGCAACGACGACCTCGCCGAGGCCATCGCGCTGGCACACGACCTCGGCCACCCACCGTTCGGCCACGTCGGCGAGGAAGCGCTCGACGAGGCGATGCAGGGACACGGCGGCTTCCGCCACAACGCGCAGGGCAGCCGCATCGTCGACTACCTGGAGGACCGCTACGGTCACGGCTACGGCCTGAACCTGACCCTGGCGCTGCGCCGCAGCCTGCTGAAGGGTCGCGTTCCGGACGGCTTCCCGCTGAGCGACGACCTCAGGCCACGCGGCCCGGTGCCCATCGAAGCCCAGCTGGTGGATCTCTGCGACAAGGTCGCCTACCTGAGCCACGATCTCGACGACGGCCTGCGCGCCGCGCTGTTCACCGAGGCCGATGCGGCGCAGCTGCGGCTTTGGCAACAGGCACAGCAATCCGCCGGCAGCAGCAACCGACAGCGCATCGTCAGCGAAGTCGCGTCCCTGCTGATCCACGACCTGGTCGGCTCGGCCGACGCCGAGCTTTCGGCCGCACCGGCTGGCGGGCCACCGCCGCGGCTGCAGCACAGCGGCCCAATGCAGGTGATGGCCCAGGAACTGTTGGAGTTCCTGCGCGCGCACTTCTACCGCTCGCCACGGGTGCTGACGGTGATGAACGATGGCGCGCGGCGCATTCGCAGCTTGTTCACGCGCCTGCGGGCGCAGCCGGACCAGATTCCCGAGTCCGCCCGCCAGCGCATCGATCGCGACGGCCGCGAACGCGCCATCTGCGACTACATCGCGGGCATGACCGATCGCTTCCTGCACCGCGCTACGTCCGTCAGTTGACGCGGCGCCAGCTGACTCGGGCCAGCGGACGCGCGGCTCGCCGGCCCATGCCGCAGGCCCATGAAATGGCACGCGCGCGGTCCCGGAGTCCGAGCCCGCGCGCGAGTGGTTACCCCGCAAGGATTTGAACCTTGACAAACAGAACCAGAATCTGTTGTGCTACCGTTACACCACGGGGCATCACAAACTGCTGCCTAGAAAGAACTTGTGGGGCATCTGGCGAGCCCCGGAGCGACCCCCGCAAGGAGTGCGGAAGCTGGTTACCCCGCCTGGACTCGAACCAGGAACCAACAGGACCAAAACCTGCTGTGCTACCGATTACACCACGGGGTAGCCAGGGCGCAGGAGGATAGCAACCGACCTCCTGAAGTCCAGGGGCACGGCGCCACACCTGCACGCAGCACCGACTCGGCGCCCTCCCGGCAGCCCCCATGCGCCGCGCGCCCTCGGCAGCCGACCGCCGCACCCGGTCCGCCGTGAGTTGCCGCCATCCGGACTGCGGCAGTGGCACCTGCGCCGAGCGCGGATAGAAGAAGCCGTCGTGCCGCGCGGGCGTCCCTCTGCGTGCGCCCCCCAGTGTGACAGGCCAGGACCGGATCACCCAAGGCCAGTCCTGCTGCCCCTCGCCTGCTGCACCCGACACCATGAATCCCAGTCCAGCCATCGAGTCTCCGAGCAACCTGCGGTCCTGCTACTCGGATCGCATCCGATGCGTCGCCATGGTCCTCGTGACCGGCATGGCCATCGGACCGTTGCTGCGCATCGCCCTCTACGTCCCGTTCCACGAAGTCCCGTTCCGGCTCGGCGACCTCCTGCTGGCCATCGCAACGGGTGTCGTGTTCGACGTGGTGAGCCTGACGCTCGCCCTGATGCCAGTGCTCTGGCTGCTCTCGCTGGTCCGTTTCCGCGTCCTGGCCTGGCCCCCCCTGCGCGTCGGCCTGTTGGCCGCCGTGATCGGCGCCCAGTGCTTCGATGCCGCCGCGCAGTGGTTCTTCTTCGAGGAGTTCAATGCGCGCTACAACCACATCGCGCTCGACTACCTGATCTACCCACGCGAGGTCTTCGTCAACATCTGGGACAGCTACAACGTCCCACTGATCCTGTGCCTGGCTGCGGTCGGCGGCGCACTGGTGGCGTGGCCCATCGCGCGCATCACGCGCGGCATGCAGTTCGGCCGCCTGCCGTGGGCGATGCGCATGCGGGCATTCCTGCTGGTCACGGTGCTCGGCGGCGCCTGTGCGACCGTGGTCGCGATCGTGCCGGCCAGCATCAGCGGCGACCGCATCGTCAGCGAGATCGCGCAGAACGGCATCGCGCAACTGGCCCGCGCCTGGTGGTCTGCACACCTCGACTTCGGCCTCTACTACCGCACCCTGCCCACCGCGGAGGCTCGCGCCCGCGCGGCGAAGGTGCTGGGCTACGAGGAACCGGCGGCGGCGGACCTCGCCGCACCGCTCGGGCAGTTCCAGCTGTTGCGCCACTTCGTGCCAGCGCTCGAAGACAAGGGCTACGACGTCGTCGTCATCCTCGAAGAGAGCTTCGGCAGCGAGTTCATCGGCGTGCTGGGCCACCCCGAGCGCAAGACGTCGCCGGGCTTCGACCGCTGGAGCAAGGAAGGCATCCTGCTCGCCAACCTCACGGCGACCGGCAACCGCACCGTGCGCGGCATGGAGGGCACGCTGTGTTCGTTTCCCCCACTGCCCGGCGACTCGGTCGTCAAACGCGAACACTCCGACAACGTCGCGTCGGTCGCTCGCGTCATGAAGAGCAAGGGCGCGAAGACGACCTTCTTCTACGGTGGCTTCGGCATCTTCGACAGCATGAAGCCGTTCATCCTCGCCAACGGCTACGACGAGTTCGTCGAACAGCCGGACTACCCCAAGGACGCGTTCCGCACCATCTGGGGCGTCGCCGACGAGTGGGTGCTCGGTGCCATGCTGGAAGCCCAGAAGAGGGCGCGCGCGAAGGGCGAACGGTACTGCTTCACCGCGTTGACGGTCAGCAACCACAAACCGTACTACATCCCGCGCGGCCGCATCACGGAACTCACGGAGAAGCCCGGTCGCACCAATGCGGTCGCCTACGCCGACTGGGCGCTCGCCGACTACCTCGACAAGGCGAAGGCCGCCGGGCTGCTCGAGCACACCGTGGTCCTCGCCTGCGGCGACCATGGCGCGCGCGTCTACGGCTCCGAAGCGATCCCGGTGCCCAGCTACCGCATCCCGGCGCTGTTCCTGCACCCCGATCCACGCTGGAAGAACGTCGAGATCCAGCGCCTGTGCTCCCAGGTGGACCTGCTGCCGACGCTGCTGTCGCTCACTGGCATCGGCTTCGAAGCGCCCTTCTTCGGCCGCGACCTGCTCGGCCTGCCGACGGAAGGTGGACGCGCTTTCGTGCAGCACAATCGCGATGTCGGCCTGCTGACCGACACCACGATGGTCGTGCTGGGCCTGCAGAAGCGGCTGTTCTTCTACCGCCGCGACGGCCGCGGTAGCGACGTCTTCCAGCTGTTGGAGGACGGTGCCGCCACGGCCGAAATGCGCGAACTCGGCCGCGATGCGACCAGCGTGTTCCAGACCGCCTACGAGCTCTACACCAGCGAACGCTTCCGCTTGCCACAGTGAGGCCCGCGCGACGCCCGGACTACAGTCCGAGCGTCAGCTGCATGGCGTTGGACGCCACGAGGCCGAGCGGTGTCAGCGACGGGTTGTAGGTGACTGCCTGACCGAACAACTCGACCCCGATCAGGACGGTGGCGTTGGGGATCGGCTGCGCCAGCACCTGACTGGTGGCTGGCGCGACGAAGAACATCGTCTCCGGCGCGAGCACGTGGGCGAAGCAACCCGGCATGCCGGCGACCCCGAGGTCGAACGCCGGCACCGCTTGCTGCAGCGACCAGAGCAGCGCCCCCCACCCCGTGGCCGGCAGGATGCCGCCGACCTGCCACTGGACCGTCGTGCCGATCACCGGATTGGCGGCGACATCGAGGCTCAGACCGTCGAACGGACTGGCGCACAAGGCAAGCGGCACCGACAGCGTCGCCGACAGGTCACGCGTCCCCGGATCGGCGTGGCCACCACCGGTGCTCCAACCGACCATCGTCGAGAAGCTCGATGCGGCGATGGTCTGCCAGACCGCGTGCACGGTGCCGTTGGGGAAGAACTGCAGCTGGAACGTGTTCGGGGCCGACGAACCGATGAACGGCACCCCGTTCCACGTCAGGATCGCGCGCGTCGGGTTGGCATCGAAGTAGACGTTGTTGCTGCTGGCGGCGTTCGGGTTCAACAGGCTCCAGGCCGCCGCCCACCGCGGATGGCCCGCCAGGAACTGACCGGCCGTCGGCACCAACTGGACGGGGTTGGCAAGGCCGGGCGAAACGTAGCCACTCGAGGCCACCTGTAGCTGCGTGGTCGCCCCACCGGGGTACGGCAGGGAGAACGGCAGCGTCACGGTCGCCTGCGAGTTCAGGCCGAGCGCGAGGTTGGTCCCCGCGGCGGGCACGAACGCCACCGGCGTCTCGACCACGCTGTAGGCTCCGCTGTTCAGGCTCATCGTCATCGACCGACCCGAGAGGTCGAACGCGGCGCTGGTGCCGAACAGCTCGTAGAACGTGCCCGTGCAATGACCGCACGACGTACCGATCGACGCCTTGTTGGCGAAGGCCAACCCGCTCGGCACCACGCCCGACATCTGGACGCTCAGGTTGCCCGGGCCCGGCAGCGCCTGGTCGATCGTCACCACGCCGGCGCCCGGCGCGATCGAGCAGTCGAACCAGCAGTTGTAGATCGTGTTCCACTCGAGCGCGTTGCCACTGGTTGCGGCGAAGGCGATCTCGTTCGCCGACTGCGTGAAGTGCCAGTCGTTGAGCGGGTCGGTATCGAGGTCGCGGAAGCCCGCATTCTGCACCGTGGCGCCGGGGCCGAGCGGAAGACGGAACGACGCGCCACCACGATGGTTGTCGATGTTGTGGATCGCGTACTCGTAGTGCCACAAGCCGCCGACCGGGCCGGTGGTCTTGACCGCGACGAGGAAACGGCCGTCGTCGTTGCCGTTGCCGCCCATCTCGTAGGTGGCGCCCTGCCAGCGCGTGAGCACGGAGCCCACCTGCGAACTGCCGGTCGTGCCGGCAGACCAGGAGCCGCCACTGCCGGTGATCGACATCTGGCGGTTCATCAGGTTGTTGCCGCGCGCCGCGACCGGTTCGCCCTGGATCACGCCCTGCGCCTGCCCGTAGTAGATCGCGCCGGCCAGCAGTTCGCTCTCACGGACGACCATGCGGTTCTTTACCGAGTCGAACGCCGCGACCTGTGAGGTCGACAGCGAACGCACCGAATCGATCGCAGCTGCGCCACCCACCACCGGGTCGCCGCGATCGAAGTAGCTGCCCTGCGGATCCCAGGTGCCAAGCCACGGGTCGATCTCGTCGGTCGGACCAAGGGCATACTGGCCGCTGTTGATGCCGCTGCCGTAGGTGTCGGAACAGCCGGTGAAGAAGAACGAACCGCTGCCGGAGTTGCACGGGGCGCACGGGCCGGAGGAGAAGTTGTAGGCGGTCGGCGAGTGCTTGCAGAAGCTGCGGCCGGACACCTGGACCATGCGACCGCCGCTCTCCCGTGCCAGCAGGAAGGCGATGCGCGGATACTGGTCGACCATCAGGCCGCCGCTCTGCGAGACCCAGGGCAGGTTGACGCTGCCGCCGTTGCACCACGAATGGCCGACCATGAAGCCGGCTTCGCCGTTGGGGTATGCGGCACCCCGACGGCCTTGGTAGCCGATGTCCGTGACGTCGTACATGCCGATGTCGAGACCGGGTACGGCATTGGCCTGGGCAATCGCCGGCACCGAGAGCAGAGCAACCGTGAGGATGGCTTTGTGCATGGAGGGGTCTGGGAGTGGGAAGCGGAAGCACAAAGGCTACCGGACTCCTGCGCAGAAGTGCCACCCGTCCACCCGAGAAGACTCATTCGCGGGGGCCCGACGACCGGGTCGCCTGGTCGTGCGCCAGCCAGGTCCTGGTCGGCATCGTGGCGTCGGACGGACGCGCCGCCGGCGAGGCGACCACCGCGTGTGCCTGCCACCACCGCTGCGCGAGGTCGGGCGTCCACGGTTCGAGGATCGGCATCGACTGCAGTTCCTGGCGGATCTGGGCGAAGGAGCCCGGCAGGTGCTCGGGCGCTTGGCGAGGCAACGCAACAGGACGGTCTTCGGCGCTCGGGGCGCGTCCGCAAGCCCGGCCATGCCGAGCTCCGCGTGCCTCGCCAGGACCTTGTAGCCGGTCTTCCGGCTGATCCCGAACTGCTGGCACGCCTGCGTCATCGTCACCTGGCCCTTCAGCACCAGCCTCACGAACTTCTGTCTCTCGGTCACCGGATCCGTCTGCGTCCATGGCATCCGGACACGAGACCCACCGCGCTCCCCACGGTCACGCTCGAGTGTTACCCATGCGCCCGGACACGAGTGTCACCCATCTACCCGGGTTGGACCACCGCGTGTCGACCTGCACCGCTTCTGCCCGTCCCCCCTCAGGTGCACGAGCATCGACTCGACCGACCCGATCGAGTCTGGCTCGCCCAGCGCAACCAGGTGCCGCGCTGCCAGGATCAAGCGATCCACCGGCTAATGCGTCTTGTGGGGCTGCCGGACACCAGCATGCGAGCACTTCAGGCGCTCTGGCGGCGGAAGCAAATCACGACCCAGATCAGCAGCAGAATCGCAAGCGTGCCCTTCTGAACCGCATAGCCAACCGGATGCAGAAGCCAGAAAGATGCAGTCATGACGAGAGCCAGGCAGATGCTTGCCCACCAGGGAATCCGTGGCTCTATCCCTACCATGCTCTGGCCAGCTGCTCCGATCTTCAGGAGCTCCCCTAGACAGGGTGACGGGGAGTCCAGGTTCCGCGCCAGGGTACCCTCGGCGTTGCGCTCCGCAAGCAAGACCCCGGTAGCAGCCCGGAGGTGAATGACGGACGCTCAGGTCACATTCGACACGGAATGCGCCAGCGCCCTGCGCACGCGGTCGTCAAGCGCAGCCGCGCTTCTCGCACGCAGATTCCGGCCCGGCGCGCGGCCTACCGTAGCAAGCAGTGCACCTCGCGATCTGCCGCCGACCGGTCGACCTCGACGCAGAGTTCCTTGCTGGTCGACGGCGCGAAGTCGCAAGTGTCGCCCTCGGTCAGCGAGCCTTGGCGCTCGATGCGCAGCAGCACGCGTCGGACGGGCGGTAGGTCGAGCACGAGCCGGGGCCAGAGCACCGGCGGACCCTGGTAGGAGCAGGACGTGAAGACGTGCGCGCGCACGGCGATGTGGGCCACGCCGTCCTGGATCCGCAGCTCGACGACGTCGAGTGCATAGCAGGCGGGCGGATGTTCGCCCCAGTTGATCACCAGCCGCCGACCGTGAGCCGCAGGCTTCAACTCCACGCAGGCGGTGAGATGCGCGGGCGCGTCGTCCGCGGCGAGTTCGACCTCGGCGCGGGAGGGCATCGAGTCGGGCAGCACGCGAACTTCGAGGCCCCCGTCCCGACTCGGCTGGAAGTCCGTCTGCGGCTCGCGGCAACGAGCGCCGCCCACCTCGACGAGGACCCGCTGCGTGACCGGCGTGTGCAGGAAGATCGACGGATACGTGGCGCAGCCATCCGGGTCTTCGCCGTGTTCGCCGACCGGTAGCAGGGTGCGCAGCCTGATCTGCAGGGTCTGGTCGGCGATCACCGCGCGATCGATCGGCATCTGCGGCAGGCCGCCGCGGTAGAGCAGGTCACGGGCTACGCGCCGCGTCCCCCAGCAGAGCGCGACGATCTGCTCCTTGGCGAAGTCGATGTGCAGTTCCTTCTTGTCCTCGCCGAAGGCAGTGATGGCGAAGGCACGCGCCTCGTCGTCGCCGCGCAAGACCACCACGCGCGCCGCTTCCAGCCTCGGACCACAGAGCCCGGCCATCCCGGGCGGAAAGTAGGTATCGAGCAGGTCGATCGGCGCCTGGCCAGCCAGGACGGGGGCGAGCGCGATGACGAATGGAATGATCCGGGTACGCATGGCCAGGCAAGGCAAAGCAAGAACGCCGAGCGGAGCTGTGAATCGGCGATCCTATCCGGCTTCCCCCTGTCGAGCGCCGCTACGCCGCACCGGGCGGGTTATGAGAGTTACGAAGAGCGTCTTGACCGGTGGGAACCCAGCCCCATGAAGAGCCGCCAACCCCGGCGCGGCGAGTCTCGGGCTGTTACGAAACGTTGCACAGAACTGGTTTCGTAGTACGTTTCGTAACACGTGGCCCCCTCCCAGCGAACCCTGCTCCTGGCCCGTCGCCTCGGCGTCCTCCGGCCACGTGACCTCGAAGCGCACGGCATCGCCCGCACCTACCTGCAGAGGCTGCGTGACCAGGGCCTGCTCCGCCAGGTCGGCCGCGGCCTCTACGTGCTGGCCGACGCCGACCTCTCGCCACAGAGCAATCTGGCCGCGGTTGCCCGGCGGGTGCCCGGTGCCGTGGTCTGCCTGCTGTCGGCGCTGCGCGTACACGACCTCACGACCCAATCCCCGTTCGAGGTCTGGATCGCGATCCCGAGGCTCGCTCGTGTGCCCAAAGCCGAGGGAGTGCCGGTGCGCGTGGTCCGCATGACGCCAAAGCCCCTCGCCGCCGGCGTGACGAAGGTCAAGATCGACGGCGTCCAGGTGCCCGTGTTCGACCCTGAGAAGACCGTCGCCGACTGCTTCCGCTTCCGCAACAGGATCGGTCTCGACGTGGCGCTCGAAGCGATGCGTGAATACCTGCGTCGGCCACGCCGCAACGTCGAGCGACTGATGCACTACGCCAGGATCGACCGCGTCGCCGACAGCATGCGACCGTATCTGGAGGCCATGCTGTGACGCGCCGCCCGTCCGATCTCGGCGCCTCGGCACTGGCCAAGCTCCGCAACCTCGCCCAGGCGCGCGGCGACGATGTGCAGGTTCTGCTGATCCAGTTCGTGCTGGAACGGCTGCTGTGCCGCCTCGCCGCGTCGGCTCATGCCCGCGACTTCCTGCTCAAGGGGGCGATGCTGTTCGCGGCCTGGACCAGGGTGCCGCACCGCGCGACCCGCGACCTCGACCTGCTGGCACCGGACAGCCGGATCTGGCGCGCCTCGAGCAGGTGTTCCGCGCCATCGTCACCACCAGTGTCGAACCCGACGGTGTGACCTTCGACGCCGACAGCGTGCAGGCGGCCCGCATCCGCGAAGACCAACTCTACCAAGGCGTGCGGGTCACGCTCACAGCCGCCCTCGGCACTGCCCGGATCGGCGTCCAGGTCGATGTCGGCTTCGGCGACGCCGTGCACCCAGGCCCGGTCGAACTGCAGTACCCATCGCTGCTCGATCTGCCGACCCCGCGCCTGCTCGCCTATCCACGCGAATGCGTCGTCGCCGAGAAGTTCCAGGCCATGGTCTCGCTCGGCGAACTGAACAGTCGGATGAAGGACTTCTACGATCTGTTCACGTTGGCTGGCCAGTTCGCGTTCGAGGGACCGAGCCTGGCGTCCGCCATCTCGGCGACGTTCGCACGACGGCAGACGGATCTGCCACTTCAGGAACCGATTGCGCTGCGCCCCGACTTCGCAGAACTGCGCGACAAGCCGGTCCAGTGGCGGGCGTTCGTGCGCCGCAGTCGGCTGCTCGACGAAACGGTGACGCTGGCCGAGGTCGTCGCGCAACTGCAGCGGTTCCTCTGGCCGATCGTCGGCGGCCTGATCGGCGCACGAACGGCACCTCGCTTGTGGCCGGCCGGCGGGCCTTGGGCCTGACCGCGCATCCCGCGCGTTGAACTACCTACCGATCCGCCGATCGATCGGTCTTGTCGACAGCAACGGCCAGCCGCTCGGCCGGCGGGTGAACGCATCACCACCGACCCGGAGCAGATGCCGGCACCCCGTGCGTTCGCGGCGATGCAGTGCGCGAGGGCGGTCTTCGGCGCCACCTGCACGCGTCCGCGTCGGGCGGTAGCATCTCGCCATGCGCGCACGAGTCGTCAACGGCCGGATCGTGCTCGACGAACCGACCACGCTGCCCGAGGGCACGGCGCTCGACCTCGTCCTCGATGATGGCGGCGACGATCTCGACGACGCCGACCGCGAACAGCGCGACGCCGCAGCCGGCCACGGCCGCCCGGCACACGAACTGCTCGCCGAACTGCGCGGCCACGCGACGCGCAGCGATCCGGAACCATGAGGCACTTCGACGCAATCCTGGCCGATGCGCTGCGCCTGTCGCCCGCCGACCGAGCCGATCTGGCCGCGCAGCTGCTCGCTGGCCTCGACGGTCCCGTGGAGCACGGCGTGCAAGCCGCGTGGGCAACCGAGATCGAGCGCCGCATGCGGGAGATCGACGGCGGGACAGTGGAGTGCATCCCGTGGGAGGAGGTCCGCCGGCGACTTCGAGGCCGGCCGAACGACGCGACATGATCCAGTTGCAGCTTCACCGTGTCAGCGACTCCTTCGGCGTTGCTCTCCCGCCAGAGGCTCTCGCTGCGCTCCGCCTGACTGACCGTGAAGGCGAGCGGTTGGCCCTGATCCCGCTCTCCGAGGGCGGTCTGGAACTGCGGCGCAACGAGAACGACGCCGAGCGCAAGCACAACCTGCTGCTCGACACCATGCGGCGCTACGGGGACGCGCTGCGACAACTCGCGACCTGAACGAAGGCGCAGGCGCCCATGGCCAAGACCACGAACACGAAGAAGAGGACCAAGGACGCCGGTCGCATCCTCGACAGGATCACCGGCGCCGAGCCGGAACTCCGCCACCGGATCGAGGAGCAGAGGCTCTACACCAAGATCGCCGAGGTGGTCCTCGCTGCCCGGGAGCGAGCGGGACTGACCCAGGACCAACTCGCGAAGCGGGCCGGCACCAACCAGAGTGTCATCACGAGGCTCGAGGAAGCCGACTACCAGTGCCGGTCGCCAACGCTGCTGCTGCGCATCGCCGCAGCCCTTCACCAGCGGCTCGAAGTGGGCCTGATCCCCATCCGGGTGCGCGAGTAGGGGCGCCGTCGACGCTGCGACCCGGGGTACGCACGCTGCCATCCACGCACGCCGGACGGCGGGGAGGGAGATCTGATCCAAAGCACGCGAACCAACGATGGGAGAGTCACTTGCGACAGATGTCCCGGCTTGACTCTGGCCTCGCCACTGGCCGCAGTTTAAACTTCTAGTCTAACCTTTAATTGCGGACTCCGTTGTTCAACTCAGCGGAACGACCCTGCGATGCGACGCGGCCCCACCGGCACACCCGAGATCAGCACCCACGGCGGCGAGTCCGTGCAGGCCTTCGTGCCGAGACCGCTGCCACCAAAGCCCCCGCTCGACCTCGGCGGACCGATGCAGTTGCTGCTCGAGCGCGCCTACCTGGCGATCGGCCGCCTCGACAGCGTGTCGACGCTGCTGCCGGACACGCATCTGTTCCTCTACACGTACGTCCGCAAGGAGGCGCTGCTCTCCTCCCAGATCGAAGGCACCCAGTCGTCGCTCTCCGAGTTGCTGCTGTTCGAACTCGAACAGGCCGGCGGCGCACCGCTGGACGACGTCGTCGAGGTGTCGAACTGCGTGGCGGCGTTGGAGCATGGGCTCGCGCGACTGCGTGAGGACTTCCCGCTCAGCAACCGCCTGATCCGGGAGATCCACGCCAAGCTGCTCGCGCGCGGTCGCGGCAGCGAGAAGTCCCCCGGCGAGTTCCGTCGCAGCCAGAACTGGATCGGCGGCACGCGACCTGGCAACGCGCACTTCGTGCCGCCCCCGCCGACGCAGGTGCCCGACTGCATGCGGGACCTCGAGCTGTTCCTGCACGCGGCGGAAGACGACCTGCCTGTTCTTGTCCGTGCCGCGCTGGCGCACGTCCAGTTCGAGACCATCCATCCGTTCCTCGACGGCAACGGGCGTGTCGGCCGACTGCTCATCACCCTGCTGCTGTGCAGCGCGGGCAGGCTGAGCCAGCCGCTGCTCTACCTGAGCCTGTTCTTCAAGCAGCACCGCAGCGAGTACTACCGCCTGCTCGACCTGGTTCGCCGCGAGGGTGACTGGGAGGCGTGGATCGCCTTCTTCCTCGATGGCGTCGTGAAGACCGCCGACGGTGCCGTCGAGACGGCGAAGCGGCTGATGACGCTGTTCGATGACGATCGCGGCAAGATCCAACAGGCAGGGCGCAGGGCCAGCTCCGCGCTGCGCGTGCACGATGCACTCAAGGCCCGTCCGGTCCACCGTCTCCAGGACATCGCGACGGCGACCGGCTTGTCGTTCCCCACGGCCAGTGCCGCCATGATGCTGCTGATCGACTTGCGGATCGTGCGCGAGATCACGGGCAAACAGCGCAACCGGGTCTTCGCCTACGACAGCTACCTGAGCGTGCTCAACGAGGGCACCGAGAACCTCTGACCGCCGCTGGCGGCTGGCTGCCAGGCGATCGGCGCTCGCTACCGTCCGCGCCCCCATGCCGGACACCCTGCAGCCGTTGCGATTCTTGTTGCTGGTGTCGGCAACAGGGTGCTCACCGCGAGCGCCTCCGAGCCACCGAAGGACGGCGACGTGGTTGCTGACGAACGCCTCGCGCCGCCATCGGCGCCGCGAGCCCACCCAGCAGTGCCATCCTACCGGAACACCGTCGCTGCGCAGCATCGGCATTCTCGGGCGGCGACTGCACCTCGACGTCGCCGGATACGGATCCCTCCCGGCGCCGGATCAGCCCGGCACGACGACGCGCGCGGCCTTCGCCTTGCCGACCTGCAGCACGTAGCTGCCGGGCGGAAGCTGCGCCTTGGCGTCCGACTGCACGGTTCCATCGACACGCACTCCGCCACCCTGGATCAGCCGCCGACCATCGCTGTTCGACGAGGCCAGGCCGGCCGCCGCCAGCGCCGCCGGCAGCCAGATCGTGCCATCCCGCAGCAGGGTCGGGTCGATTGCGACCGTCGGCAAGTCGTCGGGGATGCCGCCATCCCGGTGCACGCGGTCGTACTCGGAGCGGGCGGCCCCTGCCGCGTCGGCGCCGTGAAAGCCCTCGACGATGGCCGCCGCCAGCGCGAACTTCGCCTCCAGCGAGTTCGGCAGCAGCTGCTGCACGCGCGCCTTCGGCACGTCGGTCAGCAACAGAAAGTACTTCTCGAGCAGTTCGTTCGGCACCTTCATCAACTTGCCGAACTGCGTCGCCGCCGGCTCCGCCACGCCGACGTAGTTGCCGAGCGACTTCGACATCTTCTGGCTGCCGTCGAGCCCCTCGAGCAGCGGCAACGTCATGCAGACCTGCGACGTCTGCCCGGCCTGCGACTGCAGGTCGCGCCCGACCAGCAGGTTGAACAACTGATCGCTGCCGCCGATCTCGACGTCGCAACGCAGCTCGACCGAGTCCCAGCCCTGCAGCAGCGGGTAGAGGAACTCGTGCACCGCGATCGGCTGCTGAGAGCGGAAGCGCTGCTGGAAGTCGTCGCGCTCCAGCATGCGTGCGACGGTGTAGCGGCTCGCCAGCGCGATGCAGTCCATGAACGACTGGCGATGGAACCACTCGCCGTTCTCCCGCTCCTCGATGTCGGTGGTGTCGAGCACGGCAGCAACCTGGGCGCGGTAGGTCTCCTTGTTGGCCTCCACCTGCTCGCGGGTCAGCGGCGGCCGAGTCTTGTTGCGGCCCGAGGGGTCACCGACCATCGCCGTGGCGGTCCCCCACAGCACGATCACGCGGTGGCCGAGGCGCTGGAAGTCGCGCAGCTTGCGCAGTGGCACCGTGTGGCCGAGGTGGATGTCGGGCGAGCTGGGGTCGATGCCGAACTTGACGCGCAGCGGCTCACCACTGGTGCGGCTCTGTTCGAGTCGCCGCCGCAGGTCGTCCAGGTCGACCAGGTCGACGATGCCGCGGCGCAGCACCGCCAACTGTTCTTCGACGGGGAGGAAGTTCACGCTCGCTGATTAGCGGCGTGCCTGCCACCAGGCAAGCCACGCCTGACGATCTCCGATCGGCAGGGTCTCGCCGGCGATCACCTGCAGCGCGGCCATCGCGACCAGCGCCTGGTCCTGGCGGCCGAAGCGGATCTGCTCGATCAGCAGGGCCATGGCCGGCTCCCGGTCGGCACCGCGCACGAACGAGGCGGCCACGAACACGTGCGGGAAGTGGGCCGGATCGCCGCGGCGCAGGGCCTCGCGCAGGGCGACCAGCGGCGCCTTCGCCACGGCTTCGTAGCCGGCGGGCCACTGGGTCAGCGCGACGGTGCCGATCGCGGTGCGCTGCACCGGCACCCGTTCGCCGTCGATCTGCACGTAGCCGGGCATCAGGTCGACGCGCAGGTGCACGGCGCGGCGCACGGCGTCGCTGGCAGCGACGTCGATGCCGATCGGCACCACCAACGGCTTGCCGTCGGCGAAGGCGAAGGCTTCGGGCAGCCAGACGAAGTCCTGGGTGTGCGTCGACCGCGTACTGCCGTCCACGAACGTGTCGTCGATCGTCACCGCGACGGCAAAGCCGCAGGCGTCGGCGTCGCGGCGACCACCGAGCCGTACCGCAGCCGGCGGCGGCGGCACGGTCAGCTGGAAGGTGAAGGGTGCCCCGATCGGCGGCGGCGCGCTCGGCGCGGGCGCGTTCGCCGCAGCTTCGCTCGGTGGCGACAGCAACAACGTCGCGTGCGCCGCGGCGTGCTGCTGGAAGCCCAGGCCCGCCGCCATCGCCGCGTAGCCGCGCAGGACCTCACGCAGGTTCGCCGGCAGATCGGGGCGTTGGTAGGCCGCGAGCAGCGCCTGGATCTGCACCGTGTCGCGGTCCTCGGCAGCGGCCTGCAGGCG
This sequence comes from Planctomycetota bacterium, assembly GCA_044230075.1. Classification (GTDB taxonomy): domain Bacteria; phylum Planctomycetota; class UBA1135; order UBA1135; family UBA2386; genus JAEUHS01. The sequence continues at coordinate 10,926 of JBGARS010000025.1, read as the reverse complement.
CTGGAACACGCTGCCGTAGAAGTCGAACAGCACCCGCTGGTCGGGGGTGCCGTCGTCGCCGAACGGGATCGTCAAGGCGACGGCGGGAACCGCCGGCGTCTTGACGTCGGTGAACAGCGGCGCGTCCTCGTAGGTCGTCACACAACCGGCCGCGGCGAACATCGCCGCGGCCAGCAGGCAGACCTTGCACGCCGGGTGCACGCGGACTCTCAGGCGTCCGTGGACTCGTCGTCGCGCTTCTGCGCTTCGCGCGCGCTGACGCGCTGGCCGATGCCCTTGAGCTGGTCGGCGAGCGAACCGATCGTCGGCGCCACATGCCGCTCGACCTCGGGCGCCGGGGCCGTGCCAGGAGTGCCCTCTTCGCCTTCGTCGAAGTGGGCCTGGATCAGCGTCAGGCCGATCTTCCGCTCGTCGGTGTCGATCTTGATGATGCGAACCTCGACGCGCTGGCCGACCTTGACCACTTCCTCGGGGTTGTCGACCTTGTGGTCGGCCAGCTCCGAGATGTGCAGCAGGCCCTCGAGCCCCGGCTCCAGTTCGACGAACACGCCGAAGTTGGTGATCTTGGTGACGGTGCCCGGCACCGAGTCGCCGATGTGGTAGCGCGCCGGGATGTCGCCGCTCCAAGGGTCGGCCTGCAGCTGCTTGAGGCCGAGCGCGATGCGCTTCTTCTCCTGGTCGACCGACAACACGACGCACTCGATCTCCTCGCCCTTCTTCACGACCTCGCTCGGGTTCGTGATCTTGCGCGTCCAGCTCATGTCGGTGATGTGCAGCAGACCGTCGATGCCTTCCTGCAGTTCGATGAAGGCGCCGTAGTTGGTCAGGTTGCGCACCTTGCCACGGATGACGGTGCCGGGCGGGTAGTGCTCGGCGACCATGTCCCACGGATTCACTTCCGTCTGCTTCATGCCGAGGCTGATGGTCTGCTTCTCGGTGTCGATCTCGAGCACGACGACCTCGACCTGGTCGCCCTGCTTGACGACCTCGTTCGGGTGGTTGACGCGCTTGGTCCACGACATCTCGGAGATGTGCACCAGGCCCTCGACGCCATCCTCGAGTTTGACGAATGCGCCGTAGCTCATCAGGTTGACTACCTCGCCCTGGATGCGCTGGCCGACCGGGTACTTCTCGGTGATGTTCTCCCACGGCGAAGCGCTCTTCTGCTTCATGCCGAGCGCGATGCGCTCGCGCTCGCGGTCGATCTTCAGCACCTTGATCTCGACCTCGTCGTCGAGCTTCAGCATCTCGGACGGGTGGTTCACGCGGCCCCACGACATGTCCGTGATGTGCAGCAGGCCGTCGATGCCGCCGAGATCGACGAACACGCCGAAGTCGGCGATGTTCTTGACGATGCCCTTGCGGACCTGACCTTCCTCCAGCTCCGACAGCAGCTGGATCTTCTTCGCCTCGCGCTCCTCTTCGATCAGCTTGCGGCGCGAGATGACGATGTTCATCCGCTCCTCGTCGATCTTGATGATGCGCGCCTCGATGTCCTTGCCGATCCAGTCGCCGATGTCGCCGGCGCGGCGGATGTTGACCTGCGACGCGGGCAGGAACACCGGCACGCCGATGTCGACCAGCAGGCCACCCTTGATCTTGCGCAGCACCAGGCCCTTGACGGTGTCGCCTTCCTTGTGGGTGAGGATGATGTTCTCCCACCCGCGGATGCGATCGGCCTTCCGCTTGCTGAGCAGGATGTAGCCCTCGGCATCGTTGATCTGCTCGACCAGACACTCGATCTCGAGACCCGGGACCACGGCCAGGGGGTCCGGGAACTCGTCCAGCGCGATCTGGCCCTCGGCCTTGTAGGAGACATCGACCACCACGATGCCGTCGGCCAGCACCTTGATGACCTTGCCGCGCACGATCTTGTTGGGCGACAACTCGGCGACGGTCTTGCCGATCGCCTGGTCCAATTCGGCCAGGGTTGCCGTGCCGAGCGCTTCCGAGGTGAGCCTCGAGAGCTCGTCATCGGCTATCGCGAACTTCTTGATCAGATTCTTGCCGTGCATCAAACGAAACGGGGTTGTGGGAGAAGAAAGGAACAACTGACGAGGAAGTACTCCAGTCCATCGGCGTGCACGCCGCGGAACGGAGCGACCAAAGTCCCACCGGCCGGACCATCCGGTCGGTGGTTGCCGGCGGCAGGACTCATGTCCCACCACCGGCGGAAGGTGAAGTTGGATCGGATCGACCGTCGCGCGGTCCGGCGCCGCGCAGGGGCGCACGCGCCAGTTCCGCGACCTCGGCTCGCAGCGCTTCGACACCACCCGGCGCCAGCACCCGGTCGGCCGACCACGGCTGGCCGAAGCGCACCACGACCTTGCGGGGTCGCGGCAACCAGGCCCGCCGCGGGAACGCCCGATGGGCGCCGTCGATGCCAACCGGCAGCACGGGCGCACCGGTTCGCCGCACCAGGAACTCGACCCCGGTGCGGAACGGCGCCACCTTGCCATCGGCGCTGCGCGTGCCCTCGGGAAACAGGCCGACGACCTCACCGGCCCGCAGGCAGTCGGCGATCTGTCGCATGGCTTCCTTGGACGGCGCGTTGCGGTCGATCAGCGTGACGCCCACCTGAGCCAGCCACCAGCGCACCGGGCCGAGCTTCGCGAGACCGGCCTGGGCCAGGAAACCGACCCAGCGGCTGGCCGAGACGCCGATCATCGGCGGGTCGAGGTAGCTCGAGTGGTTGGCGACGATCAGCACCGGTCCCGTTGCGGGCAGTCGTTCCCGACCCTCGATGCGCAGGCGGAAGTAGAGCCGGCTGAACCACAGCACGCCGTACTTCGAGATGTTCCACACCACGGCGTTGCGCCGGATGCGTTGCACTTGCCCGGGTGCCGTTGCCGCGCCGGCGCCTTGGTCCGCGCCGGGGCCGGAGTTCGTCGCGCTCGGGTTCAATGCGCTTCTCGCAGGCGCCTGGCGCCGTTGCGGTGCACGTGGTCGAGCAACAGGGCGACCACCGCATCGGTCGTCAGGCCGGTCGAGTCGACGTAGAGCGCATCCGCCGCCTGCCGCAGCGGCGCGTCGGAACGCGTGCTGTCGAGCCGGTCGCGCACGTTGATCTCGTCGAGCACGTCGTTGGCACTGACCTGTCGCCCTTGACGCTCGAAGTCCTGGCTGCGACGGCGCGCGCGTTCGCTCGGCGCGGCGTCCAGGTAGATCTTCCAACGCGCGTTGGGAAACACCACCGAGCCCATGTCGCGGCCTTCGGCGACCACCGGCCCTTGCATGGCGACGGCGCGTTGCAGATCCCGCATGGCAGTGCGCACGAATGGCAGCGCCGACACGGAGGAGACCTGCGACTCGACCTCGCGCACGCGCAGGTGCGGCGTCACGTCGCGACCGTTCAACAGCACCCGTCCTGACGCCAGCTCGAGGCGAGCCGTCGCCAGTGCTCGCCGCATGCGCTCCGCGCCGCGGTCCGCATCACCGGCACATGCCGCCGGCGCGCAGCCTTCCTGCAGGAAGTGCCACGTGACGGCGCGGTACATGGCACCGGTGTCGAGGTACGCGAAGCCGAGCTTCTCGGCGAGCTGACGTGCCACCGTGCTCTTGCCGGCACCGGAGGGCCCATCGATGGCGACGACCTGCGTCGGCGCCGCCGAAGCGCCGCCTGGTTCACTCGCCGGGGGTTGGCTCGCAGCAGGGGACACGCAGTGGCTCGGGAGAGTTCGGGGAATACAGTCGATCCAGATTGGAAAAGATCGCCGCCGGACCACGACCGCGGCCGACGATCCGGCGCCGGACCTCGTCCGGCGAAAGGGGCGAGGAGTCTAGCCGGGCCCCGCCATCGACCGCAATGCCGAACTCGGCCGTCGATCGGCCTCATGGCGCCAGCGGGCAGGGCCCGGGAACGGGGACTTCGGCGGCGGATCCGGCCGCATCGAACCGCACCGGCACCAGGCTGTCGCCCTGCGTGCGCAGGCCGATCGACTGCTCGTCGAAGGCCGGCAACACCCAGTACTCGCACCCACCATGCTCACCGTGGGCAAAGCGGTGGATGTGCCCGAACACCAGCCGCCGGGCACCGGTCGCGAACGCGGCCTCGACGGCCGCCGCGGTCGGCAGGAAGCGCCGCTGGTCGCCGCTCTGCACCACGCGCTGGCTCTTCGCCCGCGCCTTTGCACCGACCGAGGCCGCCAGCCGCAGCGGCAGCCGCCGGGCGACGGTGCGAGTCAGCGGATGGCGCAGCCAGCGCTTGGCCCGCTGGTAGGGCAGGTCGTTCTGGCACAGTTCGTCGCCGTGCAGCAGGACCGTGTCGACGCCGGCCAGGGGCCCGCGCAGACCGCCGGCGACCAGGCGCACGCCGCTGGCCGCAGGGAACTCGGAGCCCATCAGGAAGTCGCGGTTGCCGGGCAGCAACACGACCGTCGTGCCAGCCGCCACCGCGGCGGCGAACATCGCCGCGACGTCGCGCCACACGCCGGTGCGCACCTGGCTCGCCGCGATGTAGGAATCGAACAGGTCGCCGAGCACGAACACGCGGCCGCCTGCCGCCTGCGCCGCGCGCAGCACACCGCCGAGCCGCGCCACGACCTCCCCACCGGGCGCCGGAATGTGCAGATCGGAGATCAGGAACGTGGTGGCATCGTCGCCGCTGGGAAACAGCGGCGTGCCGAGCACCGCGGTCATCGCGCGACCTCGAGCAGCACCGCACCGAACGGGTCGAGGGCGACCTCGAACTTCGTGGCGGTGCCGAGGTCAGCGCCGCCAAGGTGCCGCAGCATGCGTTCGCTGCGCAGTTCGATCTGCACCTTGCGCGGGCCGTCCTGCGCCAGTCGCAGCAGCAGGGCCGGCGCGTCGAGCGCGTTCACGCGCACTGCGAACACCTGCCGGCCATCCCGCAGCAGCAGCCGGCTGCGCAGCAGGCACGTCGGCAGGCCGTCACCGCGCACTTCGAAGGCCGGGTCGACGCCCGCCTGCCGCAGCACCGCGCGCACCCGCCGACGCAGTTCGCGCGCCGGCTCCACGGCACCCTCGTCGAGTCGCCAGCGGCCGTAGCTGCAGACCGGCGCGTTCAGGTAGACCGCTCGGCCGCGGCCGAGCGCCTCTTCCAGGAACGCCTCGCCGCCGTCGCGGCGCTCGCCGAGTCGCCCGCGCAGTGCCCGCTCGGCGAGCGGCAGCCCACGTTCGCGTGCGGTCCCCTGCCCCTCGCGCACCAGCAGGTCGGTCCAGGTGAGGCTGCGCTCGGTGATGCCGAACAGCGCATCGAGGCCACCGGCCAGGCGCCGCAGCAGGTCGCCGTCGTACAACGCCGCGCTGTGGTCGGCGACGACCGTACCACCACCACGCACGAAGGCCTCGATCGCCTGCAGGCTGCGGTCGGCCAACGCGATCGTGGCCGGCAGCACGAGGCAGCGCGGGCGTTCCCGCAGCAGCCGTTCGGGCAGATCCGCGTCCCCGACGAACGTAGGCTCGACGCCGAGGTCCTGCAGCAACCGGAGCCAGCCGAGCCGCGCCGCCTGGCTCGTGCTGTGGGCGCGTTCGTACGAGCCCAGGCGACGGATCCAGGTCATGCCGTCCTGCGCCGAATCCAACAGCCACCAGACCCGCACCGAGGCCTGCGACTCGACGATCCACACCGGGTCGGTCTGCACGGTGGCGCCGGCGCAGGCGTCCAGCATCGGCCGCAGCCGGGCGAGTTCGTCGCGCAGGGCCTTGCCGTAGGCAGTCGCCGTGCGATCCGCAGCGGCGACGGCCGCGTCGTTCCAGACGACGACGCCGGCGAGACCATCGGCAGCCATCGCCGCGAGCTGCGCCCGCAGGAATGCGGCCATCGGCACCGCGGCAGCCGCCGAACCGGGCGTCGGCGCGAACAGGGTCGCGTAGCGTTGCGCGCCCGCGGGCAGCAGGCTGCGGGCGAGTTCGGGCGCACCGCCGATCGCATACGGCTCGGCCAACGTCAATGCCGGCAGCAACCGCGCGTAGTCGTTGCCGCCGAAGGCCGCCGGCACCTGCAGGCCGGTGAGCCCGATCGGCGTCTCCGGCACCGCCGTGCGCACGACCGCGGCGATCGCGGTGACGGCGGTGGCGAACTGTTCGTCGACGAACTCCTGCCGCAGCCCGAACGCGCGCAGGTCGGCCGGCAGCTGCGTGTCGCCCAGCTCACGGCGACGGATCTGGTCGGTGGTCGGCAGCACGACGTCGTGCCACGCAACGGCGCGGCTGCCGAGCGCGGCGTTGGCGGCATCGATCGTCGTGCAGCGCTGCTGCACGAACTGGCGGAAAGCGGCGGCGCAATGTTCGCAGCGACAGGTGTCCAGCGGCGCGTCGTTGTGCGTCGCCGAGGCCTCGTCGGCAAGCGCGATGAACAACAGTCCCGGGCCGCGCACGCGCTCGGCTTCGGCAGCGGCTTCGGCGGCGCTGCGCGCCACGAGGCCAGGGGTCGCGAAGCACTGCGGCCGGATCAGGCCGGCGGCATCGCGCGTGCGCTCGTAGGCCTGCACCAGCGGCTGCCACTGCTCGTCGCGCAGTTCCAGCAGCCCCTTGCCGATCGGCTGGTCGAGGTAGTACGCGACTCCCATGGCGGCCAGCGCGGCCGCATCACCGCCGCGGCCGAGCTGCACGGCGTCACAGCCGAAGTCGTGCGCGATCGCGGCGCGCGCGGGATCACCGCACCACAGCACCGCGTGGAACCGCGTCGGCGGCTCCTGCGCGCGCAGCAGCGCGCCGAGCAGCAGCGCCAGGACCGCCGCGAGCATGCGGCCACCGGACCACGGTCGAACGGTCATTCGATGCCGTAGTCCTTCAGCTTCTCCCACAGCACCTTGCGCGAGATGCCCAGCACCGACGCCGCCTTGGTGCGGTGGCCGCCGACGCCGCGCAGCACGACCTTCAGGTGGTCGCGTTCCGCCTCGACCAGCACTTCGCGCAAGGTACGCAGCGGCGTGGGCGGTTCCAACGCCGCCCGCCGCGTCTTGTCGACCGGCAGCAGGTGCTCCTTCTTCAGCACGGTGGCCCCGCCGGACATCGCGATCGCCTGGGCGCAGCGGTTCTCCAGTTCGCGCACGTTGCCGGGCCACGAGTAGCCGGCCATCGCCTCGAGCACGTCGGTCTTGATGGTGTAGGGCCGGCCGCCGCCGAGCTTGTCGAGGAAGTGCTGCACCAACAGCGGCACGTCGCCTTCGCGTTCGCGCAGCGGCGGCAGCCGCAGCGGCACGACGTTGAGCCGGTAGTAGAGGTCTTCGCGGAACTTGCCGGCGCGCACCAACTCGAGCATCGGCACCTTGGTCGCGGCGACGACGCGGATGTCGACCTGCACCAGGCTCTCGCCACCGACGCGCTCGAACTCACGTTCCTGCAGCACGCGCAGCAGCTTGACCTGCACCGACAACGGCATGTCGTCGATGTCGTCGAGGAAGATCGTGCCGCCGTCGGCTACCTCGAAGCGACCGCGGCGCTGCCGCTGGGCATCGGTGAAGGCGCCCTTCTCGTGGCCGAACAGCTCGGTCTCGAGCAGGGTGTCCGGCAGCGCGCCGCACGACAGCGCCACGAACTGCTTCGGCTTGCGCGGGCTCAGCAGGTGCACCGCGCGCGCGATGCGCTCCTTGCCGGTGCCGCTCTCGCCCTCGATCAGCACCGACGCGTCGGTCGGCGCGACGGTGCGCACGGTCTTGACCACGGCCTGCATCGCGCGGCTCTGGCCGATCACACCGGGCAGGCCCTGGCCCTGGTTGCTCTGCAGCTCCTCGCGCAGACGCTGGTTCTCGAACAACAGCGCGCGGAACTTCGCGATGCGCTTCAGCCGTTCGACGACGTGCTCGTTGAGGAACGGCTTCTGGATGTAGTCGTCGGCGCCGAGCCGCATCGCCTCGACGGCGTGCTCGACGGTCGCGTAGGCCGTCATCACCAGCACCTCGGTGTCGGGGCGCGCGCGCTTCGCAGCGGCGAGCACCTGCATGCCGTCGGCACCGGGCAGGCGAACGTCGGTGATGACGACGTCGAAGCTGCGCTGGCCGAGCAGGTCGATGGCCTGCGCCCCGTCGGCACGATGCTCGACCTCGTAGCCGGCGGCCTCGAGGTCGTCGCGCAAGGTCACCGCAATCGTCTGTTCGTCCTCGACGAGCAGGATCCGCATCGGTCCATCGCTCATCGTGCGCCTTCGCCTCCACCGTCCCCGGGTGCGGATGGCTCGACACCGCCGCCGTCCGCGCGCAGGTGGACCTCACCGAACGACGCGACCTGGTTGCCACCGTGGGTCAGCGCGTAGTCGAGTGCCGTCTCGGCCTGGGCGACGAAGGTGTCGAAGAACAGGGTCGTCTGGTCCGAACAGGCGGTGACGCCGATGCTCAACGACAGCAGCAGCTCGCGGCCGTCGACCTTGATCTCGAGGCCCGCGAACAGCTGCTGCAGACGCTCGGCGACGAAGTAGGTCTGCGCGAGGTCGGTGTGCGGCAGGATCAACAGGTAGCGGTCGTCGTTGGTGGCACCGAGCAGGTCGGCGCCGCGCGTCTTGTCACGCACCAGCTGGGCCAGCGCCTGGCGCACGGCGTTGCGCAGTTCGACGCCGTGCAGATCGACGAGTTGGTGCAGGCGATCCACCTGCATCAGCACGCAGCCCAGCGGCACGCCGTGCCGGCGCGCGCGCGCGAACTCGTTCTTCATCAGGTGCAGGATCTGCGCCTGGGAGAACAGTGACGCACTGAGGAAGCCATCGGCGGTCTCGCCGGTGGTCTTCGGTGCCGTCCCTCCCGGACGCCCCCTGCGGAAACCAGGTCTGGTCATCACTCGTCGTATCGACCGTCCGGGCACCTAGTGCCCGTGCGACGCGGAAGCTACCAAGGTCCCGTTTCGGGACCGAAGACGAAGCCTGCACTTCCCACCCGTGCGGACCTTCGGGGGGAAAAAAGTACGGGCCTCAGCCGGTCAGAACTGAGGCCCGTGAATGCGGGTCTTGGCTACGCAATGGAGAGGGCGGTTAGGGAGGGGGATACTGGTCTCCACCACACAGCCAGGACCCGACTCGTGTCTGCTGGAACCGAAGGCAACCGAAGCCACCTTCGAGCCAACCCGATGGTCAGTCGAGCCGGCGAGTCGTTCAAACCGACATTCAGAGAGCGTTTCGCTGCCAGTGGCGGCCGAAGCCACCACTCACCGGTCCACTCCGATCCAGGCCAGGCTAGCCAGAATCCTCGCGGGCCAGGGCGGTGATCATGCCGGGTCTCCACGGGATTTCAACACCCCACCCCCAGTTTTTGGACAGTGCCATGCCAGTTGGGGAAACCGGCTGGGGAAAGTGCTCCACCCAACCCCCTGCCGTGGCAGCAAACCGCCGTGTGGACAACGGAATCCGTCGCCCGAACCGTTGGGGAAAGACCTCGCCGCGCGCGGCCGGCTAGCGGGCCTGGGCGAACAGGTCCTGGCACCAGGTCAGGAGCCGGTAGATGTCGAAGTCGGGCAGCTTGTGCTTCAGCAGCAGCAGCGCCGCGATGACCACGACCGTGAAGATCAGGCCGAAGATCGCTTGCGCGCAGAGCCGGGCGAAGAAGCCCTTGGCCCGCCGCCCCAGCGGCATCGCCGGCTTCTCGCGGCCCCCGCGCAGGATCCAGTCGCGCTGCGCCTGCAGCCCCTGCTGCACCAACCGCTGCGCATCGACCGGCTCCGCCAGCACCGCCTGCGTGACGACCCGCCACGGATACTCGGTCGGGCTCTGCTGCACGGTGCGCTGCAGCTGCTCCATGGTGCGCTTCGACACCGCGCCGGCCAGCAACCGCAGCGACACCGCCCCCACGGCCTGCAGGGTGTCGTCGGGCTGGACCAGATCCGGCGGCGTCGGGCTCATGGCGCCACGCGGGCCACTCAGCCCGTCTGCTTCTGCGCCTTCGTGAACGCGCGGTTGCGGCCGCGAACGGCCTTCACCAGCGGGTAGGAGACGACCTTGCCATTCTTCTCGAGGCTGATGATGCCGCGCTTGATGACCTTGGTCGACAGCCGCAGCGTCACCACCGAGCCCTCCGGCGTCAGGATGCGCACCGGCTGCAGGTTCGGCTTGAACGTGCGCTTGCTGCGGCCAGTGACGCGGCGACCGACGCCGCCGTCCTTCTTGGCCAAGCCGCGACGCTTGACCTTGTGACCGATTCGGGTGCGACGACCAGTGACTGCGCAGACTCGGGACATGACGGATCCGTGGGGAGAAGGGGGCGAGGAGGATAGCAACCCAGCCGCCCGAGGCAAGGCCTTCCATTCCCCAGGGCTGCCGAGTCTCGACCCCGGCCGGCAGGGCCCGGCACCGCCAGCCGGTCACTGCAGCCGGATCCTGTGCATCTGCGTGGCGGCGTAGGCGAGCGTCGCCGGGTCGAACACCACCCACTGGCCCACCGCATCGGTGCCCACCGCGGCAGCCGTCAGCGGGTGCGGCAGGTCGGCAGCGGCATAGCCGCGGTCGATGCCGCTGGTGCCGGTGACGCGCAGGTAGCTGGCCAGCGGGTCGACGTAGACGGTGCAGTTCGTGAAGCCGATCGCGGTCAGGTCGACCGGCGACGGCAGTGCCGTGAAGGCGAGGTTCAGCGCGGCCAGTGCGTGCGCATGTGTCTTGGCAACGGTCACGCGTGAGCCGGAGTTCGCAGCGCCCACGCCCAGCTTGCGCACACCGATCAGCGGCAGCGTGCCGGAGCTGGTACATGCCGTGCCCGTGACCGGCCCCTGGCCCGCGAAGGTGCCGGTGTAGGCGCGGATGCGACCATGGAAGGTGGTCACGGTCCACCAGTTCAAGTCCATCCAGGCCAGAGCCGGGTACGGGCTGCCGGGCTGGACGCCGAGGCTTGCCGACGAACTCATCCAGCCACTGGTGCCGTTGCTGCCCGTTCCCGGAGGCGCCAGGAAGTTGTCTACGCGCCACAACTCGCTGCCATCGCGCCCACTGTAGCAGTAGGCGCGGCCATTGACGTTCGCACCGATCACCCAGTCAGCGCCGGTGACGAT
>JBGARS010000024.1:0-55552 GCA_044230075.1 Planctomycetota bacterium | reverse complement strand
CTAAGCGCGAAGCCAACTCCAAGATTGGTCATCCCTCGAGACACCTGGTAGACCACCAGGTTGATAGGCCGGAGGTGTAAGGACGGCGACGTCCTCAGCCGACCGGTACTAACCAGTCGATCGGCTTGATCTCATCCTCACTCGATGCCTCGGCGGTCTCTTTCCACCAACCCAACATTCAGTCGCTCTCTGCGCAGACCGGTCTAGGCCGACCAGCGCGGGGGGACGACAAGCGCCTCCCGGTGCCCATACCTGGCTGGAAATACCCGTTCCCTTTCCGAACACGGAAGTCAAGCAGCCAGGGCCGATGATAGTGCTCTGCGCGAAAGTAGGTCAGTGCCGGGTCAATTCTCCACGGCCGCGTCCCTCGACGGACGCGGCCGTGGTCTTGTACGGTTGGGCCCAACAAGTGATGGCCGGGAGAGGCGCGCTCAACTTCTCCGGAGTAGACTGGGGACGAGCATAGCTTCCGTGAAGATATCCACTTTGTTTGGCAAGGGGGCGCCGGTCGTCTCCTTCGAGTTCTTCCCTCCCAAAACCGAGGAAGGCGTCGAGCAGCTTTATCGAACGGTCGAGGAGTTGCGGAAGTGCCGCCCGTCCTTCGTATCGGTGACCTTTGGAGCTGGCGGTAGCACCAGGGATCGGACGCTCGATCTGGTGGCCCGGATCCAACAGGAATTGGGCGTCGTCACAATGGCGCACCTGACGTGCGTAGGCGGCACGCAGGACGAAATCGCCGGGATCCTGCAGCGCCTCGCGGACAGCGGGGTGGAGAATATCCTGGCCCTGAGGGGGGATCCCCCGAAGGGTGAAGCGAGCTTCGTGCCGGTGCCGGGCGGGTTCCGGTATGCCTCAGAGCTCGTGGCCTTCATCCGGGAGCAGAGCTTCGAATTCTGCGTGGGAGCAGCCTGTTACCCCGAAGGACACGTTGAGACACGCGACCTGGATGCCGACATGAAGAACCTCGCCGGCAAGGTGTCGGCTGGCGTCGACTTCCTGGTCAGTCAGTTGTTCTTCGACAACGAGGAGTTCCGGGCATTCGTGCGCCGCGCCCGTGCCGCGGGGATCGAGGTCCCAATTGTTCCAGGTCTCATGCCAGTGACGAATGTCAGTCAGACGGAGCGGTTCACCCAGTTATGCGGGTCGCGCATCCCCCAGGAACTCCAGCGCCGACTCCGGATCGTCTCGAACGATCCGGCGGCTGTGGTGGCCACTGGAGTTCAGTGGTCGGTCGACCAGGGGCGCTCCTTGCTGGCCGATGGGGCTCCGGGTCTGCACTTCTACACGCTGAATCGATCGTCGGCGACGCTGGCCGTGCATGCGGCCTTGGGACTCTGAATCCACGCTCGCGACCACCTGACCGCCGGCCATCACTGTCCGCTCGCGGTCAGCAGGGCCCGGGGATGGGCAGACCGGGCGCTTACGGAATCCACAGCCGACTGAACGTGCGCCTGATCGGGATTGCAGTAAGGCCGTAGGGGCCGGGGTCGGCTCGAAGGGCGCCATCAGCCATCTTGGGCGCGCTGGGAGGGAGAGCCTTCTGGCGCTGGGTGCGCAGGCTGAGGACGCACCCCGTCTGCGCGCACCAGTTCCTGGATGCGCTCCTTCAGGGCCGAGTATCGGTATCCATCGTCCGCGTTGGCCACGGCGATCTCGAGCGCCTTCCTAGAACCCACCAACACGACCAACTTGCGTGCGCGCGTGATCGCGGTGTAGACGACGGAGCGCCTCAGCATCAGGAAGTGATCAGTGGTCACCGGAGCGACGACCGCGGGGTACTCGCTGCCCTGGGATCGGTGGACAGAGATTGCATAGGCTGGCAACAGGTCGCCGAGGTCTTCGAAGCGATATTGGTGTTCGCGGTCCGTGAAGCGCACGTGCGCAATAGCCGATCCCTTGTCCAGGAAGGTGATGCTCCCCACGTCGCCGTTCCACACCTCCCGATCGTAGTCATTGCGTGATTGCAGAATCTTGTCGCCAATGCGAAACCGTCGCCCGGCGCGCTCGATCTCGATCTGCCCAGGGTTCAGCAGATCCTGCATCTCACTGTTGAGTGCGTCTGCACCCGCGTCGCCGCGGTACATCGGGCACAGAACCTGGATGTCCCGCATCGGATCGAGCCCGAAGCGCCGCGGAATCCGCTGGGAAACCAGTTCGAGGATCAGGCCGCGTGCATGGCGCGGGCTCTCGGCCTCGATGAAGAAGAAGTCTCCCCCCTCGCGCCCGGACTCCGGGCAGTGACCTTGTAGTATGCCGTGCGCTGCTTGAACGATGTCCGACTCGCGTCTCTGCCGGAACACCTCCGTGAGCGCCGTGCTTGCCACGCGTCCACTCGCCAGGATGTCGGCCAACACGTTCCCGGGCCCCACCGAAGGCAATTGATTGCGATCACCAACCAACACCACTGCCATGGTACGTGGTACCGCGCGAAGCAGTGCGTACGCCAGTGGCAGATCGAGCATGGAGGCCTCGTCCACCACGAGCAGTTCGCCCTCCAGAGGTGATTCGACATCGCGCGCGAAACGGCCGGTGCCCGGGGTGAACTCCAGCAGGCGATGCAGTGTGCTTGCGGGGTGACCTGCCGACTCCGCTAGCCTTCGCGCGGCTCGGCCCGTCGGGGCTGCCAGTAGCAGGCGCAGGTTCTTCTGCTCGAGAATGCGTGCCAGTGCGCGAACGATCGTGGTTTTGCCGACGCCTGGTCCGCCGGTGATCACCGACACGGGCTCGGTCAGCGCCCGGTGCAGGGCGTTCTTCTGCCCATCGGGCAGGTGCATGCCCGAACTCTGCTCGAACCATTCGACTGCTGCCTCGGCCCGGATCGGCAATCGGCCACGCGATTCGCAGAGCAGCGCGTGCAGCGCACGGGCGATCCCGTCTTCGGCGATGGCGAGGGTACTCGGGTAGACGATGGGCTGCGGCGCATCGTGCAGCAGGATCGGACCCGGTGGCAGTTGCCGCGCGATCCGGCCCGCCTTGGCCATTTCGGCGACGCGCCGTTTGAGTGGCTCGATCGCGCACGAGATCAGTTCCGCCGTCCGCTGCAAGAGGGTCGCCTCGGGCAGGAACGAGTGCCCCTCCTTCGCTGCCTGCCCGAGGCAGTATTCGAGCGCAGCGTCCAGCCGTTCCGGTGCCTCAGGGGCGATGCCGATCTGCCCGGCCAGCCGATCGGCGGTGCGGAAGCCGACCCCCAGCACTTCGTCCGCCAGGCGGTAGGGATTCGCTTGTACGAGCGCGGACGCGTTGGCTCCGTAGCGCTTGACGATGCGCGACGCCAGTGCCGCGCCGAGGCCATGGGCTCGGAGAAACACCAGGACGTTCTGCAGGTCCTTCTGCGCCCGGATCGCCTCGCCGAGATCCTCCACCTTGCGTGCACCGAGGCCGCGGATGCTCCGCAATCGCTCCGGTTCGTCCTCGATGACCCGCAGGGAGTCGACCCCGAACGCGGCCACGATCTTCCTGGCCGTGGCAGGGCCGATTCCTTTGACCAGCCCCGAGGCTAGGTAGGCCTCCATTCCTTCGATCGACGAAGGGGCCAGTGGCTCGAACGTGTCGACCTGTAGCTGTGGACCGAACCGCGGGTGGTTGGCTTCCTTGCCACGGATCCTAAGGCGCTGTCCCTCGACGAGTTGCGCCATGTGGCCGACGACCACCGTGCTGCTGCCGGTCGCCTCGTCGAGGAACTTCACGACCGCCCAACCGGTGTCGGGGTTGCGGAACGTGAAGCACTCGATGATGCCCAGCAACTCGATTTCGCGTTCGGGGCTCGGTGCGGTCATCAGGAAGTGTCGGTGTCCGGCATTGTCCTGCGGGACGCTTGCGGTATGGTTCTCGCCCCTTTCGCCCGTTCGGGGTGTTGCCTCACCATACGCGCTGCGTTGGCTGTCTGCCATCGACGCACGAACGGACGGTCGGTGCGTCCCGAGTTTCCCCAGCAGCCACATGATCCGAGTCCAGGTCCGTCCCAACGAGCCCCTCGAAGCGGCACTGCGTCGCTTCAAGCGTCAGTGCAACTACGCCGGCATCTTCCGCTTGGCGAAGAAGCACGCCTACCACGAGAAGTCCAGCGACAAGCGTCGGCGCGAAGAGCGCGAACGCCTGCGCAACATCGTGATGGCGGAACGCAAGCGCGGCGGTGGCCCGCCGGTCCGTTCCAACAAGAAGCGCCGCACGCGTCCGGGCAAGGGCCCCGATCGCCGCGGCAACGATGGGCCCGACTTCGACCCGTTGACTGCCGACACGACGGTCCAGAAGACCGACTCGTAGTCGAAGGCCAGCTGGCCGCATGCTGCCGAAGTACCCGGGCGATGCGCCGCGGGACCTCAGTCGGCCCTTGGAGGAACTGAGGATCCTGGTCGATGCGCGGCTCGAGGGGCAGCGGCTCGATCTCGCGCTGACGACCGTGCTCACGTGGCGGTCGCGTTCGAGCATCCATCGCCTGATCGACGCCGGCCTCGTCCGCGTCGAAGGGCGGCCAGTGGCCGCCTCACGGCGGGTCCGGCTCGGCGAGACGATCCACGTCGAGGTGCCGCCGAACCCGATCGCCAATCCGGATCCCGGCGCTGGGGTCGAGTTCCCCGTCCTGCACGAGGACCAGTGGATGATCGCGGTGGACAAGCCGGCCGGTATGGCCGTGCACCCTTCCGGCCGGCGGCTGGATGGGACGTTGATCCACGCGCTGCATCGTCGGTTCCGTCGCCCCGGGGACCCGCGCCATGACGTGGTGCCGCGCCTGCTGCATCGCATCGACGTGGAGACATCGGGCGTGGTGGCCGTGGGGCTCGACGAGCAGTTCCACGCGCTGGTCGGCCGCCAGTTCGAAGATCGCCTGGTCGAGAAGACCTACCTCGCCGTCGTGGTTGGCTCGCCATCGGCCAGCGAAGCGACGATCGACCTGCCCATCGTGCCGGACAAGCGTTCGGCGGTGCGGCTCAAGCTGACCACCGGGTTGGCGGGGGAAGGTCCACCCGCGGTGACGAGCTATCGCGTGCTGCGCCGCACCGAGGACTTCTCGCTGCTCGAGGTGCGGCCCAAGACCGGCCGCACGCACCAGATCCGGGTTCATCTCGCGGCGATCGGTTGTCCGTTGGTGGGGGACAAGCTCTACGGTCCTGACGAGAGCATCTTCCTGCACCAACTCGCTGGCACGTTGGATGCCGAACATCGAGCGGTGCTGGTGCTCGACCGCCATGCCCTGCACGCGCACAGCCTGACGTTCCATCATCCGATGGTGGCGCGCGACATGACGTTGGTCGCGCCACTGCCGCCGGACATGGCGGCTCTGGTCCCCTGATCGCGGGTCTCGGCGTGCAGGCCGGCGAGCGAGCGGGGCGCTCAGCTCGGGTTCTGATCGATGACGGTCAGCACTTCCCGCAGGAAGTCCAACTGCTCGGGCGTGCAGTTGCCCCAGTCGAGTCCGACCTCGTAGAAGTTGCTGTTGCCCCGACGCTGCACGCGCGTCGCCAACGTGCGCAGTTCGTGCACGGTGTCGTCCAAGGCGACTCGCAACACGACGCCCTGACCGACCATCGGTGGCTGTCCGGTCTCGAGACCGATGCCAACCTGGGAGACGTCTCGCACGGAGCAGAACGCCTGATCGTTCGCGTTCAGCACGCCCTTCGTCTCCAACGTTGCGCACGCGGCCACGCGAACCCGTGGATTGCGCCGCCGGTCCTGGTCTTGGCTCATGCCCTCCGAATCGGCATTCCGCCGGCCGGGGCTGAAAGGGCGCCGGCAGGACCGCGCTGGCGCCGATGACGCCGAGGCCAGGCCGCCAGGCCGAGCCCCGTCGAATCAGGCGCCGCTCAGAGTTGTTCGGCGTAGGGCATCACCAACCGGTAGCGGTCGGTCGACCGCATGGGGTCGATGCTGCGACGGTCTTCGCCAGGTACGGGGTGGGTGCTGTTCGATGCGTGTTCGGCGACGGCGACGGCATCGGCAGCGGACCTGCTCTGCTCGCCACTGACGTTCCACGCGGGCTTCGACGGCTGTTGCCGCTGCACACCGGTTCTCGCGTCCATGGGGCACTCCTCGGTGAGGAAGCCCCCAGGCTAGGCAGCGGCCAACGCGTTGGCAACCAGTGCCCGGCAATGCACTTCATGCAGCGAACATCGTGCCGATCAGGGCCGGCACCACGCACACGGCGCCATACAACACCGCGATCGCCCGCAGTTCTCGCCTGAGGGTTGGCGTGACAGGGGCGTTGCTGACCCCATCCAGGGCGGGGTCAATGGGTTCCGCGCTGACGACCGGCTGGATCCGGGAGTCGTCTGTTGCCGCTGCGGGTGCCACCAGGGGAGTTGCTGCCGGCGGCCGGATGCCCCAGACCGCTACTGCGATCGCCGCTGCTGCCACCAGCCAGCGCATCGCTGGCGACAGAATTCCACCGAAGGCCGTGCCGAGTCCGCCGAGCACGAGCGCAAACGCGAACAGCGAGCCGAGGTCTGCCGTCAGGCCTCCGTCGCCTTCCTTGGTGAACGGCACGCACGGCAGCACGCGCACCATGAACCGGCTCGCGAGCACGGCGGTGCCGAACGCGAACAGGGACGCCGCGAGCACGTCGAGACCTGGATGCACCACGGTCAGCAGCAGCAGCGCGATGGCATGCACTGGCACCAGCACGTGGGTCACGAGCGCGCGCCAGGTCGCGTCCTGCACCAGCGCCTGTGACGTGTCGGGAGCCTGGTCGAACAGCCAGGTCGCATCGGCCTGGTCGGCGCGCGGCAGGAAGGCGATCAGGAACGGCAGGTAGATCGCCGGCAACTGCAGCAGCAGGCACAGGAACACGAAGCCATGCTTCGGCTCGGTGCCCGGCAGGCTCAAGAACACCATGCCCGCCGGCAGACCGAGCAGCGGTAGCACCCGGGTGCGGAATCCGGCGCTGCGCCACATCGACACCGCGACGAAGTCGGCGATGCCCAGGCGTGGTCCGCGTGGCGCGAGCACGCGCAGCAACCGGCGCAGCGGCGCGTGACGGTTGACCCGGGCGCGGCGGCTCGGTTCTCGGTCTCCCAGCGCGATCGCCAGCACCAGCAACAACACGCCGGCTCCCAGCAGCCACAGCAGGCGCCAGGCTTCTTCGCCAGGATGGGCGAGAACGCGCGCCGCCTGATAGGGGGGCAGGCACTCGGCGCCGAGCCGGCCGATCGGCAGGTCGTCGGCTCTACCGCGCAGGCGCTGCATGCCGAGCGCGAACAACACGATGCCGCCGCCGAGCAGCATCGCCTTCAAGGAGCCGGCGACGAGTGCTGCGCGCGCGTATCCCATCCCGCGCACCAGCGCGCGCAGCAGCACCGCGAGGGCGCCGCTCGCCAGGCCGCTGCACGCGCACGCGAGCCCGACGTACGCGAGCGCCGGCTGCCAGGAGTGCATCAGGAAGCCGAGCAGCACGGCCGGCGGCAGGGCCATGCCGATCGTGACCAGGCAGACGTAGAACGCGGCGTGACTGGCGCGCGCGAGCAGGACCGTGCCGGCCCCAACCGGCGCCGCGGACAGCAGCACGTGGTCGGCGATGCGGCGACTGGTCCCGTCCTGGTTGCCGAGCAGGCCGCTGGCGACCAGCAGCGACGACAGGCTCAGGTTGGCCGCCGCGAACGGGATCGTGGGCGTGTCCGGGTACATCAGCGCCGCGAACACCAGCGCGAGGAACGACTGCGTGAAGATCGTCGTCGTCAGCGTGCTGGTGGCGGCGCCACTGCGCCGTGCATCACCGAAGAAGTCGATGACGAGCCACGCGTGCACCAGGGCCCGGCTGCGTTCCATCATGGTCGTTCGTGTTCGCCGAACAGTGCGAACGATGCCGTGTAGCCGTGCATGTGCGTCGTTGCGCCCACGGGGCCGATCTCGCCGTTGCCGTGGAAGCCGACCAACGGCACCGCCGCCGCCGCCGCCGCGAAGCGTCGGTGGTCGCGGCCTTCGCGGCCGAGGCAGCGGAACAGCAGTGCGCCGGCGGCCGTGCTGGGCCTGGCCGACAGCAGGCGCAGCTGCAGGTCCTGTTCGCTGCTGGCGCGGTCGCGCAGGTGTAGCTGGATCTGTCGACCGGCGGTGAGCTGGTCGCCGACCAGCAGGCAGCCCGAGTTCGGGTCGAGGCCGAAGATGTTGCGCACCAGAAAGTCGCCCGCGGCTGCATCCTGGCCGGCGAACGGATCCGAAGCGATGCCGAGGAACAGCGGCCCGTGCCGCGCCAGGTCGAGGTCGCCGGCCCCGAGCGTCGCGAGTTGCTGCTCGACGAACTGGCGCGCCGACGCGTCGTCGACCGCGAGCAGGCGATTGCGATCGGCCTTGGTGATCCGGCCGGGTCGGCCGATCGGCCGACAGCCCTGCGACACCACGGGAGTCACCGACAGACCGCCGGCCAGCGACAGCACGACCGCGCCCTGTCGCTGCGTGGTACGACCACAGAACAGCACGTGGCCTTCGGGGTGTCGGCTGCCGCTGGCGATGCCGCCGAGCTTCGGCACCCCGGCCCAGGCATAGTCGAGCCCTGCGAGCAGCGCGCGCGTGTCGAAATGGAACGGCTCGCTGAGCACGATCATGCCGCGCCGCGGCGCGATCGAGGGCGGCAGCAGTTCGTGCCAGGCGGCCGGCGCCGCGTCGGGATTCGGCAGGTCGCCGGTGCCCAGCGCGATGGCGTCGATCTGCACGTCCGGCAGCCGGCCCGCGAGCACGGTGATGGCGGGTGTGTCGCCCACCACCCGCCCGTCGCCGATCAACGTCTGGCCGGAGCAACCGATCAGGTTGCGGCAACCGAGCAGTTCGTGCAGCAGCACCGGGGTCCGGTCCAGCTGCGGCCCGTAGCCCGTGGTGGCGAACACCACCGCCAGGTCGATCGGCCCCTCGCCCAGGCCGGCGCGGATCGACGTGGCGACGGCGCGGCAGCTGGCCTCCAAGTCCTCATCGGCTGCCAGCGCGCCGTGGAATCGCATGCGGCGACCATACTCGATGCCGGCTCGCCAACCGAGCCGCCACTTTCCCAGCCCGGTCGGCTCTGCTACACCGCAGCATCGGCTACCGAGAACGCATCCTCGCCTGCCACCGCGCCGACCTGTCGGCGTTCGTGTCTTGGTGCACTGGCTCGCGCGCGGTCGGGTCGGTGCATCGCGACCGGGTCCCGCGTCTGCTGCGCGCTTGCCCGGCATTCACCATGTCGTCGTCGCAGGATCGACTGCAGCTCGCCGGCGAAGACCACGCGGCCCGTTCGCAATCGTTGGCCGCAGCGATCGAGGGTCTGGTTGCGCAGGGTGAGCTGCGTGTGCCGTTGGGCGAACCGTACCCGCTGCTCGATCGGGCCACCCGGCAACCCCTCGCGCAGCTCGATCGCACAGCCGTGCCGTGGTTCGGGGTTCTGGCCATGGGGGTGCATCTGAACGGCTACGTGCGGACCGCGACCGGACCGCACCTGTGGATCGCACGGCGGGCGGCCGGCAAGCGCACGTTCGCGGGGCACCTCGACAACGTCGTGGCCGGCGGCCAGGGGGCCGGCTACTCGGCCCGGCAGACGCTGGTCAAGGAGTGCGCTGAGGAGGCGGGCATCCCGGCTGCGCTGGCGGCGCGTGCGGTGGCGGTCGGCTCGATCGGCTACACGCAGCAGGACGGCGCGTCGTTGAAGGTCGACCAACTGGCCTGCTTCGACCTCGAACTGCCGGCCGGGTTCGAGCCGCGGCCGGTCGACGGCGAGGTGGAACGCTTCGAGCTGCGGTCGGCGGCGGCCATCGCCGCGTCGCTGCGCGGCGACGAGTCGTGGAAGCCGAACTGCGCGCTGGTCGCGCTCGACTTCCTGTTGCGCTGGGGCCTGCTCGATGGCGAGTTGCCGGCGGCCGAACGGCTCCGCCTGTGGCGCGTGCTGCACGCCGGGTAGCCTGCGCCGATGCGCGTTGTTCTCGTCAGTTCGCCCGGTCGATCGACGGAGCCGCACTGGAGTCAGGCGGCGGCCGCCGACTTGTCGCGTGAACTGGTGGTTCTCGGCGCGGACGTCGAGTGCTTCCGGGTCGCGTCGGCCGCGGTGACGGCGGCGCCAGCGATCGTGCCGGGTGCGCGCGCACACGACTTCTCGCTGCCACATGTCGCCACCGTGGACGTCGTCACCGCCGGCATGCAGCACCTCGCCCTCGAACGCGAACTCGCCCGGTCCCTGCGTCGGGAGCACGCCGATGCCGTGGTCCACCTGGGCGTCGGGGCCGGTGGCTCGCCCAACGTGCTCTGGCTCGCCGAACGCATGGGCTGCCGGGTGTTCGCCGTGGTGCGTGGTGCCGAGGTCGTCTGCCACCGGGGCGACCTGGTCGACGCCGCCGGCCGCACCTGCACCCGCTTCGACGACGCTGCCACCTGCCGCGCCTGCTGCACCCGTTCCTGGTGGCGGCGGCCGTATGCCGACGAGTTCGTCAATCGGTGGGACCTGTTGCTCGGCGGCCTGCTCGCCGCGATGGCCGTGTTCGTCGACGAAGCGGCGGCGGTCGAACGCCTCGCGGCAACCGGCGTCGCGCCGCGACGGCTCGCGGTCACGCACAGCGCGCAGACGATCGCGCAGCGAGTGCACGAGCGCCTAGCCTGACGGCCGCGGTCAGCGCGGCGCCGTTCCGACGCGCCGGAAGTCGAGCGCGGTGAAGTCGAAGTCGGCGATCGGACAGTCGATGTGGAATGCGACCACGGCGCCGAGATGGTCGAGGTCGAACCGCACCAGCGCGAACGGCAGGAACCGGTCGGGGAAGTCGACGCGGAACGTGTCGTGGTGCCAGTGCGACAGCGTGCCGTGCAGCCGCCGTCGCGATGGCACCAGTTCGATCGTCAGTGCGTCCTGCTCGCGGCGGATCTCGGCGCGGCCGTAGATCGTGTCCTCATAGGTCCCCGCGTAGGCGTCCAGCGCCAGGCTCGGCTGCGTGCCGGCCTGACGCGTCGCTTCCCGACGCTCGACGTCCTTCTGCTCGCCTGCATGGATGCGCTTGGCGATCAACGCGACGCGGTCGATCTGTTGCTCGCCGTCGCCGCCGGCCCGGGCCGCGAGCAGGGCGCGCTTCACGGCCTCGTTGAGGATGCCGTCGTTGTTGTCGTTCAGCACCACGAAGCCGAAGCCCTCGGCGGGAATCAGGCTGACCTTGCTGAGGAAGCCGGGCATGCCGCCATCGTGTTCGACCAGCTTCTGCCCGTGTTCGATCGACAGGAACCAGCCCATGCCATAGCTGCGGAAATCCGCAGTGCCCGGTCCACTGCCGGTGCCGGACGTCGTCACGTTGGGGCGCCAGAGTTGCTGCAGCGACGCCTCGCTGAGCAACCGGTTGCCCTGCCACTTGCCGCCGGCCAGCAGCATCTGCATCCAGTTCGTCAGTTCGTGCACCGAGGAATACACCGCCGCCGCCGGCCGGCAGGCGACGAACTCGTGGTCGGGGATCACCTTGCCGTCGATGTGAGGCAGCGCGCGCTCGGCGTCTGCCGGCAATCGCTGCGCGCAGGCGCGACTTGCCGTCATGCCGAGCGGCGCGAAGAAGCGCTGCTCGACGAAGTCCTCCCACAAGGTGCCGCTGACCCGCGCGATCAGGACGCCGGCGACCAGGTACATCAGGTTCTGGTAGCCGAATTGGTCGCGGAAGCGCTGGGTGATCGGCAGCTTCTCGATGCGCCGCAGGACCTCCGCGTCGTCGTAGTCGCTGCCGTACCACAGCAGGTCGCCTTCGAACGTCACCAGGCCACAGCGGTGCGACAGCAGGTCGCGCACCGTCATGTGCGCGGTGATCCACGGATCCGCCATGCGGAACTCGGGCACGTGGTCGACGACGCGGTCGTCCCAGCCCAGCTTGCCCTCTTCGACCAGCATTGCGACCGCTGCGGCGGTGAACGCCTTCGTGCACGAGGCGATGTTGCACAGCGTGTTCGGTGTCATCGGCTGCCCGGTGGCACGTTCGCCGAAGGCAACCTCCACCAGCGGCTTGCCATCCTGCACCACGGCGACCGCGATGCCGGCCTGGTCGAACTTCTGGTGGGCGCGCTCGACGAGCGCTCGCACCTGGTCGGCGTCGAGGGGGGACTGGGCGAGACCACTGCTCAGCCACGTGCAGGCGGCGAGACAGAAGGTCAGGATCGTTCGGGTGTTCGGCATCGTCATTCCGTGAAGGTCCAGTGGCTACGGATGGTGGCGCGCCCGCCACGTCGCCACCATGGGAGGCTGGGTGATTACCAGAAGTCGGTCGACCGTTCTCGCGCCCAACTCCGCCCTGTTCGAGTCGCCGTTGCCGGCTATGCTCCGCGGCCCGTGCGCGCCGCCTCTCTCGTCCTGGCGAACCTCCTCGCCTTCGCCGCCCCCGTTGCCGCGCAGACGTGTCTGCGGCCCGAGCCGCCTTCCGGCGGCTTTCCGACCCAGTTCGAACTGGTCGTGCCCTTGTCGTACTCGGACGGCTACCAGACGTTCGGCACGTTGATCTCGCCGCAGGGCATGCCGCCTGCCTGCGGCTGGCCGTTGGTCGTGTTCGTGCATCCACTCGGACAGAACCGCGCCTTCGACCAGAGCCTGCAGTTGTTCGTCGCCTCGCAGGGCTTCGCGGTGTGGACCTACGACGTGCGCGGACACGGCCAGGCGGTCGCCGCGAACGTGACCCATGCGAACCAGGGCTCCGCTCTCTGGGGGCCGGTCGAACTGCTCGACCTCGCCGAGCAGATCGACTTCGTGCTCGGCAACACCGCATGGACGGGACTGGTCGATCCGACGCGCATCGCGATCACCGGCAGCAGCCAGGGTGGTGGCCACGCGTGGGGTGCCGCGGCGCGGTCGGGGCAGACACTTCAGGTCGCCGGGCGTCCGTCCCACGTGATGCCGCCGGTGCGCTGCGTCGTGGCGCACGACATGGTCGCCGACGCGGCCGACGACTGGGTGCGCGATGGCGTGCTGTTCAGCACGTTCTTCACCAACGTGATCGCCGGCGCCTACTCCTTCATGGGGGTGCCGTTCGACGCCGCCTTCGTGCAGAACGGCCGCGCGGCGTTCCTGGCCCAGGATCCGGCGGCACTGCTCGCCGGTTTCGCGGCCGAGGGCCGGGCGACGAAGGCGCAGCTCGCGACGACCGCGGTGCCGGTGCTCTACACGCACTCCTACCAGGACTTCGTCGGCGATCCGCTGGCGGGACTCGAGACGCTGCAGACCGTGCCGGCGCCGCATCGCGCACTGCTGGGCACGGGGGGGCACGGCACGCCGGCCAACACCGCCGAGCGGTCGTTCCGCGACGCGATGGCGCTGCGCTGGTTCAACCGCTTCCTGTGGGACGTCCCGAACGAGGTCGAGTTCGAAGCGCCGTGCATCCTCGCCGAGCTGCCGGTGTCGACGACCGACCGCGAAGACCTGGCTTTCGCGTGGAACCGTGCCCACCTCGCCGACCCGCTGCAGCCGTCGACGACGACCCGCTGGTTCCTGCACGACGACCTGTCGTTGAACGAGACGCCGGCGGTTGCACCGCAGGTCGATGGTGTGATCCATCAGGTCGTCGATCCGCTGGCGGTCGACTTCGATCCCGCCGGCTGGCTCGACCAGGCCACCGTGCGCGAGCTGCCGAACGTGTTGCAGGCCTGCCCGTTGGCCGAGCGCGTCTACGCCTTCGTGACCGCGACCGAGACCCAGCTCGAGCACAGCGCGCGCGTGCACCTGGAACTCGTTCCCGATCGCCCCGAATGGATGCTGGCCGCGCTGCTGACCGTGCAGTCGCCGGAAACCGGCGCCCCCGAGGTGATGCTGACCAGTCGCGCGATCGCCTCGAAGACCAGCGTCGCCGACGTCGCCGAGCAGCGCGAGTTCGTGCTGCCGCCGGTGGCGACGCGCATCCCGGCCGGGTCGATCGTGCGCCTGCACCTGCGCAACCTGTGGCTCAACGAGTACCCGATGACGCCCGGGTTGATGACGGTGCCGTTGTTCCACGACTTCGAGGTCGACGTCGTGCACGGCGACGCGACGACGGGTTCGTGGATCGAGGTGCCGCTGCACCCCGTGTGGCCGAAGCTGGTGTCGACGACGACCTCGCTGGACCTCGGCACGCTGCCGCCCATCGCCATGCAGCTGCGTGGTGGCCATGGCCGCGCCGTGTTCCCGTACCTGCTGGCGGCCGGCATGGCCGGGCAGTTGCCGGCGACACCCTACCTCGGCGAATCGGTGCCGATCGAGGGGGACTGGCTGGTCGGTGTGTCGGTTGCCTCGATGCAAGCGCCCTACTTCACCGGCTTCCTCGGCTTCCTCGACGCCGATGGCAACGCGAACGGTCAGCTCGACTTCAGCAGCATCGCGCCGATGCCCACGTTCCTGATGGGCTGGAACCTGACGCTCGCCGGCTTCGTCTGGGACGGTGAGTGGGCGCCCACCGGGGCGGCCACGAACGCGCTCGACGTGATGTTCCGCTAGCCGCGCGCGGATGTTCCGCTAGCCGCTCGCGCCCGCGGCGTCAGTTGTCGCCGGCGGCCTGCATGCGGCGCTGGCGGCGTTCGTCGGCGGTCATCTCGCTGTCGAGCCGGCCGAGGAAGGCCGTGCCTTCCTTCGCGCGCACGAACTGCGCGAACAGCGGCGACACCGTGCGCACGTGCGCCAGCATGTCGAGCGCGACCTGACGATAGGAGAAGTGGCCTTCCGGCCCGCTGCGCAGCTCGATGAAGTAGTCGACCTGTCGCGGGTCGAACACGATGCGCACGCGCTGCAGGAACGCGAACGGCGTCACGTAGCCGGCGGCGAGCGGGAACCGCTGGGCCACGGTCTGCTGCGCCACGGCGGCGCGTTCGAGCACTTCGCAGTAGCTGCGATCGAGGCCCGCCTCGCGCAGCAGCGGCGGCACCGCGAAGCCGTGTGCGGTCGTCAGCACCTGCTGCTGCTGGAAGCCCTTGCGGTGGCGGCCGATGTCGCGGTAGGCGCCGAAGTCGAGCAGCACCTCGAACTCGAAGGGCGCCGCGCCTTCGAGGGCGAGCGGCCAGCCGTCGTGGGGCCCGCGGGCCGCCATCAGCTTCTGCAGCAGGTCCTTCTGCTGGCCACCGGTCAACGCCCGCACGCGCGCCAGCAGCTCGGCGAACGGCGCCTGCGCGTGTTCGTACAGCAACGACGCCAACAGGCGATCGTCGAGCTGCGGGTCGTGGGCCAGCAGTTCGGTGTGGCCCGTCGCGGCGCCACGGTGCACGGGCGCACTGGCGACCCCGAGCTCGGTCGCGAACGCGGACAGCTCGTGCTGCACCGTCTGCAGGAACGCACTCGGCCCGGCGTGCTGCAGCAGCGTCGGCAGCGCGCGTTCGGCCTCGCGCTGCATGCGCTCGCCGACCAGGCGGAACTCGGCCAGCGTGTGGCTGCGCAGTTCGCTGACGACGCTGCACAGCGTGCGCGCGTCGACGACCATGCCCCACTTGGTGAAGATCGCCGGCGTCAGCAGGTAGCGCACCGCGTCGAATGCCTCGGCCTTCAGCGTGCGCAGCCACGGCGCTTCCTTCTCGCCGGGCTGCAGTGGCCGCACCCGGCGCAGGTGATCCAGCAGCTGCTCGCTGGCACTCGTGTAGAGCGCGAACGTCGACGCCAGCACCGCTTCGTAGGCCTTGGCAACCTCGCCGCCGGCCGCCATGACGTCGGGATCGCGCCAGTGCGTCTCGGCGCCGAACGAGATGTAGCGCGTCGACGATTCTTCGAACGAGCAGCGGCGTTCGCGCTGCACGAACCGGGTCACCAGCTGCGACACCCGTTCCACGGCCAGGTGCACGACGGAACCTTCGCGCAGCGAGTTGTGGCCGTGATCGATCGCGTAGGTCTTCAGGAACTGGCCCGACTTGTCGGCCATCACCGCCGACAGCACGTCGGTCGTGCCACGGCCCACCGGCAGGTCCTCGAGCTGCTTGCCCTGCGCCTGCAACCCTTGCCGCAGCCGGTCGAGGAACTGGTCGCGCATCGACTTGCTGCTGCGCGAGTAGACGCCGTTCAGCGTCGCCGCCACTTCCTGTGGCAGGTTGCGCACCAGGTAGATGTCGGCGTGTTCGCTGCCGTCGACGACCGAGAAGTACGTCTCGAGCAGACGGCGTTCGAAGTCGGAGTAGCCCATCGGGCTCTCAGCCGCGCTGGGCGGCGCGCCGGTGCAGCAGCAGGAACATGGCGAACGCACCGACGGCGATGCCGGCGGCGAACGCGAACCAGACGATCGGGGCTTCGAGTGGAGTGATGTGCGCGAACATGCGCAGCATGGGAGCGGGCGCGGCGGCGGCAGGCAAGCGAGGTCTGCGGCAGAAACTGGGTGAGGTTGCCCCCGGTCGCCCACTTGCCTGCATGGGCAGCCCGAAGTTCGGCATCCGTCTCGGTGGGGCGCTGTTGGCAGCCGCCGCCGCCAGTCCGGCACAGGATCCCGTCTGGCGCATCCCGCCGCTGGGCGCGGTCGAGTACCGGCGCGAGTGGCAGGCCAGCGCCAGCGATGTCGTGCGCAGCGCGAGCGTCGCCAAGACGGCACCGACGACCGGGCGGGCGCCGGAGCGCTACCTGCATCGGCTGGCGCCAGCACCATGGGTGTGCCAGGGGGAACTGCGCGCGGACCACCGGGCGATCGAGGGGCCGGTCTGCGACCTGCGCGACGTCTGCCGGGCGCTGGCGTGCGACCTCGGTCGGGGCGGTGCGCAGGGGCGCTTCCCGCGGCTGCTGCCGTTTGGCGACGTCGAGGTCAGTGGCAGCTGGTCGGCGCAGCAGGCGGACGGCACGCAGACCCTGCGCGCGACCGTGCGGGCGAAGCCGCCCTCGGCGCACGGCGGCGAGCCGCGCGACACCATCGAGCGGTTGCGGGTGTTCTGCCTGCCGGACGCCGACGGCACGCTGGTGATCGAACGCCGCATCGACGTCGAGCGTGGTGTCGTCGCCGGCTATCGCGCTCACCTGGACCTCGTCGTCGAGGAGGACAGCAAAGCGTTCCGGCACCTGCTGCTGGACGACGCCTGGGAGTTCGTCGCGGTGCGCGAGAACCAGGACTTCGACTTCCGCAAGCGCGTGGCGGCGACGATCGAGGCCGGCACCGGGTTCGTGCGCGACGCCATCGACGAGAAGAAGTCGTTCCTGATCGACAGCGGCGGCGACGAACGCAACTTCGGCAGCGGTCGGCTGGCGCTCGGCCTGCTGACGCTCGTGCACGGCGGCGTGGCGCGCGACGATCCGGTGCTGGTGAAGGGCTTCGACGAACTGCGGCGCCGTCGGCTCGAGGACACGTACTCGCTCGCTGCGGCGTTGATGGCGCTGGCCGCCCGCTGCGCGCCGTCGGGGGAGGCCGATCGCATCCGCAACGGCGAACTCGCAGCGGTGCCCGTACGCCAGCTCGAGGAACGCGATCGCAAGGCCGCGCAGAGGTGGCTCGACCGGCTGCTCGGCAACATCGACCCGCGCGTCGATGCCGCCGACCTGCTGCGCTTCAACTACACCGCGGGCCCGCGCTACGACACGTCGCTGCAGCAATACGGCCTGCTCGGCATGTGGTCGGCGCGCACCTGCGGCCTGGACGTGCCGGCCGGCGCGTTCGCGGCCGCGGCGCGCCAGCTGCGGGCCGTGCAGGGGCCGCCTGGCGAGCGGGTGCGATTGCGACTCGCCAGCTACGCGATGCTGCGCGATGTCGCCGGCACCGACGCGCCGCCGCGCGTGCCGGAACGTGCGGCGCGTGCGCGTGGCTTCGCCTACCAGGAACCCGGCGAGCCGCCGTTCGGGTCGATGACCAGCGCCGGCATCAGCGGCCTGCTGCTCGCGCAGGCCGGCATGGCAGCCGCCGGCGCCGTCGACCGTTCGCTGGCGCGCGACATCGACGCAGCCGTGCAGGACGCGTTCGCGTGGCTGGCCACCGGGTTCTCGGTGCGCTGCAACCCTGGCTTCGCCGAGCGCGCCGACCACCACGTCTACTACTGGCTCTACGGCCTCGAACGCTCGTGCGAACTGGCCGGCATCGCCTGGCTGCACGACCGGGACTGGTACTACGAAGGCGCGCTGCAGCTGCTGTCGCAGCAGCAGGCCAATGGCTCGTTCCGCGCCGAGCAGGCGAGCAGCCTGCTGCTCGACACCACCTGCTTCGCGGTGCTGTTCCTCGCCAAGGCGACGCCGCCGGCCGCGGTGACGCCGCGGTGAGCCCGGATCAGTGTGCGCTCGCCGCGAGTTCGGCGCCGAGCCCCGGCAGCCACGACACGTCCATGCCGGCGGCGGCGTCGCCGAGCTGCGCGCGCAGCGCCTGCATCGTCGGGCCATCGGCGCAGAACAGCGCCGGCACGATCAGCACGCGCGACCGGCCCATGCCGCGCAGCTTCGCCAGCACCTGCACCAACGACGGCTCCCCGTCCATGCTGGCGATCGCGATGTTGGCGAACATGCTGCGGCGCTTCAGCACCTTCTTCTGCTCGTGTTCGAGCCAGGTCGCACGATCCGCGTCACTGGTGCCCTTGGGCAGCACGACGATGGTGGTGCCACCGAACGGTCCGCCGGCGAGCGGCAGGCCGCGTCCGGTCGCGAACGCCGCCGCCGGCCAGTGGCCGTCGCCGCCGACGGCGAGCTTGCGCATGCGTTCGGGCGGCGTGTCGGCCGGCACTTCGCTGGCGAGGCCGACGCGCGCGGCCTTGCCGATGCCGCGCAGTCCCACGACCTGCAGCGCGGCCCATTCGCGCGCGCGCGGCAGGTCGTCCTGCAGCACCAACCACAGCGGCTCGGCGTCGACCGCGGGTTCGGCACGGGCCGGCAGCTGCAGACGGCCGCGCACCAGCAGGTCCAGCACGGCGTCGTCGGCCAGCGCGTTCACCGTGGCCGCCAAGCCGACCTTCCGGTAGTCGTCGGCGACCTTGCCGAGCTTCGTCGCGTCGACCTTGCGTGCGTACAGCTCCAGCGACCGCGCGACGGCCGGCTGGTCGGGCAGCGCCTCCATCGACAGGCGGGTCAGGTCGGTCGGGTCGACGGCGACGAAGTCGTCGTGCAGCCATTCGCCGTAGAGCGACGTCCACAGCACGACGGCGCCGCCGTCGCCTTCGCCGGCGACCAGCACACGCTCGGCATCGACCGGATACCGCCGCGTGACGAACTCGACGATGCGCGCGATGCCGTAGCTGGCGCGGCCGTAGTCGGCGCGGAAGCCGTCCCCGAACGCGTAGCGCCCGCCGAGCGCGAGGTCGTCCTGCACCTCGGGGAACGGGTGCTCGACCACGGCGACGGCGGCAGCGTCACCGACCGCCGCGACCCAGCGCGCCATCGCGTCTTCGGTGCGCGTGCCCCGGTCCGGCAGCCAGACCAGCAGCGGCAGGTCCTTGCCGTGCGGCGGCACCTCGAGCCGGTAGCGCAGCTCCGCCGGGATGGTCACCGCGAAGTTGCCCTCGTTGAAATCGCGTGCCAGCGCCTCGGCGTAGACCAGGAAGTCGGCCTGGTCGCGATCGCGGTCGGGCCGCACACCGTGCAGTTCCAGCGCCGGCGCGATCGACACGACCGCGTAGGTGCTGCCCTTGCTGCGTTGCGCGAACTGCGCCACGGTGCCGTCGCGGTAGGCGACGTGAAAGCCGCCGGCAACGTGCAGCACCAGCGAGTCGGGATGCGCGGCCCGCGCGCGCGCGACGTTGTCGCCCATCGCGTTGTCCCACAGGTTCTGCGTCTCGTAGCGGCGTTCCTCCGGGGTGCCGCCGCCGGTCATGCCCATGTGCCCGCGCACCGCGCGGTCGACGCGTTCCCAGTACTGCTCGCTCGCCGGGAAGATCTCGTCGGGGATCAGCGCGCGGGACTCGGGCGACAGCGCATCGATGGCGGCTTTCGCGTCGTCACCAGCGAGCTTGCGCCGCAAGGTGCCGGGGAAGTTGGCGGCGACCACCGGGATCTGCGCGGCCTTCGCCGCCTCGACCAGCGGCCGGTACGCGGTCTCGTAGTTCTGCCACGGCCGCGCGTTGCCGAGGAACTCCGCCTCGTCGATGCGGCCGGCGAGGTAGTCGTCGAGCACCGGCTGCACGTCGCGCTCGAACATCTCCATCGACAGCACGACCTTGCCCTGCTTGCGTGCGAGCAGGCCTTCGAGCACCGCCAACTCGACGCGGTGCGTGGTGTCGTCGACGTGCGTCTCGCCGAGGAACACGACGTCGTGCTGCGCGAGCCGGTCGAGCAGTCCGGGCCAGGGCAGCGCCGTGTCGTCATGCGTGTCGACGACGCGCGTTGCAAGGGCGAGATCGGGCAGCGGCCGCGGTGCCTGCGCGACCACCGGGCACGGCGAGCAGAACAGCGAGGCGAGGAACAACTGCGGGAAACGGCGCATCCGCACATGACACGGCGAGCGCTGGGTCCGCGCAATGGCCCGCTCGAACGGGCTCCGCTCGGCGTGGGTCTACGAGTGCCTGCTTCCGCAACGGCGCGCAGGCGATCGTCACCGATTGCCGTCGGCGAGAAGGCGGCGCACGCGGCCGGTCAGCTCCGGGCCGTAGTGGATCTCCGACCATCGCAGGTGCACTTCCTGCTGCGACGCGCCGGGCATCACAGCGGCGATCGCAGCGAGCGACTGGTCGCACACGAACTCGGTCATCGACGACATCGCCGCGAAGCGATCGGCAGGCGTCATCGCCGCGAAGATCGCGTCGATCTGCGCCTGGACCTTCGGATGCGTGTCGTCGACCACGTGCGCATGATAGTCCGGAGTCGACGCGAAGCCGACGCTATGCTCCGCGGCCCGTGATGTCGCCGTCGACCACAGTCCTGCCCATGCGCCGCCTCGCCTGGTGCGCGGTCGTCGCGCAGCTGCTGCTGGTGGCCGCGGGCCTGCGCCATCACCTGGTCTGGGGGGAGTCCGAACGCTGGCCGTTCCTGCTGCCGCTCCTGAACGCGGGCGAGGCCGCGTGCCTGGTCGGCTTCGTACTGCTCGGCGGCTTCGCCTGGTGGCGCGGCATGCGCACGGTCGAATCCGAACGCCTGCCGCTGCGCCGCCTGGTGCTGCTCAGCGTGCCGATCCTGCTGGCCGCGGTGCTGGTGCCACCGTTCCTGTCGATGGACCCGATCGACTACGTCGTGCGCGGTCGCGTGCTGGCCATCCACGGCGCCAATCCGTACGTGCAGGTCGCCAACGACTTCCCGCAGGATCCCTTCCTCGCCTATGGCGATGCACCGTGGAAGGGCTTCCCGCTGCCGTACGGGCCGATCGTCGCCGACCTGCAGGGGGCGCTGGCGTGGCTCGCGCACTGGTTCCGGTTCCTGCCGGGCCCTGGCGAACTGATCGTCGCCATCACGCTGTTCAAGCTGGTGTTCGCCAGCTGTCTGCTCGGCGCGGCCCTGTTCGCGCGCAAGATCGCCGCGCTGGTGGCGCCGGGCAGCGAGCATCGCTGCTTCCTCGCGGTGCTGTGGAACCCGCTGCTGCTCAACGAGTGCGTCGCGAACGCGCACAACGAACCGCTGATGCTGCTGGCGATGATGGTGGCGCTGTGGGCCGCCCTGCGTTCGCGCGCCGCCACGGCGGCGTTCGCGCTCGGTGTCGCCGCGCTGACGAAGTTCGTGCCGGTGCTGCTGGGCCCGTTGCTGCTGGTGCAGGCCGCGAAGCAGCGCCGGCTGCCGGCGTTCGCCGGTGGCGTGCTGCTGACGGCGCTGCTCGCGCTGGTGTTCTGGTGGCAGTTCTTCCGCGCCGAAGGTTCGCTCGGGTTCCTGCAGCGCCAGTCACAGCAGAACGCGGCCAGCTTGCTGTGGGGTGTGCAACGCCTGTTCGGCCTCGAGGACGCGCGCGGGCTGCTGTGGGTGGGACGGTCGGTGGTGGTCGCGGTCGCGGGCATCGGCGCGGTGCAGGTCTGGCGGCGGCCGGAGCCGCGCGTGCTGCTGCTGGCGGCGGCGGCGGCGATGCTGTCGATGGTCGCCTGCGGACTCAGCCTGCACGGACCCTGGTACCACGTCTGGTGGTTGCCGTTCGCACTGCTGACGGCACGCGGCTACCTGTTCCGCGCCGCGTGCCTCGTGTCGGTCAGCGCCCCGTTCGGCTACCTGGTGTGGGTCACGACGCGCCGCCTCGACGAGCCGTCGCAGTGGCTGATGGTGACGATGAGCCTGCTGGTGCCGCTGCTCGGCGCGCCGCTGTGGCGCCCCGTCGATGCTGCCAACGTCACCGCACGCGCGTGAGGTCGGCCACGCAGTCGGCGCTTCCGCCGACTACTTGTGGTGCTGCTCTTCGAGCCAGCGCTCGACTTCGATCGCCGCCATGCAGCCCGTGCCGGCTGCGGTCACCGCCTGGCGGTAGTAGCTGTCCTGGCAGTCGCCGGCGGCGAACACGCCGGGCAGGTTGGTCGCGGTCTTGCCGGGCACGGTCTGGATGTAGCCCTTCTTGTCCATGTCGAGCACGCCCTGGAACAGCTTGGTGTTCGGCTCGTGGCCGATCGCCAGGAACAGGCCGTCGGTCGGCACCTGCTGCTTCTCGCCGGTCGTGCTGTGCGTGAGTTCGACGCCGGTGACCTTGCCCTTCGCGACGTCGAGCACGTCGGTGACGTTCTGCTCCCAGAGCATCTCGATCTTCGGGTTGTCGAGCGCGCGCTGCTGCATGATCTTCGAGGCCCGCAGCGCGTCGCGCCGCACGACCAGGTAGACCTTGCTCGCGTACTTGGTCAGGAAGTTCGCCTCTTCGCAGGCCGAGTCGCCGCCGCCGACGACGTGCACGACCTTGTTCTTGAAGAAGAAGCCGTCGCAGGTGGCGCAGGCCGAGACGCCGCGGCCTTGCAGCTTCTGCTCGTTGGGCAGCCCGAGGTAGATGGCGCTGGCGCCGGTCGAGACGATCAGCGTCTCGGTGCGGAACACCTGGCCGTTGTTGGTCTTGACGGTGAACGGGCGCTTGCCGAGCTCGACCTCGGTGCCCACCTCGTCGTGGATCTCGGTGCCGAAGCGCGCCGCCTGCTCGCGGAACATCTCCATCATCTCGGGGCCCATGATGCCCTTCGGGAAGCCGGGGTAGTTCTCGACGTCGCTGGTGATCGTCAGCTGGCCGCCGGGCTGGCTGCCGGTCAGCAGCACCGGCGCGAGGTTGGCGCGAGCGGCGTAGATGGCGGCGGTGTAGCCGGCGGGGCCGGAGCCGAGGATCAGCGTCTTTCTGGTTTCGGTCATGGCTGGGCTACAGAAAGTAGCGCATGCCACGAGCCCGCGGGAATCGGTTTCCCGACCGGACCGGCCCGGAATCAGCGCGGCGGCTGCGCCAGTTCGTGCTGGCGGATGCGGTCCATGTCGGCGGGCGTCAGCTCCCGCGGCACGAACTGCTCGGGTGCACCGGCGGCCTCGACGACTTCGGCGTGGCGGCCGGCCGTGGCGACGAGGTCGACGACCAGCCGGCCGTATTCGCGCACGACGACGAACTCCGAGCAGCGGTCGCCGTCGTTCGGGTCGCGGACACGCACCAGGTACTCGCCGGCGCTGCGCTCGGTGCCGAGCACGACCAGCGCTTGCCGTCGGGCCAGTTCGTGCCAGGGCAGGTCGGCGACGGCGACCTGGCTCTCCCGGGTCAGCAGGTCGCGGCAGGCGGTCTGGTCGCCGCGCTGCAGGGCCGCCTGGAAGGCCGCGAGCGTGCGCTCCGCAGCCTCGGCATCGGCCGTGCGCCCGCAGGCGGTAGCGAGCATTGGCAGGACGATCGCGATCAGGCAGCACACTCGCATGTGCAGAACATCGGCATGTCCCGGTCCGGGACTGGAGCCTCAGGCATACTGTCGGCCATGCGCAGGACCGGTCGCATCGGCATGGTGTTGGTAGTCCTGCTGGTGCCGATCGGGGCCCAGGCTGGTGACGCGGAGCCGCAGCGCCGGCCGACGTTCGCGCGCGTGATCGACGCTGCCGGTGCGCCGGTGGCGGCAGCGGTGGTGACCTTCGCCGGTGGCGTGCCGCACCTTGGCAGCGCCGTCGGGCCGCACGACGTGCAGGTCGTCGCCACCGATGACCGTGGGCGCGCGCGCGCGAGACTGCGCGAAGGACTCTGCTACGTGGCCTGGGCTGCCGCCGACGCCGAAGGTGCGCAACTCGTCAGCGACGTGGTCGGCTACTTCGGCGCCGGCGCGCTGTTGGAGTTGCCGTGCGGGGCGGCCAGGCCGCCGCGGCGCGTCGAGGTGCGCGGCGCCGAAGCCTGGGCCGATGCGGGGCCGCTGCGGGTGTTCGCGGTCACGCCGTGTCCTGGCACCGAGACGGAACTGGCGCTGGTCGAGGGAGCCGTGCAGGTGCCGGCGTTGCCCGAGTGGCATCTCGAGGTGCGCACCGCCGACGGCCAACCGCTGTGGCAGTTCGGGTCACCCGGGGATCACGTCGCAGTACCGCCGCCGCAACGGCTCAACGTGCGCGTCGTCGACGAGAACGGCGTGCCGCTGCCCGGTGCCAGGCTGACGCAGCGCATCGGGCGCGAGGCGCACTGGCGCATCGATGGCCTGACTGGCAGTGCCGCCGAGCTCCGCCGGGTGGTCGGCACGGTCGGCGATGACGGCACGGCCGTGCTCACCATCTGTTCGCCGGGCGACCTGCTGCGCGACCCTGCGGTGCGCGACGTGCTGCTGTTTGCGGATGCGCCCGGGCGACCGGCGGTGGCCGGCGGCAGGTTCCTCGAGGGTTTCTACGTCGACGACCACCGGGTCGCCACGCCACCGGCGTCCGTGCTGACGTTCACGCTGCCGCGCGTCGAGCCGCTGGCCGGCTGGGTCGGCGTGGTGCCGCCGGGCACCGTCGCCCACCTGGCTGCGGTCTGCCAGCTGCACAGTTCGGCGAACAGCTACTTCCACGACGCGCGGTCGTTCGTGGTCCCGGTTCGCGCCGACGGCCGGGTCGAGTTCGCCGAACTGCCGGCCGGGATCGAGTCCTGTCGCGTGACGCTGGTGCCGGCGCGAGGTGACATGCGGTCGCTGCCGTGGCTGACGGCGTTGCCCGGCCGGGCGCTGCCGTTCGGGACGCCGCAGGCGGCGGCGCCCGGCGAGCGGTTGCCCGCATGTGTGTTCGCGCTGCAGGTGACGGATCCGCTCGGCGGGCCCGCCAGAGGCGTGGTCGTCGCCGTGGTGCAGGCTGGGCTCGATGGCGTGCTGGTCCGCGATGCGACCGTGCTGTTGCCGCTCGATGCCGGCGGCCGCGCGACGATGCGTCTCGAGCCCGGCAAGTGGCTCGTCATGGCGGCGGCCGCCGGCGGTTGGGTCGCTGCGTCGTTCGAACTCGAGGCCGGCGAACGGACCGAACGCATGGCCATGGCGCCGATGCAGCACATGAGCGTGCGCCTGCTCGACGAGGCCGGGGCCCCGGTGGCGGGTGCCACGGTGGTGCCGCGGGGGAGCTCTACGCGCCCGACCGGTGATCCGCTGCAGTCGGTCCTGCAGAACCTGCACCACGCCGCGGTGCGACAGGACTGGCCGCGGCTGCGCACGGATGCCGATGGGCGGGTGGCGCTCCCGTTCGTGCCCGTGCCTGGCTTCGCCCGCCGCCTGCGGCTGGAACTCGGCGAACGCCGCACGGCCGAGTTCGAGCTGGCGGCCAACGTGGCGCCGTTCGATGTGCGGCTGCAGTGACGGCTGCGTTCCTCGCCCGCCCCGACTCCGCAGAAGGCCCACTCTTGCACGCGCTCGGCGACCGGGTATCCCGGTGCCATGAGCGCGGCGGTGGCATCGTTTCCGGGCGTCTGTGACGTCGAGTACCTGTGGGGTGCTGCGTGCGATCGTGAAGCGCCGCCGGACGTGCTGTTCGAAGTGCCGCACGGGGCGACGCGCACCGCGCACTTCACGGACCTGCGCGCGCAGCTGCGCGGCGACTACGCCGCCAACCTGCAGGACTTCTTCCACGTCAACACCGACGTGGCCGCGCCTGAACTGGCGCGTGCCGTCGCCGAACGGGTCGTGGCCAGCCAGCCGCGGCGCAGCGCGGTGGTGGTGCGTTGCCTGCTGCCGCGCACGTTCGTCGACTGCAATCGCCGCATCGATCGCACGACCGTGCCGGGGGCGAGTGCTCCGGGCGAGCCGACGCCGGGCCTGCCCGCGTGGGTGCAGGACGAACGCGATCGCGTGCTGCTGCTCGACCACTACTTCGCCTACCGCGAGGTCGTGACGCGGGCGTTCGCGGCGGTCTGTGGCGGCGGCGGCCTCGGGCTGTGCGTGCACACCTACGCGCCGCGCAGCATCGACGTCGCCGTCGACAACGACATCGTCGCGAGCCTGCACGCCGCCTACGCCGCCGATCGCATCGGCACCTGGCCGTTGCGCCCGGCGGTGGACCTGATCACGCACGATCCCGACGGCCGCGAGCTGGCATCGCCGGGCCTGGCCGCGCGCGCGCACGCGGAGCTGACCGCCGCCGGCTTCGAGGTCGAACGCAACGGCGCCTACTCGCTGCACCCGGTCACGCTGGCGTACGAGTTCGCCGAGCGCTATCCGGGCGCGACCTTGTGCTTCGAAGTGCGCCGCGATCTGCTCGTGCCCGTCTTCACGCCATTCCGCGAGATGATCCCGGACCCGACGCGGGTGGCGCGTGCCGCGGCGCCGCTGGCCGGGGCCGTGCTGGCAACCTTGCACTGACGTCACGACGAGAACCGCTGCATGCGTTCACGAGCCGAGGGACCTGCTGGACGATCGGCCGGTGCGCCGGGCGAAGGCCCGTCACGGCGGCGCCCAAAGCGCGTGCGTGTGACGCCGGTCGGTGAGTCGCCGGGCACGCTGCAAGCGGATCCGGACGCGCTGCCATCGCGCATCGCGGCGATCGGCTACGGCCCGGACGAGTTCGTGGCCAAGGACCCGATCGAGTTCGCCGAGGTCGCCGCGCTGCGCAAGCGCTGCCCGAACGTGTGGGTCGACATCACGGGTTTCCGCGACGTCTCGCTGCTCGAGCGCTTCGGTGAGCAGTTCGGCCTGCATCGCCTGGCGCTCGAGGACATCCTCAACGTGCAGCAACGCGCCAAGGTCGAGGACTACGACCAGCACGAGTTCCTGCTGTTGCGCATGATCGACGCGGCGAGCGCACACGAGACCGAGCAACTCGGGCTGTTCGTCGGCCAGGGCTTCGTGCTGACGTTCCAGGAGCGGCCAGGCGACTGCTTCGGCCTGGTGCGCAAGCGTCTCGCCGACGGCGCGGGCCAGATGCGCAACCGCGGCAGCGACTACCTGGCCTACGCGTTGCTCGATGCGGTGGTCGACGGCTACTTCCCGGTCGTCGAGCGGCTCGATCGACGCCTCGAAGGCATCGAGGAGGCGATCCTCTCCGGTCATGGGACCGGCGCGGTCGTGCGGGAGTTGCATGGCGTGCGTCGCTGCCTGCTCGAGCTGCGGCGAGCGGTGTGGCCGCTGCGCGAGGCGACCAGCTCGCTGGTGCGCGGCGAGGCGCACCACTTCGGGGCCGAGGTGCGACCTTTCCTGCGCGACGTGCACGACCACGTGGTGCAGTTGCTGGACCTGCTCGAGAACTACCGCGAACTGAGCAGCAGCCTGCTCGACCTGCACCTGTCGAACGTCAACTACCGCCTCAACGAGGTGATGAAGTTCCTGACGGTCATCGCGACGATCTTCATCCCGCTGACCTTCATCGTCGGCGTCTACGGCATGAACTTCGACTGGATGCCGGAGCTGCGGGTGTGGTGGGGCTACCCCGCGTGCCTGCTGCTGATGCTGTCGATCGCCGCGGTCATGTTGTGGTGGTTCCGCCGGCGGCACTGGCTCTGACGGCCAACAGCCGCTGACGCACCGCGGTTGGCGGCTCGCCGACGGAGCCGTGTGCGTATTCGAGCACGTCGAGCGTGCCGCGCACCGCATCGAGCAGTTCGCCGGGCCGCAGCAGAAGTCCGGATTGCGCGGCCGGCCGAAGGGTTCGTTGCCGACCGCCGGAGCGGCGGCGCAGGCTCTCAGGAACAGGTCGCCGGGACATGGTCGCCGGAGCCTGCACCCATCCGGTCTACTGGATCTGCACGGTCTCGAGCACGGTTCGCAGCGCTGCCACGACACCCTTCGTGTCCGGATGGTGCACGACGACCCAGCCGTCGCCCTCGTAGTGCTGGGAGCGCGGCTGCCCCGGCGTGGGCATGCGCATGTCGTAGAGCGCCGGACCGAGCTTCGTGCGCAGCGTTTCGGCGCCGCGCACCGCGCGAACCACCTCCCCGCCGCCCATGGCGCGCAGGAACACGCTGCCGGCGGCGAAGGCCCTGGGCGGCAGCTGCCAGGTGCGGTGCACCATCAACCGTGCCCATGCCGCCCACGGGTCGGCACCGTGTGCGGCGGCCAGCAGCGGCATGATGTTGGCGCCCGGTGGCCGCGCGCCGACCTCCGACACGATTGCCGAGCCGTCTTCGCGCAGGAACCATTCCATGTGCGACAGCCCGTTCTTCATGCCGAGCGCGGTGAGCGCCTTGGCATGGATCGGCGCGAACTCGCGCACGTGTGGCGGATCCATCTCGCGCGGCAGTACCAGCGCGTACTGCATCCATGGGTTCTCGATCACCTTCAGCGGGCTCGGCAGGTACTCGGTCGAGGAGAACCAGACCGTCTTGCCGCCGATCGTCACGGCCTCGAAGGTGTGCTCCTCGCCGCTGACGAACTCCTCGGCCTGCGCCGGGTTCGCCGCCGACGGCAGCAGCGCGTTCAGCGCCGAGGCGAGCGAGCTGTCGTCGTGCGCACGCTGGGTGTTACGTGCGCCGAGGCCGGCCAGCGGCTTCAGCACGATCGGGAACCCGACCTCCTGCACGAACGTACGCGCATCCTCGCCGCTGCGCACCAGCGCCTGCCTGGCGACCGGCACACCTGCCTTGCGCAGCACCTCCTTCATGCGATTCTTGTCGCGGAAGTTGCGCGCTGCCTCGGCGCGCATGCCGTCGACGTCGAGCAGGTCGCGCGCCTCGGCGATCGGCACCTGCAACATCTCGAGGTAGCCTTCGAGGCGATCGAGGCGACCCCACTGTGCCTTCAGTGCGCGCCCGCCGGCGGCCAGTTGCTCCGTGTCGCCGCAGTCGCCGATGCGCTGGTAGCCGGCGAGGCGGCCGCGCAGTTCCGGCGGCAGGCGATCCTCCGGTTCCTGCGACAGCACAGAGAGCTTGCAATCGGGCACGTCGGCGAAGCACCGCAGACAATGGCGCATGTTCTCGCCGAAATGGGGAGCGACCAGGGCTACGTGGATCACGGCAAACCTCTGCGGCGCAGGCTAGCCGCGCACGCCACCGGATGCACTGGCAGTCCGCGCCGGACCTTGCCGGCGGGCGCTCAGACTTCGTAGCCGAGGGCTTTCAGTTCGCGACCGAGTTCGGTCGCGAACAGCAGCTTGATCTCCGGGTCCATCTCCTGGTGCCAGCGTCCGATCGACGCCTTCGGGCCCTTCGACGACATGTGGTCGGCGAAGTCCTTCTGCTGTGACAGCACCTGCTTGGCGTCGAGGTCGACGCCGAGCCGCTTGGACAGGCGGGCCGCGACGCCGGGCAGGTCGAGGATCATGTCCTCGTAGCGCACGATCGTGCAGTTGGGATCGTGGGGCGCGATCTCGAGCAGGACGCGCATGCGCCGCGCGCGGTCGTCGAGAAAGCGCGCGGCGAACTCCACCTCGGACTCGTCCTGCTGCACCGAGAAGCTCATCGTGCCGCGCTTCTTGTTGAACGACCAGATCGACTGCAGGATGTCGCGCGGATCCCGCAACAGGTAGATCACCTGGTGTTCGATGCCCAGTTCCCGCAGCGAATACTGGAACGGGGTGCGGGTCTTCTCGGCGAAGTAGATCGACCTCGGGTCGAGGCCCGGCGAGCACGACTCGCTGCGCCGCGCGCGCCGACTGAACTCGCGCCAGGCGGTGAGGAACGCGGCATGCCACAGCGGGGTCGGGCCGTCGACCGCGAAACCGTGCGGCATCGCGAAGGGTGGCGGCTCGATGTCGTTGCCAGGCGTCGGCACCTCCTGGACCAGCCGGTCGATGGTCCAGCCGGTGCGTCGCTGCCGGGCGTCGGCGAGCTGCCAGGCCCAGCGCATGTAGAACGACAGGTAGCGGGTCTCGAACGGAGACGAGCGTTCGAACACGATCTTCGGCGAGGTGCCCAGCAGCTGCATCAACAGCGTCGAGCCGCTGCGGGCCGGGAACAGCAGCAGCAGCGGCTGCAGCATCTCTGGTTCAGAGCGCATAGCCGTGTGCCTCCATCTGGCTCGCCATGCGCTTGCGATAGACCGCGTCGATGCTGGTCGGCAGGACGGCTCGCCAGCGCGCCGGGGGCCACTCGTGGCCGGTGGTCGTCGTCGGCGGCGCCTCGCATTCGGGCAACTGCAGCCACTGGCGCAGGCGATGCCAGGTGGCGGCAGGTTGCTCGACGACGTCCTCGTAGCGGATGCACATCTGCTCGTCGCTCGCTTCGACGCGTGCCAGGTCGGCGAGCCGATCCCGCACCGTGCCGTTGGCCTCGCGTTCGGCGAGCGACAGCGGTGTGTCGACGTGGGTGACCCGCAACGGCAGCACGCCGGTCTGCCGACCTTGCAGCCAGAGTTCGGCGAGTTCGCTGCGCGGGTCGCGCGCGAGCAACAGCGTGCGATACGGCATCTCCGCCATCACCAGCGCGCGCGGCATCCAGTGGCCCGCAGGCTCCAGGTAGAAGCGCTGTGCCGCGGTCGTCGGCAGCCGTTCGCAGTAGTGCGACCAGTTGGCCTGCAGCATCGTCCGCCACATCGGGGAGTCGCCGAACTCGTCGAGGGCCGGATTGCCCGGAGCGGGGAAGCCTGCCATCAGCCGCGAAGCCGGCAGCTGCTCGTCAGGCGGATGGAACAGCCGTTCGTGGTCCCATTCGGGCGTCGGCTCGACACCGCCGCCGAGCACTGCCGCGTGGCGGATCAGGTAGGTCAGCACCCTGCGGTCCGTCAGCGGGCACCATTCGGTGAACGTCTCCGGCATGGCCTGCAGCAGGGCCATGATCGGCCGCACCGAGCCGGGGAGGTGGGACGTGACGATGGCGAGTGGGACGAGCGGCAAGGGATGGCTGAGCAGCGGCACCCGACCCGCCATGACGTTCCCGAGCGGTCGGGGACGGATTGCACGGGCCGACACGCCTGGGTTCGCGTTGCGGTGATGGCGCAATGTAGCGGCGGCCGCAGCTCGGCTCCAGGTTGTCGCTGCGGCCGGTGTCATGGCCTACGTGCTGCCCGGTGCGATCGCGCGCTGGCCGCGCTGTCGTTT
Organism: Planctomycetota bacterium; assembly: GCA_044230075.1. Classification (GTDB taxonomy): domain Bacteria; phylum Planctomycetota; class UBA1135; order UBA1135; family UBA2386; genus JAEUHS01. Next base: position 24,507 of record JBGARS010000024.1, on the reverse strand, counting down.
GCGCAGTAGCCTGCTGGCCCTTCTGGCGCCGTCGCGCGAACCGCCCCGAACCGATGACCCTCGTCCGCCAATACGACGCCGCGACCGCTCCGCGCGGCCTACTGCGTCACCTGCTGCCGATCGTCGGCTACCCCGCGAGCATCTGGCGCAACCGGTTCATGGTGCAGAACTTCCTGCGCCGCGACTTGATGGGCCGCTTCCACGGCTCGTTCCTCGGTGCCTACTGGCTGCTGGCGCAGCCGCTGTTCCAGTTCGTCGTCTACTTCTTCGTGTTCGGCCTGCTGTTCGGCAACTGGAAGATCGGCCAGCCGCCCGACCTGCACTTCGCGGTCTACCTGTTCTCGGGTGTGATCGGCTTCCACGCGCTGGTCGAGACGACGTCGCAGACCTGCACGATCGTCGTCGACAACGGCAACCTCGTGAAGAAGGTCGCCTTCCCGTCGGAAGTGCTGCTCGTGCACGTGTCGCTGGTGTCGGTGGTGATCTACCTGGTCGGCGCCCTCGTGCTGGTGATCGCCGGGCTGATCGGCGGCGTGCTGCAGCCAGGCTGGTTGCTGCTGGCGATGCCGCTGGTGCTGCTCGTGCAGGTCGTGCTGACGATGGGCATCGGACTCCTGCTGTCGAGCCTCAACGTCTTCGTCCGCGACGTGTCGCAGATGTGGCGCATCCTCGCGATGGCGTGGATGTTCCTGTCGCCGGTGTTCTGGGAGCCGGCGCTGATGGAGCAGAAGTTCCACGGCTGGCAGGCGAAGGTGCTGTTCGGCCTGAACCCCGCATTCCCGTTGCTGCAGGCGGAACGCGCGGCGCTCGGCGTCACCGGGTCGATGAAGGACCTCACCATCGGCGTTCCGGTCGGCGACTTCTGGCAGAACCTAGGCGTGGCGTCGTTGTGGGCGTTCGGCTTCCTGATCGTCGGCTACACGGTCTTCATGAGCCGGAAGCACAAGTTCGCCGATCTGATCTGAGTCGGTTCGCGCAGCGAACCGACTCAGATCCGTTGCCCCTGAGGCCGCCGCGACGCGGTGACCGTACGCCGGCGAACGCGACCATCCAGCACCGCTTCGGCGGCCGGTGACCTGGCTGGCGCATCCGGATCGCTACCGCTTGCCGGGCACCGGCTCGACGATCCAGCGGTGGTCCTGCAGGAACAGGCCGAGGTCCTTGGTGCGGTTCTGCACGATCAGGTTCTCCTGCGCCGGCCGCTCCTGGAAGCGGTGGGTGCCGTTCTCGTCGAACAGCCAGATCGGCACCGTGAACTCGCCCGACAGCAGGCACAGCTTGTCGAGCACCAGCGTCACGTGGCCTTCCTCGAAGTCGAACGTGAGGTCGCTGAAGTGGGTCGCGTGCGCGAAGCACAGCGTGCCGTCCTTGCGCATCGCACCGACCGCCAGCGACAGCTTCTCGCGGTGCCGGCTGTTCTTGATGTGCACGCGCACGGCGACGTGATCGCCCGGCGAGAACTTGTTGCGCGGTTGGCCGGTGACCGCGTCGAGCAGCACGGCCTCGACGATGTGCGGGTGCTCGGGGCCGGTCTTCTCGGCCGGCACGGCGTCCTCGAACGGCATCGGGTCGCCGCCCTCGGCGACCTTGTTCTCGTAGGTCGCGTACTCGTTCGTGACCGTCACCGAGTCGGCGAGCATCTCCATGCAGCCGTGCCGCATCCAGATCGTGCGTTCGCAGATCTGCCGCACGTCGTAGAGCGAGTGCGAGCAGAAGAACATCGACTTGCCCTGCTTCTTGTAGGCCCAGATCTTGTCGACGCACTTGCGGCGGAAGTTCATGTCGCCGACCGCGAGGATCTCGTCGATGATCATCAGGTCGGGCTCGGTCGCGATCGCGACGCTGAAGCCGAGGCGCGCGGCCATGCCGGACGAGTAGGTGCGCACCGGCGCGTTGATGAAGTCGCCGAGTTCGCTGAAGTCGACGATCTCGTTGAACTTCTTCTGCGCCTCCTTGCGCGAGAAGCCCATCATCGCCGCATTCATGAAGATGTTCTCGCGGCCGGTGAAGCTCATGTGGAAGCCGGCGCCGAGTTCCAGCAGGCTGGTGACGCGGCCGTGCACCGTGTAGCTGCCCGAACTCGGGTAGGTCGTGCCGCTGAGCACCTTCAGCAGCGTCGACTTGCCGGCGCCGTTGACGCCGATCAGGCCCATGCACTCGCCGCGCTGCACGTCGAAGGTGATGTTCTGCAGCGCGTGTACGGCCTTGTGCAGCGGTCGCTTGACCCACGGCATCTTCTCCCACAGGCGATGGTACGGGTTGCCGTAGAGCCGGTAGGTCTTGCTCAGGTCGCGGGCTTCGATGACGGGTTGCATGGCGGAGGGGCGGTCGGGCCGCGGTTCACCTGAGCAGACCGCGTTGCTGCAGGAAGGCGATCACCTTCTGCAGATTCGCAGCGGCGGTGTCGGCGACGGTGTCGAGCACGAGCTCGGCCGCGGGCGGTCGTTCGTACGGCGCGTCGACGCCGGTGACGCCGGCGATCTCGCCGGCGCGCGCACGCGCGAACAGGCCGTCCTCGTCGCGGGCCTCACAGGCCTCGAGCGGCGCGTCGCACAGCACCTCGAAGAAGTTCTGGCCACCGACGATCTGCCGCGCCTGCTGGCGCTCGAACGCCATCGGCGACACCAGCGCGACGATCGTGCTGATGCCGAAGCCGAGGTTGAGCCGCGCCAGTTCGGCGGCGCGGCGCTGGTTCTCCCAGCGGTCGGCGCCGCTGAAGCCGAGGTCGCTGTTGATGCCGAGGCGCAGGATCTCGCCGTCGAGCACCTGCACGTGGTGCTGGTGGTCGAACAGCCACTTCTCGAGCCCGTACGCCAGCGACGACTTGCCGGCGCGCGGCAGCCCGGTGATCCACAATACGAACGGCTCCTGGCCGAGCCGCTGCTTGCGCGCTTCCGGCGCGATCTGACGGCGCGCGTGCAGCCGCACGTTGCTGCCGGCATCGGCGCTCGCACGGCGTCGCGCGGCGCTGTCGGCGGCGGTCTTCCTCTCGACGACCATGCCGGCGCCGACCGTGGCGTTGCTGAGGCGGTCGATCAGGATGAACGAGCCGGTGCCGCGGTTCTTGTTGTAGGCGTCGGCTGCCAGCGGGCGTGCGCACTCCAGACGGATGCGGGCGATCTCGTTCATCTGCAGCTCGGCCGCCGGCTCGCGGTGCAGCGTGCCGACGTTGATGCGGTAGCGGATGTCGGTGACCGCGGTCGAGGTCTGCGAGGTCGCGTGCTTGATCAGGTACTTGGCGCCCGGCCGCAGCGGTTCGGCCGCGAACCAGACCATCATCGCCTCGATCGTGTTCGCGAGCGGCGGCGCGTTGTTGGGCGCCACCAGCATGTCGCCGCGGCTGATGTCGATCTCGTCGTGCAGCGTCAACGTCACGGCCATGCCGGCGAACGCCTCCTCCAGCGGGCCGTCGAAGGTGACGATCGACTTGACGCGGCTCTGCTTGCCGGAGGGTACGACGGCGATCTGGTCGCCCTTGCGCACCACGCCCGACGCCACCGTTCCCGCGTAGCCGCGGAAGTTCAGGTCGGGGCGCACGACCAGCTGCACCGGGAAGCGCAGGTCGACCAGGTTGCGGTCGCTGGCGACGTGCACGGTCTCGAGGTGGTCGAGCAGCGGCGAGCCCTGGAACCATGGCATGCTGGCGCCGCGGCTCACCACGTTCTCGCCCTTCAGCGCCGACATCGGAATGAAGTGGATGTCGCGCACCTGCAGCCTGGCGGCGAACTCGCTGTAGGCGGCGCGGATCTCCTCGAAGCGCTCCTGGCTCCAGTCGACGAGATCCATCTTGTTGATCGCGACGACGAAGTGCTGGATGCCGAGCAGCGAGCAGATGAACGAGTGCCGGTGCGTCTGTTCGAGCACGCCCTGGCGCGCGTCGATCAGGATCACGGCGAGGTCGCAGTGTGACGCGCCGGTCGCCATGTTGCGGGTGTACTGCACATGCCCCGGCGTGTCGGCGATGACGAACTTGCGGCGATCGGTCGCGAAGTAGCGGTAGGCGACGTCGATCGTGATGCCCTGCTCGCGCTCGGCCTGCAGGCCGTCCACCAGCAGCGCCAGGTCGACTTCCTCGCCAGTGGTACCGAAGCGGTCCGACGCCTTCTTGGTCGCCGCCATCACGTCGTCGAACACCATCTTCGAGTCGTAGAGCAGGCGGCCGATCAGCGTCGACTTGCCGTCGTCGACGCTGCCGCAGGTCAACAGCCGCAGCATCTCGCGGTGGCCGTAGCGCTGCAGGTAGACGTCGATGCCGTGTTCGTCGAGTTGCTGGCTGTAGGACATCAGAAGTAGCCCTCGCGCTTCTTGTCCTCCATGGACCCCGACTCGTCGTAGTCGATGACGCGCCCCTGCCGCTCGGAGTCGCGGCTGCGCAGCATCTCCTCGATGATCTTCGGCACCGTGTCGGCGGTCGATTCGATCGCGCCGGTCAGCGGGTAGCAGCCGAGCGTGCGGAAGCGGACCATGCGCAGCTCGGGCTTCTCACCGTCCTGCAGCGGCAGGCGGTCGTCGTCGACCATGATCCAGGTGCCGTTGCGCTTCACCACCGGCCGTTCCTTGGCCAGGTAGAGCGGCACCATCGGCAGTTGCTCCTGGTGGATGTAGAGCCAGACGTCGAGCTCGGTCCAGTTGCTGAGCGGGAACACGCGGATCGACTCGCCCTTCGCGACGCGGCAGTTGAACAGATCCCACAGCTCGGGCCGTTGGTTCTTCGGGTCCCACTGGTGGAAGCGGTCGCGGAAGCTGAACACGCGTTCCTTCGCGCGACTCTTCTCCTCGTCGCGGCGCGCGCCGCCGAACGCGGCGTCGTATTGGCCCTTCTCCAGCGCCTGCTTCAGCCCTTCGGTCTTCATCACGTGCGTGTAGCGCTGCGTGCCGTGCTCGAACGGGTTGATGTTGTCGCGCACGCCGTCCTGGTTGATCCACTCGTCGAAGTCGAGCTGGAGTTCCTGCACCATCCGGTCGCGGAAGGTGATCATCTCCTTGAACTTCCACGTCGTGTTGACGTGCAGCACCTTGAACGGGATGCGCGCCGGCGCGAACGCCTTCTGCGCCAGCCGCAGCATCACGCCGGAGTCCTTGCCGATCGAATAGAGCATCACCGGCCGCGCGAACTCGGCCTGGACCTCGCGCATGATGTGGATGCTCTCCTGCTCGAGTTGCTGCAGGTGGCTCTGCGCGTAGCGGGTCATGAGGCGGTATCGGCAGGCGGAGCGAGCAGGCCGCGGGCGGCCAGCAGATCGTGCACGGCGGTCACGCACTCGGCGAGCGACTGGGAGCCGGTGCGCAGGTGCAGGTCGGGGCGTTCGGGGGCTTCGTACGGCGCGCTGATGCCGGTGAACTCGGCGATCTCGCCCTTGCGTGCCTTCTGGTAGAGGCCCTTCGGATCGCGTGCCTCGCAGACCTCGAGCGGCGCATCGACGAACACCTCGACGAAGTCCTTGCCGACGATCTGGCGCACGGCGGCACGGTCGCTGCGGTACGGCGAGATGAACGACGTCAGCACCAGCACGCCGGCGTCGACCAGCAGTGCTGTGACCTCGCCGACACGGCGGATGTTCTCGCTGCGGTCGGCCGGTGCGAAGCCGAGGTCCTTGCAGAGGCCGTGGCGTACGTTGTCGCCGTCGAGCACGTAGGTCAGCCGACCTGCCGCAGCGAGGCGTTCCTCGACCGCGTGCGCGACCGTCGACTTGCCGGAGCCGGACAGGCCGGTGAACCAGAGCACGGCGCCGCGCTGGCCCAGCAGGCGTTCGCGGTCGGTGCGTTGCACGGCACCGGCGTGGCGCGTCAGGTTGCGGGGGTGACTGGACATGCGCTGGGAGGCGACCCGAGGGGCAAGTAGGGTCCAGTGGCCCGGGGAAGCTGTCAATCGTCTTTCCGGTGCCCGATGGGAGGCGAGTTCCCTGCCTCGATCGCCGCCCGGCAACGCGCCGGAGAGAACTCGATGCCACCGGTGGATGGCGTGGACCGAGGCGAGACCGTCGCCGGCGTGGGGTCCGGTGCCGTGCAGGAGTTCCGGCGCGGCACGCGAGTCTACCGCCGCCAGTCCGCGGCCTTCCCCCAAGGCTTCCCTCATGCAACGTCGTGCGCCCGCTGCGTCCCTTCTCGCCGCCACCTGGTGTCTGACGGCCTTGGGCTGTTCGGCGAAGGCCCGCCCGACCGCCGCGCCGCCGGCGGAATCGCCGACGGCCCACCAGGCCAAGGAGCCTGTGCCGACGATCGCGGTCGGCAGCAAGGCGCCGGACTTCGAGATGCGGGACGTCGATGGCAAGAAGGTCGCGCTCGCCGACTACGCGGGCAAGGTCGTGCTGCTCGTCTTCTGGGCCACGTGGAACGACTCGTGCGTGGCGCAGATGCCGCACGTCGAACAGCTGGCCGAACGGTTCCGCGACCAGAACCTCGTGGTGATCGCGTCGTGCACGCGCGACGACCCGGCCGCGTTCGCCAGGTGGGTGCGGCAGCACCAGCAGGAGTATCCGCACGTGCACTTCGCCTGCGACCCGCGCGGCAAGGACGCGCACCCGGCATCGCGCGAGTTCTACCGGGTGACCGACATCCCCGAGCAGTTCGTGATCGACGGCAACGGCAAGGTCATAGCCAAGGTCGGGGGCTACATCGCGGGCGAAGTGCTGACCGATGCGGCGCTCGCCGAGGCCGGCCTGCCGATCGACGCAGCGACCATCCAGCAGGCCGCCCAGGATCGCGTCAAGCGGGACGAGGCGGTCAAGAGCAGGGCGGCGAAGAAGAGCTGACCGCGGCGGTGCCGCGGCTCACTCGGCCCGGATCGTCGCCACGTGCAACCCGAGTTCGCGTGTGTCGCCGCCCATGCCGCGATCCTTCGGCACGAACGCTGCGCACGTCAGTCGGCACTCGATCACCTGCTCCGCCGGCGCGGCAGCCGGCAACTGCCAGCGCAGTTCGTTCGGGTGGTCCTTCTGCACCGGTTGGCGGCCGATGCAGAGGCCGTCGACCGACAGTTCGGCCCAGGTGTCGAGCGGTTGCGGCACCAGCGTCACGACGACCGTGCGCCACGGCTTGTCGGCGGCGAGGAAGAACCAGCACTCGGCCATCGTCCAGCGCATGCCGTCGTGGCCGTGCGCGCCCGGCTCCGGGTGGTGCCAGCCGGGGCCGAGGCTGCCTTGGTCCTCGGTGCCCATGTGGATGCGTGCGCGCGGCTTGGCACAGTAGCGGTCGACGATCGCGTGCAGGTCGCCGACACCGGACGGCTCCTGCATGCCGGGCACGATCAGATCCGTGAACGTCGCGTCGGGGACCGCGCGCAACCGCTGGGCGCGGCAGCGGCGCCAGCGCAGGCCGAACGCGTGCCGGCGGCACCAGCGGTGGGCGGACTGCACCGCTTCCAGCACGCGCTTGGCCATCGGCCCGCCGCCCTTCGCGACGTGCTCGGCCAGCGCTTCGAGCCGGCCGCGGTCGTAGTCGCGGATGCCGCGCCACACCCGGCGCAGCTGATGGCGTTCGTAGTTCTTGAACACCGCCTGCAGCCGGTTCCGTTCGACCATCGCGCGGCGGCGGCCTTCGCGTTCGGCGACGACTTCCTCGGCCTCGGGCAGAGACGGCTTGCCGGCCGCCGCCATGTCGCCGTGCCAGTCGTGCACCGCGACCGCACTCGGCACGTAGTAGATTTCGTGGCCGGCGAGCCGCGCGCGCCAGCACCAATCGACGTCCTCGACGTACATGAAGAAGGTCGGGTCGAAGCCGCCGAGCTGTCGCAGCGCCGTGCCGCGCAGCAGCAGGGCGCCACCACAGACCGCGAACACCCGCTCGGGCTCGCAGCGCGGATCCAGGTCGGGGCGGCCGATGTCGCGGTCGGCGGCAAAACCGCTCTCGCACATGACGATGCCGGTGCTGTTGAGGATCGTCGGGCAGCGCCGCATCAGCATCTTGGCGCCGAACGCGGCGCCGTTCGGCATCGCCTCGGCGGCGGCGACCAGCTCCGAGATCCAGTTGCGCCGCGCGATCGCATCGTGGTTCAGCAGCACGACGTGGTCGGCGGTGGAGCGGTCGAACAGCAGGTTGTGGCCGGCGGCGAAGCCCAGATTGGTCGGCGACTCGAGCACCTCGATGCCCGGGAACGTGCGGCGCACGAAGTCCGCGGTGCCGTCGCCCGACGCGTTGTCGAGCACGGTGATCTTCAGGTTCGGCCAGTCCTGGTCGAGCAGCGACTGCAGGCACGGCGAGATGTAGTCCTTGCTCTTGTAGGCGAGCACCATCGCCTCGACCGAGGGCGCCGCGGCGGCATCGCGTACCTTCGGCATCGCCTGGATCTCGGCCACCAGCGAACGCAACCGCGCCGCGGTCGGGCTGGCGCCGGCATCGACGATCACCCCGGGCACCGTTGTGGCCTCGCGGTGCAGCAGCGCTTCGCCGGGGCCGCCGTCGGTCAGGTAGACCGGTGCCGTCACCGCGCCACGCGCGCGTTCGTGCTGCAGTTCGGCCAGCGGCAGCAGCCGATGCGAACGACCCCATGCCGCCGGCGCCTGGTAGGGCTCGGGGCAGAACAAGACGACGTCGTCATCTGCTTCGGCGAGCAGCGATTGCGCCGCGCGCACGGCCGCACGGTCGGCGGGCAGCGGACAGACGACCAGGGCCAAGGGCGGCATCGGCGCGATTCTGCCGGCGGCGGCGCCTGTGCGCGAGCGTGGCGTTGCGCGCCGTGCGGTCGTGCCCTTTGATCCTGACGATGCGGATCGGCATCGACGTCTCCATGACCGCGGACAGCAAGACGGGCCTGCCGTCCTACACGCGATCGCTGGTGGAGGCGATGGCGCGCGTCGACCAGACGAACGAGTACCTGCTGTATCCGATCACCTGGCACTCGTTCCCGCCCAACTTCCGGGACTCCGTGCTGCCGCGCGCGCGCAACTTCCGTCGCGTGCCGCGCTGGATGCCGCGCCAATGGCTGGAGCAGTTCTGGCACCGCGGTGACCGCCGCCGCCTGCTCGGCCCGCCGCCGGACGTCTACTTCAGTCCGTTCCACAACGCGCCCGACCGCTGGCTGCCGCGCCTGGTCTGCGTCTGGCACGATGTGTCGTTCCGCGTGCACCCGGAGTTCTCGACCGAGGCGAACCGCGTCTACTGCGAGAACCAGTTCGATCGTTCGGTGCGGCTCGCGCACCGCTTCGTGACCGTGTCGCACTTCAGCAAGGCCGAACTCGTGCGCGCGATGGGGGTGCCGGCCGACCACATCGACGTCGTACACGAGGCCGCGGATCCGATGTGCCGGCGGGTGCCGGGCATGGCGATCCCGGCGCGGTTCCAGGCGCAACTGGCCGGGGCGCCGTTCGTGCTCTACGTCGGTTCGGTCGAGCCGCGCAAGAACCTGGCGACGCTGGTGGACGCGTTCGCCGACTTCCAGCGGCGCACGAAGCACCCGGCGCGGCTGGCGATCGCCGGCGGCTCGGGCTGGAAGAACTCGGCCGTGTTCGAGGCCGTCGACCGCCACGGCCTGCGCGACAAGGTGCACTTCCTCGGCTTCGTCACCGACGACGAACTGGTCGCGCTCTACAACAGCTGCACGCTGTTCTGCTATCCGACCCTGTACGAGGGCTTCGGGCTGCCGGTGATCGAGGCGATGAGCTGCGGCGCGCCGGTGATCACCAGCCGCGTCGCGTCGTTGCCCGAGGTCGGCGGCGCGGCCGTCTGCTACGTCGACGATCCGCTCGACGTGACGGAGCTCTCGCGGGCGCTGCAGCGCGTGCTCGAGGATCCGGCGCTGCAGCAGCGGCTGCGCGACGACGGCCTCGCGCAGGCGGCGACCTTCAGCTGGGACCGCGCCGCCCGCGAGACGTTGGCGATCCTGCAGCGTGTCGCCGCCGACGAGTCGCTCGATCCGGGTGACGTGCGCATGGGCGAAGACGAGCGCGGCATCGACGAGGGCTTCTACGACGTCGAGCGACCGCCCGAGGGCAACTTCCGTTGGATGCAGCGCCGCGGCACGCTGCAGCTGCGCGCCCGGCCCGAGCACACGGCGCTGCGTGTCACCGCGGCCTCCTCGCTGCCCGAGAACGAAGTCACGCTGATCGCGCGCATCGGCGGCGCCGTCGTCGGCACCGCGCTCTTGGGTCACGGCCCGCGCACGTTCCTGTTCGAGCTGCCCCAGCGCCTGCCGCGCACCGGTCGCGTCACCGTCGAACTGGCGGTCAACCATGTGCTGCCACCGGCCAGGAAGGGCGACGACCGTCGGGATCTCGGCGCGCGCATCTTCGCCGCCGGCTTCGTGGCCGGGGGTGCCGGCGCTCCCCACGGAACACATCCGTTCCATGACAGCGCCGCCGCGCGTCGATAGGATCCGACCCGCCCACGCCCGCCCCGCCCTCGCCGCATGGACATCCTGTTCGACGCCCGCATGCTGAACCGCCCGCTGTCGGGCCTGGAACGCGTCCAGCTGAACGTGCTGCGTGAGCTCTCCAACCTGCCGCAGGTGAAGAGGTTGCGCGTCATTCTCGTGAAGCACACGCAGACCGCGAAACCGCTGCCCGACAACGTCGAGCGCTGTGAGGTCTGGACCACCGAGGACATCGTCAAGGTGCTGACCGACCCGGCCCAGCGGCCGGATGTCTACCACATGTCCTGGTTTCCGGACCAGACGCCGCGCGACCTGTTCCTGCCGCTGCTGGCGCCGGCGTCGGTCGTCGAGGTGCACGACGCGATCCTCAACCGGCATCCCGAGTACTTCCCCGACCAGGAACACTGGCACTGGTACAACGCCTACATCAAGCGGCTGATCCGCAACAGCGACCGCCTGCTGGTGCACAGCCAGTCCGTGATCGGCGAGATCGAGAACGACCTGGGCGGTGACCCGAACATCGCCGACGTGGCGCCGCTGGCCGTCGATCCGGACTTCCACTCGCCGTTGTCCGCCGACGAGGTGAAGCGGCGCTGCCGGCGCATCGGCTTCGAGGGGGACTTCTTCCTCGCCGTCGGCAAGGACTATCCGCACAAGGACCACGCGACGCTGCTGCGCGCCCTGTCACGGCTGCCGAAGTCGGTGCGGCTGTGCATCGCCGGCACCAAGATCTGGAAGAACGCCGGTGAGACCAGCGACGAGATCATCGCGCAGCTCGGCCTCGGCGATCGGGTGCAGTGGGTGCAGGGACTCGACGACCAGGACGTCAAGGCGCTGATCCAGGGCTGCCGCGCGATGGCCTATCCGTCGCTCGAGGAGGGCTTCGGCATCCCGCCGATCGAGGCGATGGCGCTGCGCACGCCGGTGGTCGCCTGCGCGGCGATGTCGATCCCCGAGGTCTGCGGCGATGGCGCCTGGCTGCATCGACCCGGCGACGACAAGCAGGTCGAGCAGCTGCTGCGCAAGTGTCTGGCACGTGGGCCCGAGGTGCAGGCTCTGATCGAGCGCGGCGTGGCACGCGAGAAGACGTTCTCGTGGCGGCGCACCGCCGAGCTGACGTTCGCCTGCTACCAGAAGGCGATCGCCACCGCGAAGGACGGCACCAGCCCGCGCAAGCCGCTCGACCCGGCCGTCGCCGAGAGCCTGGCGAGCGCCGCGCGCTACAAGTTCAACGACCTCGAGCGGGAGCTCGCGGCGTGGCAGCAGCGCTGCCTCGGCGCCGAATCGCAGCTGCACGCGGCACGCGTGCACGCGGGCAAGCTCGAGTCGCAACTGCGCGAAGGTGGGCAACGGCCGGCTGCCGCGCCGCCGCCATCGCATGGACCGCAAGGCAAGCGTCCGCGCTTCTCGCTGAAGCGCCGCATCAAGAAGATCCGCGACGGGCTGCAGCGTCGCCGCAAGCAGTGACGGAGCATCGACGGGCCGCGTATGAGCAACAAGGCCGCCAGCAACGACGGTGATGCGGTGCCCGATTCGGGCCTGCTGGCTCGTCTGCAGCGGGAACTCGCCGACCGCGAACGGCAGCTGCGTGACCTGACGGAACAGTCGCTCGGCTTCCTCGAGGAACTGGCGGAGGCGCGGCGGCTCAACGGCGATCGGGAACGCCTCGCCGAGCGCATCGGCGAACTCGAGCGCCTGCTCGGCGACACCCGCGGGCGGCTGCAGCATGCGGGCGGCTGCGCGATCGACAAGCAGCGGCGCGGCAAGAAGAAGGTGCCGCTGCTCGAGGTCGTGTTCTGGGGCGAAGACTCGTTGGCGGCCGCGCTCGCCAGTCGCGACGCCTGTGGCGACGTGCCGGTGTCCTGGGTCGGGCCGCCGTCCGCGGTGCCGGCCGACCTGACGCCCGGCAAGGTCCAGACGCTCGTGCACCGCGATGCGCACACGCCGGCGCAGTGTTGGAACCTGGGCATGGCCGGCACCACCGCGACGGCGGTGCTGTTCGTCGGCCCGGGCGCCCGGCTCGAAGCGGCGCCGGCCCTGCCGGATGCGGTCCCGCCGAACGTCGTGTTGCTGTGCCCGCGCGTCCTCCAGGATGGCGCCGTGTCGATCGGCTGCGTCGAGCGCGACTCGCTGCTGCGGCTGGTGCCGCGGGTGGCACCACAGCCCGCCCCCGAGGCGCCGTTCCCGGTGCCGTGGGCGGCGGCGGAGGCGTTCGTGCTGCGGCGCGCCGCGTTCGAGCGCGTCGGTGCGTTCGACGAGGGCCTGCAGGGCACGGTCAGTCTGGTCGACTTCGTGCTGCGCGCGCGCCGCGGCAACTTCGACGTGCTCGGCGCGCCGGAACCGACGGTGGTCGTCGCGACCGCGGCGGTGGGCGACGAGGCCCATGCCCGCGAACGGCTGTTCGTGCTGGCGATGCATCGGCCCGATCAGGTCGGGCGTGCTCTCGCCGACCTGTCCGACCTGTGGCAACTCGGTACCGGCGAACGGACCGCCTTCCTGGCCGCATTGCTCGCGCGCCTCCCGGCCGGCGACCTCTCGGTGCAGCGGGCGATGCTCGACCAGATCACGACGGGCGTCGCGCATCACGCGCTGCCACAGGCACAGGTCTGCACGCTGGTCCAGTCGAGCCGCGTCGCGCTGCTGCGCAGTTGCATCGATGCGGACCTGGTGGGCAGCGAGGAACTCGAGGGCGTCTTGCGCCGTGCCGAGAGCCAGGTGATCACGCCGGCGGCGGCGGCGTTCGAGGCCTTGGGCCGCGACATCGCCATCTGCCGCAATGCGGCGACGGCCACCGCGCGCACGCTGCAGCAGACGCACGCGGAGCGCCGCGAGATCGACGGTCAGCGCCACGCGCAGGCGGCGCGCGCGGAACGTGCCGAAGGCGCGCGGGCGACCACGGCCCAGCAGCTCGAGCAGGTGCAGGTGTGGCTGCGCGAGGCGCAGGCGGAGCTGAAGTCCGTGCACGAGCACCGGCAGGACGACGCGCAGAAGTTGGCCGTGGCGGGCCAGGCGGGGCAGCGGGCGGCGGAGGATCTACGGCGTGTGCAGGGCGAACGCCAGCAGCTCGAGCAACAGCTGCAGGAAGCGACGCAGGCCCACCAGCAACAGGCGCAGCAGCTGCAGGAAGCGCAGCAGGACCGCCAACAGCTGCAGCAGCAGCTGCAGCAGCAGCTGCAGCAGGGCGAACACGACCGCCGGCAACTGGAGCAGCGCCTGCGGGAGATCCAGCAAGGCTCTCGGCAGCTGGAACAGACCGTGGAGGTCCTGTCGGGGCAGCGCGACGAGGCGCGTGCACTCGCGCAGAAGACCGACGAGCGTTTGGCGGCGCAGCTGCAGAGCCACCGCGAACTCGAGCGCGAGTACCTCGCCGCGGACCGCAACCTGCGCAGCATGCACGACCACACCGCCGAGCTGGCGCGCATTGTCGGCCTCGCCGGCGACAGCGATCGCGACGGCATGCAGCGGCGGCTGACGTTCCTGCTGCAGGAGGCGGAGAAGTTCGCCGCCACCCTGCGCAGCGCCGGCGCACCCGACGAGCGCGCGCTGCTGACGAACCTCGATCGCATGGCGCAGCAGCTCGCGAACACCGAGCGCACGCTGCGCGAACGCGAACAGTGGGTCGCCGTGCTGCTGCAAGAGGTGACCTCGCGCCGGCTGTTCGCGCGGCCGCTGCAGGACCACGAGCGCACGTTCCTGGATCGCATCGGGAAGCAGCCGTGAAAGTGCTGCTCGCGCTGCACCAGTACCTGCCGCGCCACATCACCGGCACCGAGCAGTACGTGCGGGCGCTGGCGCGCGGGCTGCGTGCCGGCGGCGTCGATGCGCGCGTGCTCGCCTACGAGCCGCTGGTCCAGTTCGACAGCCCCGACCGGCTGTTCCTCGAACGCGACGAGACGGTCGAAGGCGTGCCCGTGCGGCGCATCGGCGTGCACCATCGACAATCGCCGAACCCGGAGCTGCGCGACTACGAGAACCCGCTCGCCGGCCAGCTGTTCGCGCGCTACCTCGACGAGGTCGACTTCGACCTCGTGCACGTGTTCCACCCGCGCAACATCGGCACGGGCATGATCGAAGAGCCGACTCTGCGCGGGCTGCCGCTGGTGGTGCACCTGATGGACTTCTGGTGGATCTGCCCGAACTACCTGCTGTGGCGGCGCGACGGCAGCCTGTGCGACGGGCCGCCGCAGGGCGGCGCGGGCTGCATCGCCTGCGTCGACGAGCGCCTCGGCACGGCGATCGCCGAGCGCCGCATCGAGGCCGCGGTGCGCAAGGTCGGCCAGCTGCCGACGCCGGCGGGCAATCAGGGCGCCTCGGCCGTGCGGCAGGCCCACGCGCTGCTCGGGCGCAAAGAACACCTGATGGCGAAGCTGGCGCTCGCCGATCGCATCATCGCTCCTTCGAAGTTCCTCGCCGGCATGTACCAACGGCACGGTCTGCCAGCGGACAAGATCGTTCATCTGCCGTACGGCCTCGATCCGGGCCGGTTCGCCGACATGCCGGCGAAGAAGCCGAAGCGTGGCGAGCCGCGACTCGACATCGGCTACACGGGCTCGATCTCGCGCCACAAGGGCGTGCACGTGCTGCTCGAGGCGATGCGCCTGCTCGACACCGGGAACGTGCACCTGCACATCCACGGCAGCCGCGACTCGCAGCCGGGCTTCTCCGAAGCGCTGGTCGACGGCATCGACGATCCACGCATCACGTTCCATGGCCCGTTCGCACCGATCGAACTCGGCCGCGTGCTCGCCGGGCTCGACGTGCTGGTGGTGCCGTCGCTGTGGTACGAGAACACGCCGTTCTCGGTGCTCGAGGCGTTGCACGCCGAGGTGCCCGTGGTCGCTTCCGACCTCGGCGGCATCAGCGAGATCGTCGTGCCGGGCGAGAGCGGCATGTTGTTCCCGGCCGGCGACGCCGCTGCGCTGGCTGCCGTGCTGCGCCGCATCGCCGCCGACCCGGACGCCGAACTGAAGCTGCAGCCGAAGCGGCCGCCGAGCATCGACGACAACCTCGCGCGGCTGCGCGGCCTCTACGACGGTCTCGTCGCCGCCCGCGCATGAAGGCGAGCCTGGTGATGCCGACGTGGAACGCCGGGCCCCTGCTCGAAGAGGTGTTGACGGCGGTCGATGCGCAACCGGGTGCCAACGCGCTCGAGAAGATCGCCATCGACAGCGGCTCGACCGACGGCACGCAGGCGGTTCTGCGGCGCCACGGCTTCTCGGTACGCACGATTGCGCAGCGCGAGTTCAACCACGGCGCGACGCGCGACCTCGGCATCGAAGCGAGCACCGGCGACGTGATCGTGCTGCTGACGCAGGACGCGACGCCCGCCGATGCGAACTGGCTGCCGGCCCTGCTCGCCGCCTACCACGATCCTGCGGTCGACGCAGCGTGGTGCCGGCAGATCGCGCGCCCGGACTGCAACCCGCTGCTGCGGCGCCGCATCGAGGAGTGGATGGGCGACCGGCGCACGCTGGCGCTGCAGCAACTGCCCGAGGGCAAGGCCTTCGCCGACCTCGAGCCGATGCAGCGGCTGCGCCTGTCGGCATTCGACAACGTCGCCAGCAGCGTGCGCCGATCGACGTGGGCGAAGTACCGCTTCGGCTGGCGGCGGTTCGGCGAAGACGTCACCTTCGGCAAGCGCGTGATCGAAAGTGGCGGCTGCATCGCGTTCGTGCCGGAGTCGGCGGTCGTGCACAGCCACCGGACGACCCCGAAGCAGGAAGGCAAGCGGGTCTACTGCGACCATCAGAACCTGTTCGCCCTGTTCGGCCTCTGCGTGATCCCGGACCTCGCGCACTGCCGCGCGGCGGTGCGCGACGGCGGCGCACACTTCCTGCGCCAGGTCGCCGCGGAACCCGACCTCGAGCCGACGGCGCGCACTGAGCTCGAACGCTGGGCGGTCGGCTACGCGAAGTGGACCGCGTGGGGGCAGTACCTCGGCGCCAACCACGAGCGGCTGCGGCGGCGGTGGTACGGGGTGTTGCTGCGTGCGGTCGACTGGTGGATGCACCGGCCCTGACGCTGCCGGGATTTGAAGCAACCGTGAAGGACCGGCCAATCGTCCGGACTCCGGCGGCGTGCCGCTGACAGCGTGCGAGGATCCCGGCCGTCATGGCCGTGAAGACACTGCTCGCCCTGCTCCCCGTCTCCCTGTTCTCCCTCGGCTGCAGCAACGGCCATGGCGAAGCCGCGCCGCCGACGCCCGGCGTGCAGATCTCGATGGCCAACGCCCAGGAGGTCGCGAAGCTGGCGATTCAGGCGGCGTTCGGCCTCGCGGACGTCGGCAACATCGGCTCCGGTGTGCTGCTCGTGCCGCAGCCAGCGAACATGGCGGCCGCGGGCCTGTCGGCGATGGTCGAACGCCGTGTCGGCGACCTGCTGGTCGGCGAGGTGCTGCTCACTGCCGCCGTCTCGCAGACGCTGACCGGACCTGCGGGCGGCCAGGTGATCCACACCTGGGATGATCGCGACGGCGACCAGAAGCTCTCGGCCGGCGACACCTTCCTCAGCGCGTTCACGGACTACGGCGATCGGGGACTGCTGCTGAGCGGCGTCGTGATGGTCGACGAGCTGACCGTCACGGGCACGCCGCCGACGAGCCAGCAGTGGGGCATCGCGGGCCGCATGACGTTCGTGAACCTCGCCGTGACGGCCGACGGGGGCGATCCGGTCACGCTGGCCGGTTCGCTGCGCTTCCGCCGCGAGCAGCGGGTGACGGTGGAGACGCTCGCACTGCAGCTCGACAGCGCGTTCGTCGTCGGCAGCACCGTGCTGCAGCCCGGCAATACGATTGGCTACAACGTCTACCCGGTCGAATACGCATTCGCGTTGTCCGCCAAGGGTGCGGTGCAGGTCGAGGGCATCGACGGCCTGATCCGCTACGAGACCAAGCATCCCTTCACCGGCATCACGCTCTTCTCCTATCCGTGGGCGGGCGAACTCGAAGTGCACGGCGCCGGTGACAGCCTGATCTCCGTGCGCATGATCGACTACACGTCGATGCTCGAGATCGAGGTCGACGCCGACGGGGACGGCGAGGTCGACGAGACCATCGCAGCGGACTGGACCACCCTCTGAACCGGGGCATGCCGCCGCGGCTCGCTGCGGATCCGCGAAGCATCATCGGCTCTTCACGGTGTCTGCACATGGCCGCCTAGGGTGCGACCCGTCAAGACGCGGGGTCTTGGCACTGCTTCTTCCCAGTCAGCACCACTCGAAACAGCCAGACAACTCATGAAACTCCCCATCTACCTGCAAGGCACCGTGATCGCGCTCGGCGTCGCCGGCGTTGCCTCGGCGCAGATCACTCCGACCGTCGTCGTCAACAGCGACATCGCGGTTTCGACCACCTGGGCACCGCCGAACATCTACGAGCTCGACGGCGAGATCCACGTGCTCGACGGCGCGACCCTGACCATCCTGCCGGGCACGGTCATCGCCAGCGACACGACCGTGTCCTTCCCGACGCCGGGCTCGGGCCCCGCGTCCCTCTCGGTCGACCGCGGCGCGATGATCATCGCCAACGGCACGCAGTTCAATCCGATCGTCTTCACGTCGAAGGCCGAGACGGGTGCCTACCGCCAGACCGCAGCCGCCGAATGGGGTGGCCTGACGATCCACGGCGAGGGCTACATGAACACCCAGCGCACCGGCACCAACACCGCGGTGCCGAGCAGCTCGAACTACGGCTCGCTGGAAGGCCTGTTGCGCCCGGGTCTGCGCGACTACGGCGGCGGCACGGTCGTCACGGCGTTCCCTGGCGGCTTCACCAGCGACGGCGAAGGTGACAACGACGACAGTGGCTCGCTGAGCTACATCTCGCTGCGCTACAGCGGCTACGTCGCGGCCTCGACGGTCGAGCTGAACGGCTACAGCCTGGGCGCGGTCGGTCGCAACACCGACATGCACCACCTCGAGACGCTGAACAGTCTCGACGACGGCTTCGAGATCTGGGGCGGCACGGTCAGCCTCAAGTACGTCAGCGTCTGGTGCTGCGGCGACGACAGCTTCGACGTCGACCAGGGCTGGCGCGGCAAGGCGCAGCACGGCCTGCTCGTGCAGGGCTTCAACAACGCCGGCACGTCGCAGGGCTCGGGCATCGGCGACAACATGTTCGAGACGGACGGCGCCGAGTTCTGCCACTGGCAGCCGGTGACCTCGGCGATCATCTCGAACTTCACGGTCGTCGGCGCGCCGCAGGGCCTGGTTCCGACCAGCAGCAACGGCGGTGACCACGCCACGGCCTGGCGCGACAACGCGCGGGTGCAGTACCACAACTGCATCTTCATGGACATCGGCGACCTGCTCATCAGCAACGAGGGATCGGACGGCGAAGCGGGCAACAGCGAGAGCCTCTGCACGAGCAACGGCGTCATCGACTGGCCGACGCGCTGGCTGACCAGCTCGAGCTCGACCTCGGCGATCAACCCGTTCCCGGGTGGCGCCGAGAGCACGCCGGCTCAGGCCTACACGGCCCAGGCGCCGGGCAACCTGATCGAGTTCCGCGACATCCTGTTCTACAACAACCTGCGCCCGACGGCCTACGCCGAGGCCGATGCCCGCGGCGTGCGCGCGCCCTACGCCGGCAACAACAACAACAACGTCACCACGACGACGATGCCGATCGCTGCCCGCACGCGCGGCGCCGCGGTCACGCTGCCGATCAGCACCGGCACCATCGTCATGGCGCCGATCACCTTCCTCGATCCGCGTCCGGTCACGACCGAAGCGCAGCTGAGCGTCGAGTGGGCGCCGGAGAGCTACGGCTTCCTGGACGGCTCGCGCTACCGCGGCGGCTTCGGTGAGAAGAACCTGTGGACGACCGGCTGGACGGCGACCGGCGCCTACGGCCTGACGGCCAACGACGCGGCGAACGTCGACCTCGGCGGTTGCCGCGCCGGCAGCCAGGGTTGCCCGCAGCAGGTCACGACCGGCTCCTGGGCCGCCAACACGAACGTCACGATCGAGGTCAAGAACCTCGAGCCGGCCCTCTCGGCCTGCGTCCTGGTCGCGGGTGTGTTCCCGATCAACATCCCGATCTTCGGCGGCGTGGCGGTTCCCTCGCCCGACATCGTCCTGTTCCTGACCGGCGCGCCGGGCAGCGGCACGACGTCGATCACGTGGTCGAACCCGCCGGGCGGCAGTGGCACGACGATCTACACCCAGGCGCTGGGCATCGATCTCGTGCAGTTCCCCGCCGACCCGTTCGGACAGTTCTCGTTCTCGAACGCGCAGTCGCACCTGCAGCCCTGATCTGCGGCGGACATCGTCGCGTGCGATGTCCGGATCGGCAGGCCGGCGGCCACGTGCCGCCGGCCTGCATTCTGAATTTACGAGTCCGCTTTCTCTGCCCACCATGAAGACGCGCCCCGGTTCGTTCTGTCGGCTTCTTCCCGGCCTCCTCGCCGTTCTCAGCAGTTGCTCGGCGGACCACGTCGAAGCCGCCGCATCGACACAGCAGCCCGATCCGGCTGCCGTGGCGCAGAGCGCGCCGGCACCCGTCGCCCAGTTCCGCCGTGACCTCCTGCATCTCGCCTACCAGGCCGCGTCGGCGTTGCCGCTGAACCCGCATGCGAAGAGCCGCTCGAAGGCGCAGGAGAAGGTTGTGCTCGCCTGCCTGGAGCTCGACCTGCCCGCACTCGCCAAGCAGTTCACCAAGGACATCATGGATTGGCGGCGTGGCGCGTGCCTCGCCGACTATGCGCAGTACTGCGCCGTGCACGGCGACGTCACCGAGGCCGAGCGCTGTCTGCAACTCGCCGAGCAGATGGCTACGGACGTCGAGAACGACCCGAACCCGCAGGAGTGGCGCCGCGACACGATCCTGCTGAAGCTCGCCCGTACCTACGCGCGACTCGGCGATCGCAAGCAGGCCGAGCGCTTCGGCGCGTCGGTGGATCCGATCTCCGGCCTCGCCTTCGACAGCGGCACCGCCGCGACCGCCGCGGGCCGCGCCGACCTGATCACGGCCGACGATCTCGCCAGCGAGCTGTCTGGCATGGACGACATCCTGGTCAACGAGGCGTCCGGGTTGACCTTCGCGGCGCTGGTCACCTGCACGCGGTTGTTCGACAAGTTCTACGGCGACCCGGAGCGGCGCGGCATGATCGAGACGCGCTGCCGCGTCGAGAACGCGAAGCTGCCGCCGAACTACCGCCTCACGACGCTGCTGGAGCTGGGCCGGATCTCGCTCGACCACGGCGACACACAGAAGGCCATCGAGTCGTTGCGTCTCGCGCGGGAGTTCCTGGAGCACACCGAATGGCAGACGGAGGTGCGCATCGCCTTCGTCGCGCAGTTGGCCGGGCTGCTCGGTCGCGCCGGCCAGCTCGAACAGGCCAACGCGCTGCTCGACAGCGGGCTCGCGTCATACCACGAGGAGCGCGAGACGTTCCGTGGCACCAAGCGCGCCGAGATCCTGCGGCCGTTCGCCGAGGCCTGTCAGGCGATGGGCAACACCGGACGCGCGGCTGAGCTCTACACCATGGTGATCGAGGAGGGCATGGAGAACCCGAACTCGCGGCCGCGCGCACAAGCCGTCGCCGAGACGTGCATCTCGATGGCGACGCAGGCCTTCGCTCCGGACGGCAAGCTGCTCGCTCGCATCCGCGAGATCGTCAGTGGACTCGGTGATCCTTGGTAGACGGGAGGATCCCACGCATGGTCGCCGTCGCCGTCGTGCTGAGCGCCGGCGTGATGGCGCAGCAGGCCGGCTCGATCCGCGGCTCGGTCTACGACCGCGAGTTCAACGCGCCGCTGCCGGAGGTCCAGGTCGCCGTCGTCGAGACGGGGCAGCGCGTCGTCAGTGACGACCAGGGTGCCTTCGTGCTGACGAACCTGCGGCCCGGCAAGTACACGCTCGTGATCGCCAAGGACGGCTACGTGCGACAGGTGCGCGCCGACCTGATCGTCGCCGCCGGGCAGCTCACCGAGGTCACGATCCAGCTCGCGGGTGACTTCACGGACCTCGAACCGTTCGTGGTCAGCGACGTGCTCCGCATCGGCGCCGAAGGCGACGCGGCGCTGCTCGACCAGCGGCTCGAGAGCCCGGCGCTGGTCAACACGATCAGTTCCGACCTGATGAGCAAGGCGGGCGCCAGCGACGCGGCCAGCGCGCTGCGGCTGGTCGCGGGCGCGTCGTTGCAGGACGGCAAGACGGCGGTCATCCGCGGTCTGCCGGACCGCTACGTCAGTTCGCAGATGAACGGCGTGCGGCTGCCATCGGCCGACGAGGACAAGCGCGCCGTCGAGCTCGACCAGTTCCCGTCGGAGGTCATCTCCAGCATCCAGGTGGCGAAGAGCTTCACGCCCGATCAGCTCGGCGATGCGTCCGGCGGTGCCGTCGACGTGCGGCTGAAGGGCGTGCCGGACGAGCCGTTGACCGTCAAGTGGAAGCTGCAGACGAGCCACAACACCCAGGTCACGGGCCGGCACGCATTCACCAGCTACAACGGCGGTGGGCTCGACTACTGGGGCGGGGCGGCGTCGTCGCGCGGGCCGCAGGACGACGGTGAGACCTGGGACGGCGCCGTCGGCACGCTCGATGTGCCAGCCCCGCTGGACTACAAGTGGTCGGGATCGATCGGCGGCACGGTGGAGGTCGCCTCGGGCGTGCGCGTCGGCGGCACGGCGAACATCTACTACGAGCGCGACAGCGCGCTGGAGCGCCACGGCATCGACGACTCCTACCGCATTCTCGCGATCGGCGAGCCGATGACCCCGGACACGGACGGCTCGCCGCAGCAGGGCGACTTCCGCACCGCGCTGTTCGACATCACGCAGGGCAGGCAGAGCGTGCAGTGGGGTGGTCTCGGCACCGTCGGCATCGAGTCCGACGAGCACGCGCTGACGCTCGCCTACCTGTTCACGCGCAGCGCCGACGACGTCGCCACACGCGCCGACGACACGCGCGGCAAGCAGTACTTCTTCCCCGGCCACGACCCGGACGTGCTGACGTCACCCGGCCACGAGACGCCGGCCGGGGCGCCGTACCTGCGCTTCCAGACGCTGGAGTACACGCAGCGCAAGACGACGACGCTGCAGCTGTCCGGCCGCCACCGCTTCGGGCTGATCGCGCCGAGCAAGAAGGCGCCGGCCGAGCTGGATTGGACGATCGCACGCAGCAGCGCCGACCGGGACCAGCCGGACAAGCGTCTGTTCTCGACCGCCTGGGTGGACGGCTTCTACGGACCGGTCAAGCCGGCCGCCGCGTTCACGCTCGGCAACCTGCAGCGCACCTACAAGACGACCAAGGAAGACAGCGACCAGTACACCGTCGGCCTGAAGATCCCGTTCAAGCAGTGGAGCAACGACCCGGGCTACGTGAAGGGCGGCATCTTCCGCGACCGCGTCGATCGCATCTACAACCAGGAGACCTTCAGCAACTTCGGCGACAACGGGATCTCGTTCGCGGGTCAGTTCGACGAGATCGACTGGAGCTCGGCGTGGCCGTTCGAGGACCATCCGATCTTCACCGACGCGCTCGACAACGGCATCGACGAGGGCGTCGACGTCGACTACGTCGGCCGCCAGCAGATCCAGGCCTACTACCTGATGATGGATCTGCCGCTGCTGCACACCGTGAACCTGGTGGGCGGTGTGCGCTGGGAAGCGACGAAGCTCAACGTCGTCAACAGCCCCGAGGCCGGAGCGACCTGGCTGCCCGAGGGCCAGGATCTGGAGACGGCGCTGCTGCCCGGCGAAGCCGACGTCGACTTCCGGCAGCACGACGTGCTGCCGTCGATCGGTCTGGTGTATCGCCCACTCGAGGGCGTCACGCTGCGCGCGGCCTACAACGAGACGATCGCGCGGCAGACCTTCAAGGAGATCACGCCGATCCTCAACCAGGAGTACCTCGGCGGCCCCATCTTCATCGGCAACCCCGAGCTGAAGATGAGCAGCGTCGAGAACTACGACCTGCGCCTCGACTACCAGCCGTGCGCGGAGACGTTCCTCTCGGGGTCGTGGTTCCGGAAGGACATCGACGACCCGATCGAATACGTCGACCGCTCGACGGCGTTCACCTTCACGACGGCGAAGAACTACCCGCACGGCAAGCTCACCGGTTGGGAACTCGAGGCGCGGCAGTCGCTCGCGTTGCTCGCCGAGCTCCTCCGCCCCGTCAGCGTCGGTGGCAACGTGACCTGGATCGACGCGAGCGTCGAACTGCCGGAGGACGAGATCCTGCGGTTCGAGGCGGTCAACGGCGAGCGTCCGCGCCCGTCGCGCGACATGACCAGCGCGCCCGACTACCTCATGAACTGGTTCCTGACCTTCGACCTGCCGGCGACCGGCACGCAGTTCGGCGTGTTCTACACCGTGCAGGGCGAGACGCTGCTGCAGGGTTCGGGCCCGTCCAGCGCCGGCATCGTGCCGGCCACCTACCTGAGCCGGTTCGACACGTTGAACCTGAGCCTGTCACAGAAGCTCGGCGCCAACATGCGGCTGACCTTCGCCGCGAAGAACCTCACCGACGCCAAGCAGCGTGAGGTCTACCGCAGCGACTACGTGGCCGGCGACACCCTGCGCCGCCTGAGCAGCGACGGCGTCGAGTACTCCTTGACCCTCGGTGGCGAGTTCCGCTTCTGACCTGCGACACATACCGACCAACAGCCATGACACTCGACTCCCGCAATCCTCTGTGCAGCGCCTGGCGCACCTTGTTGTCCTGTATCGCAGCGGCGCTGCTGCTGCCGGGCACCACGTCGGCCCAGCAGGCCGCCGGCCCCGACGTCGAGGCGACCCGCGCGGCGCTCGAGAAATGGTCGGAGGCCAGCCGCCTCGTCTCGAAGGAGAAGAAGGACTGGCAGCTCGGCAAGGAGACGCTGCGGGATCGCATCGACCTGTTGCGGCGCGAAGTCGCGGCGATGGAGCAGCGCATCGCCGATGCCGAGACGAGCATCGCCGAGGCCGACAGGAAGCGCGGCGAACTGGTCGTCGAGGACGAGCAGCGCAAGACCACCGAGACCGCGCTGCTGCAGCGTGTGGGCCAGCTCGAGCACAGCGTGCTCACGCTGCTGCCGCGCCTGCCCGAGCCGCTGCGCGAACAGATCAAGCCGGTCAGCCAGCTGGTGCCGGACAAACCCGAGGAGACCCGGCTGCGCGTCGACGAGCGCTACCGCAACGTGCTCTACGTCTGCAAGCAGATCCACAAGTGGAACCGCGAGATCACGCTGAAGAGCGAGGTCCACGCACAGCCCAAC